>JAUYRX010000016.1:0-149801 GCA_030696635.1 Candidatus Melainabacteria bacterium
GCTGTTTTCTTCATCTGATCGCCTGCTCTCTTCTTACCGAAATGCCAATAGAGACTGCCACTAAGATCTGCCGCTACAAACTCTGAATCCTAAAGAACTGCGTTTTCTCTGTAGGCGCCCCAAACTTCTTTCATGGCGTCGCAAATTTCGCCTAGGGTAGCGTAGGCTTCCACTGCTTCCATCAAGAATGGGAACGAATTTTTACCATCGCGCATTCCTTGTTTGAGAGCCACCAAACTATTCTCAACACGGGCATTATCGCGGCGCTCTTTCAAGGCCTTGATGCGAGCTAACTGTCTTTCTTCGTACTCTAGGCCAATTTTTAGCACTTCGATTTTGGCACCGGGAGCTTCTTCTTTGAAGCCAGTGAGGCCTACAAAGACGCGGTCTCCTGATTGCATTTTTTGTTCAAATTTGTAGGCTGAGTCGGCTATTTCTTTCATGAAGTAGCCTTTCTCGATACCAGCTATGACACCACCAATTTCTTCTATTTCTTTGAAGTATTCGTTGGCACCGCGCTCCATTTCATCGGTTAGCCATTCAACATAGTATGAACCAGCAAGAGGGTCTGAGACATTTGCTACGCCAGTTTCGTAAGCAATAATTTGCTGAGTACGAAGAGCGATGTGGGCGGCTTTTTCGGTGGGTAAGCCTAGTACTTCATCCATTGAATTGGTATGCAGTGATTGTGTGCCACCAAGTACCCCAGCCAGAGCTTCTATAGTGGTGCGAATAATATTGTTCTCGGGTTGAGGAGCTGTCAGGCTGCAACCGGCAGTTTGGGTGTGGAAGCGCAGCTTAAGTGAGCGCTCATCGGTAGCACCGTAATGGTCACGCAAGCGTTTAGCCCAAATTCGACGAGCGGCGCGATATTTTGCAATTTCTTCGAAGAAATCAATATGAGCATTGAAGAAGAATGAAAGGCGGGGAACGAAATCATCTAGTTTAAGACCGGCTTCTAGGCCAGCGTCAACATAGGCGAAGCCGTCAGCAAGTGTGAAAGCCAATTCTTGAACGGCAGTAGCACCAGCTTCTCTTATGTGATAGCCAGATACTGAAATCGTGTTCCATCTTGGTACGTTTTCTGTGCAGAAAACCATCATGTCTTGAATTAGTTTGAGAGCTGGGCGTGGCGGAATCAAATAGGTCTTTTGCGCAGTGTACTCTTTGAAAATGTCATTTTGCAAAGTTCCGTTCAAGAGCTTCCAGTCAAAGCCGCGCTTGCGAGCATTGGCCAAGAACATGCAGTAGATAATCACTGCTGGGCCGTTGATGGTCATTGATGTGGAAATTTTGTCGAGAGGAATATCTCTATATAGAATCTCGATGTCTTCCAGCGAATCTATCGCCGCGCCGCAAACTCCAACTTCGCCGTGCGATTTTGGATTGTCTGAGTCTAGACCCATAAGTGTGGGCAAATCAAAGGCAGTAGATAGACCGGTTTGACCAGTGGCGAGTAAATACTTGAAGCGGGCATTGGTTTCTTCTGGTCCACCAAATCCAGCAAATTGACGCATGGTCCACATTTTGCCGCGATACATGGTGTCGTGTATGCCGCGGGTGTAGGGGAACAACCCTGGATCATTTAGGGCAGTTTTATAGTCAAAATCTTTGATATCTTCAGGTGTATAAACAGCCTTAAGAGGAATGCCAGAGAGGGTCTCAAAAGTCTTTTCGACCTTCGGCTCTTTCTTACTTAATTCCTTGACCATGAATTAGCCCCTTTTGTTTATGTCAATTTGAACAGGATCGATTGAACTTGATCTTTTAATTAGTACTGGCGCTCGCGCCTAGCAATTAAGCTATTATTGCCGCTTAGCCGCTCTTTAGCCGCATTTGCTGTAATTCTTTCATAAATTCTCTCATAATTCATGGTTGAGCAAAGGGGAAATTCAAATGACCACCACCGCGGGTACTTCTAAAAGTGTTTCTTCCGGAGCCGAACTAGTCAAAGCAATTCTTGCTTCAGAACAGGCAATTACTGTGCGCGCCCCCCATGGCGACAAGCTAGTCACCAAAGGCTGGGTGCAAGAAGCTGCTCTGCGCATGCTGCTCAACAACCTTGACCCTGATGTGGCTGAGCGTCCAAATGATTTAGTTGTATATGGTGGGTCAGGCAAAGCTGCGCGCAACTGGCCTTGTTTCAAAGCGATAGTAAAGGCTTTGGTTGGTCTTGAGAATGATGAAACTTTGCTCATTCAGTCTGGTAAGCCTGTGGGCATTTTCAAAAGTCATCTCAACGCTCCTCGAGTTTTAATTGCCAATTCTAATCTTGTTGGACATTGGGCTACCTGGGAGCACTTCCGTGAGCTCGACAAAAAAGGCCTGATGATGTTTGGCCAAATGACGGCTGGTTCTTGGATTTATATTGGTACCCAGGGCATTTTGCAAGGTACGTATGAAACTTTTGCATCCCTTGCTCGCAAGCATTTTGCTGGCACACTAAAAGGTCGCGTTGTTCTTACCTCTGGTCTTGGTGGCATGGGTGGCGCTCAGCCACTAGCAGTGACCATGAATGAAGGAGTGGCTCTTTGTATTGAAGCAGACCAAACGAGAATAGCAAGACGGTTGGAAACAGCCTACCTTGATGTGCAGGCCGACAGCTTAGAGCACGCTTTGACTTTGGCTAAAGTGGCCAAAGAGAAGGGTGAGGCTGTTTCGATTGGTCTTTGTGGCAATGCTGCCGATCTTCTCCCTCGCATGCTTGAAATTGGCTTCTTGCCTGACGTTGTCACTGACCAAACTTCAGCTCACGATCCGCTGAACGGCTATATTCCATTAGCGAAAGACGGCAAGCCAATGTCTATTGCCGACGCCACAAGTTTGCGTGCTAGCGACACAGCCACCTACCTACAACTGGCTGACCGTGCCATTGTTACTCATGTCAAAGCGATGCTAGAGTTTCAGAAACGCGGTGCTATCACTTTCGATTATGGTAATAATATTCGCCAAGAAGCTTTCAATCACGGCGTTAAAGATGCCTTTGATTTCCCCGGCTTTGTTCCAGCATTCATTCGCCCACTGTTCTGCGAAGGTAAAGGGCCATTTCGCTGGGCGGCGCTTTCGGGCGACCCGCAAGACATTGCTGTGATTGACCAAGCTATCCTTGCCAACTTTGCTGATAATGTCGAACTTTGTCGTTGGATCAAGCTAGCTGCTGAACGCGTGAAGTTCCAAGGTCTTCCAGCTCGCATCTGCTGGCTCGGCTATGGCGATCGCTTGAAAATGGGCCTTATCATGAATGATTTAGTGGCTTCAGGCAAAGTCAAAGCACCAATTGTAATTGGCAGAGATCACCTTGATTCTGGCTCTGTGGCCTCACCTAACCGTGAAACTGAAGCGATGAAAGACGGCTCAGATGCTGTGGCGGACTGGGTTTATTTGAATGCCATGATCAATGCCGTTGGCGGCGCCAGTTGGGTCTCGCTGCACCATGGTGGTGGAGTTGGCATGGGTTATTCCTTGCACTCTGGTCAGGTCATAGTTGCTGACGGTACCCCTGAAGCAGCCGAGCGGCTTACCCGTGTGCTCACAACTGACCCTGGTATGGGTGTGATTCGTCACGTCGATGCTGGTTATGATGAGGCCCTTGATTTTGTCGCTGGTACAGATATCCGCATACCTATGCAAGAGATCTAGTGCAAGAGATCTAGCGCAAGAGATCTAAATCAGCAAAGTGAAAAATTGATTAGGTATTTTTGGTAACGCCTTTCTCTTTTGCTTTGGTGCATCCGCTATCATTGTCAGGTGGTACTTCTATCTATTTTTCCTTAAGTAAGTAATCGAGATTCATGGCCCGTATCGTTCAAAAGTTCGGTGGCACCTCAGTCGCAGACGTAAATAAGATTCGCAAGGCTGCTGAGATAGTGGTGAAAGCCGCTAGCGAAGGTCATGAAGTCACTACTGTTGTATCCGCCATGGGCCACACTACTGATCATCTAATATCTCTGGCAGAGCAGATAATCCCTACTTCGGGTGAGCGCAATCCCCGTGAAATGGACATGCTCTTAGCGACTGGTGAGCAAGTCTCAATTGCCTTGATGACCATGGCGATTCAGACAATGGGTCATGAAGCCAAGTCTTTCACTGGGTCGCAGGCTGGAATTATTACGGAGAGCCGGCATGGCGTGGCCAAAATTCAAGAGATGCGTACCGATCGCCTTGAGTCGTCTCTGGCTCGCGGCGAGATAGCTGTTGTCGCTGGCTTTCAAGGCGTGACTGAAAATGATGAATTGACCACTCTTGGTCGCGGAGGTTCCGACACTACAGCTGTTGCACTAGCTGCTGCTTTGGGCGCCGATCGCTGCGACATTTATACTGATGTAAGAGGAGTTTATACCGCTGACCCACGAATTATCTCTAATGCCAGAAAATTGCCGTCGGTCAGCTACGAAGAGATGTTAGAACTTGCTGCCACGGGAGCACAGGTAATGAATGCTAGGTCGGTAGAACTTGCCATGGATAACCAAGTACCAATTAGAGTGCGCTCCACATTCGTACCAGAAGATGTCGGCACCCTTATTACCCACCGGGTGGTTTCGCCTGAATACGCCATTGCTGGCATTTCCTGCGATATGAATTCGGCCAGCGTTACCCTTAAGAGTCTCGACAACGCTAACGAGAACAAGCCACTAGAAGGGATATCGGCACTCTTCACTCGTTTGCAAGAGCTTGGTATTCAAACTGATATGGTGATGGTTCTAAAGCACGAAGATGAGCCATCTCAAGAGCTAGTTTTCACGGTAGAAAAGTTAGCTTTGCCTCGGGTTCAACAGTTAATTGAATCTCTTGCCTTGAGCTTGGGTAACCCTCTCATGCAGGTGGAGACCGATATAGCTAAAGTTTCGGTAGTAGGAAGGCGTCTAACCAATAGACCTGAAGTTGTGGCTGGCGTTTTTGAAGTTCTGCACAATGCCAGTATTCCTGTACAAATGGTAGCCACTGGCGATATGCGCATGAGTGTAATTACTTCCGCCAAACATGGGCGAGACGCAGTCAGGCTGATTCATCAGCGCTTTAACCTCTCTGATGGTTCCGTCACAGTTTAGGTTTTACTATTTAGATAAGGTTTTCGGTAAAGTCAAAGCGTGAGATAGAAATGGCCGGATTAGATAACATTTTCAACAAGGTAAAAGAGGCGACCAAACAGGCCGCGGATCAGACCAATCGCGCTGCCAAAGCAGCGAAGTTGAAGATGACAGTGATGTCACTAACTTCTGAAAAGACGCAGCATCTACAAACTATTGGTCAGCGTACATATACATTGTTTTTTGAAAATTCAACTATCGACGGCAAGGTCTTGCAAGAGAAAATTCAAGAAGAGTTGACTCAGATTGACCGCATAGGCATTCGCATTGCTGAACTAGAAGCCGAAATTGCTGATATTCAGAGTGGACAACATGTTGACATCGCCGACATAACATTGAAGAATACTGACGCTGATGCAACTGAGAAGTAAGCCGATGAAAACTAGCACCATTTTTGGTTTAGCGCTGACCTCTCTTGCTGGGGTAACGGCTACTTGTCGTGCGGTAAGTGGCGACACAATTTCGCCCCAAATTAATGATGACGAGGCCACCTCTTATTCAAGAGAGCCAGCCAATGCAGCATTCTTCGGCAAGGGCATTAGCGGGCGTATGTCTGAAGCCTCTTATATGCGCTTTGGTGGTGAGCAGGCTTTGGTTGAAGGTAATTTCAAAGAGGCCTATAGAAAGCTTTCTAAAGCTGTACAGTTTGACCCGGGTGACCCCACCGGCCATGTCCTTCTTGCCCGGTCAATGACTGGTATTTTACGCAAGTCGAAAGACACTGAAATTGATAAAGCGCTTCTCGACCGCACCATTCGCGAATGGAGAATGATTGAACGACACGACGTGGATATCACCGAGCAATTTGAAGCTCGTGCCAATCTACGTAAACTGAGCAAGGTAGTCAAGTTGTTAAAAGAGCGCGAAAAAGCTCTTGCCTTAGCTCGGTCTAATGAAGAAAAACCGCAAATAGCGGATAAAGTTCCTACAACGGGGTCGAAAGGCAACGGTGTGGTCTCTGACGAACTCCAGACAGATCTTTCAAGTGAAGTCAAGGGTAAGGCTCAGGTCGCTCAAAAAGCACCTAAGTTGGATGGTTCAGCAGAGATTAGGTAAAGACTGCTTAAGGCATCTTTGCCAAATGGACTTGGCTATGGTTTCAAACGTAAAACCATGCCAAACTAGTACAGTACAAAAGGACCAATTGTCTCGATAAACTGAGATTTTGCGGTCGTAAGAGGAAAATTGACGTGAATAACAAATTGTTTGTAGGAAACCTTTCATTCAAAACTACACAGCAAGATCTTCAAGATCTTTTTGCTGAGTACGGCGAAGTTGTATCAGTAGCGATCCCAACCGATCGTGAGACTGGCAGACAACGTGGTTTCGCTTTCGTAGAAATGGCGACCCAAGCCCAAGCTGAAGCTGCAATTAAAGCTCTCAACGGACGTGAAGTTGATGGCAGACAAATCGCAGTTAACGTTTCCCAGCCTAAGTCCCGCGATGGCGGCGGCGGTGGCGGCAGAGGCCGTTATTAAATTGCAGCCCGTGTGTCGTCTTTAGTGGTTTTCCTCTAAAGTACTAACCAGTATGCAAGCTTAAAAGCTAATATCAATGCCCCATCGGTTTACCGGTGGGGCATTATATTTTGAAATCTACGGAATTCTCCATTTACTTCAAAACTTGTTTCATATCGTTTTGACGTTTCGATTTGCTCAATCTAGTTGATGTTTGCTTGTGTTCTAAGCTTCACTGACTTAACTTTGAGTGATACCAACTGCGGGGGCTTACCGATGGATAGCAAAACTTTTTGGTGCGAATTCAATGCTCGAATTGAAAAATATGACTTACTAGCTCATTCGTTTTACCAGGCTTGGACTAACGGCTTATTATCCAAAGATGATTTGCGTATGTACTCAGCTCAGTACTACAAGCACATTGAAGCTTTCCCCGGTTATCTCGAGATGCTCGAGAACCGTCTGGCCGATGGTGGACTGAAACAAGCAATCAAAGAGAATCGTCTGGATGAGTTGGGTGCATTATCGCCGGACAAACGCTCACACTCTGATATCTGGTTAGATTTTGCAGCTGGAATGGGAGCTGAGCGTAGCGAAGTTGAAAACACCGAGCATCTTCCTCAAGTCAATGAATTAGTAGACTTCTACAGCAATATTTCTGGCAGCGGCAAAACCATTGAAGCTCTTGCTGCTTTTTGTGCTTATGAGTCGCAAGTGCCTCGCATTGCCAAAGAGAAAGCCGTAGGCTTGAAGCAGCATTATGGTGCAGATGCTAAAAGCTACAAGTATTTCTCCATTCATGCGACTGCCGATATTGAGCACACCAAGGTTTGGCAAGAACTGATCGAGCAAGAACTAGAGCACAGTGATAACGATAGGGACCAGACTATTCAACTAGCACTTGATTCTGCCGAGAGAGCTGCACAGCATCTCTGGCAGGCTCTTGATGGTATTGAGATGAAGAGAACTGGCATACCGCAAGATCAGCTGGCTCCGTCTGCTTTGGCTATGGCCTGTTAGTGCGTGGATAGTCGGTGTTAACTATCCGCAATAAGCAGCTTAAGTTCGGCGAGCGCACATTTGTCATGGGAATTGTCAATGTAACTCCTGACTCCTTCTCGGGAGACGGCATTGTTGATACAGACAGTGCTGTCTCCTTGGCCCTTGAGCAAATAAAGCAAGGTGCAGATCTCGTCGACCTCGGTGGCCAGTCAACTCGGCCTGGTCATACTGCTATTAGTGAAGAAGAAGAAGCCGAGCGAGTTTTGCCGGTATTGACTAAGCTGCGCCGCTACTCTGATGCGATCATTTCGATTGATACCTATCGCCCTGCAGTTTTGACAGAGGCTCTTAATTGCGGAGCTGACCTTCTCAATTCAGTTTGGGGCTTAGAAAAGGGATTGCTTGAAAGCGTCAGGCACCACCAATGCCCGGTGGTTATTATGCACAATAAGGCTAGTGCTGTTTATGCAAAATCTGTTGTCAGTGAGGTCTGTTCCTATTTGAAACAGGCTGCAAATCAGGCTGTGCAATGTGGCCTTACTCAGAATCAGATAATTCTTGATCCTGGTATTGGCTTTGGCAAAACTGCCGACCATAATATTGAAATGCTGGCTGGGTTGAATAATCTTACTGCTCTGGGCTTTCCCGTCTTATTGGGTACCTCTCGCAAATCAACGATTGGAAAATTGACTGGTCGTCCAGCTCATGAGCGAGTGTTTGGTACTGCTGCCACCGTTGCTCTTGGTATTGAGGCTGGTGTCGATATCGTCAGGGTGCACGATGTAGCTGAGATTATTGATACTGTGAGAGTGGCAGATGCCATCGTTCGGCAGTGGCGACCGAGCCATTGGTCTGACGCAAGCTAGCAGAGGGTGAAAATGCCAGATTTAATTAGGCTAAAGAATTTGGTGGTTGCTGGTCACCATGGAGCAAATCCTGGAGAGAAAGATAAGGCACAAGATTTCGTTTTGAATATTGAGCTTGAAATTAATCTAGAAAAGCCAGGAACCACAGATGCATTGGAAGACACTGTCAATTACAGCGGAGTCAACAAACTAGTGAGGCGAATCATCACTGAGACTTCGTACAACCTCCTTGAGCGTATCGCCGCCGATATAGTGTTTGCAATTTTCGAGGATAGACGTATTCGTTCTGTTCAGGTTGCCATCGCCAAACCAAATATTTTGGCTGGCTGCACTCCTGAAGTAGTTCTTCGTCGCTCTAACCCAAATTACTCAGACTGAGAGAACTATCTATATGAGCAAATCGCATACAAGTAAATCTTATATTGGTATCGGCTCAAATATTGGTGATGCCGTCTGCAATGTTAATGAAGCAATCACTCGACTCTCTGATTTGGGCAGTGTTTTGAAGAAATCTAGCCTTTATGCCACTAAGCCCTGGGGCGTGGTTGAGCAGCCTGATTTTATTAACGCGGCAGTAGCGCTTGAAACAGATCTTGGACCTCGTGACCTGCTCAATGGATTGCTTGCTATCGAACGATCTATGGGAAGAGAGCGTCTCATTCGCTGGGGACCGCGCATCATTGATTTGGATATTTTGACCTTCGGCGATCAAGCCGTCAGTGAGGACGGTTTGACTATTCCCCATCCTCATATGAATGAGCGCGCTTTTGTCTTGATACCGCTGGTGGAGATTGATGAAGGTTTTGCTGAGGCTTTGCACCTTCTCTCCGATGAGTGTCGACGCGAAGTGAATCTTATGGGCTGAAAAATTTTCAAAGAAGACCCATGCCAAGAGGTGATTGGAGCCGTGGCCACCCAATCACCCCTTGTATTCGCTTCTATGAGCAATTTAGTTGCAGCTTTTAGTTGAAGAGCGCTGCGTCTCGCGCCGAAGCAATAAAGAAGTTTATGACTCCTGGAAGCGCTAGGCCAACAACGATGAAGCCTATTCCACAGGCAACTAACTCCTTGCGGCTCAGCTTAAATAGTCGAAATAGTTTTACACTGCGGCCTATTTCTCCTTTTTTCGTTTCTCCTTTTGAAAGGGCTCCTTTGAACACTACTGCTTGGAGCAAGCTCACAACTCCACCAGTCAGCAGAATTGCTTCTGTGAAATAGGCGCCGAAACTAAGCAAAGCTTCGAGGTTAGCCAAGTTATTGACCCTAAGTGTGCCAGCGGTATTGACGCCGTAAACTACAGTCGCCACAGCACCTTGGGGTGCAATAGTTCCATTAGTAGCACTTTGAAGAATCGGTGAGCTGTGAGAAATATCGTCTTGGCTGGTAACTTCATTCTGATTTGCTTTAAAGGCATCGTCAAAATATGTTCCATTGCCGACTACTACTACTCGGGGATTAGGATAGAAAAATATAGAGCTGTTCAACGAAACGATGCCAGCCGCTGCGGCAAAGCTGGCTGATTCAGCAGTGGCATTTTGAGCAACCAGCTCAGAATTGATACTGCGTGCGAGTAGAGAATTGACCTCTTTCTCGACCTCACTATTTACTGGAGTGGCATTGGCCATTGGGCTACAACTCATTTTTGAAACCACATTGTATTCTTTCCTGCCTGCTTGCCAGCGGCGGAAGAATCTACTCAGGTCGGCAATTTGATTGCCGCTTCTTGTTACTTGAGCAAATGTAGACAACTCACTATGGTTTCTGAAGAATTTATCGTCCACAGCCTCAGCTTGATCGTAGGCAAACTCATACAGAGCCGGTTTGAAGGCAAATGGTGAAATGATATAGATGTCTTTATGGAATGCTGGCTGTCTTCCGTGTAGCCATAGAACTACTCCTTCTTTTGTTTGTCCGGCAAATTCTGCTGCCTTTACTATTGCCTTGAGGTTCTCCTGTCCTCCACTGAAATTTACGCTCTTGAGTTTGGGCAGGGCTGTTTTAAGATCTTCTGGCTTAGTGAGGGTTTTATCTTCAGTGCTTGCCACCATTACTGAAACTGGAATGCCGCTAGGAATATGATTGAGAGCATCTTTTATCTGATCAAGATATTTTGAGGTCTCGACCGACCCGTCCAATACCACCACTACGCGCCCTGGGGCCCTAGCAATGGTTTGCTCAATTTGTCTGGTCAAATAGAGAGCATAGGTTGGACTGCCAGGTTTCTCCTGGGCATTGGCTGGTTTAGCTTTGTAGAAGTGTTGTTTGAAGGCACCCTTGTCTTTGCAAGAAGCAAGAGCAGTGATTGGGTTTCTTTTGCAGAGTATGGTAAGTGGCGAATTTTCGATTTGTTCTGATGTCAACGAACCTGATAGAAATGTTAGTCCGTCAGCTCTTTGTCCAGTGGTAAATTCAGGGGCTGAGTTTTCAATTTTATTATCTGATAGCAGCTCCAGGTTATGTTCACCCTCAAGCAAGAAATTGCTGGCAATAATTTGTGGCACCTTTATTTGAGCATACTCTAACTGGTCTAGTTCCATAGGCAGTACCATTGTCACCTGCATTTTGACTTGGCTATCGGGGGTTAGTGACTTGCTTTGTAGCAGGTACTTTCCTTTGCCTAGTTCGGTTAGAAGGCCATCGAGCCCTTGGCTATAGGCGATTTGCGAGTAGCTTCCCTCTGCAGAGAAACTGCCATCAATGCTTTCACCATCTTGCCAAACTTTGGCACCAGTGATTGCGGCACTCTCAGGCAGTGATATTTCAGCTCGCGCTGTGCGCTGCTCTTTGCCTTCGTTTTGAAATACCATGGTCCAAACCAATGTGGCCGAGAGATTGTCCGGGTGGAGCCTGCCATTGATAGTGGAGCGAGTGAGAGAGACTCCTGGAATTTTTGCTCCGATGGCAAAGTTCTTCAGTTGTTCAGCAGTCATTTGATAGGTGTTGTTAATTGAAGTGAACCCTTCAATCGGCACTACCTTTGCCGTGTCAGATGCCGTATCAGTTTTGTTTTCGATGACGAAGGGCTTGCCTTCAAGCATGAAGTAGAGCCTTTCAGCTTCGCTTTGCTTTATGGGAATAAAGAGACCGGCGAATCCAGCAGATCGGCAGTCAGCGCAGAGCAATCGCAATTGCCGTTCACTGTTTGCCTGCCGTAAAAATGAAAGCGCTGGTAAGCTAATCTTCTGATTTGTGTTGAGTGCTTGCCGTTCATAGAAGTGAGCAACAAGGTTCTGAACCTCGCTGCCGATCAGAATAAAGGCTGCAGACAAAGCACCGAAGCAGAGATAGTAAAGTATCCTTCGTCTTGCTGAATCTAGTTCCTTGGTCTTTCTAATTGTAAGAACCAGATGGAGAGAGGCTATAGCCGAAGTGAGATAGAGCAAACCAATGGCCCATGTGTTGGCTAAAAGCAACGAATCCTCACCGTTGATTAGCGCCTCAAGATTGCAGTTGCCTGAGTTCGTGTTCATAGCAGTTGCCGCTAAGCATGCGATGGCGATCGTAAGGGCTGTGCCCATGGCTAGCCCTGCTGCTAGACCAGGCTTGAGGCCGAAGACAAATTTGTTTTTGCTAATTGCCTTGTGCATTTTAAAATTTGTGATTGGTATCGACAGGCACAGGGCAACTGCCACCAATGTCTCTAGCGGATGAGCCAGTAAAAGCAGCACTAGTCTCTTGTAACAGCCAATGACAAACAAGAGTGGTAGCAGAATCGGAATTAGAATTCCAAAAATTGCCACCAGGAAGCTTGCTCCTGAGGACCACAGACCATGGTTTGACTTAGCTGAATCTTCAGCCCAGCATTCTTCTGAGTTGTTATCTAAGTCATTATCTAGATCCTCATTTATGTCCTCTTTTGAGTCATTAGTTCGGTTCGAGCGTCCTTCTTTTTCGAGGGTTTGTGTAGCGCACCGCGATTTATCGCTGGTTCGATTATCGCTGGTGCTTCCCATCGTATTTGCCCGCGCCGGAGCGCTGACGTCCGAGTAATCGGACGCCTCAATATGCTCATTCATTTTTGAGCCCTCCATGGTTAATGCAAACGTGCATCGCTATGTCAGAAAGACCTGGCGAATGGAAATACTTCTCTCTATGAGAGAAGTACCGTTGCATATTTTGTTGTAGTTAGTAAGAGACACCTCACCGGTGAAAGCAAAAAGCCGAGTGCTCAATGCTCTCAGGTGGCTCGAAAAAGCCGAGCGCCTCAAATGTACTCTTGAAGCGGACCGGCTGTCAAGTAGGTATTTGGGTAGACCACTGCTGGGTTGGTTCTATCAAACGATACCAACTAGGTAGATTGTTATTTTGGAGATAGGTGTATATACACCCATTTCCGAAATATTTAGTACTCAAGTATTTTCTTTTTGGTGGCATATTGCGACAGTTGTCAGCTGCATACGCGCATGTATATGCACCGCACCTATTGATTGGATTTGCTTTGGTGTTTTTGGGTTAAAACTAGCTAGCAGGGCTTGAACATTTCGGCCATCGGCACTAGGATTAGCCTTAAATTAACCATCAAAGAATTAGGGGGCTCTGCTGCAAATTTATGGCACTAAATTTGATGGCATGTTCGAATCTCATTTACCAGCAATAACAGAGGATTCAGTCATTACTACTTATCAGCCACCGTCTACAGCTGCAGCTTCTGTGGTAGCGTCTACTGTACCTGCTGTTGCCTTAGATTCAAAAACACTCTTTCTCAAAATGTTTTCGTCAAGATTTGGTAGCTACGCTCGCACTATTGGTGGTGCAACCTGGCGGCAATTGAGTCAGTTCCATCAGCTCAGTGATCAAGAGATACTTTTGTCTATATCTAAAGAGTCGAAAGCATATAGAGCTGTAAGTGTTGATCAATCAGAGTCGTTTCTCGTTTTGCAATTCAATGCTGAAGACCGCACCGCTGATAGAGCCGTTTGGGAGAAACTGAGTGCTGCCCTCTTCTCTGCTGGCCTGACTGGTCTCAAGCTGTTTCAAGTATCTGAAGGGTCTACTTATCAGGTATTTATCTGTCTTTCTAAGTCAGTTAGTATACTTCCATTGTCAAAGGGCCTGACAAACCACTTACTTCAAGCTGGTGTGACTAATGTTGAGGTGCTGAGGCCAGGTAATCACTTTATCTTGCCATTGCAAGAAGGCTACCGCTGGATGAATGATAGCGTCTTGCCTGTGATTGCTCGTCATGAGATGACTGAGGATATGGCGCTGAACTTCTTTATGGGTGAAGTGACCAAGGTGACAATCTGTCCTGAGCAATTTATTGAGCAATTCAAAGATTTTCTTGAAGCAGAGCGTAAGCGCGAAATCATGGAGATTGTTCCACCAGAGGGGCTGTCTCAAGTTGGTTTAGACGGACAAGTTGGTTTACAAGAGGTCCTGGAAGGCCAAGATGGCACTAAGCCCAAACGCAAAGAGCGTCGGTTGAGAATATTGCCTTAGGCTGAGTAGTCATTTAATAGTCACAGAACAGTCATTGATTCGTCACCAGTCGGTTCGACCCGATTGTTATTGTTGTTCCATAACCGAGACGCGGGAGCCAATACTCCGTACTCGAAACCAAATCGCAACTAATAACACTGAGGAAGAAACCATGGCCAACGAACTTACTAACTTAGTATCTGACTCTGCCAATGAATCCAAAGCTGCGAAAGTTCAGGATGCAAGCGCTGCTCTGATTGAAGCTGCGCTAACATTCTATCCCTGCAAAAATGGAGCCCTGGTGCAAAATCCTAGAGATTGCGAAGGCACAATGCGCTCTTTCCCTGAATTGACTATCCAGTCTTAGTTGCCGGATGCTCAGCGAAGTTCGCATCGCGGCTGCTGTCTTCTAAAATTTGACTCGATACTCAAAGACAGCGCCTTTTATTAAATCTTCGAGCCTTTCTTTGCGGGCAGCACCAGTTGATAGACGATCTTTGTTAGAACCGCCTGGTTCTAAGAATTTGAAGCCGAAGTGACTTTTGCCTGGATCGTCATAGAGTTTAAGTAAGCCATCTTCATAGATACTCTTGAGAGAGTCACCTTCCTTTCCTACAGATAGCATTTCTGGTTTCCTGCCCTGCTCTGCTCTGAGTTTGGAGATTGGGCTGGAGACGGCAATTTCTGCAGCTGATGATTTCCCTGCGTCAGCGATTGCCTTACTCGCGTCGATGCCAGCAATAGAAAGTAGTGAAAGGGGTTCTTTGTGGCGTTCACCCGGGTCGATTACAGTCAAGTCAAGTTTCAGGGCAGATGAGTCGCCCTTTTCCTTTGCTTTAGGTTGATCGAAGAGATTGTCTGCCAAAGCAAAACCTATCGGTTGTCGGATTATTCTTCAAGGTCGGCCCTATTTGGGCTTATGAGCTTTTGCTCTAGTAAATTGGAGATTAAATCTTCGAATAAATTGAACCATCTAGCCTAAGATATACCCGCTATGCGCACTTGTCAGTCGTGAAATTACGAAGCTGGGGTAGTCTAGGATTCGCTGTAAACCTTGCGAACGAGCTACAGAATCTGATAGCGACTTTTGTCTTTCTTCAACTCTGCCACGAATTCCATTTCTTCGTCGGTCAGCTCGTAGACGGCAAAGTGACAGTCGAACTTACGTGTAAAGCCGCGACCAATAGCTTCTTCTAAGGTGGTGCGATCGTAACCACCAGCGAGCACGTCGATCAAATTGCAGTGGCGATCCGCTTTCTCTGCAGCCGCTGCATCACATTTGCTTACCTCTGAAAAACTGAAGGATCCTTCGCCTTTGCTTTCTGGTTCAACTGCTTTGTTGTCTCCGTCAGCCAAACCAAAAATCTCAGACAATTTAGTCTGCGATTGATTGATCATAATTGAGCCGTGCTGCAGCACACCGTGTCTGCGTCTTAGTTGGGCGCTGCCGACAATTTTCTTACCTTCAAACTGTAAGTCGGCTTGAGTTGTCGCCTGAAAGCAGTCTTCATAGTCTTTGTAAGCACTATTGCTGCGGCCAAGACTTGCTGCTACCCCTAATTCACGCAGTCCATAGATTAGAGCGTCACAAATTTCTTTGTAGGCTTGGTTAATCGAGCCAGGCAAAAATCCTTCATATGGGCTGCCTTGCTCTAGCCAATATGAGGGCGCGCCCTCAATTTCAGCGTCTGGTCGAAAATCTATCCCATCTTGTTTCGGTCCGGCACCAACAAAACAGTAAGTCAGTTCACCTTCGTGAAGAACGGCACGGCCACCGGTTGGGCGGCGTACTGCATCATATCCAGCAGCACGAACTTTTTCGACTGTTCTTTGGCTCACTTTTTGAGAGTAGCCAAACGAAACAGCCGGTGGCTCCCAGCCATAAAATCTCAAGGTAGCTGGTGTCTTTCCTTGTAGGTGCAGCTCAAGCAGCGCTTCATCGATGGCCATATTAGTAGCAGCATCGAATACACCATAGGGTATCAGCCTCAAGGCCCGCGCTCTTACCGAGGTCATCACGAAATGCTGGCCTTAATTAGTTTGGGTTTGGCGACAAACTTATCTGAGAAAGTAAAAGCTTCAAGTAACTTTTTCGAAGCCGCTTCAAATTGTTCTTCGGTGTCGTAGTGCACAATTGCTGCAGTCGCTCCACCGGCAGTTTCATCACCGGTTTTGATCTGCAGAATCACTCCTACTGCCAAGTTTACTGGGTCGCCTTTCTTTGTGCGGCCCGCTCCCATGAGCTTGCAGGCTTCGGCTACTTTTTTGCCGTCTAAGTGTTCAAGCCATTTTTTGCCGCTGCCTGGCACCACAAATGGTTTGGTGTGTTTGGCAGTTGGCATCAAGCTGTAATCTGTTAAAACCTTATCGTCACCACCCTGGGCTTTTATCAATGTGGCAAAGGTGCTGAGGGCTTTGCCGCTGCTAATCAACTCTTGCAATATTTTTCTGGCCTCAGCATTATCTTTGGCTTTGCCAGCGTGCACCAAAGAAAGGGCACCAAGTTCCATGCACAGTTCGGTCAGGTCGGCGGGGCCATTGCCCTTGAGAGTTTCGATGGCCTCAATAACTTCTACTGTGTGACCGACTGCCATACCTAATGGCTGCTCCATATCGGTGACAACGGCTGTCACCGGGCGCTTCAATATGCGACCGACTTCAGCCATGGTTTGAGCTAGTTCGGTTGCTTTTTCGTCAGTTTCCATAAAAGCACCGCGGCCGCATTTGACGTCGAGAATAATAAAGTTGGCACCAGCCGCTAATTTCTTTGACATGACCGAGGCGCAGATGAGAGGTATTGATTCGACAGTTCCAGTGACGTCTCGCAGGGCATAAATTTTGCCATCAGCAGGAGCAAGCTCTGCTGTCTGCCCGCCAATGGCCATGCCAATTTCTTTTACTTGCTTGATAAATTTTTCAATGCTGATATCGACTTGAAAGCCTGGAATTGCTTCAAGTTTGTCGATGGTGCCCCCGGTGTGACCGAGTCCGCGACCAGAAAGTTTGGCCATCGGTATGCCAGCGGCCGCTAGTAGTGGCACAAACACCAAAGTCGTTTTATCGCCAACACCGCCTGTGCTGTGCTTATCGCCAATTACTGGTCCGATGGCCGACAAGTCTAAAACCTGGCCGGAGTGTCGCATAGCATCGGTGAGCCAGGCCGTTTCTTCTATGCTCATGCCTTGCCAGCAAACGGCCATTAGCCAGGAGGCCAGCTGATAGTCGGGAATGCTGCCGTTCATGATGCCATCAATGAGAAAGTCAATATCGCTTTTTGTGTGATGGGCACCAGTTCTTTTAGCAAGAATTAGGTCGATCATACGAACCGGTTTTGTTGTTACCGCAACCACTTTTTACTTAACCTCTTGACGACTGACGTTAGACCTGCATAATTGAAATAGGGAGTGCGGCCGCAAGAAATATACTAGAAAACTCTAGGTCCACTCCCACTTTTTTTTGCTCAAATTATTTTGGCACTGGAAACCCCAATTACTAGTTTCTTATTGAATCGGCCTGTGGTCTTCGGTCAGATTGATTTCGTCAATTGTCTGCCCATCACTTTGCCATTTCTCAAAAACATGCCTGGCAACCTTGAGTTGGCCATGGATTCACCCGGCGAACTAAACCGAGCTTACCAACGGGGCGAGCTAGATTTAGGGGCTATGAGTGCGTACTTTTATCTTGAAGACGGTGGCTTCAAGCTCTTTGATCAGCTCTGCATTGCCAGCCGCGGTGCAGTTGGTAGTGTTTTGTTTTTTAGCAAAAGGCCATTGTCTGAGCTAAGAGGGGCTCGTATTGCCCTGTCTAAGTCGTCAGCCACCTCAAACAATCTGGTAAAGGTGCTTTTGGCCGAAGAGTTTGGCGGGGCCAGTGGGATTGAATATCTAAGTTCTATCGATTTTGTCTCTGACATTGATGCTTGGCCGACGGACGAAGCTTTTGACGGCTGTGTCATTATTGGTGACCGGGCTTTACAGGCCGATCGCGAGGTTGCAAGCAGCGAGGCTCAGCAGTTCGAGCGTAGAGACCTAGGCCAGTGGTGGTTTGAGCGCTATAAGCTGCCTATGGTTTTTGGCGTCTGGGCGGCACGGAAAATCTGGGTCGAGACCAATGCGCAAGATTTTGAAACTTTGAACAAGTTTCTCTATGATTCACTGGTGCGTGGTTTGGGCTGCGATTATTCTGAGGTTCTGGCCCAGGCTGGCCGCCGCACGCAGTTGCCGAAAGAAGAACTAGACAACTATTTCACCAAAGAGCTTGATTACTCCTTTTCACCTGCGCATGCGGAAGGTCTAGAGTTATTTAGACGACTTTGTCTTAAATATCTTCTTTTGTATTAGATTAAATGTTGTTATACTAAATGTCTTATGACATCCAGTTTCGAGCATGGACTACCCTATCGCGATCCTCACAAGGATGGCCCATTCGTGCTGCGCGGCCGTTGGCAGGTTGTAGACTATCTCGGTCAAGGCGGCATGGGTACTGTCTACCTTGCTCGCGACCTCAATTTAGATAACCGCAAATGTGTGGTTAAGCGTCTGCGCGATGACTTCTTCCGCGATGAAGACAAAGAGAAAGCGCAGCAGTTCTTCTTGCGCGAGGCAAAAGTGCTGAGCAAATTGCAGCACCCCAATATTGTTTTGGTGCTCGATTCTTTTCGTGAAGACGAAGAGTACTACCTGGTTATGGAGTATGTCGAGGGTCATAACCTGCACGATATGCTCAAAGAGCGAGAAGAACCCTTTTCTGAAGATCAGGTGTTGACTTGGTCTAAGCAAATATGCGACGTGCTGCATTACCTTCATGCTCACGATCCTCCCGTCATTTACCGAGATCTAAAGCCTTCAAACGTCATGATTGATACTAAAGACAACGTCAAGTTGGTCGACTTTGGTATTGCCCGGCTCTATCAAGATGACGGCGACAACACCCATGTGGTCTCCCAAGGGTATTCACCGCCCGAGCAATATTGGGGCGGGGCTGATCCGCGTTCTGACATATACGCCCTAGGCGCCACTATGTACTTCCTTCTAACTGGCGAAGAGCCTTTGGCGCTGACAGTATGCTCTCCTCGTGATGTTGATGAAGAGATATCAGAAGCGGCCGATTTAATAGTCAGCAGAGCTACTCAGCAAGACGTTTATTTGCGCTACCAGTCAGCTCTTGAGATGAAAGACGAGCTCGACTATATTACCTCTCCTCAGGTTGAAGAAAAGAACGGCTTTAGGTGGCTTGAAGTCACAGTCGGTGTGCTTGTTATGTGCATCTCTCTTGGTGGTTGGTTTGCTTATACTAAGTACCTAGAGCTGAAAAAGGAAAGTGAGTACCAGCTTGGTCAGAATCGTGAAGAACGGGTGATTTTAGAGAAGCGTCTTGAAGAAGTTAAGCGCAGAGAAGCCACTCTGAATAAGATGGTTGAAGACAAGATCAATAGAGCTAGTGCCTCCGGTGGCTCTGGCTTGTCTCAAACTTCTGCTAAAAAGGCTTTTGCTAACCCGTTCCCAGAGTCAGAGACGAAGAGCAATGATCCATTTGCCACTTTTGGTAGTGGCATAGCTAATTTCCGATTCCCTGGCCTGGGTTCAAAGCCTCCTCTGAATCAAAGTTTCGGCAGCTACGCCAATCGCCCAAGTGGACAACAAGGCGCTCAACCTACGGGAAGCCAGTATGGGGCAACCCATGGCGCCTATAATTCTAATTCTGGTTCCACTTTTAGTTCTGGCCCGACAGTGCTCAAATACGACCCGTACAAACAGGCGGTTTCAAATGTGGCCTCTGCCTCCGGATCGCGTAATAGCCTCGGTGGCGATACGCCAATGGAGGATAGAGATGAGAGTCAACTTACCGATCCCGATGGTTTAGCTCCCCTTGAAGAAGATACGCAGCGCTGAATTTAGATTAATTTAGGTAAAACTAGCAGCAGAGGTGCCTATTTTTGGCATTGTCTCAGTAGGTTTTCTGTAAATCAACTATGAGGTTAGTTCTCGAAAGCCAAGAGGTAGCCTATAATGAATATAGTTGCTCACCCTACCTCAACTGTAGGGAACATTGATCACCAAAACTTGTCTTAAAGTCTATCTCTGCTTTTCTGACGGAAGAAATAATGGACAAACAAAATAGTAAAGGCGGCTTCTCGCTATCTTCCCTTCCCCGCCCTCGCTGGAATGTGGTCGATATGATCACCTTCATTGGCAAGTCTTCTGTTCCAACTTATTTGTTTATCGATGTCGATATGACATGGGTGGAAGAAATGAGAGCACAGTTGAAGTCTATGGGTTCAAAAGTGACAGTCACAGCCATACTGCTGAAGGCCATTGCCATTGCTCAGCGGGCTCACCCAGATAGCCGCACGGCTTCTCTCCCTTGGGGGCGCACCGTTACCTTTAACGACATTGTTGCTGGCTTTACGGTCGAAAGATTTATTGGTGAACAGCCAGCTGTATTTTTCGGTGCTATCAAAAATCCAGATACTAAGTCGGTTGAAGAAATCGCATCTGAATTGAAGCAATATTCTGAAGCCGAAATGGATGCCATTGAGCATCTTGACCGTCAAAACAATTTCAATAATATGCCTTGGTTGTTCCGTCGCATTATTCTTTGGTTAGGTCTTCGTTATCCTGCTGTGCGCCTAAAATATCTTGGGGCAACTTTTGGGATGAGTTCTATTGGTAAGTGGGGCGCTAAGGCTTTGATTCCGCCTTGTGTTTCAACTTCAACATTTGGTATTGGCGAGATAGAACAGAGAGCTGTTGTTCGCGATGGCAAAATTGTGGTTCGTCCGATGATGACGATTACTCTAAACTTCGATCATCGCATCATAGATGGCGGCCCAGCTGCTCGTTTTGTTGGCGATGTAAAACGCCTGCTTGAGGGCGGCCTCGAAAATTATATACAAATGGACACCACTGAACTGAATAGCAAAAAGCTCAGTCTCGATACAGCTTTGACTAGCTAGTAAAAAGTAGATAAGTTAGTCTTGCTTTTTCTGAAATTTTTCGATTAGCTCTCGAATAGCTGGGATAGCGCTACGTGCTGCCATTTCACCTGCCTCGACTGCTCGTTTGGCTTCGCTCGATTTAGTCGATACCATGCCAATGCCATCTACATTTGGGCGAATGACACAGTCTGCTTGAGCTAGTTGGTCGGCATCTACTTTTTTGAAGTGCAGGGTAATAACTCGGTGGCTAACGCTGCCAATTTTATGAAAGTCTTTCTCTGTCACTGCACCAAGTGATTCGTCCACACTTACAGCAATAACAATGTCGGCTCCTAGCGCTTTTGCTTCAGTTACTGGAATGTTTACGAGTACGCCGCCATCAACAAAGAGACCTTCATGGATGCCGTCTGATAGTTTTACTGGTTTGCGCAATGCGGGAATAGCTGCACTTGCTTGCAATGCTTTACCGAGGTTTCCTTTTGATAAAGTCACAGTCTTACCGTCAAGTAGATTGACTGCTACTGCGCCAAAGGGAACTTTTAAATCTTCAATGTTGCGTTCGGTTTCTGGTACTTGTTTATTTAGGTAAGTGGCAAATTTTTTACCGCGATAGAGGCCATCGTATGGTTCGATACCAACCAATCTTGGCGTATAAAACAAAGGAATGATGAGCATGCGCAGCTTTAGAGGGATGGTCAAATAAGCAGTCATCAGCTTTTTTTCTGTGAATTGCTCTTCGATATGTTTTGGCGTTACTCCGGCACTGTAGAGCCCGCCGACTACTGCTCCCATACCGCTTCCTACCAGCACATCAACTGGTATGCCTTCGTCGTCTAATACTTTTAGCACACCAACACAAGCCGCTGAGCGCATGCCGCCGCCGCCAAGGGCGATGCCTATTTTAGGACGTGCTTTAGTGATTTTTCCGCTAAGCTCACCGGCATATACAAGAGGGCATGCTTGAATGAGCATGCCCAAACTTATGTATGCGCCTACAAGTGTCTTTAGCACCATATCCATTGCATGCGAGCGGGAACGTTCCATCCCATCTTCGCTAGAGCCTCATCTAGGGTTATATTTTCGTCTTTGCATTTCTTTAGTGCACTAGTTGCTTGATCGCAAGAAATGAACCCCTGAGTGTACAACGAATAGGTGCGCAAGGCCGTGTAGAGAACGGGCTCGCTCATGGCACCGGTGGAGAGAACTTTCTTACCTACTTTGATGGCACTCTTTTCTTTGACATCAACTACTTTTTCAATTTCAGATGAAGAAATCAATCCTGACTGCACTAAAAGGTCAGCTGGTAAGAATTCTTTTGGTTGCGCTTGAGCGGCTGAATAATTTTCGGCAATAGCTTGATATACAGATACACCGCGCGCTTTTACTTGCTTCAGTGCCTCGGCTGCCTGGAAGGCCTTAACAGTCGAATTTGCCACCATGTCTTGCAAAACAATTGCTGCTTCGAGCAGATCATGTGTGACTAATCCTTGTTCTAAGAGAATCTGTCCGAATTGTTTTTCTTTGACTAGTTCAATCTCAACGCATTCGAGCATGTCGCCGTCTGAAAGAAAACCGGCCATCAATACTAGTTCGCCGATTCGAACAGTCTGACCTGCTTTTTCAGAGTAGAGACCTAGTTCAAAGAGAGCTTGCTCTATGCTAATGCGTCTTCTTCCTACAGTGAGAAGCGCTTGGATAGCCTGATCTTTAGTGACTTTGTTGTCGCGCACCAGAAGCTGAGCTGTGAGAGCGGCGTTCATCATCCAGCTCGATAAGTCACGGTTGAGAACGAGCACACGGCCCATCTGCATGCCTGTATCTTTGGCTTTGATTACAGCTCGCCCCAATTGCTCTGGGTTAATTAAGTCTGCAGAGAGCAGTAGCTGGGTGAGAGGATTGGCAATGCTCTGCACTGTCTGCGTTTTTTTATGAACCGAATTGAGAACACCAATGGCGTCCTCCATGGTCATATTGTTCTGCCTGGCCAGTCTCAATGCCTTGAGCGCTAGGTCTACGGTGGCCTTGTCCGACCGCACCAACTCTTCTGCTTCTAGAACGACCTTCATGGTCGTCTCGCTGACAGTGTTGAGCATGGCCAGTGCGCGTGCAAGGGGCACGTTTAGGTTTTTAGCGGTAAGCAAAGCCTCATCAAGCTTGGGCTGTGAGACTATGCTAGCCCCTAACAACAGTGTAGGGAGGGCATCTGCGATTGCCTGTTTTTCTATCATGTATCCTGGTCTTTCGGGCGTTTTGGCTAGATAACTAAGTGGTCAAGGTGTGTTATCTCTACCATACCAATTTAATCAACCGTTATAACGGTTTGTCATCGGATGATTAAGGGATTTCGCGATTATGCTGGTTGAATTTTGATGGGCGACCCGGCTGGTGGGTGCGCGAATTCGTCACTGGCGCTGCCGCCGCGCTTAAATATTTCCCAATAGCGCTTGTCGTGTCCAGAGCTACCAGGAGAAAAAGCTAAGTCTCCTTCCAATATATTGAAGCTTCCAGTTGCCACTGTTGCTGTACTGATATGACCGGCGATGGTAATTTTCAATCTCGTTCCTGGTGTAAAGCTATCTAACTTAGCGTCTCCAGCACGTATTGTCGTTTTGATATTGCCGAAAGAGTCAACGTAGCCTACTACTTCTTTGGGCTGTTCTGGCACAACTTCAGCTATTGAAAGCTTGTGGTTAATAAACGAGAAGTCGCTTCTAGAGGCCTTACTTACAGCCAAAGGAAAATAATCTCTTGAGCGAAATTGACTACCTTGCTCTTCGACATTAGTGCTCCAGAGTTCTTGTATCTCACTGCGAACAAACGAAAGTGAATTGCCTGAATTAACAGCAAGCACCTGTACGCCATTTTTGAGCGTGGCAAAAAGCAAGCCTTCGCCTTCATTGTTTGGTCTTGCTTCTTTCTTATCTCTTCGTGGTGCAGTGTTGGCGAAGACCAGCATATTAGAGGGCCGGAGTTTACTGCCAGCAAGTGCTAACTGCGCTACGATGAAGCCGGTTGAGACTGTGTCGAAAGGATGCACCGAGGTGCTGTGTATGCGGGTGTCGTCGTGAAGCTTACAAGAAAGTGCTGCGATGATTTCAGCCCACGCCAAGTCGCCCTGGGCGTAGTCACAGACGAGGTGGATTAAAGAACTCATTTATTCACTTCCTTATTAAGGTCTCGATTACATTCTAGATGACGTTTTAGTCAAGTTTGTCTATGTCTTCTTTGGCTCTAATGTTTCTCGGATTGCGACTGATAATTCCTGCAGGCGAAAGGGCTTTTTTAGAAACTTTGTAGCACCAGCTGCCATACCAGCTTGACGGGCTTCATCAGAATCACGACCAGAGAACATCAGTACTGGTGTTGTGCCACCGTTGGCTCTGTAGCGCTTGAGCACATCAATACCGTCGATATCTGGTAAATACCAATCGAGGACTATTAAATCAAATTGACTATTACTAAGTTGCTCCAATGCCTCTGGTCCAGTTATGGCAATTTCTACAGTGTGGTTTTCAAAAATAAGCCAATCTTGCACAGTCTCGCGCAAGTTCTCGTCATCTTCAACTACCAGCAGTTTCGCCATCCTATCTCTGTCACCATACTGATTGTGCCCAGCCAATATCTTTATTAGTCTTCACAAGACTTAGGTTCCTATGCTCCTGATTTTTCTTTGGCTACTAGACAGTTACGCCCACTTTTCTTGGCTTGATAGAGGCGCTCATCGGCCTTGCGAATGAGATCTTCTATGTCGTTTCCGTCGTCTGGGTATGAAACAAGCCCTGCACTGAAAGTAATGCCAAAGTTTTCGCCGTGGTCACCCTTAAACTGCAGGGCTCTTAATTCTTCCAGGGCCCGGTGCAGTGCGCCGTAGGCTGTTTCTTTTTGGATGTGACGGAATGCCACCATAAATTCTTCGCCACCCCAGCGACCACGAAAGTCTTCAACCCTAAATCGCTTTTTCAAAAGTTGGCCGAAACTGGCTAGCACCCGGTCGCCCGCTAAGTGACCATATTGGTCATTGATTTTCTTAAAATGATCAACATCGATAAGGGCAAGGCTAAAGATTAAGCCGTTGCGTTTAGATTCTTCAGACATGTCATTGAGTTGTTCCATAAATGCTCTTCTGTTCAAGAGGCCAGTCAGCACATCTTTATTAGAGCGCTCTTTGAGCATGCGGGCTCGCTCAAGTCGCACTTTGACCCGGGTGAGCAACTCTACTCTGGCAATGGGCTTGGGCAAATAATCATCGCCACCAGCTTCAAAGGCTGCTAGCCTTGTCTCTAAGCCTGTCTGCCCGGTCAAGAACAAGATTGGTAAATCTTGAAAATGTGCGGCGGTGCGAATCATTCGACAAACATCATAGCCACTTAAAATTGGCACAGTAACGTCGAGTAGCACAAGATCAGGATGAAATTCCTGAATCAACTGTAGCAACCCTGTTGGATCGGCCAGTTGCCTCACCAGCATTCCTTCTTGACCAAGAGCCGTAGAGACGATTTTGACGAAGTCATCATCGTCGTCAACGATTAATATGCGAGGCCGTCCCCCTTGTCTGGCATTAACTAGATACTCAATGGCATCATTGAAGATATCAGTCTGTAAGGGCTTCTCAAGCATGAGTGAGGCCCCTGCGTGGGTAGAGTCTTCGATATATTTTTGTTGCTTTGACGTCGAGAGAAAAGCCACAGGCAATGTTTCATAACCAGGTAGCGAACGCAGCTCTCGGGCCAGATTTAGAGCTGGTGCTGGCTGTGTTACGTCGATATCAATTAAAACTGCATCAAGGGAAAGTTTTCCTGCCTTTGCCAGGGCGTCTTCGTGGGTCTGGCTGACAATTACTTGCACCGGAATGCCGGTTTCTTTGTGGCCGATTCTTCTATGGGCAGGCATTACGTCTGAGCTAAAGACCATCACCCGCACCGATGAGGAATCATCGTAGGTATCAAAGTTATCTTGAGGTTCATAAGGAATGCTAGAGTCTGGTGGTGGAATCGGGGCGTTCATTTCTTCAAGGGTTTCAATGGTGGCAAAGGCCCGTTTATCTACTTGGGCAACAGGGTCACCGGTTAGAGATTGAGCGTTACCTTTAACTAAGTTTGCAATCAGATCTATTTCTTCCCATGCTGTTTCGTTGTGAGTGAGCTTATTTTCCTTGATCGCATCGAGTGCCTTCTCTAATGAGCTGGCCGACTCACCGAGCACTCCAAACCCGCATGAAGCTGCTGTTCCTTTAAGGTTATGAGCCAGTCTTATGGCTTCAATTAAACTGGCGGCATCGTCTGGATTGTCTTTTGATTGGATGATCGCCGCTTCTATTTTTGCAAAGCGTTCTGGTAACACCTTTAAATAGTTGCCTTGAAGAGTGTTGATAATTGCTTCTTCGTGTTCAACATGGGATTGAATTGATTTTTCAGAAGAAGCAAAAATGCTATCAATTTGCGCCCCAAACAAACCTGCTTTGAGCGGTCTATGAATGACCAGACTGACTCTAAAATCTTGAGTAAGGCGCTTATAAACTGCTGCTTCACGCCAAGTCTTCGAGATCAATACCAGAGGAATTTGAGAATTAATAGAGCGAATTTTGACAATTAAGCCAATCCCGTCAATGTCGCTTAATTGATCTCCCACAATCATCAAATCAAATGGCTGGCTTCTAATTAGCTCAATAGCCTCTTTGCCGTCAGACCGTGTCTCTACTATGTGACCGCGGGCCGTTAGCAATGTAGAAACCAAGATGGTGACGTTGTCGTCAACTTCTGCCAGCAAAATTGTGCTCATACTTGGGCCTCAGTGATTGTTTCAGTCTTTCGGCTCAAGCTCTAGGGAAGCTGAGTTTATGCAGTAACGCAGGTTGCTTGGTTTGGGGCCATCAGGAAATACGTGTCCGAGGTGGGCACCACACTCTTTGCAGGTGACTTCGACGCGCAGCATGCCATGAGACATGTCTCTGTGCTCAGCTATATGCTCTTCTTTCAGGGGAAGATAAAATGATGGCCAGCCGGAGCCAGATTCAAATTTGTGTTCAGAGCTGAATAACTCGGCGCTGCAGCAAACGCAGCGGTAGACACCTTTTTCGTGACAGTCCCAATATTTCCCACTAAAGGCTCTTTCTGTGCCTTTCTCTCGGGCAACATGATATTGCTCGGGGGTGAGCTTCTTTCTGTACTGAGAATCTTCTTTAGCATTTGAGTTGTTTTCTGTTTGGGCTTTTTGTTCTTCGTTTTCGCTCATAGTCACTATACTTTTTCTTGGGAGATACGCTGTAGAGATTGAATTATTTCAGCTGCCGAACTAATTCTAGTCTCTAGTTCTAGATCAGTGCAGCTTTTAACTAGATCATTTAACTGGGAAGACAATTCAATTTGTTTAGCGGGCTCTGATTGACTCAGCGCTTCAGGGTCTTCTCCAGTGAGAAGATAGTAAAGAGTTCCACCAAAGGCATAGATATCGCTTTGCAAGCTGGCCTTACCGCGAAACTGTTCTGGGGCAATATAAGACTGTTTGCCAACAAATGTACCGGTGGCGTTGCCAATAAATTCGTTGGCGGCGCCAAAGTCGATAGCAACAATTGTGCCATCGGGGCGAAGAACTAAATTGTCAGGAGTAAGATCGCGGTGAATGACTGGCGGCTCTTGTTTGTGTAAATAATCAATGATAACGGCAATTTGGTGGGCCCACTGTAATACTAATCCTTCGCGTACTCGGCCATTCTGTTTCACATACTGGCGCAAGTCTTGACCACTAATATAATCAAGTAAGAGATAGCTGCGGCTATTCTCCACAAAGTAATCGAGCACTGGCACTATGTTTGGATGTTGTAGCTTAATTAGTAAATTGGCCTCGCGCGCAAACATCTCTCTGGCTTTGTCTTTGAGTTCAACTTTAGCATCGACAGGAACCACTGATTCTTTCAGCACTACTAGACTATTGTTCTCAAGTTGACCCAGATAAACTGCAGATAGGCCACCCAATGCTAGTTGTCTCAGCACTGTTAAGCTACCGTTGCGCATGATCACACCAGGTTCAAGAGGCATGAAGGCGGCGGCACGAAAACGTCTGTTTAGCTCGTCTTCCCATAGCTCGGTGTGACTAAGAACGTCACCTTTGGCTAGTGCTGCCAAATTCTGGTTAGCCTGCTGGCGTAAGTGTGATCTTATGAGATTACTTAATTCGCCTAGAGATTCACGCTCTGCGGCAGCAGCGAAGACATCGAAGCAAACCAATAGTTTTTCGCAACTAGCAATATCAAGACGGTCTAGTTTTATCACTACTGGCTGTTGCTGCTTTAGGTACAGCACAATCTGTTCATTCTTTAACGCTGAATCTTGGTTTCGCTTTTGGCCCTTATCGCTTGAATTAAAGGCAATTTTGTTAACAGTATTCCACGGTATGTACTGTGGTTTGAGTGTGGTCGAGAGTAGATCGCAGGGTACTTCCATACCGTTTTTGTCTAGCAATAGTGATGACTTGCTGATGTTGCGAATGGCAAGTAAGAATAGCGTGGGAATGACTAAACCACTCATTATCAAAAAGCAGTCGCGTATTCGGTTAGCGGGGTCGTGGCTGATTAGCTCTGAATAAAACAAGCCCACAACGCCTAACAGGCATGCTGCCATAGGGAAAAGACCCCAGACCACAATAGACATGCGCAGGGCCGTTAGTAGTGACTGCCTGGTTTTATCTGAATAGGGCAGACTAATAGTCTGAGACTCACCACTGGCGTTCTGCAAAGCTTTTATGTTTGCCATGGCTGCTCCGCTGCTTGTTTCGTCTTCTTCTCACTATTTGTTTTTTTTATCGCCACAGATTCAAGGCCGTTTTTAGCAGTTGAAATCCTTCCGCCCGTTTCTTCTTTTGCAACTTCTTCCATAACTGTTTCAGCATCTATTTCTGCAACTGGTTGCGAGTTCTTATCTCCATCGTCGCTCAAGGCATTGTTCAATTCATATGTATTTGCCAGTCTAGTTTTGAGCGACATAGAGGTGCATGCCTTGATAATTAGATCTAGTTTCTTCAGCGACTGATTGTTCTTGTCAGTTCCAATGTCGGCTTTGGTGAGTGACGACTGCGAAATTGGTTCAGGATCTTCGCCTGTTGCAAGATAGAATAGCGTTGCTCCAAGAGCATAAATATCGCTTGCTTCGCAGGGTTTACCCCTAAATTGTTCTGGTGGCACATAAGCATGTTTGCCGACAATAGTTCCTGTTTTGCCGTCGTCTTTGCACTCACTGGCAACGTTGAAGTCAATCAACTTGAGCTTCCCGTTGGCTTGCATAATCAAATTATCTGGAGTGAAGTCTCGATGAATAATTTGCTTGCTATGTAAGAAGGCCAATATGTCTGTCATTTGCTGAGCCAACTCAAGCACAAGTTCAGGCTCTAGAGCCCCTCTTTCTGCAACTAGCTGACGCAAATTTTGGCCCTTAATATATTCCAGCACCAAGTAACAGCGCTTATCTTCAATGAAATACTGATTTAGTTCGACTATGTGCTCACTTTGAAGCTCCTTTAGTAGACGTGCTTCTCTCTCAAAGCGCTCTATACATTGCTGTTGAATTTCTTTGTCTACATAGGCCGGAATCAATGTCTCTTTGAGCACTACATCCGATACCAATCCACTGCTAACTTGCCTCAAATCATGAGCGAGGTAGGCGACACCTTCGCCTCCAATGGCGAGGGTGTTGATAATCTCGTAGCTTCCACCTTTTAGCAGATGACCTTCTTCAAGTGGATCTAGATTAACCAGAGAACTGCTATTTAGTGACTGTAGCCACAACTCTGTGTATGATTTGTCCTGGCGCGGTCTTAAAGCCTCAGTTAACTGTGCTTCAACACTAGACTTTGGAGCGAAACGTTCAATCGCTGCCGCTAGTTTGGGTCTGTCCTCTACGCTCACAGAAGAAAGAGGAAGATTTGCCAAACTTTTATTTTCCTTACCTGTGAATACAACTTCCCATTGGTTTGGATCTGCACTCTCTCCAGGGGCTCGAAGTGAGACGTTTTCAACTTCATTCCACTTAACCGTGGTGGCATTGTAAGACCATAGGTTCTGCCACATATCAAGAGAGAGTTCCTCTGGGGTAATCGTCATTTTGTTTGGGCTCAACAACCCCGCGATAAACAGGTTAAAGAATCCGTAGACAAAAAGCAGAACGAGGCCAATGGTTACAAAAGGTGAGTTTATAATCAGTTCTATAAACTGCTGAAAGGCAGAGACACCAGTAGATGCAGCGACGTTAACAACGCCCAAGACTTGAATGAGTTCATCATAAAATTGTTTATTGGGCTCATACTGCGTATAGTCGCGCAGAGCGTTCATGAGAGTCCAGTTGTACCAGAGCCATACTGGCGTGCTTAGAAGCAGAGTGCCAATCGGACCCACAATTCGCGACCATTCGAAAATAGTATGGTCTAGCACTGCTGGTAGTTCTTCAGCTAGGCGCATGCCATGATATTTTATCTCAATGTGATCCGGATCATGAGGGGGTGTAACAACCAGCGATTTGCCAGATATCAGCGTGCGCTCTACGTCATCATCTATCTTTAGCTGTGATACTTTTCTACTCAGTAAATCTACTAGAGCTTCACTGTCTTCACCGCTAATTGATGCTAAATCCAAATCTAGACGGCGTATCTTTCCTTCTTCTTCTTCAAAATCTAAGGCAAGTTGCGACGGTGAAATATTGAAGAACTTAAAGACGTAGCCAATTTTGATGCGTTTTAAGCTGCTAAGTTTGTAGCTGCCCATGCCAAAATAGACATCCTTATCTGTGACAGTGACAAAGCGTCTGTTTAAGTCGCGGCAAAAGTACAGAAGCCCGAGCAAGACTACAAATAGAAAACTGACACCTAGCATGTCCGGCATGTAAAACCTGACAAAGGCCCCAAAAGGCATTATCAGCATGAATGCCCAGATTGGTGTGAGAAAAATTGCTTTCCACCACGTTGCCATGGCTGCAATTTCTCGATAGTGGTGAAATTTGATTTCACTTTTACGGGCCATCGACCACAACCGTAGCTAAGAGTACTTATTGTACCCTTTGGTGCGGTTGCGACGTTTAGCCAAGTTCTCTTCTATTGGTGGCGATAAGCCTTCAAGTCTCCGACTATGACTTTGATAGACTTGGTTTTACCCTCTCTGAGAACTTGAAAGACCACGCCTTCTCCAACTTTGTGGTTGCGTACATTGGCTCTTAGTTGTTCTACCGAAGAAATTTGTTTGCCATCGATACTTGTAACGATGTCGCCGTCCTCAACTCCAGCTTCAGCAGCAGGGCTACCAGGGGTTGCCCTGCTTACTCGTACCCCTTTGAGAGCTGGAGGCAAAGATAGCTCTTCTAACAATCGAGGTGAAAGCTCTTGCATTAATACGCCGACATAAGGTCGCTTTACTTCGCCTGAGGCAAGCAATTGTTCGACAGTATCTTGAAAAACTTCAGAGGGAATGGCAAAACCAATATTTTGAATCTGATGCCCCCCTCCCATTGAGCTGCTTACTGCCGTGTTGATGCCAATTACTTCTCCTTGAATGTTGAGAAGTGGCCCACCGGAGTTGCCTGGGTTGATGGCCGCGTCAGTCTGAATTAGCTGGCCTCGCTCCGAAATCTCAAAGAGAGAGCGGTCTAAGGCGCTAACGATGCCAAGGGTGACTGAGTGGTCTAGGCCAGCTGGCGAGCCTATGGCTATGGCCCAGTCTCCAGGTCTGACATTCTTACTGGCGCCGATTCTCGCCACGGGCAGGTTCTTAGCGTCAATTTTTACCAGAGCCAAGTCGTTGTCGGGGTCTCGCCCAACAATCTGACCATCAAATTCTCTTTTGTCTGAAAGGGTCACCTTAATTTGATCGGCCCGCCCAACCACATGGTTGTTGGTGAGAATGTAGCCGTCTGCTTTAATAATTAGGCCAGAACCAATTCCTCTTTGTTGGGTGACTTGAGCTGGTTGCTGCACTACAAATTGTTGGTCGCCGTAAGCAAAAACTTCAGGCTGGGGGGCGAAACGAATTACTTTAGTGGTGTCTATGTTGACTACCCAAGAGCCAGCCTCTTGGGCGATGTCGGCGATTGTACTGGCACCAATGGCAGCACCGAGCGATAATTTCGAAGCTGGGTGTCTGACTGAATCAATCAGTTCGTGGCCCGTTCGATCAGCCGCATTTGACCCAACGCTTGGGCTAGAACCAATAGATTGGCTCGATTGGCGACCTGCATAAAATGCTGTGGCCAAGGCTACTCCCACTGCCAAGCCAATGGCCAAAGATGTTCCTTGAATCTTCGCCTGATTGTTCCTTCTGAAATTGGACTGTTTTTTATTTGTTTCCATGTTTTGCTATAAGCTTCTGCGTTACACCGGTATGATAAAGACTGATTCGTTTATACGGTTCATTATATTGACCTTGGAAGATTTCGCCTTGCTTGGCAAACTAGTTTTTAGGTTCTAAATGGCCAAGATACCTCTAGTGCCAATAGTTACTGTAGTTATTGTGGCTGCTTCTGGGCTAGCTGCTTTCCTTAATTACAGCAGCCGCTTGGGTAGCGGAACAGGTGGAGAAACTCGGAAAAATTTGCCTTTCAGCTCAAGCAAAACTGAGAAGTTGGCTGAATTGATTACGGAGTGTGATGGTTATCTTAGATCTCAAGAGTGGGCCAAGGCCGTTGAGGTCATGAACAAGGCCATTGATATTGATGCCAGTGACACTCTGTTGGTAAAGCGCGGCGAAATCTTTATTGATTGGCAAAAACAAGAGCGGGCCATTCCTGATTTTTCTCTCGCACTCAAGCTCAATGCTCAAAACGACAAAGCTCTTCTCAATAGAGCCGCTTGCTACTATGCTACCCGCTCATATCAGTTGGCTATGGCTGATTATCAGACGATACTTGCCTTAAAGAAAAGTACTTATAGTAAAGAAGCAATTCTTGGTCAAGCTCTTTGTCACTACAGCCTGGGTCAGTATGGCCTGGCTATCCATCAATGTCGCGAGCTACTTAACAGTAGTCCCAAATATTTGAAAGCCATTGAAGTTCTGGCCAATTGCCAGTTGCGCCAAGGTAGTTATCTTGATGCTGTTGACACTTATACGAGTGGCTTGAGGATCGATCATGATGCCGCAGGTTTATACTTCGGTCGCTCTTCAGCTTATTTTAAAAACAAAATGCCTGAAAGGGCTCTAGCCGATTTGCAAAAAGCCACTCAGTGTAGCCCCTCAAATATTGAGTATCACCTCAAATGTGCCACGGTGGCTAAATCATTAGGCAAGAACGATTTAGTCAGAAGTGAGGCAGAGTCAGTGCTGAAGCTCTCGAAAGACAATAAAGAAGCGGAAGCCTTGCTGCACGCTCTTAGCGTAGTAAATTAGTTATGGCAGAAGATCTTGTAAGGGTCAGTGATCAAGGGCTGTATTGTCCTTCAGGAGATTTCTATATTGATCCCTGGCGGCCAGTTAAGCGCGCCTTGGTCACCCACGGCCACTCTGATCACGCTCGCCCTGGTTCAGCTGCTTACTTAACCCAAACAGATTCAAAAGGAATTTTAAGGCTGAGGCTGGGGGAAGAGGCGAAGATTGAAACGATAAATTATGGTGTTCAAATTGCCATAGAAGATGCCATTGTTTCTTTTCATCCAGCGGGTCATATTTTGGGTTCGTCGCAAATTCGCATCGAGCATAAAGGCCAGATCTGTGTTGTCTCTGGTGACTACAAAACCCAGAGAGACCCTAGCTGTCAGCCAATCGAGACAGTGCGCTGCCATACGTTTATCACCGAGTCAACTTTTGGTTTGCCCATTTATCGCTTCCCTTCACCAGAGATTATTGCCGCCGAGGTTAATCAGTGGTGGCAGGCTAATGCTAGTGATGGCAAAGTGAGTATTCTGTATGCTTATTCTTTGGGTAAGGCCCAGCGCTTGTTGATGAGTGTTGATCAAGGTATTGGCCCGATTTATACCCATGGTGCAGTAGAAGCACTAAACACAGTTTATCGTGGCTGCGGTGTGAAGCTTCCACATACAACTTATGTTGGTGACATTAACAAAGACACCATGGAGCGTAGTGCTCTGGTAGTGGCTCCTCCTAATGCCCAAGATAGTTTGTGGGCGCGTAAGTTTGGTAAGAGTTCTGATGCCTTTGTCTCTGGCTGGATGCGGGTGCGCGGTGCTCGCCGCCGACGATCTCTTGATCGCGGTTTTGTCATGTCTGATCATGCTGACTGGCAAGGATTAACTGAGACAATTGCTGCTACTGGTGCTGAGCGAGTGCTTGTCACCCACGGCTATACACCGCCATTGGTGCGTTACTTAACTGAGCTTGGTATCGATGCTCATGCTTTAGAAACCGCTTTTAGTGGCGAAGAGGGTGAGAACAGTGAGATAGGTTCTGGTCCATGAGAACTTTCGTTGAGCTTTATCAAACCATAGACCGCACAACTAAAACCAGTGAAAAGGCAGAGGCCTTGGTTAGATATTTTAAACAGGCTTCTAGCAGTGATGCAAGCTGGGCCGTCTTCTTTCTTACTGGACGTAAGCTGCGAAGACTAGCACCGACAGGCCTACTTAAGCAATTGACGATAAAATTATCTGGTTTGGCACCATGGCTCTTTCAAGAGTGTTATGACAATGTCGGTGACCTGGCGGAAACCATAGCTTTGCTTCTGCCTGAAAATAGTGGCGAGCTTGACGTAGATCTAACCGAGTTTGTTGAGACCTATTTGCTGGTGTTGCGCAATCTTGATGACATTGATACTGCATCTCATTTGGTTGAAACATGGGCTAAGCTTTCGCTAGATCAAAAATTCATTTTCAATAAACTAATTACAGGCGGTTTTCGTGTTGGTGTCTCGCAACAGATGGTGATAAAGGCTCTAGCAAATGTTAGTTGTATTGACCCAAATGTAGTGGCACATCGCCTGATGGGCAACTGGGAGCCATCGGCTCAGTGGTATGAACGGCTGATTGCCCAAGAAACCGCCGATGCCATGTCATCGACTCCTTACCCGTTCTATTTGGCCTATCCCATACAAGAAGAAGTTTCGACACTCGGCGATATTGAAGACTTTCAAATTGAGTGGAAATGGGATGGCATAAGGGCTCAGGTGATCAAACGCGACGGCCAGGTATTTATCTGGTCTCGTGGCGAAGAACTAATCTCTGAGCGTTTTCCCGAGATCATGACTGCAGCTTCACGCTTGCCTAATGGCACGGTCTTAGACGGTGAAATACTTGCTTGGTCAGAAGGTGACGTTTTGCCTTTTGCTCTTTTGCAACAACGCATCGGGCGAAAGACAGTGGGCAAAAAGCTTCTAGCGGAAGTACCCTGTATTTTTATGGCTTTTGATATATTAGAGCTAGGTGGCCAAGACATAAGGCACCAGTCAATGACTGTACGTCGGCAAAAACTATTGGATAGTTTAATGCCCGGTCAATGCGATGCGACACCGACTTGTCGCGGCACACTTAGTGGACATTTGCGAGTTTCTGCTGAACTGCAGGCCGATAGCTGGGAAACTCTTAGCACCTTAAGGTTAGATAGCCGCAAACTCAAAGTTGAAGGAGTAATGCTGAAGCGGCGTGACTCCGAATATGGTGTCGGTCGAAAACGTGGTGACTGGTGGAAGTGGAAGATTAGTCCACTTTCGATCGATGCTGTGCTTGTATACGCTCAACGGGGCCATGGTCGTCGTGCTAGCTTGTATAGCGACTACACCTTTGCCGTCTGGCAGGACGACAAGCTATTGCCCATTGCTAAGGCTTATTCTGGGCTGACTGACGAAGAGATGAAATCAGTTGACGATTATGTGCGAAAAAATACACTAGAAAAATTTGGACCTGTGCGCACTGTCAAGCCAGGTCTAGTATTTGAGATTGCCTTCGAAGGTATTCAACATTCTCCGCGGCACAAATCAGGCATTGCCGTGCGCTTTCCTCGCATTGCCCGGCTCAGACCAGACAAGCCTATTGAAGAGGCAGATACCCTGGCTAATTTACGCGACATGCTTGAACTCTATGGCAATTAGGCAAGTCGGCAAATAGGCTATCACGTCATTTTCACGAGCAGTTTGCATTAATTGCTGGCAGGCCTGACTAAACGTCCTCTCTATTTTTCTTACTATTCAGCTTTCTGGCTTTCTCTCTTTTAAAGGAGCAACACTATGGCATCGCATAACTATGGTGAACAGTCAATGTCTTCGTCTTCATTTAAGCCAGATGTTTCTGACGCTTTGCGCAACAGGCAAGGCTGTGAAGTTGCCCATGCTCTGAAAGGGATGTCTGCCGGAGAGCAGCTTGATGCTATACGCGGCTATCAGCGCGAATCGAAGCAAGATCCTCAGCACTATCCCAAAATTGACGTCAATTTTGATAAGAACGGCTACGAAATCAAAGCCAAGCCAAATCCTGAAACAAACGACTCTTCTAAGCCAAATAAGACAGAGTCTATCCTTAAGCACAAAATGGATGAGAATGACGACACCGTCAGTCAGAGTTGCAAGAACGAGAAAATGAAGCCTCAAGACTCTATGCAACAGGAGAAGATGCAGCAAGATTCAGGACCAAGCATGGGAGCTAGCGGTTCAGTCGGGTCAGATCTGTCGCAACTTGGAAAGTCTGCACCTAGCTCCGGGTCGCTGGATGCGACGCAAATGGGTTTGGATAAGGGTGCCCATCATGGTGATCTTGGCGATAGTAAAGGCGGTGACAATACTAAAGGCGGTAACCGTAGCAACGATGATAGCGTTGGGCCGCCGCCTTCAAGTTCCAATAATGCTGCAGAATCTTCATCATCAAGCAAATAGTTGCATGTTCTAATACTTGTGTACTCAACTATTTCAAAAATTGGAGCCGACTTAGTCTATAGCGGCTAGAATGTGTAATTAGAATACACATTTAGAATACAGATTTAGAATTAAGTATCTACAGATACGATTTTAGAATTTTTGAAAGGCCTCAATGTTAGCTTCTTCGGGCAATCTTCGACCAGTTGAGCCCAATCTCCAAGGTTCACAGCCAATAGTTGATTGGTTTCAAAAGAAGAATTGGCAGGTTTTTGACTTTCAAAAAGAGGCGTGGCAACGCTATCTTGATGGTTTTAGCGGGCTCATTCATGCTTCTACTGGTACGGGCAAAACCTATGCTATTTGGCCGGCTCCGCTCATAGAGTGGATGGCCCTTGGCGATCTTACTGGCATGATTGTCAGCAAAAAAGATAAACGCGGTCACTTACCACTTACAGTTTTGTGGTTGACGCCGCTGCGTGCTCTCGCCAATGACATTGCTTTGAGTTTGCTAGAACCAGTGTGCGATCTCGATTTGCCATTTACTGTTGAAACACGCACTGGTGATACTTCTTCAAGCCGTCGGGCCAAGCAGAGAGAGAATTTGCCATCGGCTTTGGTGACCACTCCTGAAAGCCTTTCGATTTTGCTCTCTTACGAGAATAGTGCTGAGAGTTTTAAACACTTGAAGTTAGTTGTCGTTGATGAATGGCATGAGTTGATTGGTAGCAAACGAGGAGTGCAGGTGGAGCTAGCCCTAGCTCGATTACGAAAGCTCGCTCCCGATTTGCGTATTTGGGGCTTGTCAGCCACCATAGGCAATCTAGAACAAGCTCTTGATTGCTTGCTCGGCGACCATGAGACGGCAAAGTCTTGTTTGGTCCAGGCCAACATAAACAAAGAAGTTGTGGCGCAATCGGTTTTGCCGACTAATCTAGATAATTTACCTTGGACTGGCCACACCGGCCTGCCGATGGTAGAAGAGGTGATCAAACTGATTGATGGTGGAAGAACATCGATAGTGTTTACCAATGTGCGCTCCCAAACCGAACAATGGTATCAGCGCATAATTGAGGCTCGTGAGGACTTCTGCGGTGTAGCGGCTCTGCATCATGGTTCTCTAGACGCTGATGTACGACGCTGGGTTGAATTGGCCCTTAAGGAAGAACGTTTAAAATTTGTCGTATCAACTTCGAGCTTAGATCTGGGTGTTGATTTCTCACCAGTCGACCGCGTGGTGCAAATTGGCAGCCCCAAGGGGGTTGCTCGCGCTATGCAGAGAGCTGGCCGCAGCGGTCACAGTCCTGGTCTGGTCAGTAAACTCTATTTGGTGCCTAGTCATGCCCTTGAACTTGTGGAGATGGCCGCTGCCCGCATTGCTATGAGCAAAGGGAATGTTGAATGCCGATATCCACTTTGTAATTCGATCGATGTGCTTTGTCAGCATGTGGTGACAATAGCTCTGGGCACTGGTTTTGAGCCTGAGGATCTGTATGAAGAGGTGAGATCAACTCATGCCTTTCGCAATCTCGCTAGAGAAGACTGGAGCTGGATACTTAATTTTGCTGCTACTGGTGGAGCGGCCCTAAAAGCCTACCCTGAGCATCAACGAATTCGTAAAGAAGGGCAACTGTATGTAATTTCAGACGCAACCTTGGCTTTGAAGCATCGCCTATCGATTGGCACGATTGTTTCAGATCAGTCAATCGAAGTTTGTTTTACATCAGGTGAAAGAATTGGCCAGGTGGAAGAATCGTTTATAAGTCGTCTTAAGAAGGGTGATCGGTTCATTTTTGCAGGGCGTTATTTAGAGTTGGTCGAAGTGCGAGGAATGAAAGCGCGGGTGAGAATTTCACCTGTAAAGTCGGGTATCATCCCGCGCTGGATGGGTGGCCGTCTGCCTCTGTCTAGTGAGCTGGCGTACGAAGTGCGCTTGCTTATAAGTAAGGCCAGTGTCGGTGAATATGACGACGTTGAAATGACTTTCTTGCGGCCACTTTTGGAACTACAGGCCAACCGCTCAAGTCTTCCCGAGTTAGGACAGATTTTGGTGGAGACATATAAGTCAAGGGACGGATATCATCTGTTTGTTTATCCTTTTGAAGGCCGCTTAGTAAATGAAGGCATTGCTATCCTTATGGCCTATCAATTGTCGCGCATCAGTCCGTCTACCTATTCTATTGCTATGAACGACTGGGGCTTCGAAATACTTTCGGACAGGCCGATTCTCTTTGGCGATCAGGGTGATGAAAAAAATCCAGCGCAAGCCTCCCACTTTTTTAAAAATTTTCGCTACGACAATTTGGCCGATGATATTCGCGCCTGTCTCAATTCTACAGAGATGGCTAAGCGCCAGTTTAGAGAAATTGCCAGGGTGGCAGGTCTAATCTTTCAGGGGTACCCTGGAGCTAACAAAACAGTAAAACAAGTTCAAGTCTCTAGTGGGTTGCTCTACGATGTATTTGTTGACTTTGACCCGGGCAATTTACTTGTGCGGCAAGCCCATGACGAAGTCTTAGAGAGACATTTGGAGATTAGTCGTATGATTGGAGCTTTGAGTCGATTGGCTAGCTCAGAAATTGTTGAGATGTCACTGACTAAGGCATCCCCATTTTGTCTGCCCCTAATGGTCGATAGACTGCGCGGTAAACTGACATCTGAAAAGTTAGCTCAACGCATTTTGCGCATGCAGCTTGATCTAGCCAAAGACATGAGGCGCTAAATTTGGAAGCAGGCAGGCTAAATTCTAGTGGTTTAACATCTAGCTATGAAAATGCTAGCATCGAAGATTCTAGAGCATTAGAGTCATTGTTTCCCAGCGGTGCTCAGTCAGTCGTTCTTGCTGGTCAAACGGTTATTTTGTTACCGCAAAAAGCAATGTTTATTCCCAGCTCTTGCACCCTGGTGTTGGCTGATGTTCATATTGGCAAAGCTGCTTCGTTTCGCTCTCGCAATTTTTTTGCACCCGATGGTATTAGTAGTTTTGATCTCAAGCGCTTAGAGCATTTGATCAAAGAGTTATCGGTTTCTCGCTTGATCATACTTGGCGATCTTGTACATGCCCAAGATGGGATGACTAGAGCCGAAGTAGAAGTGTTTGAGCATTTTAGAGCTGCACATGAGAATTTGACCATTGTTCTTGTGCTTGGCAATCATGATCGCCAGGTTCAGCTGCCGCAGTCATGGAGGCTTGACTTAGTTCAGGGGCAGATGGTCGAATCGCCCTTCCTGTACTCTCATGAGCCGATCAGAAGTAAAGATGGTTATGCTCTCTGTGGTCACGTTCATCCTTCTGTTACGCTCTCCGGTCAGGGTAAACAGCGCGAGCGCCTGCCTTGCTTCTGGCTGCGCTCAAGCTCAGCGATATTGCCAGCTTATGGTGCCTTTACTGGCTCTTATACGATTCGGCCGAGTCGAAATGATAGAGTTTTTGTCATTGCCCATGATACTGTTGTGCCCGTGACCTGATAGTGTAGAAATAGGAATTAGAAAATGAGTACAGTTTACGAATACACTGCCAAAGCCCTTGATGGAAGCGAAATCAAATTAGAGCAATACAAGGGCAATGTAATGCTGATAGTCAATACAGCCAGTAAGTGTGGTTTTACTTCTCAGTTCGCCGGTCTTGAGAAACTGCATAAAGAGTATTCAAATAGAGGCCTTAGTCTCCTTGGTTTCCCTTGCAATCAATTTGGTGCCCAAGAGCCCGGCGATAGCACTGAAATTGGTGCATTCTGTCAGAAGAACTATGGCGTTGATTTCCAGATGTTCGATAAGATTGAAGTAAATGGTGAACATGCTCACCCGCTCTACAAATATTTGACTGACAAAGTTCCCGGTTTGCTGGGCTTTAAGGACATCAAATGGAATTTTACTAAGTTCTTGGTTGATCGCGACGGCAATGTTGTTAAGCGTTATGCACCAAATGTTGAGCCTGCCGATATTTCGGCCGACATCGAGAAACTACTGTAGTTAATTTCTCTAGTCAGCTAGCAGCTCTAGCTCCTCTTCTACTTCGGCTAGCTTCGCTATCACTTTGACTAGCTCTGGTTCGTTGCCCATTTTTCGCAGGCAGTCAGCATAACTATTTAGGGCAAAGGCCAAGTCTGGGCTGGCACCGCCGTTGTCTGTGAAATAGGCAATTGACAGGTTGTAGAGTTCAATGGCGACATCATACTTGTCTTGATCGCGGCAACAATTCGCTAAGTTGTTCTGGGTAACGGCCACAAGTTCATGGTCACCCCAAATGTTCTCAGCTGCTTCTATAGCTAATTTGTAGTAACACTCAGCTTCTCTTAGTCGATCGAGTTTATAGTAGGCGCTCGCTAAGTTCGAGAGAAATACTGGTCTTTGTTCATCGCTAGATTTGCCCGCCAGTTCAGCCACTCCCCAGGCTTTTTCGCAGAGAGGCAAAGCTTCGGCAAATTTGTTTTCGGCGAGGAAGCAACTGGCACGATTAGAAATCAATTGCGCCAGAGTTGAGGGGTGGATATTCTTATCGCCTTCAAGCACATTAATGCAGCGCTCTAAGCACAGTTCGGCTGTGGAGAATTTGGTCACACTCATAAACGCCATGCCGAGATTGCCAAAGGCTTCTGCGGCCCAGCGGTCGGCCAGATCAGAAGGTTCTTTGAATGCTAGAGCCTGCCTGCTGAAGGTTTCAGCCTGGTCATGGGCACCCTTGTTAAATGAAGCAATCGCTGCGGCTATTTTCTCTTGCAGCAACTCTGTGGGCATCTAGATACCTCAAATTACTAATTATGAGTACTGGTTGTGAATGATGTTTATGAGTAGTTTACTTCGCGGTCAAGCAATTGAATTTTTGTATTGGGTAAAGCTGCCTTTAGCGCGGCCTTCTCAGCGCGGGTTGCTTCTACATCATGGAAAATTAGTGTTTCTAGTTCAGTTAATGCACCAAGCTTGGCTAGGTCTTTGTACAAAATATTGGTGCCCAACAAAACCAATTTTTTTAAGCTCTTGATCTGAGCGAGAGTTTCTAAGCTCTCCGCTGTAATCAGTGTGTTTCGTAAGTCGAGCTCTTCCAGTTCAGGCAGTGCGCACAGATATGAGATGCTGCTGTCAACAATGCTACTTGATGACAGCTTTAGATCTTTTAGTTTGCGACAGTTGACTAGATGCTTTAGGCCATCACCAGTAATTTCTAGATTCTCAAGATCTAAGGCGCGCAGTTCACGCAAGTCACGCAACACAAATAGACCGTTATCTGTTATGTGTGTGAATGAAAGACGCAGAGTCTGAAGTTTAGAAAGCCTGCGAACACTAGATAAGCCACCATCAGAAATTCTAGTATTAGAGAGATTGAGCCATTGCAGGTTGTACAGTGAAGCAATCAGCGATATACCCTTATCGCGCAGCCGCTTGCAATTTTCAAGGTCGAGGGCCTTCAGTGATGTCACATTGGTGATCGCAGCTACTCCTTGGTCACCAATATCGGTGCCACTTAGATTTAGTGTGGTCAAGGCTTTGAAGTTGCTTATAAACACAAGGCCTTGATCTGAAATGCCTGTATTGGCAAGATTAAGGGTCTTCATGTGAGTGAAGTTACGCAGATGAGATAGTGTGTCGTCGCCAACGTTCGCTCCGGCTAAATTGATCTCGCCAATAAATGTTAGTTTTGCTAGTGACGCCATTCCAGCATCTGTCACTGCGCCAAGTCGAACATTTCGCAATTTTGTCAGTTCGCTTAGGTTCGGTAGATCGCTGTCGGTCAACGGCTTAGGAAATTCAATAAAGCGCAATTCGCGCAGGTGTCTGATATGAGCAAGAGCTTTATTGTCAGCCGCCGTCGAAGCAATGTTGAGATAACGCAATTCATGCAGGTTAGATAGTTTGCTGATACCCTCATTGGTGACACGAGTGAGCGATAAGTCAAGCTCTTTAAGATGGCTAAGAGTTCCTACTTTGGTGAGTGTGTCGTTGCCAATGCGGTTGCATCCCTTGAGGTGCAGTGTTTCAAGGCTAGTAAGTCTATCGATACCAACAAAGCTCTTATCGCTAACTGAATTGTTGCTGGCATCTAGCACTTTCAATTTGGGCAGATCGTACAGCTCAATGGCGGCACCATCAGAGCGAATAGACATTTCTTCTAGGCGAGCAAGTGCTCCAATATTTAGTTTTACCTTTTTCTTATAGGTCGAGAAATTGGGCTTACTGTGGTCACTGTAGGCGCTTAGATGTAAACGCTTCAGATTGGATAAGTGGGAGAGGCTAGCTAGCCCGTCACCTCGTAAATCAATTTGTCTAATTGAAAGCTCTTCTAGTTCGGTCAATGCTGCAACTGAGTGGAAGAAAGTCTCAGCCACATCGTCGGCCCTAACGACTAAGCGCCGCAGATGCTTTAATGCACTTACTTGTTCAAGGCCAACTTCAGTCAGTGCGTCAATACGCAGAACTAGGGTGGTTAGCTGTGGGAAATAGTGCAAACACTCTAAACCCTTGTCTGTGGCGGCTGAAAAGACTATATAGAGTTCCTGAAAATCAGTGATTTTGTTGATTGTTCCAAGAATTTTGTCGTCAATATGTGCCCCTTCTAGTAAAAGTTTCTTGGCTGGTGTATGCGAAAGAATATCTCCGAGTTTGACACCGTCAAACTGGCAGTGAGAGATACGCAGCTCTTTTAGAGCGTTCAAATTTTGGATTGGTTTTAGCGCCTGGTCTGAAATGTTGCAAGAGGTAAGCTGAAATGTACGCAGCCTTTGCAAATTTGATAAATCTCGCAAGCTACCTTTTGCTAGTTCGACTCCGCCTAAGCGCAACTCTCTCAGTCCGCCTATACGGTTGACACAATCCCAGTCTTCTTCGCTTATTTCTGGGAAAAGATAATCTAGCGACTGAATGTCATCTGGTTTAAGTCGGTTGCACTCTTTTAGTGCTGCTCTATCTAAAACTTCCAAACGCACAAATGCCCGTCTAGAAACCTCTACCGTGCCCTGGGCAGTCCCCAGCTCTGTCCAGTCTCTCTGCCCGTTTATCTCGGCTTTGGCCAGCCACAGGCGCCCCGGTGAGCATTCAAAAGGAAAGGCCAGAGTGCGGCCGCCGTGTAAAACAATGTGGCAGCGAGTGAGCTTCCGATTTAACTCGATCACTCCCTCGCCAGTGACCATGGTTGAGTCTAAATAGAGCTTGCGCAAGTCAGTTAAGTGTTTAAGTCTGGGGAGACCAAAATCAGTGACCTTTGTCGCCCCAAGATCAAGAATGTTGAGATAGATCAAATTGCGCAGAGAAGCTAAGCCACTATCAGTGATATTGCGATCAGGCAGAGTGAGATAACGCAAACCTGACAGATGGGCCAGGTGTTCTAAGTCTGAATCAGATATGTCTATTTGGCGAAAATCGATAGACTGCAGATCGTTAGGCTTTAATTGTCTCAGCCTCGAGAGATCGGCATTGCCATCAAGTAGCAGGTGCAGATTGGCATCTGCTGGTATATTCACATCGCCAATGGCGTCGCCCAGCTTTTCTTCCCACCAACCGCTTTGGCCGCCTGAGCGTGTAATTAAAAACAAGAGACCAAGAGATTTATCTGACGGGAAGGAAATTGTCCTGGTCATCTAATGTTCCTGGTGAAGGGTTGTGGTGAAGAGTTATCTCGTCGGTTTGTTGTCGATCAAAGTCGGTCTTCCTATATTTTCCACAGGTACACCTAAATTACTCTCTAAATCTCGAGCATATCGCTCAGCTGTTTCAGGATCGGTACCTGTGCCAATGAATACTTTTTTGAATGGATGTGCCTTCTTCAGGTAAATCAGGCCATCAACTAACGTGTCTGGCAAAATTTTGGTGGTCAAGACAATATCGTGATTTTTGAAACTTGGCCCAATTTGTTGTGATACCACCCGTTGTAGCAGTTCATGCATCATGCCCCGCCGAGCAGATTCTTCTTCTGCATGGAAAATCACAATCTCTTTGGGGCCGGGCTCTTCACGCTCTAGCAGTTTAATTAGCATGGTCGCCAGGCTTCTGGCCTTAGCTCCACCGGTGCAGAGTACGTATATTGGTAGGTCTTCAGGTATTTCTTCCATCGTGGCAAACTTACCCATACCGAGCCGTAAGTCTGGTAGTTCGCGCAGGCGCCCTTCCAGTACGCCCATGCGATAGAAGCACATGACAATTAAAATTACTCCAAGAATCTGGAAGCCCAGCCCCCTAGCGCCTTCAGCTGAAAATAGCAGGACGATTTCACAAAACAACAGTGTGATCAAACCAATTGCAGGTGGAATTGGTAGCTGATAACCCTTGAAGGGGAAAGTCCATTTGGTCTTGTAGGGAGAGCGCTCAACTTTCAGAGGCATCTTGATGCGCAGCATCAGCACACCAAAGCAGAAGGAGCACATAACTGCTAGAAAGGCCATGCCATAGACCTGACCAAGATTGTCTACCTGTCCAGGAAGAAGCACAATCATTAGGGCGCATATAGCCATGAACATGAAGCAGACGTAGGGATAACCTTGGAGGAAGGGGAATTTATGTGCCCAACGCCTCAAGAAGAACGCTGGTAAATTGCCCTGCTTAGCCATGGTGGTACAGAGGCCGATACAGCCAACATAAGCTGTGTTAACTGCTGCAAATAGCATCAGGGCAGCGTCCACTACCAAAATGATAAGAAGTGGTTTGCCCCCTTCGACAAAGGCCAAACCTGACAGCAGGCTGTTCTTGTAGTCGTTCAATTGACCAGCGTCGAGCAGTCCAAGGCACAAAAAAGAAGTTATCGGGGCTGTCACTCCAACTAAAATAACCACAGATAAGTAAATATATTTAAGCGTTTTCCATGTTGGAGTCTTCAGCTGTTCAACAATCTGAGCAGCTGATTCAAAGCCAGTTATGCCGAGAAAGGCTGCAGCAAATCCATGAATGAAGTGTGCCGGGGTGACGACTGCCAGGCTGTGGGTGAAACGGGTCAGGTCAATATGGCGTTCGTAGGCCATAATTAGACCTTTGACGTCGAGGTAGAGCAACAAACAAAAGTGGAACATGGCAATGAAGAAGACAATCATTGCTGGTTCTTTGATGCCGACTATATTGAGCAGACCGAAGACGATAACCGGAGCAATAGCTGCAGCAACAATGTTGGTGACCGGCCAGTTCATAATATTGTCGACTGAATCAATATAAAAGGCGCCAGAAAGGGCACTGACGGCTGCGGTGGCTAAATAAGACAAAATCGTTAGGGCGCCAACAACTATGGCGAAGCGTTTGCCCACAGTCTGCAAAACCATGATGTAGGCGCCGCCGTTGAAGGGGCTGACAGCGCAGCCTTCTTCATAAGTGGCTTTGAAAACCCACATTAGACCGCAGACAATCAAAATGATGAAAGGGGCGGCAAAACCGACCAGGGGCATAATTACCCCGGTGGTATAGAAAACTGATGTGCCTATGTCTGCCCCGACAATCGCTGCTGCTAGCCACCAAGCCAGAAGAGCGTCGCCATGATGGTGCTGCGCTGGCTGTTGTGCTGACGCTGGCTGCGTAGATCCGCCTGAAGCTAGGCTTGGCTCAGACTGTGTCAATTGAAATAATGTCCTGAATGGATACCGTTAAATTTGCTTTGAAGTTAGATTGGCAACAATACACCAAGTAGCCAGATTGCAAACAGTTAGGCTACTACATCTTTAATGTGCGTCAACAGTCTGGCCGTAAATAGTCGTCAATCTGATATCGTTTCGCAATATCTTGAAGGGGATTTAGCTAGTTTCAATTGATTTTAGCTGTTTTTAGCTTTTCTCCTGTCGACCTAGTTAGTTAGACCAATAGTTAGTCTTGTAAGCTAAGCCGACGAAGCAAGTTAAGTGCGAGTTCCATTCTGAAGTGAAAAGGACGAGTTATCAAGATGAATTCTGTAAGTACAACCACTAGCTCTCTCACCCAGCAGCTGCCAGCCAGTATGGCTGATGCTGTCAGTCATACTCTATCGGCATGGACGAAAGAGAACAAAGTCGACAAAATTTGGCAGAAAGATGCCACTTTGTGGACAAACAAAGACGAAGCTAAATGGTTGGACTGGTTGCATGTTGTGGCCGACCAGCAAAAGGCCCTAGCCGAATATGAAGAATTTGCCAAAGAAATCAAAGAGGCTGGCTTTACTGACGTACTACTTTTGGGAATGGGCGGCTCAAGCTTAGCGCCAGAAGTATTTGCTGTCACTTACGGCTCCAAGCCCGGTTATCCAAACCTGCGCATACTTGATTCAACTGATCCCCAGCAAATTCGTCATCTTGATGCCAATGTCGATTTGAAAAAGACACTCTTTGTAGTCTCAAGTAAGTCAGGCAGCACTTTAGAACCGAATATTTATATGGCCCATTTTCTCGCTTTAGTCAAAGAGGCGATGGGTGAAGAGGCTGGCTCACGTTTTATTGCCATTACTGACCCAGGCTCAAAGTTGGCCACTGTCGCTAAAAATGAAAATTTCCGCCGGGTGTTCTGGGGCTATCCTGGCATTGGCGGCCGCTACTCAGCTCTTTCGCCATTCGGAATTGTTCCTGCCGCCTTGATAGGCCTAGATTTGCAGACATTTCTTGCTCGGGCGCAGCAGATGACTACTCTTTGTCAAGAAAAGAATGCTCCGAATAACCCGGGTGTTTTGCTTGGAACAATTATGGGGGTAGCTGCCAAAGCTGGTCGCAACAAGCTAACCATCGTTACTTCACCAGCACTTCATGATTTTGGTGCTTGGTTAGAACAACTGGTGGCAGAGTCAACTGGCAAACTAGGCAAAGCTATTATTCCGGTTGATCTAGAAGGCTTAAGCGCCAATACAGAAGTCTATGGAGATGATCGCCTCTTCGCGTTTATCAAGCTAAAGGGCGATAACGCTAAGTTTAATGGCTTAGACAACAGCATTATCGAAGAGCGCTTGGCGCAATTGGTTGCTCACGGACACCCCGTGGTAACCATTGAGCTTAGCGATAAAATTGATTTGGCCTATGAATTCTTCCGCTTTGAAATAGCCACAGCAGTAGCTGGAGCCATTATTGAAATAAATCCATTTGATCAACCAGATGTTGAGGCTAGCAAAATTGAAACTCGTGAGTTGACTGATGAGTATGAAAAGAACGGCAGTCTTCCGGCTGAAAAGTCATTCTTCGAAGAGGGGCAAATCAAGCTGTTTAGCGATGACCTTAATGTCGCTGCTTTAGAAGAAATTGCTAAGGAGAAGACTCTGGTTGGCATGCTCAGAGCGCATCTGGGTCGACTTGGTAAAGGTGACTATTTTGCCTCGCTGAATTACATCGAGATGAGTAAAGAGCATGTTGAAGTCATGCAGAAAATTCGCTTGAATGTGCGCGATCGAAAACATGTGGCGACCTGTTTGGGCTTTGGTCCACGCTTCTTGCACTCTACTGGTCAAGCTTACAAAGGCGGCCCTGACACTGGTGTTGTCTTGCAGTTGACCTGCGAAGACAGCGACGATTTAGCTGTTCCAGGGCAAAAATATAGCTTCGGCGTGGTTAAATCGGCTCAAGCGAGAGGTGATTTTCAGGTTCTCACTAGCCGCAAACGCAGAGCCTTACGCGTGCATATTAGTGGCAATCTTGAAGAGGGTTTGAAACAACTGGCCCAGGCCGTGAATCAAGCGCTCCAATAAAATGAGACTGGCAGCAACCGAGTAAATCTAGAGCGTATCTCTAAATTTCATAAAACACTAGGGGAGAGAACATGCGGGCAACAAATCAAAAATTGAGTCAAGTCTCATTGGGCTTGCTTGCCGTGAGCCTTTATTTGTGGTGCCCAGCCTTCGCACAGAATGGCCCCGTGCTCACGGTTGCACCGAGCGCAGCCAATTCAACAAACCCAGCTAATTCGCCAAATTCGATCAAACCGACTGCACCTTACTCGGCGCAAAAACCAGCTGTGGCTCCTGATCTATCGGCTACTCCTTCATTGGTTGGGGCATTAGCTGGTCAAAATGCGCCAGCTGCTCCTCTTTCGCAGGCCGAGATTTGGGTGCGCGATAGGTTTAACCCCGGTGGCCAGAGTGCCGCTCAAATGCTGCAGGCGAAGAAGCACCCTGTCAAAGGGTTCTTTAAGGCAATTGCTAAGGGGACAGCTCAAGAGCTAGGAGCCAGCGCCCACGACATGGCTCAAGATATGGTCTTCGTTTTTTCTGTCCAAGACATTGACCCCTATGATAAAACCAGAGCACCAAGCAACAAGCAATGTGTGGTGATGGAATTCACCATGGTTGATGGCAGTACAGCATATTTGCACCAGTTTCCTGATGGTAGTTATGCCATTGAAAACGGCTTTGCTGATGGCACAGTTATGGTGCCCACCAGTCCAACTAACTACATAATTAAATATCCCAATGGTGTCAATGGAACGGTCGTGAGACAGAATGACCAGATCACAGTTTATCGCCCAGATCACACTATCACTACAGTGAAAAAAGAGCCATCAGGTAATTATCGAATCTCCAATAGTAAATTTGGTTATATGGGTGAGGCTCGCCCCGATGATACCGGCAACCAATACGGCATAGGCGCTTGGAACTACCAGTAGACTGCCAGTAGACGACCAGTGAAGTAACAGTAAACAACAATTTAGCAGAGGTAAGAATTGTCGTCTAAGCTGGCATCCTTAACACGAAGAACTTCCAGGCCTCTTTCTGGGTTTGGCTCCAAGCCACATTCAAAGCATTATTACGCTTTGCTCGTCAATGTTATGGTGCTTACCTTTGTCGCGCCTCTAATTGACCATAGCGTTTTATCTCATATCGGCATAGCTGTTATTTTGCTTGGCGCTCTCGTGGTTTCGACCTTGTCGGTGCGACGAGAAGAAAAGTTTGATTGGGGGGCGATTGCTCTAGCTGTTGCTGCTGGCGTTGCCTGGTCTTTGGCATTTTGCAGCAACCTACCGCCGTTTAATACGGCCAATTTTCAAATGCTTGCTCTGGTAACCATTCTCGCTTTTTTTATCTATATCGTGCGCATTATGGTGCTCGATATTCTTACCGGCGAGGTCAACTCTAATCGCATCTGTGGTGGTGCCTGTGTTTATATTCTAATCGGCTTTTGTTTTGCCTTAATTCATATGATGATTGCCATTGACAATCCGCATGCTTACAAGGACAACCTTAAAGCTGATGAGACTTCAATAGAGCATCAAGAGCGCTATCCGATACTAATTTATTTCAGCTTCTGCACACTTTCTACCGTTGGTTACGGCGACGTGGTGCCACTGAGCCGTTCTGCTCGTGCTTGCTCGTGTCTAGAAGCCTTGTGTGGTCAGCTTTATTTGGCCATATTAGTAGCGCGCTTGGTGGGCATGCACACTGCTGTAAAGGCAGAGCCTAAGCGTCTAGAAGCCGAACGCCAAATTGAGCATTCACTTTGATTTGAAACACTATATTTGAATTTGCAGTTTTACTTAGATAAGCTCTGCAGTGCACTTGGCGCACTGCCAGCTGTTTTGTTATTCTCAGCTACCAATGCCGCTTGTGTGTATTCTTTGAAAGCGTCGAGAATCTTGGTGTGGAAAGTTTCAGTGGCTGAAATTTGGCGACGAATGACGCTAGACTCTGGGGTTCCAGGCTGTATTTGAGCAGCGCTGGCGTATAGATTTTTTAGCTCTTGGTCAATAATTTCGTCGACAATGTCGCAAGCCTTAGAAATAACATGCTCTGATGATCTTGCTGCTTCAGATGTTGAATCGTTAGCAGAACCATCTGTCGAACTCTGCGTAGAACTAGAGGTTTTGCTTGGGCCATCGGCTGGTTGTTGGTAGCCTACTGCGACGTTCTCACCCAGTGTTGGAGCCTTGTCTTGGCTAAACAACTCAGCTTCAGTCATGACCCCACTCGAAACTCTGATCAAATCGCCAAACAGCTCTTTAGCCAGAGGCGAAATTGAGCCTAGGTTGGTCGCTTCGCCGCCGATTAACCAGTTAATAGTGCCGCCACTAGCAGCGGTGCGTTCAATTTCCATGAGGTGAGGCATTTCATCTTCGCCAATTGATTCGTTGTCAAAAGCCATTACCATGGATGAAGGCACGACAAAGATTGCAATTTTGCTATCGTGACCCCGTACAATCAAGGCCCAGTCTCTAGTTGTTAAGCGACACTTGTAAGTCTTGTCAACGGGCCGGTACCAGAGGTCCTCATCGCGTTTTTCGAATAATTTTGGCTTCTCATATGAGACATAAAGATTGGTGCCGACGGCCTTTTTATTAAACTCGTAAGAAAGCTCGACAAACTGCTCGCAGAGCAGGTCTATCCACTTGTTTACATCATCAAAAGCTGTGGCAGCTGCCGCTTGCACTTCTATGGGTTTCTCAACATTGGCTGGAACTAAGCCATTGAGCCAGCGGCCAGTTTCTTGCCCACGCTTAGCTTTGAGGGCATTAAAGATTTCCTTTGAATTAGGATCTATCGCCATATCGGGCGATAGTTCTTGAGCGCGCGCTCTAGCTTCTTGCATGCGCGACTCATCGGCCTCTTGGTTTCTTTTTAGTGCGAACTTGCCTGATAACCAAAGATCATTAAACCGACCCATGTCTTCACCGCCTGTTTGTTGAAAAAGCTAACTTATAATACACTTAACTGGCCCTATAAGAAGTAAGGTTTAATAATGGAAGATGACGGCACCAAAAAAGTCAGTATTGAAAAGAAATACTGTCCGCAGTGCTTTCAGCAGTACGAAGGGTTCATTGAAAACTGTCCGGCCGACCAAACGGTCTTGCGTGGGCCGAAGAATGACCCCTGGATCGGTAAAACTTTTGCTGACCGCTACATAGTTGAGTCTGTTCTGGGTCTAGGCGGCATGAGTGTCGTCTACAAAGCAAAACATAAATTGATGGATCGTACTGTCGCCATTAAAATGCTACACAATGTTTTGAAGCAAGATGTAACGGCACTTGAGCGCTTTAAATTAGAGGCGCAAGCATGTAGTTTGCTTAGTCACCAGAATGTCATTACTGTTTACGATTTCGGCGTAACACCAGATGGTGAGCCGTTTTTCGTTATGGATTGTCTTGAGGGCGAAAGTCTAAAAGACCTAATCGAGCGTAAAGGCCGTATCGCTTTTGATCGAGCCCTGTCACTATTTAAGCAAATTTGTGAAGGACTCGAAGCCGCTCACAAGCGCGGCATCGTCCATCGCGACCTGAAACCGGCCAATGTTATTGTCACCAAACAAGACGATGGTTCTGAACATGTTCGCTTGGTTGATTTTGGTATTGCCAAGATGCTTAAGCAAGACGGTCGGCAGCAACAGCAGCTGACCAAGACTGGAGAGGTTTTTGGTAGCCCCATTTACATGAGCCCAGAACAATGTCTTGGCAAAGATATCGATGCCCGTTCAGACATTTATGCACTTGGTTGTCTGATGTATGAAACTCTTTCGGGAGAGCCGCCATTTCTTGGTTCTGGCTTCCTCGAGACTATGAATATGCACGTTGGCGATAAGGCCAAGCCTTTGACTGAGGTCGTGCCTGATGCCAATCTGCCGGTTGAGTTGGTTGAAGTAATCAACCGCTGTATGGAGAAAGATCCGGACCGTCGCTTCCAGAATGTTGGAGAAGTGCGCGATACTTTGGTTTATATTACTACGGCCCTGCTCGGCTCTAGTCGTACACATATTTCGAGTATTAGTGCTGCTCGCCCTTCAGTTTCACCACCAGCAAAAAAAATACCCGTTGCTACCGTTATTGCTTCGGTATTGGCTTTTTCCTTTGTGGCGGGCTTTTCGTTTCTGGCCTTGTGGCCTGGCCCTGAAGATGATCGGGGCACCCCCTTAGACAAGGTTATCTGGCAGTTCACTATGTCACAAGCAGATGGTGCAACTGATAGAAAGAATTATCCAGAGGCAGAAAGAACGCTAAGTATTGCTGAATCTAGAGCGCGCACATTTGGTGATAATAGAGCGCGTCTGATGAGCACACTGAAAGCTAAGAGCGATCTCTACGATAGCTGGGAAGGGCACGCTGAGGCGCTGGAGAAGACAAATCTTGAGATAACAAGCATCGAACTGTCTCGGGTTAGCGCAGATGCAAAATTGCTCGGAGCGATGCTTGATGAAGTTGGTGCGACAACAAACTCTTCTGTGCAAGAAAGCCAATCGCGGCTGCGTTTTGAAGCGCAAATTCCAAGAATACTTTCTACTGCCGTTAAGTTGGCAGGCAGAAGTATGTGTATAGAAGAAGATGCTCTGTTAACCAAAGCCCTTGCTGTATCAAAGAAAAAGCTGGGTAAAGACTCAGTGCAAACAGCAAAAATTTCATTGCTTCTTGCTGATTGCTATTCTGATCAACGGCGTTTCGATCAAATGCGCCCCTTGCTTGTAGCGGCTGTGGATGTTTACAAAAATAAGTCTGATGTTTTTCCCTCTGAGTATGCTCGGGCACTAGCAAAGCTTGGACAGTTCGATGTTGATCGCACTGATTTTGCCAAGGCTAGCCCTGAATTGGAAGAGGCTCTCAAAGTTGCTCGCACCCTTAAGAATAGCCCTGAAGTGCTAATTCTTTGTTTGCGCAGCAATAGTGATTTCCTCAGTCAGACTGGTAAAAAGACAGAGGCAGATGCTTTGCGCAAAGAGGCAGATGCTCTAGAGAAGCAAATTAAGAACTAGCGCGATTTATTAGCTTCTGCTTTAGGCGCTGATGGCAAAAGTAAGGAGCATTGTATGATTATCACCCGTTTGCTTGGACTTTGTGTCAGCCTATTGATTGTCACATCGTTGTGCTCGCCGACTCGCGTCTATGCACACTCACCCCTGCACTCGCTGGATGCAACTTATGTGCCCTGGGGAGTGGATGAAGACGAGCTTATTGGACTGACCAAGGCCGACCTAGCAAACAAATACAAAGATACATTGGGCTTTGATGCAGTGGAATCTAGAGTCTTTTTCGTTGACTATAATCGTCCGAAATTCGGCCGTCCAGGCTTCACCGTTACTTTCGCCGATGGCAAGATAGTGGCGATCAAACGCCTTTTCATTGACGGTGGCGGTTGCCACATTGTCGGACCAGTTTTCAAAACAAAAAAGGAAGCTTTGAACTTTGTAATTGAGGGTTTGTCAAAGCTGACTAACCGCAATGCAAAAGACGAAGCGAGATTGAAGGAAGCTCGTAAAAGGCAGATTGCCTTGGATGGCAAGTAGTACATACAATGCTGTCTCCACTCATTGAGCGTGGCGCAGCCGGGCCAACACTTCTTTGGAAAAACCGCTCTGCGAGCGGAATTGGCTTGAATCCAGACTTGAGCTAGACTGACTCTTGCTATAGGTGGCAGCAACGGGAGTGCTTTTAATTGTGGCTAGAGCAGGGGCTGTAAAAATATTCTGTTTGGCGATTGGTGCTCTGGGTGAGCCGATTGGACGCGCGGGAGCAGCCGCTGTCGGTGTAAGACCACCCATTTTCACTTGATTCAAGGGTCGCAAATTCTTTTGAGCAGAGATATTTGTCTGGAAGCCTGAAGGTGTTAGGTGATCGGACATCATTCGTACCGAATGGTTGCCGCCAGATGATGAACCTGGGACTGGGCCAATGGGGATAACAAAGTCTTGCGCCTCGTCATTACCATGACGTAAATCTCTTACCCGTGGTCGCTCGTCGGTAATCTGAACATTCAGGGGTGCCTTGATCCATCCTGCTTGTTGTAGCTGGCCTTTTCTCAAGGTGACTGATTGCTGCGCACTGGCTGGATTGGCGCAACCTAGAAGAGCTAACACAGCCAATGTAGTAAGAGTTTTTATGGTGCGTCTCCTGGGAGTGAGTTTACAGGATAGCTTTGATGACAAGTGGTCGATACGGGGTTTACCCTGAAATTGCACAATTTGAGAGGTTGCCTGGTGAGTGCAAAATCTTTGTTTGCGAGGCACTTGTGATTTTCTCAATTTGTCTGTGGGTAAGTAAATCCTCGACGACAAAGTGCTATCGTAACCCTGAATCGGAAGGTAAAAAAACAACAGATGAGATTCATAGAGTTCATTTCTATCAATTCAAAATGGCACTAAAGTGGACGACTATTACAGTAAGTCTAGCCTTGACCGCTCTGCTTCTTAGCGGCTGTACAGGGCTTGACTTTGGCTCTCATGAGCCGAAGTCTGACAAAGATGTATCAACACCAGCGGCTGACAAATACTGGCCGCCGCCACCGATGATGGAGGTGCCGTTGCCATCACGCGAACGGTTGAAAGCAGCGGGTCTGCCACCACCGCCACCATTTTTCGTGCCACCACCTTCGAAGTCTGTAAAAGCGAAAGCAAAGATTAGCAAGCCTGTGCAATTTGCCAAAAGAAAACTAGATGGTGTAACGTTCTATCTTACTACTGTCGATATGACTGACCCGGACACGTTTATCTCGATTCTGCTGCCACATGATGTTGACTTGGCAAATACTGCCACCATAGATCATGGTGCTGAAATATTCGATAGTTATGTCGCACAGCATCACGGAGCTGTGATGCTCAACGGCACTTTTTTCAGTAAAGACAAACAGCAACGAGTGATGGGAAATCTCGTGGCTGGTGGTAAATTCATGAAGTATAGTCAGTGGGAAAACTATGGTACTACTCTTGGTATTAAGTTAGGCAACGACATGGAGATGGTAACAGCGCGGGCAGAAGGACAACCACACTGGGATCAGCACTGGTTTTCTCTAACTTGTGGTCCGCGACTGCTTCGAAATGGAGAAATCTGGGTCTATCCGGACATTGAAGGTTTCACTGATTCACACGTACTCACTATTGGTCCAAGGCAAGCAATTGGCTTTTCTCAGTCGAGAGAAAAACTCTATCTGGTGTCATTTATAAGCAGTTTATCTCTAGAACGCGCCGGTACGATGATGAAAAAAATTGGCTGTTATGAGGCCATGAATCTAGATAGCGGAGCGTCGCGCGCACTGGCACACGACGGCTCGATTTTAATTCATGCGGGGCGACCACTAACCAATGTCATCATTGTCTATGACAAGTTGCATCCCGCTCCTCAGGCACTTGTTAAATCCTGGCAGAAATTTCAAATAACTGGCAAAGTAACATCTGAGTAAACAGCGACTGGGTATAACCTGGGAAAGTGCTCTGATTTTTGGGTGAGGTGTACTCGTGGGAAAAGAGGATCTCAAGGACCAGTTGCTGTTGATTGCTCGAGTCGGTCTGTCGCTGGCGCTGTTAGTGATAGTGATGGTGGCGGGGCTCGTGTTGAGCAAGAAGCTGATTCCCGATTTGAATCCATTTCTCGTCCTAGTGACTGCATTTGGCACTGCCGCCGGCACTTTCATCGCTTTTCCAAAAGTTGTAGGACGCCAGCGAATCACAAGTGCCCCGCCCGCGAAGTTTGCTATAAGTGAGGACTTCAGCGTCCCTGAAAACGTGGTGCCAATTGCGCTCCGAGAGTTGGGGATTTCTATAGATTCCGTGCACTTTGCAGGCATGACCGGGCTCAATCTCTTGGAAAAAGATGCAAGATCGGCAGAGTGGCAAACCAACGGAGGAGACATTGTCATTCTGCGTTTCTTCCCAGAACCAACTCGAAACCCAGTCCCACTGGGCGATACTAGTGGTGTGCGCGAACAGTACAAGGACATGGTGGCGCAGCAGGGGGCCGCTATGATTGACCTGGATATCCTTCCCTACAAAGGCATCCCCTGTATGGAGATGATTTCCAAGACCAGGATGGAAGCCCATGGCATGGCTTACGCTGCCTCTGCAACCCTGATGTTGCACGACTTTTCATTTAACATCGCCTTTCACTCGCCTGAGCGCGGTATTACTGGATTTCGCGATGCAATTGTGGCCGACAAGTTTCTCGCGAAGTATGCAAGCACGCAGGAGTTTGAGGCTGCTTTTTACGACAGGTCGTCGAACCCAGATGCGGTACAGCGCAATCGTTCTGATGATGAGTGCTATGACGTCGACTTCCCTGACCACCCACTGAGCCGCTGTCGCCAATTCTTGCGAGACCTTCGTACCCACATCGTTATCATGCCCGAAGTCATAAACGCCAAGCCCTGCCAGATGTAGGCTTAGTCGCCGGTTTAGAGAAGAAATGATCTCTATCGCTATCCAAGACTCAATGCTGAACTACTTAGCAGTTTCAATTTTACCTGTAGGATCTGCATCTTTGCCAATGAACCTATCGAGAATGTGCACAACTCCGTTTGAGCATTGAATATCAGTATCTTTGATTTTCGCATCGCCGATAAAGAGACCCTTATCTTTTGATTCAATAGTTATAGTGCCACCGTCTATAGTGCGAAGCGTAGCACCACCAGCGAAGGACGCTGCGTCATGCCGCCCCTCAATGAGGCCCCTTGATATTACTTTGTTTAACTGGGGCTTGTTGTTCCAGAGCTCAACCCAATTACCATAAGGCATGTCATCAAAGGCATCATTTTTAGGTACAAAGAAGGTGAAAGGACCAGCCCCATGTAATTGTTTGGTTTTACCAACCCGTCGCAAGGAGTCAGATAGATAGCCGAACTTCTTTGATTCCTTAAAAGTTGTTGCCATATCTTTGTCTACAGTTTTTGCCAAGGCAGCCTGTCCTATAAAGAGACTGACAATGGTGAAGCTAGCAATACTCGTAATTTTAAGCATTATGCCCTCTAGTGCTTTTCATCAATGTCCCTCATGGGGACTAGCAGGAGTAGACGCGAAGGACGTAATCTGGTTCCATTTCCTTGCCCCATGAACCTCCGATTTAATTAACAAAAGTAATTGCAACTTGTGTCCTCGTGGTGCGTCAGGGCTACCAGTTAGATCGCTCATAGGAACGGACAAGTGAATCAAATTGGTAAATATCTCCAGACTACAGCCGTAGTAACCAGCGTTTTATTGACGCAAACCCTAAGTGCCTGTGGTGGCGCGAAGACGGCTGACACCAGTAGTCTTCCACCTCTCGACGACTCAAATCGCAGCAGCTACGGTTCTAACGTTAACAGTCGCACTGCTGCAGCCCCTCGTTCGGGTATGTCCAACGGCCAGAAAGTCGCTCTTCTTGCTGGCGCTGCCGCTGTTTATTATCTATTTCAGAAAAACCAGAAGGCGAGAGCGACCGGTGATACCACTGAACCTCAATATTATCTATCCAAAAACGGGCGGGTCTATTATCGTGAGGCCGGTGGCCGCGTGCACTGGGTGACAGCACCCCAGGGCGGCATTAGCGTGCCCCTGGATGAAGCGCAACAATATCAAGAGTTTGAAGGTTACGACGGCCGCACAACCGGTCGAAACCTTGCAGGTATAGGTACTTCTAATTAGCATGAAAGAAGGAGATTTTAAAATGAGTCTGTTGTCGCTTTTAAATGACATAAAAAAGGTCATCTATGATGACCCAAATACACCGCACAAGCCAGGGCATGACCCAGGTGGCCTGATTGGTGGAATTGAGAATCTGTTCGGTCAGTATGGTGACCAAAATGGAGATCGTTCAGCTAGATCTGCCAGTCAAGATCCGATGGGCGACCCTGATAGCCGTGGGCAATTTGGCAATGTTCGTCCAGCCAGCCAAGACCCTTTGGGTGATCCAGGCGAGGGTGGTCGAAGAGTTAGACCGGCCAGCGAAGATCCGCTCGGCGATCCGGGTTGAATCGGTTAGCTATTGTTTGATCGAGAAACCCACCGCCACTGCGGTGGGTTTCTTGTCTTAGCCAATTGGTGGTTTTGATTATTAGAGGAGTGAATTATGCCGCTGCTGGATTCAAGACAATGTATGCCAGCTGGGCTGCCGCTTTATTTGAAAAGCCGTTGCCTTAGTTGTCAGACAACTTATCTACTATAATTTGCTGCGGGCTCGCTTGAGGAGAGCCTTGCCCTTTGACGACACTCAGGGTCATCGCTGGTGCGAAGTTTACTTACCCGGTCGCGGCTGGGTGCCCTATGAGCCCACGCTCGACAGTAAAGAACCCTCACAGCTCAGGTACGTCGGCCGCTTCTTTCAACCTTCGCTTATTACCTTTCACGGGGGCGGCGATAGCAACCTGCTGGGCAACTCTTACAATAGCACTGACTCAAGCTCCACTCGACTTAAACACACACGCACTTTCTACTGGCGGCCTCAGGGTGGCAGCTCCACAAGTTCTTACTGAACCGGGTCCGGTTTGTACATTATTTTTTGTCGGCAACTAGCTTCTCCAAGCCTGCTACCCAAACTTTGTTGTTAGCTTTTTGGGCGGCACTTATCAGCTTTGAGTATGAATCTGCCGACTGCTGATAGGCTAGATATTTGTTCATGATCTCGCGGCCAATATCACCTTCGTTGAGAGCGGCCGCAGCTTCAAATAATTCCAGTGACACTTCTAGAAGTGCTTCAATGGCACTCTCTAGGGCCTCTTCTTGTTCTTCTTCAGAAGTACCGTCGTCTTCTCTTTGAGAAAGTAAAACCGATTCGTGCAGTAAAATTTTCTTTTGTAGGTGGGCCAGAGTCTCTTGATCTAATTCTAGGTAGAGACCCCGTTTTATAAAATTGGACGATTCGATTTGGCGAATTAGGCTAAGGGTCTGGCTGTTAAGATCAGTGTTGGTTTTTAGCTTGAAATAGATTTCTATTGTTCGCTCGGGTTTTATTTGCCGATTGAGAGCAGCCCATTCGCTGATTGTAGTCCAATCTTGTCTCGCACCAAGTAGAGAGGCCTCTCTTTGATCTCTCATACTTGTGAGAGTCTGCATGGCCGGTTCATAATCATCTGCCAGTGCGGCCATATCTGCAAGTAAGATTGTCAGCCGCTTATTCTGCCATTCCGCCAGACTTCGACTGCCTTCGAACACTTCGATGTAACGCATCAAAGCTGCTTCATATTCGCCTTCATCAAAATTACTCTCGGCAAGCATATGTAGCTGAGCTAAATCTGCCACCGGCTCTATGGCAAAGTTGAGTTGTTGATCTGACATAGGTCTTAGGCTGTCTTCTGGATTGCTCACGACTGATTATCTTACCGAACCCATAAGCTTTTTGATGAATGGCGTTAGTGCTGCTAGTAGACCTGCCGCCGTAAGAGCCGCTATGGCCATGGCACCAAACAAGTATGACATTGCTCCGCTTGAATCAGATTGCAGATAGCCACTGAAATAGCCTGCCATTTTATTGCCAATTGCGGTAGAAACGAACCAGCCACCCATAGTCAAACTAGCGAGCCTGGCAGGGGCGAGCTTAGTAACTGTGCTTAAGCCTACTGGGCTGAGGCACAGCTCGCCAAGGGTTTCGACGAAGTAGACAGTAATTAAGAAGATTGGGCTAACCTTGCCCTGTGCTGTTAGTATCGCGGCTGGTACCATGGTGGCAATACCAATGCCAAGGAAGAGCAGACCAAGAGAAAACTTGCCTGGACTAGAAGGCTGTTTCTCACCTAGTTTGATCCAAAGCCAAGAGAAAACTGGTGCTAGCAAAATTACATAGGTCGATTGCAGCGATTGAAACCAGCTTGAGGGAAAGGACATGCCGAAAAGAGTGTTGTCAGTTAATCTATCAGCGAAAATATTGAGGCTGGAGCCACCTTGTTCATATATTGACCAGAACAGAGCGTTGAAGACAAAGAGACAAAGTAGCGCCCCTAATTTTTTCAGTTCATCAGGTGTGAACATGGCTTCTTTGTTAGACTTCTGGCAAGGCTTTGTGGCTTTTGCGCCGGTCACTGCAACAGTATCACTCTCTAGGTCAGCGACATCATGAACAGACGTTTGGTCCTTCTCTACTTTGCCGCCAATTTTATCTAGTAGCTTCCACTGCATGACTAAATGAACTAAGCCTATACACATGCCGACGCCAGCAGCAGCAAAGCCGAAGTGCCAGCTTGATTCTGGTGACAAGCCTAGTTTTGCTAGCACCTCCTTAAAATGTCCGCTTTGGGCTAGATAGCCACATACAATTGGTGCTAGTGTGGCACCCATATTGATGCCCATATAGAAGATTGAAAATCCGGCATCGCGTCTTGGATCGTTCTGGTGATAAAGCCGACCTACCATTGTGCTGATATTTGGCTTAAGCAATCCTGTGCCTAGAACAATTAATAGCATGCCTCCGTAGAAGGCACTTAAGGCTGGTAACACCATAGTGAAGTGGCCTAGGGCAATAACTATTCCCCCAAACAAGATTGCTTTGCGTGCACCGAGAATACGATCAGCGATGAAGCCGCCAGGTATGGCTGTGAGATAGACGCACATAGTGTATGTACCGTAGATTTCAGAGGCGTGCTCTACACTGAAACCCAAACCGCCTTGCACCACGGGCGCTACCATGAACAAAACTAGTATTGCTCGCATACCGTAGTAGCTAAAGCGCTCCCACAATTCAGTGAAGAACAAGACGTTGAGCCCGCGGGGATGCCCTCCTATACCGCCTGTCTCTAGCATCTGGCTGTCAATGGCTGCATTCATTTATAACTTCGTTAACCACCATACATAAGGAACTATAGATCTTTAGGGCTTGCTACGAAACCCTATAATACAGCCACTTTGAAGCCAGATGATTGAACAATAAGGTGGGTCATTAAGCATATGCTTTTGACTCAGGCCTCATGTCATGGGCGTTAGAACGTTGTCTGCGAGCGCCTCAAGGCGGTTGTAAATTTCTTTGATTTGAAACCCTTGCTCTGTGACGCATTGGAAGAATTTATCTTGACGGGTCTGCGAGGCTTGATAGTGGGCGTTTTCAGGAGGTTGATGCTTATTGGGTTTCAGGGCTTGTATATAGCGCCGTTATATAAAGTGAGTCATTCATGCTGTATTGCGTTAAGTGTGAGAGCGGGCTTATGATTGCTGCATAGAAACGAAATCGAATCCCCTTGGTTCACTCCCCGCACCTTCATTAAGGTCGTTGTTTGTAACTTTTGGTGGAAACTGCAAGAGAAGCTTCCCCAAGCCCCTCTGACAGAGCTGTTTGTCTTACTGACATTAGCAAGTTTCGCTTTCTGCTTAAATCCCACAACAAACATGCCGACTGCATTTCAAAGCTGAGCTTTGTGGTGCCACCGTCGGCAATACTAGGAGAAGATCATGAGAAATTCAGCAGACGTTTCGGAAAGAGCCGAACTTCATGAAGAAAAGGGTAACTATGTAGAAGCTGAAAGACTCTACAAAAAAGCCCTCGTGCTGAAATCAAAAGAAACAGGTGAAGAATCTTTCGAACTCGTTCCTTATCTATACAACTTAGGTATGACACAGTTTGCCACTGATAAGCACGATGATGCGCTTACCTCTTTCAATCGCTTACTCAATCTCTTGACCCTGCAACAAGCTGAAATCAGCAGCGAAATCAAAGAAGTTCGCTATTTGATCAGTGAAGTTTATCGCGAGCAAGACGAAGAAGCGATGCCTATTTCAGTTAGCGCCTAACCTTTGTCTTTATGTGGCGGGGATTACATCCCCGCCTGAGCAGCGGTGGGCAGCTTGCCAGCTTGAAAGGCTTGGCACTGTTCTAGGTTGGCAAGGTCCATTTTGAAGTCTATCCAGTTGTTTTGTTCATCGAGAACGGCCATTTTCCATTCACCAACTGTTCCAGTGGGAAATTCCCAGGTGATCTGCGCGCCGGCCTCGTTAGTAAATCCTTCACCTTGTACGTGAACGATGCCTGGTTCGAGCTTTTTCAAATTTGTCCAAACTTCATTGAAAATAGCCCAGCCCTTTTCATCATAGAAAGCCTGATGGGGCTTGAAATTAAAGACAACCTGTACCGAGTGCATATACTGACAAAGCCAGCGTACCGCTGAATGCGGCATGACTGGTTCTTTGTCGTCCAAAAGCGCACGCACAGCATCAGCGATATAATCGTCAAATTCTTCTTCGCCGCGCTCATAGCGGTCAATTTCGACTACTGGGTCGCCGTTATCTAAATAGAGGGCAATTTGCGACCAAGTTCCGCTGCCTTCTTCTTCGTCGCTCTCAATTTCGGCGTCTACAAGTGCGTCAACTAGCCACTGGGCGACAGCGTCTGTTGATAGGCCTACATTTTTTGTGCCAAAAAATTCCATTCTGCTAGTTATAGCCTTTTGGCCCTAGTTCCGGCAAGTGCAGCAAAGGTTTTACCCAGGTTGTTGACCAGTTCTGTAAACATATTGAGATCAATTTTGTCTGGGGTATCTTCTGCTAAGTGGTAATAGGGATAGCGAAAGGGTGCAGTGTCTGTAACCATGATTGCTGGATATTCCATTTGCCAAAAGCACATATGATCTGAAAGCGACACTCCGGGTGTGCTTTCAGGGGCAGCTATTGTTTGAAAGGGAAAATTTGACTGCTTTTGAAAAAGCCCCTTTGTTTCCTCAAGCAGATCTTTCGATTTGATATTGGCGACGAAAGCAATGAAATCGCCGGTATTGGGAAAACCGCTTACTCCTGGCGGATACTTCTGACTACCAGGCTCTTTGCTGAAATAGCCCATGGTTTCTAGAGAATACATGGCCACGATTTTCTCACCTCGGCCTTTGCATGCTCGGGCATAGTTGAGACTTCCCATGCCGTCACCGGCAAAATAGGGCGATTCTTCATTGGCGAAGGCGACTAGACGAATATTTCGCCTGGGCTGGCAATCTTTTAGTATCTCGGCCAAGGCAAGTACGGCAGCAACACCGGTGCCATTGTCATTGGCACCCGGCGAGCCCGGCACCGTGTCATAGTGAGCACCAATTACTATTGTTTCTTGAGTTTCTTGGTGTTTTTGAGTTGTTTGAGGCTCTGAACTATTGCTTGTAGCTGAACCGGGTACGAGTACTTCGACATTGGCAAAGTTTGTCCCTTCAAAATTAAATTGCTGCCTTTGTGGTTCCAGACCAGTTTGACTAAAGATTTCCTCGATATATTGAGCTGAAGCTTCAAGTGAGCCGGGATTTGAAAGATTGCGCTCGCCGATCCCTAGGGCCAGGTGGTTAAGGTGTGACAAAAGCGATGACTTTAGATTTTTACGCACTCGATTTATTCAAGTTCTTCGTGGCTGCGGTCAATCAAGTGCTCAAGAGCAAGTAAGGTATAGCGTTCGAAGCGATCGGCTGAGAGTGGTTTGCCTTCGACGTTCCAGGATATTTGTGGTTGGCTTTGAAAATCTCTTTCTATGCTTCTATTAGAGTTTCTCTCACTATTTCGCTCAATGTTTCCAGTCAGGCCAATCTCGGCTTCAAAGACCATTAAGGGCTGATGACAAGCTTCTTCATTTGATAGGCCCATAACACGGTCGGCGGCAAAAATGAAAAATTCAATTTTGCCTTGCAGTCCTCGTACTACCAGGCTCAATTTGCTTGTGGAAAATCGACTGCGGTAATAGCAGGTTGATTTTGACGGCTGCCGTTGCCTATCTAGTTCAATAGCCTCGCAAGAGCGAGTGGGGGCAACGCAGCTAAGGTGAAGTTCTTTAACGCGATTAATGCGATTAATCTCTTGGGTGTAAGGCTCAAGTAGGGCGAAAATGCGATCAACTAAAGCCATGGTGCCTTGATCTAGGGCAACTCTGGCCTGTTCTGCGGAGATTTCGCTTTGAGCTATGCGGTCTGAGTAAGCCAACGATTTTTGCGTCAAATAGGCAAGGTAGTCGGGGCGCACGTTTTGCGACTGCGAGCGATAGTTGTCAATTATGGTTTGTTTTAAATCGATAGTGCCGTCAGAAGCTGCTCGCATTGAATACTCATTCGAAAACAGAAGTTATTACTCAAGAATACCTATAGTCAAGCGGTAATCGTAGTTAATAAATGCTCAGAGTCTGATGTATATACAGCTAGGATAGAGCAAGTCACGCGCATGGTTTGAGCGCTTGATTAAGAGAGCCAACCAAGTCAAAAGCTGCTATTCAAATTAGTTTGCGGCTGCCAAGTAGGTCGGCTGCAGCAATAGCATCTGCCACTGCCTCAGCGGTGACAACAAAGGGTTCGTTGTGGGCTGTCTCACCAGGGGCAGTTGCCCGCGAGGCGATTTGCATAATTTGAGTGCGGTTCAAATTGGCCAAACCAATTGCGGTCAAGTTGGTCGGGAGGCCTACGCTCCAGCAAAATTCAAGAACTTCTCTGAGCACGTCTTTGCCCTTGCCTTCTAAGACGAGCTGCACAATCAGGCCAAAGGCAACTTTCTCACCGTGCATATAGGCGTGGGTCTCTGGCATGATTGTGAGGCCGTTGTGTACCGAATGGGCTACAGCCAGACCCCCTGATTCAAACCCTAAACCTGACAGTAGTGTGTTAGCTTCAACAAGACGTTCTAGGGCTGGGGTCACTGACTGGGATCGCACTGCATTTAGTGCGGCCAAGCCGTCTTCTAAAAGGGTCTCATAACATAGCTGCGCTAGAGCTGCAGCACTAATGGTAGTGCCACCCCCTACCTGATTGGCCTTTCTTGCTTCCATCACTGTTCTTGCTTCAAACCAGGTGGCCAGTGCGTCGCCCATACCTGCTGTTAGGAGCCTTGGTGGAGCTTTAGCAATGACAGTGGTGTCAACCAGAACAAGATCAGGGTTGCGTTTATAGAAGAGATAACGCTCAACGGCACCATCTTCTGAGTAAACCACCGACAGTGCGCTACAAGGAGCATCACTAGAGGCAGCTGTGGGGCAATTTATGGCCGGTAAATCAAGTTCGGCTGCCACGGCACGTGAGGTGTCTAATACTTTGCCACCACCGGCACCCACAACTGCCTTTGCCGCGAAATTCTGAGCTGCCTTTTTCGCCCTGTCAATTTCTTCTCTGGAACACTCACCAGCAAATTCGAATATCTCATATTCAATCTCGGCCTTTTTGAATGTCTGATGCCAGACTGCTTCTAGATGTCTCTTTGCAGATTTGCCTGCAACAACAAACACCGGGCCAGTCAAACCAAGTTTTGCCATTTCTTGCCCAAGAGAGTGGGTGGCGTCTCGACCTTGTACGTAGCGGCTTGGGGCACAAAAAATTGAGAGCATTACAAGTTATCTCCAATCATCAATTGCGAAAACGCCTGGTCTGTTGAAGCCATCATGCTGTTCAGTGAGCATGGCCACCCCAACCACTTTAATTTTGAAGCCATTCTCAAGCATGATCTTGTAAGCTTCATGTCTAGCCGTATTTATGCCAGCCAACATATGAGTAACACCTACTTCACTACTGTGCTTGAGGGACTCTGATAGCAGTCGAGAAAACTGCTCGTCAGTGCTTGCTGCGGCAAATTTGATGTAACAACTATTGCTAGTGGCTTCGGAGCCATGGCCATAGTGGCAGACGGCAAAACCAACAGTTGCGTCATTTTCATTTTTTATGAAAATTGTCTCGCCAACTTTGCAGCTTGCTAGTGCTTTTATCTCAACGCTTAAATCGAGGCCAGGATAAATAGCATCGCATAAAATTCGGGCAGATTCTAAATGCGCCTTTTGCTGGGCGCTATCTAATTGAGAAAATAGATTCGACTGGCGCGTTGCTGTTGCCTCGGCCTCTGAGTGTTCTCTGGTATCAGGACTGATCTGTTGGCTAACTTCTTTGCTCATCAGCACGGTGAGCTGCTTTGGCCAATAGCCAAATTTCTGATACAAAGCTAAGTGCTTCGGGCTATTAGAAAAGGTATAAAGCCCGGCTAAATTGATATTTTTATCAACGAAAAACTGATTTGCTTTTGCGATCAATGCCTGAGCCAAGCCACTGCCCCAATAATCGGGCAGCACTACTAGTGGTCCGAAAAATCCAAACGAACCCCAAGGTGTGCAGAAAATTGCTGCCACTAACTTGTTATCAATAAAAGTTCCGAATGCCCCATCAGGAGCAATTTCAAAACGAGTGGCAAAGCTGGCGCCGCTGTTAAATAGGTTAGGGTCGGCAAGGCCTAAATGCTTGGCAAATGCCACGCGCACAAGCTCTTCTATTTCTGGAAGATGGCTGTTATTGAGAGCTTTAATTTCCATAGCATTATTTCACTGCAAAATAAGTAGGTTCATTTCCTGCTTTCCACTTTATGTTGCAACCCAGACTGGCTTTCTGATCTGCGGACACTGGTTTGTCAGCGAGGGCAGCATCAATGGCGGCACGTAAATCATTGCCTGTTATTGGAATGTTGTTGCCTGGTCGGCTATCGTCTAACTGGCCGCGATAAATTAAGCTGCGATCACGCGAGAATAGAAAGAAATCTGGGGTGCAAGCTGCACTGTATGCTTTTGCTGTTTCTTGACTAGGGTCGTATAAAAGAATAAAGGGAAGTGATTCTGCTATGGCGAATTGTTTTAAACTCTCGGGCGAATCGTCTGGATAAGCCTCGGCATCGTTGCTTGAGATTGCCACTATGGCCACTTCTTTTTCAGAGTAGTCGCGGGCCAAGCGCAATAACTCGTCTTTGACATGAACTACGTAGGGGCAATGTTTACAGATAAACATCACCAATAAGACTTTAAACTCTGAAAATGTGGCCAGGGAGGTCACCTGATTAGTGACAACATCGTGGAGCTGGAAATCAGGAGCTGTGGTGCCCAGTGGCAGCATTGTCGATTCAGTTCTTGCCATATCTCACCTATTGTTGTACTTCGACCTTAAGTTTATACCTTGTTCGATATAGCTTGAACGATGTAGCTTGCCAAAAATATGGTTACAACTACAAAAGGCGCCAAACTGGCCGTTAATGTAGTAAAGTTCGAACTTAGGTTGCAAATTGGGTTGTAAAAAGGATGGCTAGACGGATGTCTGAAGTTAAGGTAACTCTACAGAGTTCAGCCGAAAAAGAACTACAAGAAAAGCTCGAAGAGATGGAACTGCGCGTCAAAGGCATACTTGGAGCGATTCCAGCCGGGGTGGTCTTTATAACTCTTGATGGCCGCATTGAAGCCATAACCGATCAATTTGAATTGCTCTCCGAATATGGCTCAAGAGATATTTGCAACCGCAATATCAGCAAGTTTTTACAAACTGAGTTAAGCGACTCAGAATTGGCGAAGCGTTTGGCTGATTGCTGTGCTGAAGGTTTGATTGCTGCCGAAGGTCTGAAGAAAAGTGGTGGAAAGGTGCCCATCAGGCTGACTGTCTCTATGATAAACACAGCTGAAGGCGTTGGCATGATGCTATGCATCCTTGATGCGTCTAAGCAAGGCGTCTTGTAGAGTAACTAATTTGTAGAATAGCTGTTAGGAACTAAAGGGAAGCAATGGCATTTGAAGTTTATATTGCCCTCGGCGATTCGATGACCATCGACGATTATCCCGCCGGTGACGCTGAAAGGCTTGGTCTTAACTGTCGAAAAGATATTGGAGCGGCTGCTCTTCTTTATAAAAATGACCCGCAGCTTTTTCCTGAGTTAGAAGGCAAAGATCTGGCATCTGCTCATCCGAAACTCAAGTTTGCTAATTTGGCCTACGATGATGCGACTACCGAGGACATGCTCTCTGAAGAGAAAATGCGAGCTTTGCATCAGTATTCTACGGCTCATTGTCTTGTTACCCTAACAATTGGCGGCAATGACATGCTCAAGATTTTTAAAGCAATACCGGCAAACAATGTCAAAGCACTTACTAGTGCCACACAAGAAGTGCACACTAGATATTTGCAATTGCTGAAGCTAATCAAGGCCACTGTGCCAGCCAGTACTATTCTACTTACTACGCTTTATGACCCTACTGATGGTACTGGCATATTGCCTACTACAACCATGGGTACAGGAACTCTTCCTGTCACATTTATCGAACAGTTCAATACATTTGTCGAGTCGTGTGCTAAAAGACAGCGCGCCGCTCTTGCTGATGTTTACTCGCACTTCCGTGGTCATGGTGCTGAGTGTGGTCGCAAAGATAATTTTTGGTATTGTCCCTTGCAGCCCATTGAGCCAAGCTATCAGGGTGCCAGCGAAATTCGCCGCGTCTGGTTCGATACCTTGCAGGCTGAGAAATTTATTTAGGTGCGTTAGCTTGCTCTCTGCTTTTCAAATTGACACTCCGCTGGGACGAGTTCCTGGTGGGCCGAGACAACATCTCTATTTCTATGATGAGGCGGGTAGGTTGCTAGAGCAATCTAAGGCTGCTGGACCAATCCTAGATGGTGTTGGTAATAAGTTTGGCAGCAGGGGTGTGGCAGTTGACAAAAATAATTTGATTCTTTGGACCGATGATAAGGGTGTATTCCATAAACGCTCATTGAACAATCAGCACTGGGTGGTTTCTGACTCGCCCTTAAAATAGTTGCCAAATCGCAAATTCGCCGATCAGCAAAATTCATACGAGAAAGAAGATTATCTAGATACCAATGTTTTTAGATGGTCGGCATTTAGTCCACTAAAAATTTTCATGGACTCCATCTCCGCACCGGCTTTGTCTGGCGACGTCGGACTAGTGGCACTGCCGGATTTTTTACTGGTGTTGTTTTGATATTTTTTGGCTACTTGCACGTACTTGGCAAAAGCTGCTTTTGCTAAAGTTGTTTCGTGTAATTTTTGCAAGGCCAAAGCTTTTTGATAATGAGGCTCTGGTATATCAGGATCTTGCCAAATGATCTTACCGATATCAGATAGAGCCCGCTGATAGTCTTGCTTTAAAAGATAGGCTCGGGCTCTGCCAGCCAGTGCCCAGCGGCAGATGTTGCTGCGAGACCAGGCGATTGTGAAAGATTTTACGGCATCATCATACTTCTTGAGCATGATGTAGGCTTCACCGGCCATGCAAAAAGGTGCTATATCGGCCGAATTAGTGGTGCTAGCGCTGGTGAAATCTTTAAGAGCTCCGCTGAGGTCACCCTTTTTCATTTTCAAGGCACCACTATCAAGATACTGATCCATTTTTGCCAGAGCGGAAACTGGATTGGTTGCGTTCCCATTCTTTTGCTCTTGGTCAAAAGCCATGGTGTAGTGACTTTCTGCTAAGCCTTGGTCGCAGAACATCGCTTGCTTATAATCGCTTATGGCCTTCTCTGCCTCTCCCAAGGCTTCATAAGCTTTTCCCCGTGCTTTATATAAAACATCAGCTTGCGGCGTAGCCTTTATGCAGTCTGAAAAATCTTTTGCAGCTTTGCTGTAGTCGCCAATTAAATAGTATGTTCTACCGCGCTGAAATTTTGCCATGTTAAAGTTTGGCTTCAGCTTCAGTGCGCTGGTGTAGTCGGCAATTGCCTCATCGTATTTGGCTATATGAACGCGGCAGGAAGCGCGATTGAAGTAATCTATGAATACTGGCTTTAGCTCAATTGAGTGGCTAAAGTCAGCAATAGCTTTGGCTGTGAGGTTGTCTAACATGTAAGAAAGTGCCCTGCGTGAGTAGGCAGTATGCTCATTTCGATGTCGGGCAACATAGAGGTCGTAGATATGCTGGGCATCTTGGTAACGGTTGAGGTTCATAAGTAAACGGCCGCGCAAGAGCAGATAATTGTCATCATCCAATGCTTTCTTCTCAGGAGCTTGGTCTAAGATTTTTAGAGCCAGTTGTGGATTTTGCCTGGAGACTTTGCTAGCACGATTAAGCAACTGATCAAGGTCTTGACTTTGACCCATGGCACTAAGTGGTTGTGCCACCAATAGTGTCAGAATGGCGATTTTTGTAAGTCGCGAAAGAATCAGAATCACTTACTGCATAATCACCTTAGTAGGTCTAAGATTATAAGCGAAACAGATATCTAAGTATGAAATTCCAGAAGTAGATTTTAGCGCGCATTCTTGCAAGGCAGAACTGTTAGATCGTTAAAGCCGAGCAGCTTTACTGGTGCTTCAGTCTTAGCTTTCGATTGCTTGGTGACCCAAATTATTTTGTCGGTTTCCGTAAGTGGGGCGCTTGGAGGAGTGGCACTAAAATCTAGTATTGGGATGTTGTCTGCAGTCTTTATGTGATTTTCTGCTACCGCTTGTTTTAAAACGCTTAGTCTATCCGCCGGGGTGAGATCTGATAAGAGCTTCATCGCCGAACAGCCCTGACCGTTTTCTAGAACTTGTTCAACTGCTTTTGCACGCTCTGCAAGATCCATTGGTTGTACTCCCAGTGATTGCCTCACAGGAGTATAGGCTTTCGACTTGGGCTTTATCTTGGCATTTTTTAGGTTGTATGATGCGGTCCTGAGTTGTCTTTGGGCTTAAATTCTAGTCTGCGCCCAGGTCTCTATTGAAGTCTCCTTGCAGCTATACCTCAGCCTGATCGGCAATGACCACCAATTCGAGTCTCTTTAGTTTGCCTTCAAGTGATTCCAATTCGAGAGCTACTTCCTTGCCACGGTGCCCCGGCCATGGCCTGCTTCACTATGCTTAGTGGCCGAATAAGTCTTCAGCACCGGCCTGGGCTCCTTTGTCCATGTTGAGTTCGTTGAAAGATTTTACTGGTTTGAGGTTGGCGGGTAAGTCTAGCCAATTCTTTGGTGGCGTGACTATATGGCAAGACTCAGTGGATAAGCCTATGCCAGTGCTATGGGTCATCTTCATATAGGTGAAATGAATCGGTAAGAGAGAACAAGAGGGCACGCCGTAGATTTGCTCTAAGATTTGACAGGCCGGGCCGGGTAGGTTGACGTTCGCGGCTTGATACTCTGCACTCATCGGCGATGTTCTTTGCATAAGGCCTTGGCTGTATTGTCGGAGCTGGTCTTTTGTCCACTTTTGAGAGGTACTGAAGCTATCGCAGGTAAATCCTGATACATCCTTGCGGCCGACGTGTTCAACAGGAATTAACCAAATGTTTGGTAAGCCGAGCATTGGTAGAGATTTACACATATCGTTCACCGGTGCGAAATTTTCTCTCTTCGGTTTCCAGATGCTTCCCGAAAATGTGGAGAAACCAATGGGGTTCCATAGCGGCGGTTTAGCGATAAATGTAAGTCCTGAGCGCTTGCAGGAAGCTCGCAGGCCAGCGCTGTTAAAGAAGACATCAAATTCGCCGAGGATTAGGCTCCTTTGGTGGAGCGACCAGGCTTTTCCAGGCGGTAGCTTGGAAGTTTTGCCATTAAATTGAGCAATCGACGCATTGTACGCAGGAGCCGAATATACGGGCTCAAGGCAGATATAGAGAAGCACTATTAAGAGTAAGGAAAGTCTCGATTGTATCAATTAGCCTACGACCATAAAATCTATAGAGCAGGAGATACCTTTCTACTTAATACCCATTTTTACTGCCAGCCATTTCTTTGTGCGGGGAAAGTAGCGCAGTACATTTTCAGTCATGTCGTTATAGCCGCCGAGCATAAATCCAAACAGCTCCGAGCAAGTTTCGCGCGGCCCCCAATCGTCTTCTTTCATGAATGTCGCAAGTGTCTCTGACCTAGGAGAAGTAATGGATGCTTTGTCTGCCTCCCATTCTTTTCGCAGGTCTGGATCTTTGGAAATTACCATATTGTCATCGAGCAGTTGAAAGCACATATTTAGTGTGGTTTGTCGAAGATGCTTTGGCGGCCTTGGTTCTCTGAGTGCGGTTGTACCACTTATTCTGGCTCGCTCGTAAATACTCATATCTTTGCCGTAAATGCGACCGGGTAGTGTAGCTAAATCTACTCCTGATTCATCAGGAGCTTCTTTGACTGTATCAGGCCAGCGATCGATAAGGTTAGGTGAGAGCGTAACATGAACCTCGGCTGAGCTATCTAACTTCTTTCTCAGTGGCGCTGGTAGGGCTGCTATAGCGTCTTTTACAGCTTTAATTGAGGCCGCGCTGACGGGTGGGTGGCCGAATTTGGGAGCAACAATATCGACGCGAGCCATTAGGCCTTCATCTCCGACTGTGGCGGTGCTTGTTCCTGTGGCACCACCGTCAGGGGCTGCGGCTGCTTGCGAGCCAGCTACTGCGGGCATTCCTAAACGTGAACGCAGTGAGCTGATTGAATTTTCTGCCGTAACTGCTTCACTTGTTCCTTTAAAAGATTGGGCGATTATTTCATAGGTCTGCAAGGCCCGTTTGTACTGTCCCATGGCGACAAAACAATGAGCGCTGTATAGCCAGACAGAGGCACTTTTGTTGCCTCCCTGGATAGATTTACCAAAGTGATCTGAGGCGCTTTTGTAATTCTTTGAAGCATAGTCTTTTACGCCAGCTGCATATTCACTGTCGTTGGCGGCTGCTAGGGGCTGAGCCACTAACAGGGCTATTGAGCTGGAGAAGAGCAGCGAAGACAAGCTGGCAGTGGCTATGTACTGAATTCTTTTTCTTGTTTTCAACTGGCCCTCTTCTTTGGCATTCGCCTTGATAGGTGAAATTATAGACTGAAGTCTGGAGAGTGCGTAGTCAAGCGACTGCTTGCTGGTCACAAGTCAGTCACTGAACAGTCACCGTTCGGTTTTGTGCCATCGCTATTGTTGTGGCATCTCCAAAATGGAACATTCTCACACTTACTAGTCGGTTCAATCAGCACCAAACTAATCGCAGACCGGCATACTTTCTTTGAGGGCAATGCAAAATGAATGATAGCTCAAGCACTAGCGATAATGTGGTTTCTCAACCAGAGCTAGCCAACGATGGCTCCATTCGACTCTTAGATGAGATAAGCCTTGACTCAGCTTACGAAAATCCAAGCGCTGGAGTTCAAGCTACTCAGCAACTAGTCGATGCCGGCCAGGTTCCCGCTCTTGAAATTGTTTCTTCTAGTGCTGGTGATTCTTTCACTGCCATGATTTCGACAGATGGTCTGACTGTCTTCAACAGGCCTGGTCGTGGCCACACTGACTATTTTGCTCAAGTCGATGGAATGGACGATCAAGGCTACATATGGAACGGCACAGATGGTGCCATTACCAAAACTGGTATCGATAGTTTCATTACTGAGGCCGATGCAGCTCCGAGGGGACGGTTTAGTAATCCTGTCAAAGAAGCTTACGTCGACTCCCTCAGGCAACTTTCTGAGAACTGGGATAGCCCGGAGATGGCTGCGTATAAAGACACCTTAGATACCATGACCAGAGAATCATTTGCCGCTGGTTTAGAAACAATGGCCGCAGATGTAGAGCCCGCGCCAGCCGATTTAGAGCCAGTGCCGCAGGAACAAGTACAAATTGCAGAAGATTTTGACCAGTCGCAGGTGCCGATCGTCGAGGGTATCAACACTGACCCAACTGAAGTCTCGGCAGAAGTCTCAACAGATGTTTCTGAAGAAACCCCAGCCGCCGTTTCCACCGACATTCCCGTTGACGGTCCGGTTGATATGCCAGTGGATGTCGCTGTCGATACTGCAACAGAGACACCTGCAGAAGCTCCAGTTGAAGTTCCAGCAGAAGTTCCAGCTGAGGTTCTAGTTGAAGTTCCAGCAGAAGTTCCAGCTGAGGTTCCAGCAGAAGTTCCAGCTGACAATCCAGTTGACGGTCCTGTTGATATGCCAGCCGAAGCACCGGCTGCGAGTTTGGCCCTAAGCGAAGAAACAACTGAGCTATCACTTGTTCAATTGGGCGAAGGACCATACCAAGTTGCCGAGCGTCTACTTTCTTCAGGCGATAGCGCCACCAGTCACGAGGAAGTGATGGCACTCGTGCGTGCAATGCAAACACAATACCGAGAAGAGTTTCCAGAAGATCCAAATTTGGCCAGCTTGAAAGTAAATCATCAGTTTCTTTCACCTGAAAAACTAGACTCGCTGTTGAATTCGATATCTGATCCGGCAATGAGAGAAAGTATTACAGCAAAGCTACTAACACCTGCCGAGACCACAACGCCTGATGGAGCCACTACTGAAGCGGTAACTACCGATTCAGCAACTACCGATTCCGCAAGTGCCGAAGACCAGTCAGTCTCGCAAGAGACAGAGTCGGTGGCTGATCAGTTGAATGCAGTAATTGCCCGCGAGCGTTTCAACACCATGATCGCTACTGACGGACTCACTGTTTTCGCTCCACCTTTCAGTGGCGGAACTGACTATTTTAGTGAAGTTGACGGGATAGCTCTACAAGGAACTGCAGAAGAGCTCAATGATGGAGCTATAACCAAATTTGATATCGACAACTTCCTCAGTGCAAGTGTTGCAAACAATGATATGTCATCAAGTTCCGGCGACCCGCTAAGAGATCAGTTTGTAGAGTCTCTCAGGTCAATCTCCGAGAATTGGGACAACCCAGAAATGGATCTCTACAAAGATGCTCAAGGTGCAATGACAAGAGAATCATTTGCTGCAGGAATAGAATCTCTGCCACTGCGGCAAGAACAAGTTGCAGCGGAAAAAGACGCCCTGGCTCTGCCTGCTTATGAAGGCTCGAATGAGGCTATTCCTGAAGTTCCCACCGAAGTCTCTGCAGAAGTGTCTTCTGAAGCTCTCACAGAACCTCTTACAGAATCTCCCGCTGAAGCTAGCGATGCCATAACTGAGCATATAGATGCCAATCAACCCGAGGTTTCTCCTCCAGTACTCAGTGAAACAGCTGCTGAGTTGTCGCAAGTTCGCAGCGGTGAAGGTCCATACCAAGTTGCTGCTCGAATACTTGCCTCGGGTGGTAGTACTGCAAGCAATGCGGAAGTGACTGCATTAATGCGCGCTATGCAAGCTCAATACCGTCAAGAAAACCCCGATGATGCCAATATGGCTGGTCTAAGACAAGGCCATCAGCTTCTTACTGCAGAGAGTCTAACTAGCGTGCTAGAAAACATTTCAGATGCAGCATTGAGAGCCAGTATTGAAGCCAAAATTATTCAGCAAGATAGCTGATTCTTGATGGTTCTATTGTGCTGAGCTACTCCATTCAATGATGGTCACAGCTTGGTCACAGAACAGTCACCAATTGGTTTTACTGCACACCTATTCTACTTACATAACCGCCGCACACCTTACTAGAGGACACACAAATGCCATCAGCTCAACACGAAGTCAATCAAGTTAGAGAAGCTCATCAGAATCCTCAAACCGATTCGATTAATAAGGGTGCTGTAGATCAAATGATGAACGAAGTTCACTCTGACCGGGGCCCCAAAAACATCAAGAATGATCATGGACAGTTGCCTAAAGAAGCCTTGAACGGTAACGAAGCTCTTGATAAAGCTCAGAAAATGCAGGAAAAAATGGATAAGGGTGTTCTCGAGTTCACGCCATTGTTCCCCAATAAACCAAATGCCGATGGTTGTTTGCCCAATCTAAGAAAGCAAGAAATGATGCAGCAAGCTTACGAAATGAAAGATAAAAAGTTCGATGGTCAAAGCCTTAGCAAGCAAGGTGCGCAATCAGTCGAAAGTGATAGAAGATAGAAAAACTGGAAACCATCTGCCATATTCATGTTAATCATACAGTCACCGCCCATAACCAATCTATGGTTTGAGGCGGTGACTGTATGCGTGTGGCTGATAAATTGAGCGGATCGGGTTAAACGGTTTTACCCAATACGCTCTTGGGGATAAACACCTTATGTTTAGACCAGCTTCTCTTAAGTCAAAGATATTAATACTGATATCGGTGCCACTGATTGTGCAGCTGGCCATGCTCGGTACTGTTGCTCACTTGCAGAATCAAGCTGAAGATGAGGCCAAGCGCGCAGAATATTCGCGCAAAATTGCAGATGAAGTAATCGCCCTAACTCGCGAGATTGTCTCTGTAAGAACAGATTTTGGTGACGAAGAATCGCTTCAGCGAAATCCAGAACTCACTGCTTCATACCAAAAGATGCACGAGAATATTAGCAAGCATATTCTCAATATCAAGGAGATGACCAAAGACCAGCCAGATCTCTCTAGCTCGATGGACTCAGCTCTGTTTAAGTTACGTGAAACAGAAAAACTAATGGGCCAAATACGCCGTCAATATCGCGCAGCTAGGCGTGAAGGCAGTGTCGATAGAATGGCTCTCTGGCTTAAACTTCGCAATGTTTCTCGTGATTTAACTAATCAAATGCTCAGCTTGGGTGATGCTGGTAAGGCTGTGGCTGACGCTAGCCCTGAGAAGCAGAGACAGTTTCGTACCCAGGTGCAGCAAGTCTTGATGATCGGAGGTGTAGCAAACATATTGCTAACGCTAGTTTTTGGATTCATATTGACACGTAGTATCGTCAGCCGACTCAATATCATGAACGATAACAGTTACCGCTTAGCTAGCAACAAGACACTAAACCAACTTGTTTCTGGTGGTGATGAAATAGCAAAGCTCGATAGAGTTTTTCATCGTATGGCTAATCAACTGCGTGAAGCTGTAAGCAAAGAGCGCGTTATCCTAGAAAATGCCAACGATTGCATTTGTTCATTTGACTCGCGTCTCAAGTTTGTTAGCGCCAATCCTGCGTGCGAAGAGCTGTTTGGCTTGACGGCCGATGAAATGATCTACACAAATTTATTCGATTACATCAATACAGCAAGCAAAGAAGACGCTCTTGCCTACCTTGATCGAATTAAAGGTGATGCCAATGAAAAAGCTCTAACTCTGACGATCAACCGCTCTGATGGTGAGCAAAGAGAAGTGCTCTGGTCGGCTCAGTGGGCACAGCAAGAGGGCAAAGAAGGACCTGGCAAAAATGACGTATTGATAAGTATTTTTCATGACGTCACTGATGAGCGTGCCGCCGCGCGCTTGAAGCAAGAGGTTGTGGCTATGGTCACTCACGATTTACGCACTCCTCTGACAACGGTGCAGAATTATTTGCAGTTTTTAGGCGATGGAATTTACGGAGAGGTAAGTGACAAGGCGACTAAGTATCTGCCTGGCGCTCTACGCAGTAGTGAGCGTATGATGCGGCTCATAGGGGACCTCTTAGATATTGAAAAAGTTAAGTCTGGCATGATGGAGTTGAACCGCGAACGCCTTTCACTGCAAAAGATTTTTGAAAGCACCGTCGAACAGTCGGCCGGTTTTGCTCAAGAGCTTGGAGTGACTCTAAGATTTGAAGCTACAAGCGTCACTGTAAGTGCTGATGAGCAGATGCTGCTGCGTATTTTAGCTAATTTGGTTTCGAATGCAATCAAGTTTTCTCCCAAAGGCGGAACTGTCAAGCTATCTGTAAAGAGCGATGGTGAAGTTGCCACAATCACCGTTGAGGATCAAGGCGTAGGTTTGCCACCGGATATGCTTGAGAGTGTCTTCGATCGTTTTCAACAAGCGCCAAATCAAACCACTCGCACCAGGGGCGGTTCTGGCTTAGGCCTGGCTATTTGCAAGGCTTTGGTAGAATTGCACGGTGGTAAAATTTGGGCTGAATCTCAGCTTAATCAAGGCACGCTGTTTCGCTTTGAATTGCCGGTACTAGGCTAAATGGATAGTCACTTTACGAGTTCAGTATCAGTCATTTAGGAGTCGCTTTGGTGGAGACTGATAGGTCCAATATTGCTCTAATACCGCTTTCTCAAGATAGAGCTGTGGCTATCTGCCGTTGGCTAGTGCTGCTTCCTGCATGCTATATCGTTTTCAGTCTGTCAGCTTGTTTCGCCGGTTTACCACTAGCAATATATGCCTTTTGCTTTAGACTCTTGATTCCACAGCAATTGCATGTTTTTCTGATGCTCTTTGTGATCGCCTTGGGCGCCTGTCTGGGCGCCATCCCTACTGCTCTGCTGGCCTATATGCTAGTACCAACGCAAAAGTTTCGATTTTATATGCTGGTGCCACTCGTCCTGCTTGCACCCTCTGTCTTTTTCGCGACCTATAACTGCTACCTTAGCGCCGCTAGTCAAATCTCACTGTCTGACTATACTCTCGCTCTAGTCTTCTTAGCTGCTATCACACCAGTGATTGTATTTTGTCTTCTGAAAGAAGTTGTGAAGCCAGCAGCCATTTTTGCTGCTTCGTTGACTATCTTCAAAGATGTTTTGACAGAACTAGACAAACAAGTTCTCACTCTGCAGCTTGGATTGCTCATTGGTTCCATTAACTATTGGTCTATTATGGATTATTCTGCCAAACCGCTTACTTGGCTAGAGATCGTTTCTTTAGTGTTGGCTGCTCTAGCTACAATTGCACTGCCGTTAAGTCTATTTCGCTATCGCCAGCAGCTCAGCCAACAAGGGCTTGATAATTCCAAGCTGCTCAAGATCATCAATGTTGTCATTCATGCACCTCTTCTGTTTGTTTTGATTGGCTGGCTGGGAAGAGTTCAGAGATAGCTGGGAGTGAATAATGTAGGGTTTACCCTCTAATGAGAATCTCTCACTCCTGTAGACTTGTTATATAGACGGTATTTGTGGTTTCCAAAATGAGTGCATGAACGTTGTCGGCCGCAAGAAATTTCAAATACCGCAAACCAATTGCACTGGCGGCTTCGCTTCTAGCGATTTGCGCCAGCCTTTCATTGCTGAATAAAGAGTTCCATTTTGTGCGCGAACCGTTCGGTTCCTATTACGGTTTTGAGAACCAACAAAGGCTTGAGGAAGAGCAGAATCTTAAGGCTCTTCGACTCGCCGAACTTGAGCTGCAGGTTTTCGACCAAGTTGGTCTGAGCAGTTGGTTTGGAGAAGACTACTTAGAGAGTCGAGCAAGGCACTACAAAAAACATCACAATTTTGCTGCTGCCAAAATTCTCTATCTCAAAATTATCCATGTCATCGAGAATACTAAGCCTGTTGCCCTAGAGAAGCTAGCAGCTAATTTAAGTGAGCTGGGCACCGTGTATGCAGAACTTGGACTAGTCGATAAAGCTACTAGTAAATTGGTTCAAGCTATGAAGATAAGAGAGTCTATTTGTAAACCTGATAGTCCACTGGTGCAGGATTCGTATGCCGATGTTGCCGATATCTATGAAGTGCAAGGCCATAATTTAGAGTCTGACTATTATCGAGAGAAGCTTGGTCTGCCTATTGGCGTTGAGCGTTGGCCTAACCGTGAAAATGCGCCGCTTAAGCATTGTGCTCCAGATATGTTGTATGAAGAGGCAGAATCACTTCGCTCTAAAGGCCGATTTTCTGAGGCTGAGAAAATCTACAAGCGCCTTGTGGCCGTAGAGTTTGATATCTACGGTGGTTGCTGTCGGCGTGTGCGAGGTGTTCTTCGAGAATACCTATGGCTTTTGAAGTCGGCAAAGAGAACTAAGGAAGCACATGTTTTAGAGTCTTTACTTAACAGTGGTAGCGGCTTATCCAAAGCTGACCTTGCTGCTTACATGGTTGATCCAGCCAATGAGAATGACTTTGTCATTCATCCAATTCTTCAATCGAAAGCAGGTCATAACCTGGGAAATCCGTATTTGCACGATGATGTTTTTCGCCGACTAAATGGATGTGTATCTCCATACTCATTAATGCTTTCTACTGAACGTGAGTATTTTGAAGTAGCTGAAACTGAGGCTGCAGAGCAGTTTGCAGCCAGAGTTAAAGACCTATCCAAGGGGCAAATTAAGTCAATAGTCGGTCAACCTGTCTTTGCTGGTGGTACTGTCGATTGCTGGTCGATTTCTAGAGTTGGCGAAGACATTTGGCTCTATCGTTTGGGATATTTACAGATACCAGTTCGTTTGATTTTTAGAAACGATAAGTGTATCAATTCTGCTGTCTGTAGCTCAGCACAAGATCGCGAATTTTCTGAGTGGAGAGCGGATGAGATCGCAAAGTTTTCAGTAGGTAAGTCAACCGCATTGATTGTCGAAAAGTTCGGAGTTCCTTCGGGGGATAGGAATTTAGTTGAGAGAGGTTTGGCTAGTTCGGCAAGTAATCGCTACGGATCTCTAGGTTACACAACAGGCCTTTCGACAGCTGTCGATTTAAAAATCCGGCGCGGAATTTGTACCGATGCATCCATCGGAATGATTGCTCACTAGACCTTGGTCAGAGCCTCATCACTCGCTTTTCCTTTTAATTTAGTCAACGAAAAAATGTGTGTCTGCCATGGTGGCACATCCAGATACAGTCCTTGTGATAGCAGGGTGCTGCCGGCTCGATCATAGATTGCCTCACCGAGCTGATCTTGCAGACGCCATTGATTTTTGGACATATTTTCGAAGGGCAGACGAACATAACATTGACCATAATTCTCGGAATAATTTACGACAACGAGCAGCATCTCCTCATCGGGCCTTTGCCAGACATAGCAAATAAATGAACTAGATGAGCTGTTTCCATCCCAGGCTGGCAAGCACTCAAGTAGTTGCCACTCTCCCTCGCGAACAATTGGCTGCCTGAGCACGGCAAGCAAGCGATCGTAGAATTTCTCCAGCGTATCATTGACGGCCTCTTTAGGTGCGCGAACTAGATGTGGCGATATGCGCTTTTCTCTCCCCTCAAATTGACCGTGATGAAAGAAGCGCAAACCTGGTGACAAAAAAGTTATAACGGCGGCAGCCTGATGAATATCTGGCGAGAACGTCGCTGCGGCTCGTGGCTCGTCGTGATTTTCGAGGAATCGAGCCATCTTGAGCTGATATTCTAGCTCTGCCATTAAATGTTGCCGCACTGGTTGGGCGTGGCCGTCGCGCAAGCGGTCATAAAGTCGTTTGTCGTAAGTGTAGTCAAATCCCTGCTGTTGTAGCGCCCACTCCATGTCCCAATAGACTTCGGCCATGAAGCAGAAGTTGGGGAATTTTTCACGAACTCTGCTTGTTGCTTTACTCCAGAATTCCTGACATGGCCTACTCCATGTTCGCTCAAATACTTCTGGCAATAGCAGCATGGCCATGTCGCAGCGCACGGCGTCACATTGAGCGCCTATCCTCAATAACTCGCCAATCATGGCTTCTTGCGTGGCTGGGTTGCCATAGTCTAGTTGCAGAGTGTCGGGCCAACCGTCGAAGTACGGGTCGCGGCCGTGGGCCAAAATCAGGTCACCGGCCTTGCTCTTTACGCGTATGAAATTCTGGGGTTTCTGTGCAAGCTCTTCCTCGCTGCCAGCCACATAGTATTCAGGATGTTCTTCCACCCAGTGATGATCGATAGCTGTGTGATTGGGTACGAAGTCAAGTAAAAGCTTCAAGCCGCGCTTGCTAAGACGCTCTCGTAGCCTTGCCAGAGCTGGTTCGCCGCCTAGTTCTTTATGCACACTGTAGTCCGTTATGGCAAACCCAGAACCAGCGATGTCGTCGTCTTTAAGATCTGGCAGTGTCTGCTTGAACTCGTGAAGCCATCCTTCATTGGTGCGAGAAACGTGCTGGCCTGCCGCACCGGTCTGCCAGACGCTGAGCAGCCAAACCCAGTCAAAGCCTTGATTTCTTAGTCTATCCAATTCTTGGTCAGGAATGTCGTCAAGGGTGGTAGTACGCCCAAGTCTTTGCGACATTTCGGTGAGCAACACTCGAGTGTTGAGCTGATAAAGCAGGGGATTCAGTGATGTTTTCATTTCACATCTAGGGTAACTTTTACCCCGACAATCTTAGCAATGAAATCTCGTGTTTACTGCCGAATATTTCCCCTTCTGGTCGGAGCGCTTTTAAGTTCTTGGTAAAGGTCTTTGATTGATACGACGAATCTTTCAGAAGCTTTCTGAGTACTGATAATACTCAAGAAGAAGGTATCGTTTGTCTCAATAGTCGTTTTGCTAGAAGTAGCACTCTGATTTCCATTATCTGCCTGGTTTGTCATCGACGATTCTCCAAGAAAAAGGCCGCTTCAGAACAGCGCAACTTCAGTGTCAGATATGTTAGCTTCCACTTGTGTCGAAGGTGTGGCAAATTACTGGGAGTTGGGGGCTAATCTTTAGCCTATATTAGGCCTGAGCTGTAGCCTCTTGGGTGGTACTTCGCTTCTCTCTAATGCGCATGATTAGGCCATCTAGCGAAATTGGTCCGGCACCGAAGCAGAAGGCCAGCAGTCCTGTCAGTAAGAAGAAGAAAGGGTCGGCGTGCAGAAACGGGTCTTGTTCTTTACCGAAGTTAATAACTGTTTTGCGATCATCCTCGACACTTAGGTAGGCAACGGTCATATTGGTGGCCAGTACCAAACCTACCGGTCTGGCTGCCAATCCAGCAATAAGCAAAATGCCGCCAAAACATTCAACACAGGCGACAAACCAAGCCGTCTCATTAGGAAATGGTAGGTGCAGGCTGGTGAAGAATTCAACAATGTCTGGATGATTGATTAGCTTGCCTTTGCCGTTGACGAAAAATTGCCAACCCCAATTGAGGCGAAAGAAAAGGAGCAACAATATTTGGCTCAAATCTCCGGCTTTAACTAGCAATAGATACAGCTTGACAAAGAGTTCCTCAAGCACATTTTTTGACATTGGGCCACCCTTATATGAGGGATACCTGAAAAATTAGCCGACGAGGGGATTCGAACCCTCGACCTACGGTTTACGAAACCGTTGCTCTACCAGCTGAGCTACGTCGGCACAAAAGGCATTATAAGAGAAGGTAAGGCCGAATTCCAACTGCGGGAAGATTTCTCCGTGTACATATTGCTAAACGGCACGAAGGGCAGATTTATTTCTCAGATGCGTATTGGATATACAAAAGAGGTCGTTTCTGTCCACAAAGTGAATGATTTGGATATCTTTAGGCTCGATTGGCTCTCCATCTCTATTCCAGGTGCTTAGTAAATCGCAATGAACGCCATCAGCTCTATTAGCGGCCTTGAGCAGGCCCGGGGCTGCGATCCTTAAATCAAAAACGGGGTACTTACGCTTCTTCGATGGGCTTGATAGATTAGTTACATACGGTGAGTGGCTAAGCGAAGTGGCCACTTTGAGCCGAGGGGCGCTGTAGAAACATCAGGGAGACGTCTTCCGGAAACGACAGCAGAGGGCCCGCATCGCGTGAAGGACTGACTGAATCGCGGTGAAATACTGAGTCCAGCAACGGACAGTCAGACAGTAGCAAGAAAACCACCGCTTTGTTGGGTGGTTTTTTTGTTGTTAGCTATGAAATGGCCATAGTGCTAGAATATTCATTCCCATAAAGCGAAGACGATGATTCGGACTACCTCTCTCCCAAACGGGGCAAGAATAGTGACCGAGGTCGTGGAGTCTGTTTATTCAGCTGCCATAGACCTCTGGATTGAAGTTGGCTCAGCCTATGAAACAGCGTTAAACAATGGTGTCTCTCATTGCATCGAACACATGCTTTTTAAGGGCACTGAAAAGAGATCGGCTGAGCAGATAGCTGAAGATATTGAAGATGTCGGCGGCATGCTCGGTGCATCCACCTCCAAAGAACTTACTAAAATCTATGGTCATGTGCTCGGTGAACATTTGCCCGTAGCTCTCGATATTATCTGCGACATGATTTCGGCACCGCGTTTCGATGCTGCTGATTTGCGCCTTGAGAGAAAAGTTATTCTTGATGAAATGCAGATGTACGAAGATGATTCGGCAGATGTCGCACAAGAGCTGACCTATCTAAATCTGTGGCAGGGTTACGCCCATAGCTACCCAATTATCGGCACAGTTGATACCATTAACGGTATTACATTACCGATGATTGAAGAGCATTATCAGCGCTTTTATTGTCCTGAGCGTATGGTGATTTCCATTGCTGGCAATTTTGACGAAGAAGCTACAATTGCTTATTTGACAGAAAAGCTGGGCAAGTTGACCAAAGGCAATGGGCCGAAACCACCCACTCCTCAACCGCGTATTTTCAATATTGTGCGCAACAAGGATGTTGAGCAGGCTCAAATGATGTTGTCCCTGCCAAGTTTAAGTCATAGTGACAAGCGCATTGATGCCTTGCAGGTGCTTGACCTATGTCTAGCAGCATCTGCCTCCTCGCGCCTCTTCAGAGAGATTAGAGAGCGTCGTGGGCTGGTTTATACCGTGGCCAGTATGCAACACTGCTACCGCAATTGTGGTTTGTTTGGAATCTATGCGGCGATGACACCAGAAAATACTTCCCAGGTGTTAGACCTGATTGTTAGTGAACTTGACCGCGTTAAAGCTGAAGGCTTTACTGTTGCTGAAATTAAGCGAGCAAAGACCCAACTGCGCAGTGACCTGCTGATGGATTTAGAATCGATGAGCGCGCGTAGTACAAACAATGCTTCAGACTTAGTGCACTACAACCGTATTGTCCCCCTTGATGAAGCGCGCACAGACATAGAAAACATTACCAATGAAGCAGTTATTGAATTAGCCAATGACCTGTTCAGAAAGGAGTCCTTGTCTCTAGTTGTTGTGGGGCCAAAGGAAGAATTGGCCGAGAGCTATCAAATGAAACTTAGTTGAGTGGAGGAAGAACAAAGATGATCGGACCAATAGGAGCTGTGACCTTAAAAGTCAAACGATTGCCTCATTGCAGGGCTCTGCCGAAATACGCCACTGCCGGTTCTGCTGGTCTTGATTTGACTAATGCCCTGGCAGAAGCTGTAACTCTTCAACCAGGCGAGCGCTGTCGCATTCCAATTGGCATCATCATAGAGATTCCGCCTGGCTATGAAGGTCAAGTTCGACCAAGATCTGGATTAGCTGATAAAGCTGGTATTAGTCTAACCAACTGTGTTGGCACCATTGATAGTGACTACCGCGGCGAAGTGCAAGTCTTGGTTGTTAATCATGGTCAGCAACCATATACCTTTGAGCCAGGTGAGAGAATTGCGCAACTGTTAGTCACTCCTGTGCCAGAAGTTGAAGTAATCGAAGTAGATGAATTGTCTGATAGTGCCGAACGTGGCGCTGGGGGCTTTGGTTCTACTGGTCGCCATAGCGAAGGGCACGAAGTTCTTGTATAGGAATTCTGGTTTAGAATCTCTAGTTTAGAATCGATGATTTAGTTGAGGTACGGTAGGTGATTATTCAATCGGATGCCAGAATTAAAGTTGCCGTTGCTGGCATTAATGGGCGCATGGGTAGAGCTAGTCTCACACCTATTCTCAAAGATGGTGCCTTCGAGTTAGTTGGGGCCTTTGGTCGCACCGGGGCGCCATATGTAGGTTGTGATTTAAGTGAGTTTACAGATGCTACCGAAGATCGCAGTCAGCTAGGTATTCCGGTCTGTTCTTCATTTGATCACCTACTAGAGACTGCTTATCCTGATGCAATAATCGTGCTCATGGTTGCTGACGCCTCTTTCGACTGCGCCAAGAAGGCTCTTGAGAGTGGAATTCGACCTGTTATTGGCGCATCTGGCTTGAGCAAAGATCAAATAGCCGAATTGTCGGTTCTTGCTTCTGAGAGAAAAATGGGTGCACTGCTCGTACCTAACTTTTCCATTGGTGCAGTTTTGATGATGGAGTTTGCTAAGCAAGCTGCAAAATACTATGGCAATGCAGAAATTGTTGAAATGCATCACACAAAGAAAGTTGATGCCCCTTCTGGTACTGCCATGCATACGGTCAATAAGATGGCTAGTGGCGGCAAGAAATTCAACCTCAAAGAAGTAACTGAACATGAGTCAATGCCGCATGTTCGTGGTGCTGAACATACATCTGGAATTAGAGTGCATTCGCTCAGGTTGCCTGGCTTGATCTCGCATCAAGATGTAATCTTTGGCAGTGATGGAGAGCTGCTCACAATTAGGCATGATAGCTTCAATACTAATTGCTTTTTGCGCGGTATCGCGCTCTCGTTGAAGGCTGTGATGCAATTGAACGAACTAAAAATTGGTCTAGAGACTATTTTAGATTAGTGAGGAAATAGAATTGATTAGTACGGATGGAAAAGTCTTTGGCCGCATGATCACTGCAATGGTGACCCCTTTTGATGAGCATCTAAAAGTCGATTTTAAGGCAGTAGAAGCTATTGTTGAGCATCTAATCACTACCGGCAGTACTTCTATAGTTGTTGCTGGCACCACCGGTGAGAGTCCAACTCTAGAAGAGGATGAGAAAGAGGCTTTGCTCAAGGCTGTAATTGCTGTTAGCAATAAGCGTGTGAAAGTGATTATGGGCACGGGGACAAATGTTACAGCTAAATCAATCAAGGCTACTCAGAAAGCAGAAAGTCTTGGCGCTGATGGTGCGTTGGTTGTGGCGCCCTACTACAATAAACCAAGTCAAGCTGGCTTGTTTGCTCACTTTTCGGCTATAGCTCAATCTTCAGGATTGCCACTAATTGTCTACAATATTCCGGCTCGCACTGGAATCAATATCAGTAGCGAGACCATGATTTCTTTGAGTAAGAGTGAAAAGACCATCTATGCTCTCAAAGATTCAACAGGTAATGTCGATCAAGCTTCTGACATTGCTTCTGGTGCAAGAGAAGATTTCTTGGTTTATTCTGGCGATGATAATCTCACTTTGCCATTCTTGTCTATCGGTGCATCTGGTGTGATTTCAGTCGCCAGTCATGTGATTGGTAGTCAAATAATGGCAATGCAAAATGCTTTCTTTGGCGGCAAACTTGATGCTGCTCGAGAATTGCATTATCAGTGTATGCCAATGTTTAAGGGGCTATTTATTGCTCCCAATCCTACCTGCCTGAAATATGTACTGGCCAAAATGGGCCTCTGCAAAGAACATCTCAGATTACCCTTGGTGCCTCTCGATAGCAATCAGCGCGAAACCATGGATGATCTGATTAAGATCTACAAGTTAAATCTAAATCAAAGTCTGCAACTCACCTAGAGAATTAATAACGAGGAACCCTGTGACAGACCATAACACTAAGGCGATCAAGCCAGAACTGAAGACATCGACAGATGGGTTTTCTACCAGTAAGACACTCAAAGTAATTGCTTTGGGTGGCCTAGGCGAAATCGGTAAGAACACCATGGCCATTGCCTATGGTGAAGACATGATTCTTGTCGATGCTGGTCTAGCATTTCCTTCTGAAGAAATGTTGGGTGTCGATTTAGTTTTACCCGATCTTACTTTCCTCGCCAAAAATCAGCAGTATTTGCGTGGTTTAGCCATTACCCATGGCCACGAAGATCACATTGGTGGTATTCCTTTTCTCTTGCGCGACGTTACCCTGCCGAGCATTTATGGCCCAGCTTTGGCATTGGGCTTGCTCGAAAAGAAGCTCTCTGAAAATGGTTTACTTGGCCGTACAAGTCTCAAGCACGTAAAGCCGCGCCAACGCGTGCAGATGGGTTGTTTTAATGTTGAATTTATTCGCTGTACGCACTCGATTGCAGATGCTTTTTCATTAGTTATTAGAACTCCGGTAGGAGTCATCGTTCATACAGGAGATTTCAAATTTGACTTCACTCCTGTTGATAATGAACAGTCCGATATTGCAAGCTTAGCGGCAGCTAGCGAAGAGGGCATTCTGTTATTAATGAGTGACAGTACCAACTCTGAAAGAGAGGGTTTCACGCCGTCTGAGCGCACGGTCTGGGCCAAAATTAATGAGTCTTTTGCCAACGCTAAAGGTCGCATTATTGTCACCACTTTTGCCAGTAACGTAAACCGCGTCAAACAAGTACTGCAGGCGGCTATGATGTATGACCGCAAGGTGGCAGTCTTAGGCCGCTCGATGCTGACGTTTGCTAGCATTGCTCGCGAACTTGGCTATATGACCTATCCTGATGGTCTGCTTGTGCCAGTAGATCAAGTCAATCAGCTGCCGAAAGAGAAGGTCGTTATTCTCACCACCGGCAGCCAAGGTGAGCCAATGTCGGCACTCACACGAATTGCCAATGACGAGCATCGGCAAATCAAAATCATTGCTGGGGATACCGTAATTATTTCTGCCACTCCCATACCAGGCAATGAAAGGTCGGTGGCCAATACCATAAATGCCTTGTGTGTTAGAGGGGCGAAAGTCATTTATGGTCGTGATGCTGGTGTGCACGTATCAGGCCACGGCTGCCAGGAAGAGCAAAAATTGATGATAAATTTATGCAAGCCGAAATTCTTTATGCCAGTGCATGGTGAGTATCGAATGCTGGTACGCCACGGTGAACTGGCCGTCGAATGTGGTGTCAGTTGTGACAATGTCTTTGTCATGGAAAACGGCGAGGTGCTCGAACTGACTGATGGTCAAGGCAAGGTGAATGGTCTTGTTGAAGCAGGAGTGCTTTTAATTGACTTTAATCGTGATTTCTTTATTGATGAAGAAATTGTGGCTGATCGGCAAAAGCTAGCGGATGACGGCCTAGTTGTTGTAGCCGTTACTGTTGACCCTAAGGGCTCTATTGTGGGCGGTCCAGACGTCACTTTGCGCGGGGTAATTTTGCCCCGCGGAATACCTGTTGAAGATTTTGTGCAAGAAATGCGTCAAAATATCGAAGGTATAATTAGCAAAGCCAATGCTAAGGGTCCGGTCACACCAGACGAAGTAAGAAGTGTTCTAGTTGAAAAGTTAGAAGCGCACTTTGCCCGTGATTTGAGATCAAGCCCTCTCTTGCAAGTTATGGTAATGCGCTCGGCCAAAGCAAGTGCAGAGGAATTGGCAGCTATTAGTAATACAAAGGTTGAGAAAGTAGTTAAGTCTCTCAAAGATAAGTAAGCTATGACTTGGCGCGAAATTACTGCCGAGGAACTTAATAGCCTAAAGAGGGCAGTGATTGTTGATGTGCGCTCTCCGTGCGAGTACATTGAGGAGCATATTCCCAATGCTATCAATGTGCCTTTGTTTAGTGATGAAGAGCGTCAGACTATAGGCACCATTTATGCCTTAGAAGGCGAAGTCGTAGCTCGTCGTCAGGGGCTAAACATAATTTCGCCTAAGATACCAGTGCTGATTGATGAGATTTTATCAAAGCGCACGGTCTCTGCACCACTGGTGGTGCACTGCTGGAGGGGCGGACTGCGCAGTGAATCTGTTGCTAGTTTGCTTAGTATTATAGGAATCGACTGTTGGCGTCTTACTGGTGGCTATAAGGCTTGGCGCAAAGAACTCCTGAGCGAGTTCGAGGATGACCCTTATGCTTTTGCCATGGTGGTTTTGCATGGCCATACTGGGGCGGGTAAAACTGAAATTCTTGGCAAATTAAAAGAGCTGGGACAGTCTGTGCTTGACCTTGAAGAGCTTGCCAATCATCGTGGTTCGGTCTTTGGAGCTTTAGGTCTTGGGGCTCAACCGACGCAGAAGAATTTTGACGCAGCAATTTGGCAGGCCGTGCGAACTTTTCCCCCCGGTCTTGTATTTGTTGAGGCCGAAGGTAAGAAAATCGGCCGCCTGACGTTGCCAAAGTTCGTCTACGATCGCATTCAATATGGTGCTCGGGTGCTGGTTGAAGGCAGCCTAGGAGCAAGGACCCAACGTATCGTGCGCGACTATACAGAAGGTTCTAGGCGTCTTTCTAGCGCAGCCAAAGAGCAGGCCTTGCATTCTCTTGATGCTATTAAGGAACGCCTTGGCGGGCAGAAATTGGCAGAGGTTAAGCGTTTGGCCGACCTTAATGATCTCTCTTCTGTGGTTTCGATTTTGCTTGCCGACTACTATGACCCGCTCTACTCTAAGGCTATAGCCAGCAATCAGCCCTATGAATTGACAGTAAATGGTGATGAACCGGCCGCTGCTGCCGAGCATATTGTCAAGCACTACGCGACTCTCGCGGCCTTGCCGAAACACTAGATTTTCGGCGCTGGTGGGCATCTGCGACTGATAAGGTTTTCCCTGTGGGGCATTTGGGTATATATCTAAGGCGAGATACTTGCCCTTTGAGCTTTCGCTTGGCTTCTGTAATTTTGATTAGGAGACTTTATGGCTAACGACAAACCAGTTTGCGAATCACGCGAGCACGTTAAAAAAGCCGAAGCAGTTAGAGATTCAGACCGTGGCTTGGTCGATTGGGTTATGGATGAATTGGGTTTTCCAAAGGAAGATGCTGACCTAAAGAAGGTAGCTTGTATACCGAGAGAGCAGTATGAAGATTCGCTTCGGCCAAAGCTCAATAAGGCAGAAAGCGCTAAAGTCGAGCAGAATGTTGCTGAGATTACCAAGGCTATAAATACAGGCGATTTGACTAAAGTCGGTGAGTTCTTTAACCGTTTGGCTCCTAGAGCTGAAAACGGCGCAAAACCAGACGAATTTTTCAAACGGTCTGGAGTGAAAATTGCAGACGAGACGTTTTATCAGCTCAATAAGGAACTTGGCAAGCAGGGTATAGATTTCGATTATCGTTCCATGGGTGTTTACTCGGGGGACAGGTCACCATCATTGATTATTTCACGTGAACATAAGGTTGATAAAAATACTACTGAGCACGTAGAGCTGACGCTGCAGGGCGGCACCATGAAGGACTTCATCAAGCATAGTGCGGCTGAGCGAATGCTTATTCGTGATTATGGCGGTCCTGGTGCGCCACCTTCTGAATATATTCGCCAGCCACTCGAAGGTGTCGGTGGAAAGACCGCCGCTGAGACAGCTTATCAGGAGATTATGCTGCCCTATCGAGCCGCTCAGCGACAAAAGTAGGTCATTTGACTTTCTCAAATAGCTTGCCATTGATCGACAGTCTATCTGGCGATTTCAGACTGTGATTGTCTAGATGTTGGGGGAAGATAGTATTGCAGATGCTTTCATCGCCAAAGTTTAGCTCGATATCGTTGCCTGAAAGCCGATAGCTACCGCTTTGCTTTTGAACGGCCAAGGTTTTGTCTTTAACTTCGACTGTTACTTTACGTTCGACTGTTACTTTGCCGTCGGCGGTAAACAAATATGTGACTGGAGTTGTTATGGGCTTCCCTTGAATGACAACTATTTCCGGCCGAGCATAGGTGCCATCAAGTTTGGCATTGTTGGGGAATGTTGGTGCTTTGTCTGCCACCATACCATTGAGCTCTAGATTTTTGCCTTTTCGCCGCAATTTCCAGGAAATAGTTTGTTGGGGAGTGCCATGCCATTGAAAAACAATGGTGTCACCAATGATGCAGTAGGTACCGCAAAGACTTGGGGTTTCTTTGAGTGCTTTCGCCCAGTCTAAATGGGCTGGCCCCTCTGGTGGAAGTCCATGATAGACCCGACCATCGGGAAAGAAATAGAATTGCTCCTCCTGGCAAATTAGCCTTTTGCCTTCAAAGGTTTGGCCAAAGCGTATAAAAAAACCACTTAACACCTTGGCATTGTTGCCGGCCGTAGCCGTTGCCGACAGGATTGGTCCACTCTTCTTGCTGGTAGACTCGACTAACTTGGTGACTCCGCTCTTGCCAAGATCTGGATTGTCTTTAATCTCGGCTGCAGATTGCGCGGGGAAAACTAGTTTTATTTGTCTGGCCGTTATAACGAACGTTTCGTTGCCTTTGAACTGATAAGAAGGCAGCATTTGTACTGTGTATTTATTTTTGACAATTGCAATGATGGTGGCAGGTAATGGGATTGTGGTATCAGATGTGGTTACTGTCACCTGGTCGCCGACCTGGGCCAGTGAAGATTTTGCTTGGACATGGTTGCTATGACCGACGCTCGCCAAGATGATCATTAGCGAGCCTAGATAGGTACCAATTTTTGCTAGTGCCATGTATCCCTCTGGAATTTCTCTAAGCTTAAGTGAAAAGTGCTTAAAACAGAACTTCCCCCTCGTTGGACGAAGGGGAAGACATGTTGTGGTGGATTAGGTAAGGAGGAGGCGGCAACAAGCAGGAAACCCGCCTGTGCTTCGTAATTTCAATCATACCAGCGAGACTTAACTGAAGCTGTTAAAAAACTTGAAGAAGGACTTTGCAATGGCCGCGGGGCGAGAACCTTAGATTTCTTTAACAACGGCCTCTGGCATAACTATGAGTTTGTCCAAGGAGAAGTTGCTTGGCTTGGTGCTTGACTACTTCTGCCTGGATAGAGGAAATCGAGAGCGCCGAGGCCGAGATCTGAGTTTAGAGATTCAGACGGTGTAGGCATACCGGCAAGGGTATCGCCATAAGGCACATACGGAGTTTCGACTACTGGTTTAGCAGGCGGAGTTATACGAATATTTGAAGGGCAAAATACATAAACTTGTTCGCTTAGTTTGTGGAAATCTCCGTCTAGTGCAGCAGAAGCACCAGCGACAAAATCAACTAATCGACTAGCGTCTAGTTTTTTCATATTCTCTAGGGAAATTGTGGTGGCAGCGCGCGAGCGCAAGCATTCAACAATTTCGAGAGCTTCTTCAAATGATACTGGGCTGAATATTGAAATTTGGGTGCCTAATCTGGTTGGTGCGTTCTGGCGAACGGAACCCAATGCCATCATGCGACGATCTTGCAGGGCTGGGAAGAGATCGATCTCTCTTTTGCCAGACTTGGTCTCGTTAGCAAATATAGGTTTATCCTGTGGGCTGTCTCTATAGTCGTCAACCATGGCTTTCCCTTTTTTATGCTTGGAAATAAATACTGATTGCTATCAATTTTAGTCATTTCTCCAAAATGCGCAAGAGGCACCACAAATGGTGACCACTGGATAGAGATGTGCAAATTGCTATTTTTTGTATATGCACCGCTGGCGGTTATAAAGGTGTATCAGGTAGATAAAGAGATGCAAGAAGCTCACAGGTGCGCATGTCATCGAAAATAGTAACCTTAATGTTGTTATTGGAACCAGCAAAAATGACTACCTCGTGGCCAAAATGTTCCAAAATCGCCGCATCATCAGTAACACCAATACCACGGGCCGCTGCCTCTTGGTGACACTGCAAAAGTAAGCCGAAAGGTGCTGCCTGTGGGGTTTGCACGGCGAACAAATGCTCTCGGTTAATTGTCTGGCAAATTTTATCTTGCTCCACTCTTTTTAAGGTATCAGAAACTGGAGTGGCAATCGTGCAGGCACCTCTAGCGGTGACTGTTTCTATGGCATCGTTGATTGTTTTGTCTGAAATGAAAGGCCTAGCGGCATCGTGCACCAAAACAAAGTCAGGCTTGCCAAGTTCTGATAGCTTTTCTAATCCTTTATATACAGATTCTTGCCTGGTGCTACCGCCGGCAATGACTGATATTCGCGACGCAACCTGAGCGGGAAATAGAACTTCTAGTTCTCGACTAATCTCGTTGATGAAATAGGCCGGGACGGTCACTACTATGTTTGTAAGATTGCCGTTCTTATATAGCCTAGATAGCGACCATATATACAATCGATATCCATTGAGTGGCTGAAACTGTTTCGGCTCGCCAATAGTATCTGCTCGAACTTCTAGTTCTGCTTGCTTAGCTTGACGAGCGAATCTGCTACCAGCTCCACCCGCTACTAAGACAGCGCTATAAGAAAACTGTCTTACATCTGCTACAGGCTGCAATTATTTGACCCTAAGACGTATCTCTAGCTAATATCCGGTAATTGGTACTTCTTGTGCCGGCATTACTGAAAGAGACTCTACTGCAGATTGAGTTTTATCAGTGTCCGGTGCGGCGTCATAAACATGATTGTCACCATCTACAGCAGCTTGAATCTGCGCTTCTGTATCAGCGTCAAGGCCACTATTTGCTACGGGAGCATCAAATAGCTCTAGCTGTACATCTTTTTGTAGTGAAACTTGCTCTTCTTCTGGACGATCTTTATTGGTGGCAGTTTCTAGCTGATGCCGCCAGGTCTGGCCGTCTTTGGATAGCCTGAAGTATTCTTGGAATTTCTTAGTGGTTGTAAGCAAGGGTGAGCGACCATCTTCACGACGATGAATTAACTCACGGGCAATTAATTCCTTGATGTGGTCGTAAGCACCGGCTCCGCGCAACTTAATAACTTCAGATTGTGCCACTGGCTGCTTGATAGCAATTGCTGAAAGTGTTCTCACCAACGAAGTTGGCAATTCAAATGGTGCAAACTCATCAACGAGCCCAGAGAACTCGTCTTTGACCTGTAGCATATAGCCGTCTTCATCAGCAATTTCGAGGGCGCTATTGCGATTCTCGTAGTCGTTGATTAACTCAAGCATAGCTTTGCGAATGTCTTGCACATCTTGATTAAGGGTGCGAGCAATTACCGCAGCTTTGATGGGCTTATCGGTTAAAAACAGAAGTGCTTCTATGTGATTTTTTAGGCTCATGGCGCTGTCAGCTCTCTGTGATGGTACTACTGCTAGTGCTATTGCTATCGATAGAGCTATTGCTAGCGGAAACAGCAGTGCTAGATGGACCGACTGGTAGAGTCAAGAATAACGGTCCGTAGAAAGTCTCTTGCTCTAGATCTATCTTACCTGCATTTGACAAAAATAGTGCTGCTAAAAATACTTCAACCCAGTCTTGCTTTACAGACAATTTTAGAACTAAATCAAAAACTTCTATACCCTGCCCACTGAGCATGTTTTGAATGATCCACTGTTCAATCAATTCAATCGATTCTTGTATGTCTTCATCGTGCGCAAGATCAAGAATATCGTCGTAGGCATTTACTTCATGGTGATCCGATAAGTCGATAGTAGCTTTCGGCTTCTTCTGTTGTCTTGTCTTTTCGACTTTTTCAGCTTCGCGTAGAGCAGCGATCAGCTGTTCGAGAGTTACTTTACGTTCGCGAACTTGGGTCTTCTTTCTCTGTGCTCGTCTAACAATCGCTCCTTCTAAGTCTTTGAAGGTAAGCTGTCTACCAACTTCTTGTTTGTTCGAGTCATAGAGAATCGGACCGCCTTCATCATCAAAATCAAGAAAGTCGTCAGCAATCGGATTTAGGCTGCTATTAGCTAAAGATAATAGTGCTTCTGCTTTCATGCGTAAAAGTACAGCCGCATGGAAAATTACTTTGCCACTGAGGCGCAAGCTCTCTTTAGGGTTAGCTGCAATGGCTTTAAGGAATTTATCGCAGACGTCGATGATATCAACGTTCTTTGGATCGATTTCGCCTTTTTCTGCCATCTTCACCAGAATCTCAATACCTGAGTCTGGTTCGCTCTTGAAGGCATAATCGTTGCCGGCGCGAATGACGTCGGTAGATTCTGGCTGCATCAAGTCGGTGCCAAGACCAGCCGCAAGTGGCGCTAAAGCTGGATCAGCAAGGAGTTCACCAGTTAATTCTGCTGGCATTTGAGCAAGAATTTCAGCTCTGGTTAAAGGAGCAAAATCAGAAGTAGGAGAGGGCGGGGCAAAAGACTCAGTGGGAAACGAGCGGGTACTGAGTGGGCTCGCTTTCTTGCCAGCGGGCTTTTTCTTGGCTCCTGGCTTCGCTGAATCAGAATTAGATGAGTCTGCGTCGCTTACGGCTGTGACTTTCTTTCTGCCTCTAGTAGGAGGCTTTAGTGCCCCCGCTAAATTCTGAATAGTCACATCGTTGAATATGTCACTGCTCATGCACTAAGCTCCAGCTGCCACAGGAAGTTGCGACTCATCAGGCAGCTGCACTTCTTTGATGCCAACAACTCGTGAGAAGCCATCGGCTCTTAGTGATACACCAATAGCATGATCGGCATTTTCAATCATCGGACGGCGCAGGCTGACTACTACAAACTGAGCACTTGCTGACTGAGTCTTAACCATGCGCGCCAGGCGCTCAGCGTTGGCACCATCAAGCATCATATCAACTTCGTCAAAGGCATAGAAAGGAGCTGGGGCGAAGCGCTGGAAGGCAAACACAAACGATAGAGCTGTCAACGACTTCTCTCCACCCGAGAGGGCTTCGATGCGTTGCATCTTCTTATCGCGTGGCTGAGCTCTAATAATTAAGCCGCCTTCAAATGGACTCTCTGGATTTTCTAGCTCCAAGCGGCCTGTACCATGAGAAAGTTCAGCAAAGATATCTTGGAAGTTGGCATTGATCGCTGTGAATGCTTCCATGAAGTTTTCTTTTTTCAGTTGACCATAGCCCAAAATGCGGTGGTCAATCTGTTCACGTTCGTCACTGAGAGTCTCTAGGTTCTCGGCTAGTTCTCTTTGACGCTCTTCTGTTTGGTTGTAGTCTTCTAGAGCTTTCATGTTGACTGGCTCTAAGGCGCGCATGCGGCGCTCTAGTCTTTCTACTTGCTGCTTGAGTTGTTCTACGGTGCCAGCATTTGGCGGTTCGTAGTTGGGGTTTTCTGCCAAAATCAAAGCAATCTGCTCTTTGACCACAACTAATTGCTGCTCAATTTCATAATGAGTCATCTTGCGCTCATTTCTGTGTTCTTTGACGCGAATTAGTTCTTGATCAATTTTGGTGCGCTCAATTTCAGAAGCCGTGACTTTTTCGTGAATGTCCTCTTTAGCCTTACGCATTGACTCTAGTTCGTCGGAGATAGCTGAGACTTTCTTCTCCATTTCGCCAATGGCAATACGCATGCCAGTGATAACGGCTTCATGAGTTGGTCTTTGCGCTTCTAGTTCATCTAGCTCGGCACCCAATTCGTTAGCCTGTAGAGTGAGATTCTCGCGGTTATTGATTTCAACGCGCTCTTCAGTCTCAGTGACGTCAATTAAACGCTGCAGCTCTTTGAACTCAGTTTCAACAGCAATTTGCGCTTGTCTTAGCTCTTCTGATTCGATGATCAGTTTTTCTAAGTGGGTCTTCTTGCCCTTGTCTCGTGCGCCTTCGAGCGAATCTTCGAGCTTAGTTATTTCAGCTGTGAGCAGCTTAATCTCAGCATCAACTTGCACGGTCTCTTGATCGATGGCATCCATCTCATCGCCCTTGCTGCGCAATTGCGGTTTGATGCTCTCGACGTCGTCTTCCATGTTCTTGACAGACTTACGATTGTTGTCAAGCTCGGCGGATTTCTGTGCCAAGACTTGGCGTGCACTGTTGAGCTTGCCCCGTTCATCATTAAGTGCAGTTTCTAGCTCTTTGAGAGAGTCTTTAAGCCAGCGCACTTGGTCGGCCAAACTCTTGGCGGTTTGTTTAAGAACAGCCAAATCAGTTTCGCCGCGATTGCCGAAGTGCAGTTTGGCTTTGTTGTCGTTACCACCGGAGATACTACCCGACTTATCGAATAACTCACCACCGAGAGTAACCATGCGTGCTTGGTTTAGAAGCTTTCTGGCATTCTCCATAGTGTCGACAATAATTGTCTGCCCGCAAGCATATTGGAAGGCTTTGACAAATTTAGGATTGAAGTCAATGAGATTGTAAGCAAAATCAATGATGCCTGGACGATTGGGCAGTAAACCCGGAGGCTGAGTTTGAATCTTATTTAGAGGTACGAAAGTGGCGCGACCAGCTTGATTGGCTTTCAAATATTGAATGCAATCTTGAGCCACTTGGTCGTCGTCGACAACAATATGCCCTAACCTCGGGCCAATAGCTGTCTCTAACGCAGTGGTGTATTGATCATCGACCGTACCCAGTTGGCCAATGGTGCCGTGTACCCCAGGAATGTTGGCCGACAAAATTGCTTCAACGGCACGGCCATAGCCAGATTCGCCAGCTACCTCGCGGGTAGTCTCAAGCTCGATTAAGCGGCGATTAACTGTATCTTGGGCATGACGCTTCGATTCAATTTCTTCTCGTGTACCCGCTAGCTCGCCTTCGTACTGCTGAAGTGAGCGCTCGATACCGGCTACCAGAGCTTGGTGATCGACGAAATCTTTCTCTTGTTTGCTCAGCAAGCCTTTGGTCTGAGCCGATTTTGTAATTTGCTCTGTGGCCTTGGTGCGCATGGCGTCAAGCTCACGCTCAAGAGACTCGCGTCTCGTGCGTAGCTCTGTTTTCTTTACTTCAAGAGAGTGACGATCATCTCTGAGCTTTTGCAAATCACCATGCAAGTTCGAGATTTTGTCAGAAGACTTATCTTTCTCTTGGCGTAAGACTTCAATTTCGGCCATGACGGCGCTAAAAGCGCCTTGCCTCTCCATCAAGCCGACGCGCACAGCCTGTTGGTCAGCCTGATGCTGCTTCTTCTGTTTTGAAATATCAGAAAGGTGCTTGTCTATGGCCTTAATTTGGCCGCCAATTTGTTTCGATTGCTTGGTCTTTTCACCAATGACGCCGTTCAAATTAGAGAGTTTGTTCTCTTCGCGAGTCAGTTCGCCTCGTTTAGTCTCAAGTTCTTGACGCAATAAGAGCTGCTCATTGCCGCCTTTTTCACGAATTTCTTGATCGATGCGACCCATTTCGGTACGCAGGCCGAGCAGGTTGACCTCAGTTTGGTGAAGCCGTTCAATTAATTCTTCTTCTTTTTTATTGAGCTTCTCGATTTCTCTGAGCTCAATGGCACAGCGGTTCTCTAGATCGGCTGAACGTACAAAGACGAGATCGCGCTCTACTACTTCTTTCTGGTTCTTCAGTTCAAGATACTTGAGAGCCTGATCTCGGTCAGTTTTTAGGGTTTCGAGTCGAGAGAGGATCTCGGTGAGAATGATTTTTTGTTGTTCAATTTTTTCGCCTACTGACTCAAGCTCGTTTTGAGCCTGATCAATTCGACGATCAAATTCAGCTACGCCGGCCAATTCGTCGATGATTTTGCGACGCTCGGTGGAGCTCATGGTGACAATCCCGGTGACGTCGCCTTGCATGATGACGTTGTAACCAGTGGGGCTGACGTTGTATTTAGTCAGCTCTTCATGCACCTCAGTTAGGGTGGCTACGCGACCATTAAGTATATAAGTAGATGTATAGCCTGTATCTTTGACGCGAATTCTACGGGTGACTTCAAGCTCGGCACCGTCGTCGTGGCAGAAACGGACGCGCACTTTGGCTTCGGTTTTACCGCTCAAGTTATTGAGCAGATCAGGCAGTCTTTCGGCCCGCATTGTTCTTGTAGAAGATAAGCCCAAGGCAAATAGCAGGCTGTCAATGATGTTTGACTTGCCTGAACCGTTTGGCCCGGAGATGGTCGTGAAGCCATCTAAAAGAGGGACTAACGTTTGCTTCCCGAATGACTTGAAGTTATCAAGTTCGATTTCTTTGATTCGCAAAGATACACCTGAATGATGCTAGAGATGGCACCCTATTGCCGCATTAGACTACACACTGCATTTAGTGTCAAGAGTAGATAATACTTAGCATGACAATATTATCCCGAAATTGCCGTGCTGTCATCATTTTGGCCAAAAATAGCCGACTTTTCTCTGACTTTTCTTTGATTGAGCACCACTTTTTGATCGATTGAATATCTACTTGGGTAGATTTGGCAATATTTAGTGTGCCTAGCCCCGAGACTATATTCTATCTAAGTGAGCACCGCTGGCGGTGAGGAAACAGTCCATAGTCTCTCAGTAAGTTAGTATATCTCTATAGGCGTTTGATACCTCCCATCAGTGATCTGCTATATAGTTGGCCGATAGCCGATCTGGCTAGAATTAAGCTAATTTTGCCTCTTACCGGCTATAGAAAGAGTGCGGCCAAACAGATATACTTTTCTCGTAGCTAATTGGTGCTCCGGTGTCTCAATCTCATACTTCCAGTCAAATTGGTGATTTGCTTGTCACAGCAGGTCTTGTTTCTCCAGACAGTATTGAATCAGCCCTGGTCATGTCGAAGGGGCGAAAAAGCCCGCTGGGCAAGGTTTTAGTCGAATCGGGCTTGGTCTCAGAAAGGGAGCTTAATGGCACCCTTCAGGCCCAGAACCTCATTCGGGAAAGATTAATCAGCCCCGACAAGGCCAGCGATGTCCTAAAGCTTATGCGAGTGAACGGTGAGACATTTGTCGATAATCTCTTCTCTATTGGCTGCGAAATTGAGCACATTAATTTTGGTCGCAATTTAGGCAAACTATTCGTTGATGCCGGGGCCATTTCTCCCCACAAGCTTTCTCTCGCACTAGAAACCAGTATTTTGTCGGGTCTGCCGATCGTTCGTGTGTTGGTGCTGCAGAAGTCAGTAAATGAAATGGTGGCCTATGCTGGTTTAACAGCACAGCTCTTGGTCAATGAGCGCAAGATTGGCTATGACCAAGCCGTTGGGGCGCTAAAGCTATCTCATATGCACAATGAACATATAGAAGAAATTCTTGAGTTCGGTGGTTTGAAGCGCTATCGTGAAGAAAATTCAGTGCGCTTGGGTGAGCTGTTCGTGCTCTCTGAGCTTATTTCAGAGCTTGATTTGCTTTCATGTGTTGAAAAAAGTATGGCTGAAGCTAAGCCCTTGGGTCAGGTCGTAGTAGATGAAGGAATTATCAGTGAATTGATTGTTTCGTCTGCTTTGCGTGCCCAAAAGTATATAGCTGAGGGAACTGTTGACCCTGTTCGCGCCGCTCAAATGCTTGGTTTGTGCGCTAGAACCGGCCGGCCCCTTGAATTTTCTGTTGAAGAATTGGCGGCAATGAAACCAGTTATGGTGCGGCCATTTAGCGAACTAAAAGAGAATCTAAGCTTGGTCGATATGATTGAAATCATCGGTATCGTCAATAGCGCAGAGTTAGAGCAGGTAAGGCTTGTAGAGCAACGAGAAAGTGACCAGCTTGAGCAGTTTTTAGTTAATCGCGGCTTTGTAGATCAAGAAAAACTCGATGCCATTAAAGCAGGTCATGCCCTTATATCTCAAGGCGTGCTTACGGCTGAGCAGCTTATTTTTGCCTTTCATGTCTGGCTCTGGCGGCGCGGCGACTTTGTTTCGACCCTCAACCTCTTGGGCTGGAAAGCTTGATCGAATTTTTTGTTGTCCATTTGTTCTAATGCTATTCCTTATATAGGGCGTATGAATTGCCCAAGAAAATCATAAAGAACTGCGTCTATGAATTTGCTGTGGCGTTGACGGCTCAATTGGCTGAGCTCTAGAGGCGGCTGCTATCACTATGGTGTCTATATGACTTTGGTGCACATTCCCACTAATCGAATTCTCTCCCGGATTCAGAGGCGACCCATCGATCCGCTCTACTGGACCGATTTGTGCGGTCCGATTGGGCAGTATTTCAGAACGGTAGCCAATGATTTGCCTGAATTTTCGTCCAGGACGTTGTCCAAAGAAATTTGGCAAGAGCATGGTGCAGAAGTTGTCGACTATTACCTAAGGGGCATCAAAGACGATTTAATGCCCCAGATTACAGAGCCTTGGCTGGCGAAAGACCTTTTTCTCTTCTGTCAAAAACACATAGATGAACAGGCTGTGAGAAAAGTGTTTCGACTATTTAATAAGTATCGTCCGCTTCCTCCTCCTTCGCCTTATAGACCAGAGGTAAGACCTGTTGGACGTGTCTCTGAAGTTATTTTGTCTGCTCTGGCTGGCTATCCAGACTTTGGCGTGGAGAAGATAAAGCATATTTTGGAAGAGCAGGAGAGGAGGGAGGCAATGGTGCCAGATCCCGAAACGCGCAGAAGAAGCTTTATACCAGTTGCAGGCGATATGGAATATATCGACGACAACTTTCTTGATCAGTTTCTAGATCTCGTCAAAAGTATTCCTAAAGAGTCTTGATCAATTTCTCTGCTTGCTCTTTTTCAGCTCCACTGCTGTCTTCTATAAAGCGCACCAGCTGTGCTTTTGCCTCTTGTGGCTTTTTCTTTTGTACGTAGAGTAGAGCTAGGTTATAGCGGGCTTTGCTATATTTTGGTGCTAGAGCAATAGCTTTTGTATATTCTTCGATAGCTTCATCGACTTGTTTTTTCTCTGCCAGGACAAAGGCGCGGTTATAGTGGCAGACAGGTTCTTGGGGGTATTGCTTGACCCATTGTTGGAGATACTTGAGCATGTCTTTATCTTCATTCATGATATCTAGCACTTTTATCAGTGGCAAAAATACTTGCCTCTTTTCAGAAAAACTAGAGCTCACTTCTAGTGCTCTCTCAAATTGTAGCCGCCCGCCAAGAAACTCTTTATTGTCCATATGCAGCTTGCCCAGTGCCATGTGAGAGTCTGGGCTCTGGGGAAAATCGCGGGTAGCAAGCGTGGCTGTTTTAATTGCTTCATCTAGATCTCCCATTTTCGATTGACACTGGGCTAGCTTTATCAGCGAATCGGGGTTAGCTTTATTGAGACTGGCAGCCTGTTTTAGATAAATAGCGGCTTGTTTGTAATTTTCACTTTGCATGGCTAGGTCACCAGCCATGGTGAGAGCCCCGGGGTTGCTTGGGTAGCGTTTTACTATTTCGCCCACTAATTTTTGAGCTTTTTCATTCTCTCCCAATTGGCTGTAGGCCATTGTTTTAGCTCTAAGAAGTGCGAGCCCTAATCGGCCCGGTAGAGTACCCTCGAATTTCTCAAGAATTTTCAAAGCTGACGAAGCATCTTTATTCGCAAGTAAAATATTGGCTCGATTAAGCAGATTGATGGGATATTTTGCTGGACTTTGTAGCCAAGGCGAAGTGCTGGAACCTTTCTTGATGGCGGCAGCGGCAGCGTCAAGATTGCCGCTTAGGGCCAAAAGGCAAAGTTGATTGTTCTCAATTCTCGCTTGAGCGGTGGCACTAAGTTTCTGATTGCTTTTGATTGTTTCCGACTGTTTCGCTAAGGCGTCGGCCATACGGCCTGCCAGAGCCAAGTCAAAGGCTTGTACAAGATTGCAATCTACAGCATTGATCTTGTTTAAAAGCGTGCCTTCTCCTTCTGCTACTGGCGGAGAGCTAAATTCGTCTAGTACTTTGACATCGCTAGCGGCATTGCCTAAAATCATTTGCTCTGCTTGAAAGCGTGTCTGAGCCAATCTTTTGTCGTCTATTGAACCTTTTAATTTAGGGCCAACCGTTGGTGCATTTGTCTGGCCAAAGGCCTGATAGCGGCCGAGCAGCAGATGCAGCTGTTCCGCCTGAAAGGGCAAACTGGCATAGACATCGGCGCCCCCTTCTTCCTTTGCTAATAGATGCACGGCCAAGCGCTTATCGCTCTGTAGCCTGCGCTTCAATATGCGATTGGCATATATCGCGGCACTGTCACTTTGAGTTTCTGCAGAAGAACCAGGTTCAGTGAAAGTAAATTGCGCCCCTGCTGGCAAAGTCCAAGTCAGAGCCAGAATCAGCAGGCAGCTAGCAGTAGTGATTGATTGAGTAATAAAAGCTTTCATCTACCAGGAATTATAACTATACTGTCTGCTTTAGGCTCAAGCTATAGAATTATGTCCCGTCCGGTTCAGGTACCTTTTTGAACTACGCAGTAACTTTTGAACTTGAAGCTGAATGCCCTTGGTCAGGGGCAAGAGCAGGTAAGTTTCACACCCCTCATGGCACAGTGGAAACCCCTGTGTTCATGCCGGTGGGCACTAATGCTGCCTTGCGCGCCCTGACATTTGAGCAAACTAACGATTGCGGTGCTCAAATAGTACTTTCTAACTCATATCACCTTTATCTGCGACCAGGCCATGAGTTGATTAGAGAGGCCGGCGGCCTACATAAGTTTATGAATTGGCACAAGCCAATTCTCACAGATTCTGGCGGGTTCCAGGTTTTCAGCCTTGATGAATTGCGCAAGATTACCGATAAGGGCGTTTTCTTTAAAGACCACCGGGGCGGGCGAGAGCATTTTATCGGACCAGGTGAGTCGATGACCATTCAAAACGCCATTGGCGCCGACATCATTATGGCCTTTGACGAATGCGTCAAGAATCCAGCCACCTTTGAAGAAGCTCAGTCGGCAATGGAGCGCACCCACCGCTGGCTAGAAATTTGTGTGGACAAGCATGCTCGCAGCGCCGACCAGGCTCTATTTGGCATAGTTCAAGGCAGTATCTACGAAGATCTGCGGCGGCAGTCTGCTGCGGCTGTAACGGCCTACGACCTTCCTGGTTTTGCCATTGGCGGTGTAGCTGTAGGAGAGGATCGCAAGACTATTGAAAATGTGGTGCTCTATACCACGCCGCTGTTGCCTCGCTTGAAACCTCGTTACTTAATGGGCGTCGGCACTCCCTGGGACATCATCTATGCCATCAGATGCGGTATTGACATGTTCGACTGTGTCTCCCCGACCCGCCTGGCTCGGCACGGGGCGGCCTTTACTAAAGATGGACGGATATCTTTGAAGAATTCGCCCTACCGAAAAGATTGGGGGCCAATTGATAGGGAGTGTACTTGTTCAACCTGTGCTAATCACAGTCGCGCCTATTTGCACCACTTAGTTAGGCAGAACGAGATGGCTGGAGCCATGCTGCTCTCTATTCATAATGTTAGCTATCTAATTGATGAAGCACAGAATTGTCGTAAAGCTATTCTAGAAGGCCGTTTCCAAGACTACTTTAGTCGTTGGTCTTCAGCTCGCGAACATCCTGAGCTTCTATAGCTTCGACATTCTTGGTTTCTAGAAGAACTGGCTCTTGATTGTCTTTATCGCTGACAATCAACTTCGGCTGATCGCCGCTGCCACTAGCAGGAGCTCCCATCTGCCCTTTGAGCATCATCAATTCCATTTCGATATCGGTCTTGCCTTCAAAGTTTTTGAATTGCTTATCGAGTTGGTCGCTACCCAGTTCGCCAAGAGCGGCTGCTTTGGCCTCACGCTCTAATACTTTGGTTTCCATGCGTTCGATAACGTTCAAAGTGCCATTTGAATTGGTTTTGGAGAGAATTTCGTTAGCCTTCATGGTGGCCTTGGCGGCCTTGTCGCGGGCTATTAAAACTTGTTTCTTGGTGTGAGCCTTTTGTAACTCATTTTCAAGCTCAGTGAGGCGTTGTCTTAACCCTGAAGTGGCTTCTTTTTGCACTTTAAGTTGCTGCTCGAGGTCGGAAGATGCTTGGGCGTATTGCTGCTTCCTCTGTAGAGCCTGACGGGCTAACTCATCGTTGTTCTGTTGAACAGCCATGGCGGCACGGTTTTGCCAGGTAGCTGCCTGATCTTTGTTTTTCTGCAGTTGCTGCTCGAGCTGTTTTTCGGTGGCAATCGCTTGAGCCACAGCCTGTCTTACTTGAATTACATTGTTCTGTAAGTCGTTATAGGTCTGTTCTAGCATCATCTGCGGATCTTCTACTTTGCCCAGAATGGCATTGAAGGCAGCCTTGATGATTTGTGCAAGCCGATCGAACATCTACTGATAACTCCTATTACCTGCCTAGAATAATCCAGACCCAATTAGACTAAAGTCTATTCTAAAGATAAAGACTTAATACTCATAGCATGAATTTGCTCTTAGCATTTCAACTGCCGTAGGTTGGTCTCTACATTTTCACTTATGCCCCGTTTTGGCGCCCAAAAGCTGCCTAAATCTAAAACATATTGCTTAAGGTGTACATTAGAAGCAGAGCTTAGTTAATGCCAATTCCCCTAGGTATGTTGAAAACTTTATGAAGAATGAAAGCAACGATGCGATGGGCGGACTGGGCGCTCAGATTATGATGGCCTCTGAGCTTGGCTCAGCAATTGTTGTTTTGACTGTCGCTGGCTATTTCGCCGGAGCTTGGCTGGACGGACGTTTCCAGTCTTCGCCGTATGGCGTCATTGTCGGTATCTCCATTGGTTTTGGCCTTGGCATTGCCTTTGTGATAAAACGTTCAAACGATATGGATAAGAAGTCCTAAAGCTCTGCGGCGCCGCTACAGTCGCCAAAATAAGGTTGGAATTAGGGCTGAGCCAGCGCCAATTTAGGCAAATGCCATCTGCTATTATTTGAATCGTCTTTTCCTTGATTCCCTCTCTGCAAGCGCAGATGTAATCAAGTAGAGAAGCCGTCAGAAGCATCTGATGCTTCAAAAATTTTGTATGACTTACCTCTAAAAGAGCGGGAATAGCTGAATGTTAGGCGAGAGTTTACCCTTAAAAGAATTAGTGCACGATCCCTCGATTACTGGCATTAAGTTGCCCTTTGAGATGGGCACAGTGGGCGATATTCACGCTGACACTATTATTCTCAGCTGGACTGCCATGGCTCTGATTCTCTTGAGCTGTTCGGCAATTACTAGCAATCTCACAGTTGAAGGCCCCGGTGGCAAAGGTCAGGGAATTCTCGAAGGTCTTTATAGCTTTATTCTTGATATTGCGAAGGGTTCAATCGGTGATCATCGCTATAAGCCTTACATGCCGCTTCTCTGCGGCTTGTTCATGTTTATTTTGGCGAGCAATTTAATTGGCATTCTGCCTTATCAAGTGCTTGAGCACATGTCTTGGTGGCCTCACGTTGACGGCAAGCATTTCGAAGTAGCGGCTGCAACAACTGATTTCAACGTCACGGCCGGCCTTGCTGGTCTTGCTATTGTCACCTATCTTGCTTCTGGAGTGATGGCCCACGGCCATCACTACGTCGGTCTTTTCTTCTGGAAGCCAATTGCTCCTTTAGAATGGCTCGACCTTGTTGTCCGTCCTGCCACCCTTGCTCTCCGTCTTCTTTTGGTAATCACTGCCGACGAAATGTTGAGAAGTGCCTTTTTAGGTATGTGTCCAGTTATTTTGCCGTCACTTGTAATGGCTTTCGAAGTCTTCATCGCTGTTGTTCAAGCCTTCGTCTTCACTCTCCTTACATCTATCTACATCGGGGCCGCAGTTGCTGACCACCATTAGGTCGACCTAGTCGTTCGCTCTGTTCAAAATTTGTCATTTCTGGTAGCCAAGAACTTCTATACTATAGTGGTCTTGGCTACTTGCTATCTAAAATGGCTGCTAGTGCAGTGTTTAGTTACTAACTTCGTTAGGAAATTGTTCACTTTAATTCGCTACTTTCACGGCCCGATTTTAAGGAGCTGGTATAGAAAGGGCTTGGGCAGCCAGTTCTGTTGCTGCTTAATCGCTTTTAAGCGCCAATGGGGCGATTTTGGGGTCATGCATCGACTGATATAATCAGTACGCCTTTTGAATTCGTTCCGCAACGGAGCGACAGTTCAAAATAGCTGGCGAAATTTTTCGATTGTGTTAAGGAGATTTTCTGTGGACCACCAACTGATTGCCCAGGCCGGAGCCGTCGCGGGCGGAATTGATAGTCAAACTGTAATCAGAGCAGCAGCCCTCATCGGCGCAGGCTTGGGAGCTATCGGCGTAGGCGTACCTGGTATCGGTATCGGTATCGCTGCTTCTAGAGCTTTAGAAGGTATGGCTCGTCAACCTGAAATGCAAGGCAAATTGCTTATCAACGGCATCATTTTCGCCGCTTTGATGGAAGCTCTTGGTCTATTTGCTTTCCTAGTTTCTCTTCAGCTCTTCGGCCTTGGCAAAACCCCGTAAACAGCGGTGTTAGAGACCATTTGTTCAAAAGAGTTAGTAGTGGAACCAGAGAGTAATTCAAAAAAATGCTCGAGCTAAACGGTACAGTTGTCGTCCTATTGATCAGTTTTTTAGCCTTTGTATGGGCTTTAGACTTGGTCTTTGTCAAGCCCGTGGCCAATGTTCTGGAGGCACGGGCTGCCAAAGTTGAGAAGGATTTGGAAGCCTCTAAGGCCTCACGCGCAGAAGCTGATGTGGTTCTGGTGGAATACCAGAAGCGCTTAGCTGATGTGCGTAACCAGGCCCAAGCGATAATCAACGAGGGCGTCACCGCCTCCCAGAAATCACGTAGTGAAGAGATCTCGAAAGTGCAAGCTGATGGTCGTCAAAAACTTGAAGCTGCGCGAGTCGAGTTGGCTGATGAGAAGAAAGGTCTGGTTGATCAGCTTGTCGATCGCGAAATCGAGTTGGTCAACATGATGATGGGCAAGCTGATTGGTACTAGTCATGTTGCCTCTGGACTCGATAGAAGCCAGGTGAAGAAAGCTCTAGAGGAGGCCTGCTAATGTTTTTGTTTGCTGAAGTCGAGCATAATCAGCTTTTTGCTATGTTCGAAAACAATGTCATTAACTGGGTTCTGCTTGTTGCTTTCTTCTGGTGGGTAATGGCGAAGAACCTTCCACCAGTCTTCAAAGCTCGAGAAGAGAGTATCAATGCCACTCTGGCTGCGGCTCAGAAAGCCCGACTTGATGCTGAGGCCCTTCTTGAAAAGCAAAAGGCAGCTGTTGCCAACGCTGAGAAAGAGGCGGAGCAAATCATTGTTGAAGCTAAGACGATCGCTAAAGAGATGCAGGCCAATCTTGAGGCTCAGACTAAAAAAGACATTGCCGAAATGCTTGTTAAGTTTGAGTCTGCTGTAGCTGGTGAGAGACAACTACTGGTTAACGAATTGCGTCAAGCCTCAGTTAAAGCTGCGATTGAACTGACTCGTGGACAATTAGCATCTCAGACCAGTGCTGACGTGAAAGCTAATTTGCTCAACCAGTTTATGGAGCAACTTGAAACTCTCAATACTAAGTCACTGGTTTCTTCCGGTGCCCTAGAGTCTGTTTCTAAGTAATCTGTTTCTAAATAATCTGTACCTAAATAAACCAGTAAGTAAAAATAAGGCCACTGACTAGATGAATACCGAACTACAAGGAATAGCCAGCTCATACGCAGAAGCGGTGCTTGACCTATCTAGTAAAAATGCTCAAGAAGAGAATGTCTTGAACGAGTTGAAAATGGTTAACACTGTCTTTGCTTCAGATAAAGACATGAGCATTATCATCAATCACCCAGCCATTCGTGCCAATCAAAAGAAAGAGATTTTGAGAACCGTGTTTAGTGGCAAGGTCTCTGAATTGACTGATAACTTGATCAATCTTCTGGCTGATAAACGCCGACTAGACCTGCTTCCATTTATAGAGACCGGCTACCGCGAACTGCTCAACAAGCGCAAAAATGTTGTTAGTGCGCTTCTTACCTGTTCTGAGACCATGGCTGATGCCAATGTCGCCAATATTAAGGCGCAACTTACTGAGCACTTAGGCAAGCGTCTGGAGCTAGAGGTAAAAGTCGATTCGACACTTATTGGTGGCGTAATTCTCAGACTTGGCGACCAAGTCATTGATGGCAGCTTGAATGGCAGATTGAAAGCTTTAGAAAAAGCTCTCATGGCTGTTTAAGCTTTTTTCGAATCTAGGCAGAACAATCATTTTCAAAACGACTATTCAAATCAATTAAAAACTGACCATAACAAGCAAGCAAGTAACTTAGAGGTTAAAGACCATGGCAATCAGGCCCGACGAAATCACATCAGTATTGAAACAGCAACTGGAGCAATACCGTTCTGCATTGAATGTCAGCAACGTCGGTAGCGTACTTCAGGTGGGCGATGGTATTGCTCGCATCTATGGCATGGAAAAAGCCATGGCTGGAGAATTAGTCGAATTTGACGATCCTGAAAAAACCCGCGGGATGGTTCTCAACCTAGAAGAAGATAACGTCGGTGTGGTAATTCTTGGCGAAGGCAGAAAAATTTCAGAAGGTATGGAAGTTCGTACCACCGGGAAAATCGCCTCAGTGCCAGTAGGAGAAGCCCTTCTTGGTCGTGTCGTTAACCCGATTGGTATTCCATTAGATGGAAAAGGCCCAATCAGCGCCACTGAGACTTCACCAATCGAAGTCAAAGCTCCTGGTATCGTCTCCCGTAAATCAGTTCATGAACCAATGATGACTGGCATCGCCGCCATCGACGGCATGATTCCAATTGGCCGTGGTCAGCGCGAACTTATCATCGGAGACCGTCAGACTGGTAAAACTGCAGTCGCCATTGACGCCATCATCAACCAAAAGAATCAGCCCAACCGTCCAATCTGCATCTATGTGGCTATCGGTCAAAAGAGCTCCAACGTCGGTAAAATCCAGAAAATATTGGAAGATGCAGGCGCTATGGAATATACAATTATTGTTGCCGCGTCAGCCACCGATGCTCCAGCCTTGCAATTCTTGGCCCCGTACGCTGGTGTTGCAATGGGTGAGTACTTCATGAAGAAAGGCGGGCACGCCCTTCTTGTTTATGATGATTTGTCTAAGCACGCCACTGCCTACCGCACAATGAGCTTGCTGCTTCGTCGTCCGCCAGGCCGTGAAGCTTTCCCTGGAGACGTTTTCTATCTGCACAGCCGCTTGCTTGAGCGTGCTGCAAAACTTTCTGATGCTCTTGGTGCCGGCTCTCTTACGGCTCTTCCGATCATTGAGACACAAGCTGGTGACGTATCTGCTTACATTCCAACTAACGTAATTTCAATCACTGATGGTCAAATCTTCTTAGAAACTGACTTGTTCTACGCTGGTGTGCGTCCAGCTATCAACGCCGGTATTTCAGTAAGCCGAGTTGGTGGTTCTGCCCAAACCAAAGCAATGAAATCGGTAGCTGGTAAATTGCGTCTGGACCTTGCCCAATTTAGAGAACTAGAAGCATTCGCTCAGTTTGCTTCAGATCTAGATAAATCTACTCAAGACCAAATTCGCCGTGGACAGAAACTAACTGAAGTTCTTAAGCAAGCTCAGTACCGCCCTCTAAGCTTGGCTGAACAAGTTTCAATACTGTTTGCTGCCAACAAAGGCATTCTTGATGATGTTGATACCAAAAACATCACTAAGTTCAAGGTTGAATGGTTCAAATATCTTGGTGCTCAGGCCAAAGATCTTGAAGCCAAACTTCTCACCGGAGACAAACTCTCTGATGCTGATGAAACTGCACTTGTAGACCACTTAAACAAGTTCAAGACCAACTTCTTCAAACCATAATTTAGAGAAAACAAAAGATGGCTAACCTCAAGGCAATACGTCAAAGAATCAAGAGCGTCCAGTCGACCCAGAAGATTACTCGGGCCATGAAGCTGGTCGCTGCAGCCAAAGTCAGGCGCGCACAGATGCGTGTGGTTGCTGCTCGACCATTTACTCAAGCTGTTGTAAGAGTGCTTCGAGAAGTGGTGGGTGAAGTCAGCCCAATCGATGTGCAAGAGTTGCATTTGCTAACTAGGCGTGATGTTAAAAAGGTAGCCATCGTTGTTTTGTCTTCAGATAGAGGACTTTGCGGCTCTTACAACACCACAGTGTTCAGAGAAGTAATGGCCCGCATAACCAAGCTTCAAGCTGAAGGAAAAGAAGTTGGTTTGATTTTGGTTGGCCTTAAGTCTGTATCGTTCTTTAAATCAATCAAGATTGAAAAGCTCAAAACTTTTACTCTGTTGCCAGCTATCCCCACTGTTGAAGAAGCCAAGTTGATTGCCAACTATGCTTGTGAGCTTTATACAGAAAAGAAAGTCGATTCAATCGAAATTATTGGCACTGATTTTATTTCGATGTTGCGCTCTGAAGTCGTGACCACAAAATATTTGCCAATTGATTTGCCACCAGCAGAGACAAAAACACAGTTGCAGCCAATTCGCTTGTTCGAGCCAAGCATTATCGATGTAATGGAACGCGAGCTATTACCTAAGTATGTCCAAAACGTCGTTTACCAAGGTCTATTAGAAGCTTCAGCAGCTGAGTTGGCTGCCCGTATGAACGCTATGACCAATGCTTCGAACAATGCCCGCGATTTGATCGCAGGATTGACACTTGTTTATAACAAAGCTAGGCAGTCAGCTATTACCCAAGAATTGCTTGAAATCGTTGGCGGCGCTGAGGCTCTGAAAGGCTAAGTTTAATTGCTCTGAAAGGCTCAATTATGAGCCCTCAAATGCAAATTTGAGAGATTCAAGTGAGCCTATGAGTTCTATGAAATGTTAGAGTTGCCTGGTAATTAGATGGAGAAATAGGTGTATATACACCTATTTTTTTTCGCGAACCGAGTAGTCTCAACAATTTATCGAATTGGTTGGTTTGTGAGTTCGCCTATACAAAGTTATTTTCACCGCTATAATTGTGAAGTGGTAGCAATGTCTTTAGAAATTTGCCAAAAAGCGATTTGAGAGCATTCAGAATGAATTTGTCAGTTACAACGCTAACTACTACGAATACAACAATAACTACTACTACAAAAGATTCTAGTTCGGCTGCTGCCAGCGACGATGAAATGGTAGCTATTGCTGCAGCCGTTCAAACTTATTTATTGCAAGAGCAAGAACAAGAGAGTTCTGATAATTGTTCTAACGCCCCTCCTATATTGTCACCTTGGGCGGTGGCAAGTCGGCAGGAAGCTAGTGGTCATGGTGATCTCATTAAAGGTTGGCACATGGGTGATAACCAGCGTTGGTCAAAACGCAATCTTTGGGGCAGCTCTTTTGCAGTGGCAATTAGCCTGGCCCTTACCGGCCTGTTGACATCAGTAGCGCAAGCCCAGGTCGCCGATAAGCAGATAAGGGTATGCCTAGCTAGTTCTGGTTTTGGTTCTAGTTTTGCTTCTAGTTCGGCGCAGAAAGTAGATCTCGATTTCCCCGATGGAGGCAGTATATATACTGTTGCCGACGGTACTTTGGTCGGTAAGATTGCTCCCCAGACGGCTTGGAGCTTAAGCCTGGCTCGCTCGGCAACAAAGGGTAACAGCTCCATTGTCTTACTTGGTAAAAGCCGTAGAGACAAAATTTCCCCGGCCTCGACCATTGCCAAAGTAGCCTTCGTGCCCAGCACCGGTAGCTTTTTTGGTACTACTAACGACTCAAATCAGCTTACTTTACCCGTAGCTATTCCTCTCAGAAAAGGAGGCGTAACAGCTTCTTCTTCTTCTTCTTCTTCTTCGGTAATTGATGCTTCGCAAGGATATATAGCTGTTCCCGACCAAGTTTCAAACGACACTAATGGACGTGAGCAGAGTAGCGCCCCACTGATCGGAGTGAACGGTAAGCTTTATCGCGGTGCAGTTGTGTTGCGACCTACATGCAAAACAGATAGCACTGGCGTTGTTGATACCACTGGTATCAATCTCATAAACGTTCTCGATTTAGAAGACTATCTTTTGTCAGTAGTACCATCAGAAGTGCCCTCTCTTTGGCCTAAAGAAGTCTTGAAAGCTCAGGCTATTGCTGCTCGATCGTATGCTGTAGCAAACTTTGGCAAGCATAAAGCTGAAGGCTATGACGTCAAGGCTACTGTGGACGATCAAGTGTATCGCGGGGTCATTGCCGAGTCGGCTGAGACCAATGCAGCAGTTGCTGCTACATCAGGCTTAGTGCTAAAGAACAGCAACAAAGTTATTTCGGCGTTCTTTCATAGCACCAGTGGTGGTAGTACTGAGGTTTCTGAGAATGTTTGGGGCAAGCCTTTGCCCTACCTCAAAAGTGTCGTTGACTACGATGATGCATCGCCTCAGTTTACTTGGCGTAAAACCGTAACTTCGCAAGACCTTGCCAAAGCCCTTTTTGGTTCAGCTCAAGATAGTCAGGCACTTCTAGGTGTTTTGGTAATTGGCCGCCATTCCGGCGACTCGCAAAGAGTGAAAGACGTTTTGGTCGTGGGCCAGAGTTCAGCAAGACTAATTGCAGGCACTGAGTTGCGAAGATTATTTAACCTGCCAAGCACCCAGTTTAGTCTCTTCCAGTCAGACAGCAGTTATATCTTCAGCGGTCGGGGCTATGGACATGGCCTTGGTCTTTCTCAATGGGGAGCGAAAGCCCTGGCTGATAACGGATATAATGCAGAACAGATTCTGTCGTACTACTACAAAGATGTCACGATAGAACCTCTGGCCCCAGAAGGTGCTATCTAGCTACGCTACATAGAACTAGGGCCAGTCACCTCAAGAGGAATTGGTCTTGGAACAAGCTTTTGGTATTTTCATGATGCTCGCCATATTGAGCACATTGATCATCGTTCACGAGTGCGGCCATTTTCTGGTAGCCCGATTTTTTGGTTTCCAGACGCCGGTTTTTGGTTTTGGTCTGCCATTCGGGCCATCCTGGACAGTGGGAAAACGCTGGAACACCGAATTTCGCATTCATGCTTGTATGCTGGGCGGCTATGTAGCCATTCCTGAACTCGGCGATGAGAGCAATGCCTCGGCTGAGGTGTTTGGCGTTCAGCTTGCTCCTTTTAAGAAGTTTCCTATTTGGCAAAGGGCTTTGGTTGCTGTAGCCGGCGTCACTTTTAATGTGCTCTTTGCTTATTTGGTAATGCTCATCATGATGACTGCCCTAGGGCGGCCGATACCCCAAGGTGTATTCGTCGGCGAGCTGCCAGCCGCTAACCCCATTGCCGCAACCGCAGGGGTACAGACCAACGACGAGTTGCTCGGCGTTGATGACAAGACAATTAAAACAGCAGAAGAATTTATCTCTTACTTGGCCTCAAAGAAACTCACACCAATTGTTTTGCATGTCAAGCGCGAGGGCCAGACCATTGATCTGCCAATGACGCCAAACAAAGACGGCAAGGTTGGTATGGGCTTATCGCCTAAAGTGCAATACGTCAAAATTGAAGGTAGTCCTATTGATGTGGCTACTATTGCGGCTACGGAGCTAACTAATTCAACAGGGCAGATGGTTAATTCTATTGGCAGTCTGTTTCAGGGGGTTTTTAACAAAATTATTTCCCCTAATGCCAAGAGTAAAGATGGCAAACCACAGCCTGGCATTGAGAGTTTTCACGGTGTCATAGCCGTAGTCAAAATTGGTGCCGATTTTGCAAAGGAAGACTGGCGTCAGCTTTTCATGTTCACTATTTTGATCTCAATGGACCTCGCTATCGTTAACTTACTTCCTTGGCCAGCACTAGATGGTGGTCATTTGGCCTTCATGCTCTTAGAAGCAGTGCGGGGTAAACCAATGGAAGAACGGGCCCAAGGTGAGATCGTCAAATGGGGATTTCTCAGCTTGATTGCACTGATGGTAGTGGTGCTAGTCAATGACGTCTCGGCCTGGGTGCATGGAGACCTCGACTTTAAGAAGAAGGATGCTAAGCCTAAGACCTCCATTTCGACCCCGAAAGCTGAGCCCAAGCCAGAAGTAAAGCTTGAAGCTCTTCCCGACAGAAAGGGCGATGTTAAGCCTGAAAGCACTACCGAAACCAAAGTAGAGCCTAAAGTACAGACTAAAGTAGAGCCTAAAGTAGAAACTCAGCCTGCCGTTAAATCTGATCCTGTCTCGAGTGAGGCTAAATAAGATGCCGAGTTATGATTACCGCTGCCAAGAATGTCGAGTGGCTTTCACCGTAGAGCGTTCTATGAACGACCCATCTGACACTAGCTGTGCCGAGTGCGGCTCTGCCAATGTATCGCGTATATGGAACATGATACTGCGCTCTTCTGGTAGTACTCCGGATGTTGGTCAGAGTTCCAAGGGTTCAGGTAGCAAGAGCGGATCTAGCGGTGGTTGTGGTTCTTGTAGTACTCACTCGTGTCATAGCTGCTAGAGACAGCAGGTTTTGACCTAACAAATCTCGCCAGTGCTGACGCTCTCTAAAGCAAGCTTGCGCTTCAACTCTTCTTCTTCCTCCTTAGGAAGCAAGAAGGATTCTGATGCATTGGGGAAGTTTGCCGATTTTACATCTTCTGCATACTTACCTACCGCCTCCTGACAGACCTGGCTCAAATCAGCATAGCGTCTAACAAAGCGCGGTAGGAAGTCGGTAAACTTGCCCATTAAATCGTCGGTAACAAGTATCTGGCCGTCGCAAACGTTGCCAGCCCCAATGCCGACAGTGGGTATTGTCAGTCGCTCAGTTACGGCCTTAGCCACTGCAGTTGGTACCATTTCTAATACCACTGAAAAACAGCCTGCCATCTCCAGAGCGCGGGCGTCATCAATTAACTTGATGGCTTCATCAGCGGAGCGACCTTGTACTCTGGCGCCACCTAAGCCGTGAATGGCTTGGGGTGTGTATCCAAGGTGCCCCATTACTGGAATACCCATGCCCACTAAACGCTCGATTATTTCAAGATTGAGCCTGGTCGCGCCTTCAAGCTTGACGGCGTGAGCTTGAGCTTCCTTGACGAAACGGCCGGCATTGGTAATAGCTTGAATAACATCAACTTGATAGCTCATAAATGGTAGATCTGCTACCACCATGGCATTGCTCACACCTCTTGTAACAGCCCTGGTGTGATGCAGCATTTCTTCCATCGTCACTGCATGGGTAGTGCGATGTCCCAAGGCCACCATGGCTAGGCTATCGCCAACCAAAATTAGATCGACGCCTGCTTTGTCGAGAATTTTAGCCATTGAGTAATCATAAGCAGTGAGGGCTACAATCTTGCGGCCGTCACGTTTATATTTTTGCAGGGTGAGAGTAGATACTGCTTTTGTCATGGCCAAATTTTAGCACTGCCAGTGTAATGTGAAGGACACGCTAGTCTCGCCCGCACCTGCTATGTTATTTGTTTTGACCGCGAACGCGCTCACGAGCTAGTTCTTGCTGTAGCGAAACAATATGTTTCGGGTCATATGGGTATTTGCCTGAAAGCTCATGAAAACGTTTATACCAGGCGCCGGCTTCTGCTTTCATGTTTCCTTTTTCAAGCAAGTAAGCCATGTTGTAATACAAGCCGTCGTAACGCGGCTTTAAGTCAAGCGCTGCTTGATACTGCACCGTAGCGTTAGGCAGGTCGCCCTGGGCTTCCAGAACGCCACCGAGATTTTGATAAGCAATAAATGACTTAGGATCAAGTTCAATGGCTTTGAGAAAGCTTGCCTTGGCAGCATCAAGTTCGCCCGACTCTGTTTGATGAATGCCCTGCGAAACTATCGCCTTAATCTCAGCTGGGTCAACACCTTTGGCATTTCGACGGCTGCCGCTTCTAGTTAAGCGACTGAGCTCAGCAATGTGCTTAGTGGTCTGGGCATTGTTGGCTGTTAGGCTGGCTACATCTTTAAGGGATTCGATAGCTGCCTCGTAGTTATCGGTCAGTTCCTCGCATTTCGCCTGGAGTTGTTTTACTTTTACTCTGTCGATGGAAGGGTATTTTTTTCCCTCGGTATAAATGGGGCTTACTTTTTGTGCCTCTTTTAGCTCGAATAGAGCGCGGTTCGGATCGCCCCTGAGATAGCGTAGTCGTCCTAGCTCGAAATGAGCTACGGCCAGTTTCGGGTCGAATTGTAAGGCCTTGCGAAATTCAATCTCGGCCTCGTCTAGATTGCCATCACAGCAATAAATATTGGCCAGATGGTAGTGAATCATAGGATTCTGTGGTACGAGCTGGGCGGCAACTCCTAGTTTCTCAAGACATTCTGAAATCTCGCCACCGTCACCACGTTCGAATTTCTGGAAAATCGCTAAACCAAGGTCGCGGTTAGCTTCAAAATAGCCCGGTTCGAGGCGCGTGGCCGTGCGAAAAGACTCGATAGCTGAATCGAAATCACCTTGTTCAAAATAGACTGTACCTAAATTATAGTGAGCTTTGGGATAACGCGAGTTAATACGAATACAGTCTTTAAATTGCTTCTTGGCGTCATCAAATCGACTCATCTTCTTTAGTAGAATGCCGAAATTATTGCGGCATTCTACAAAGTTGTAATCAAGGCTTAGAGCTGAAATAAATTGGAGTTCGGAATTTTTATTGTCGCCTAGTTGCGAATAGGCAAGAGCCATCAAATGAGGAATTTGCTTATTGCGTGCATCACCGGTCTGCGCTTGTCTGAGTAGGTTGACACAGTTTTGGTAGTCACCAACTGCAAACATTTGAGTGGCGCTGCGATATTTTGCCTGAGCTAAGACCAAGCCGTTTGTTTCATCATATTGAGCCAGAGCTGGTCCGCTAGAAAAGGAGCAGCCCCATGAAAGGCAGATAGTTGAGATTAATGCCAGCCTAGCTAGTGGCAAGCCCATCCCCGTCAAAAGGGTTACTATTTTTTGCACGTTTTTGCTCACGTTAAAGTAACTAGAAACTCATAATAGCGCGTTTTTAGCTTTATCTTTATCGTGCTTAAGGTCTATTTTTCCGGTTGACCTGCCAGTATCTGCTTGCGAGCTGCTTGCATGTAAGCAATATTACTTAGTGTTCTATCTTTCAGTGGTGTATTGGCTGGTGCCGTTGGTTCGAAGCTCATTTTGGGGAAATTGCTATTTGCAGAATTGGTCGCTTCTTGTTGCTTCTGTGCTTCCATATTTCTGATGTAGCTGCCAATCTCTACTGAGCCTAACGCTCCTCCCAAGGATGAAGTACGGTCGCCCAGGCCGTTGAAGAAGGCCGGTGTTTTGCCTAGTGCTATACCAGTATTTTCGGTGGCTGCTGCTGCTACACGCCTGGTTGAAGCTGCAATGTCTTTGGGTGAGGACAGTCTGATTGCTTGTAGCGTAGTGGGCTTTAGTGGGTCAACGTGCGGGTCATTGTCGTGGTAGAGCGCGCGCAAGAAGTCTGACATCTTGTTGACTGCCTTGTTCGCTTCTGAGGCATCCATGCCTTGAGCTACAAGCCTCATGGCTGCTGGCATACCAGCGCCGAAGACTTGGTTAATTGAGTAGTGCTGGGTATCGAAAGGAATCTCGTTGGGCTTCTTGCCTTTGTTGACAGCATCAACCATCAGGCCCGCCAGATTGTCCATCTTAGCCATGTGTGTTGGTAGGTCAGGCAGTATGTCGCCAAATGTTTTGCCGTGCAAAGCTGGCAATGGAGTATTCATTTGAGCGTCAATTAAGTGTGGAATAACATCTTCGAGGTCTTTTCTGGTGATTGTGATCGTTTCACCTGGTTTGTCCATGTTAGCGAAAACGTAGTCTCCAGGCCTAGAAGCTTCGTCAGAATAGCGGTCTAAGGCTTTGGCGTGATCCAGTACATTTTTGTCGCCATTGGCCCTTGCTCTCATGGTGGCGGCAACGATTTTTGGCCTAAGTGCATCAAAGGCGTGTACTTCAAATCCGAGTGGATTGTCGGGGGCAACAAATTCTTTGCCAAAGACGTTTCTGGTCTCAAGCTGTCCGCCCTTCCTTAAAGACTGCAACAAGATCCCGAGGGCTCCGCCACCGTTGTGACCAGTCCAAGCAGCCCCCCAGATATCGGCTGTATTTTCATCGGCTTGAGCTTTGAAGATGTGTTCGATTAGATCGGCCTTGGTCATTTCGCCGTGACCAGGCACTGTTACTTTATCTTGGGCGCGGGTACCGAGCCCTTTTTCTACTGCTGATTTAATGACGTTCTCGCGAATAGATTCTTCAAACTTGAGGATGCCACCATATTGGTCATGTCCGATTTCGTGACCATGAATACCACTGGTGGTTACGCTTCTTACACCAACCATGTTGCGTGGATAGAGCACGTGGTCAACGTTCCAGACTCCATCAATCTGGCGCATGGTGTGAGGGCCGGCTCCACCATCGTGCATAATTGAGAAAATTGGTGGGTTTTTCGATCGCAGCACTTGGTCAGGGTCGACGCCAGCTTTCTTCATATTGCGCACTAGAGTGCTGTGAATTTCTTGAGCCAGCAGATCAAGCTCACGCTTGTAGTTTGCAGTCTCGCTTAGACCTTTAGAGATGTGCTGGTTAGCCGCTGAGCTAAAACGTCCTAGCAATGGGTCGATATAGCGATAGTCTTGTTCATTTCGCACTTGGCTGCCCAGGCTAACGGCTTGGTTTCTGGCCTGGGTGAAACCAGGATCCATCTTTGTGCCACTGGGGGTAATGGCGGCGTGAATGGGCCCAAGTGATGCTTCCACGGCATCGGCAATCAATACTTTATTGTCTGGCCACTCTTTCATCTCTTTGGTATTCATTTCTGCCAGTTTTGAAATGGTGCCAACATTGAGTTCTTGCTCGGCTTTTGTCGTGTAAGGCTTACCTACAGCCGCCGCCGGAGTGACTTCTAGTTTGTCAGTACTACCTGTAGTACTGAGATTATCTGTATCAGTTGGTTTGGTTGGTGGCACCAACTCATCTGGGGTATGACCGGGTTTGTCGTTTGGTGCAATAATTGACTTGACGACGTTATTAGGAACCACCTCACTTGAATTTGGTCTAATTGTCAGGTCTATTGGCTTAGCTGTGACCGATGGTTCAGCGGTTCTCAAAAGAGCTATTGCTTCATTGCTTGACAGCTTGCGTGGATCATGACCGCCAACTAGCAAATCTAATGACTGTGAGAATCCCAGTGGCTGAGCGTCAGCTGTGGCCATACCTTTAAAATGCATGTTGGCACTTAGTGTGGTGTAGGCATTTTGCTCTTTTACTTCAGCCATTTTTCGCACGGCTTCGTCGAACATTACTTTGGGTTCTTCTGGTTTGCGGGTCATGCGCTCTGAAACAGAAGTAAGCACGTTGCTTATCGGTCTGGTTATGCTGTTTAGAGTGCGGCCGACAATGTGTTCATCGGAAGAGAAGAAGTCAACTTTTGCTTTTTCAAAATTGGAATAGCGAGTTGTGCCAAGCTTTGCTTCGAGAAAATTGCCAGTCCATTTTTCTGCTTTCAAGCCAACTTTCGCACCGACCCAGCTGTCCCAGGCAAATTGACCGACTCCGTCACCCATGATTTGAGCAGCTTTGTGAACAGATGCCATATCGTTGCTTGAAGTCTCTAGATGATCCATGGCATTCATTATTGGATGCAAGGCATCCTTCACCATGTAGCCAGCCATTACTGTGCCGATAACGGCTTTTGCCACTCCAGCCTTGGGCAGTACTGTTTTCATCACAACGCCGATGGAAGCTGCGACCCCAACTTTCGCGGCAAGTTCTAAAGGATTTGAAACATCTTTCGCAACAGCCTTGAGCGCGCCGGGAACTGCGTAGGCCAGACCTTCAACTCCGGCCATGCTGTAACGGGCCACTTTGGAGTTCTTGGCGAGGCTATCGAAAATGTCATCACTCTCAGGCTTAGTTCTTGCATCTGCTTGGGCAAGATTGCTTGTCAGCGACCCCAAAGTACGTTCTGACTGATTATTTGCCTGTGCCGCTAAGCCCATTAAACCCGACATGTCGTTCTGAGCGGCTTTCTCTGTCTTTGCTGGTTCAGTTTTTGCTGGGGGGAGGTTTAGTGCTTCGTGGAATTTTGCTGCTACATCGGCCTTTAAGTTGGAAGTGTCTTCATTGGGAGCTACAGATTGGTCCAATTTGCCATCAGCCATTTATTTTGATTCTCCAGATACCTGCTTGCGCCGACTTGAGAAATTTTTGGCTGTTCCAAATAATGAAATTCGCCAGGGGTGCACAAGGTCCGCCCGCCCTCAGGCTAGTGGAAACTAGCTACTTAAGGCATGGCTTTTCGACTTCTCGTCGGTTATGTCAAGAGATTAAGGCAAAAGATATCTAATGTCACCTAGGGGAAACCTCATCGCCTTCGTATTTCCCCCCCGTTTGACCAGTTTTGGCGAGATTTAATATAAACGGGCCGTGAGAATTCGGGTTAGTTGGGTATCGCCCGTTTGGTTTGCCCTTGGAGTAACAAATGACTGAAAGAGTCAGCCGAGACGATCCCAATTCGGACCTTAGCCGGTAAATTAAGGATGCACTTTTGAATCTTATTTAGCTAAAAGGAAAAAAGCATGGGCATGTTAGCCGACCAGGTGGCGGTAGTTACTGGCTCAGGACGAGGAATCGGCCGAGCAATTTCGCACGCTTTGGCAAAAGAAGGCGCCAAAGTAGTAATCAGCGACATAAATGAAGAGCTGTGTAAGCAAACTGCAGCTGATTTTGAAAAGGACGGCTTTGAGGCCATCGCAGTTCCTTGCAACGTTACTGACTCTGCCAGTGTGGCGAAAATGGTTGAGGCCATTGTCGCCAAGTGGGGCCGTATCGACATCCTGGTAAACAATGCCGGGATCACTCGTGACAATCTATTTATGCGGATGAGTGAGGAGCATTGGCAAGCAGTTATCGATACTAACTTGACCTCGGCCTTCAAAGTCACCCAGCCCATTATTAAAGTGATGTCAAAGCAACGCTCTGGTCGCATTGTCAATATTGCCAGTACTTCTGGCGTGCATGGCAACTTCGGTCAGGTGAACTATGCCGCCGCTAAATCAGGGCTAATTGGTTTCACAAAGACTATTGCCCTTGAATATGCCTCACGCAATATAACTTCCAATGCCATTGCTCCTGGGTTTATCGACACCGATATGACCAAGGCATTGGGTGAGGAAATTATAAAGAACATACTCGATCGGGTTCCGCTTAAGCGTATGGGTACTCCTGAAGACATCGCTGCTGCAGTGGTGTTCCTTGCTGGTCCTGGTTCGTATGTAACCGGCCAAGTCTTGGAGGTTTCGGGCGGTCTTTATACGTAATATAGAAATACACAATTAGAAACTGGTTTTCTGACGTGATATTCTATGCACTCCGGATCGGGCCTACTTGGTCCATTAGTTTTACATGCGGTTTTCAAAGTTTTTAAAAGAGGTAGACAGTACTCATGGAAGAGAAGGAAGCCTTCGAAAGAGTAAAGAAGGTTGCTGTGGCCCAGCTCAACGTTAACGTTGAAGAAGTGACCATGGAAGCTAGCTTCACTAAAGATCTAGGCGCAGATTCACTCGACACAGTCGAGCTCGTCATGGCTTTAGAAGAAGAGTTTGGAATGGAAATTCCTGACGAAGATGCTGAAAAAATCACCACTGTTGGTGAAGCCGTTAAGTACATTGCAGGTCACCTTTAGAGCCAGGCTTTAAAAGGTGAGACGCACGAAAAAGTGAACGGTTTTGTATCCAAAGTGGACCACGTTCAGTGGTCCACTTTGGTTTGGTTTTAACTAGAGATAAAGTAAGTAATGACAAAAGAGCGTGTAGTCGTTACCGGTCTGGGGCCAATATCCGCAGTCGGTACAGGCAAGGAGCAGTTCTGGGAAGGAATAGTCAGTGGCAGGTCTGGCGTAAAGCTAGTTCAACGTATTCCTGAGAAACTTCGGCCATCCTGCAAAATTGCAGCTGAGATGTATGATTTCGATCCGTCCCAGTACATGGATCACAAAGCGGTAAAGCGCACCGATAGATTTATTCAATTTGCCATAGCCGCTTCGAAGCTAGCCGTGGCCGATTCGAAGCTTGACCTTACTAAAGAAGACCCTGAGAGAGTGGGAGTTGCTGTCGGCTCGGCCGCAGGTGGTTTTCAGTCGATTGAAGATCAGTTTCATGTTTTGATGGATAAAGGCCCAGACCGTTGTTCACCATTTACTGTGCCGATGCTGATTGTCAATATGACGGCTGGCTGGGTGTCGATGCTGCATAACGCCAAAGGACCTAACACTTGTACGGTTACGGCTTGCGCTACTTCGGCTCACTCAATTGGCGATGCCTACAGAATTATAGAGCGGGGCGAGGCCGACATTATGTTTGCTGGCGGCTCAGAAGCGCCAATTGCAGCTCTTGTAATGGCTGGTTTTGCCTCTGCTCGAACCCTCAGCACGCGCAACAGTGAGCCCGAAAAAGCAAGCCGTCCATTCGACAAAACGCGTGATGGATTCGTTATGGGTGAAGGTGGTGCTGTTTTGATGCTTGAGTCACTAACTCATGCCCTTGCCCGTGGTGCTCATATCTATGCTGAAATTACAGGCTTTGGTAGCACCGGTGATGCTTTTGATATTGTTCAACCTTGTGCTGATGGCTCTGGTGCAGCCAGAGCAATGCAAATTGCCCTAAAGCAAAGTGGAATCACGCCAGAAGAAGTTGATTACATCAATGCCCATGGAACTTCGACTCCATTGGGTGATAAGGCTGAAACTAAAGCTATCAAGACAGTCTTTGGTGAGCATGCCACTTCTCACAGATTAGCCATCTCGTCAAGTAAGTCGATGACAGGTCACTTATTGGGCGCGGCTGGGGCAATTGAAGCGATTGTCTGCATCATGGCGATTCAAGACAATATCATTCCGCCTACAATCAATTTGAATGAGCCTGATCCTGATTGCGACCTCAATTACACACCTAATACTGCAGTGCACAATGCCAAAGTTGACATTGCTATGTCGAATAGTTTCGGCTTCGGTGGACACAACTGCTCACTCATATTTAAACGCTACAAAGGCTAATTTATGTCATCTTCAAAAGGCATTTTGGTAGGCAAAACCATTTCTCAGTTGAAAGGTTTGCTCGCTGCAAAAGAAGTGTCTGCTTCTGAAGTGCTCGACAGCCATATTGCTCAAATAGAAGCTCATGAAGGTGACATCAAAGCTTTCTTGAGCTTTTCTTTTGAGCAAGCTCGCAGCCAGGCCGCTGAGCTAGACAAAAATTTTGACTTTAAGAAAAATGCCGCGGACAGTGCTTTGGCCGGGGTGCCGGTGGCAATTAAAGACAATATGTGTGCCATTGGCACGAAGACAACCTGCGGCAGCAAAATTTTAGAGAATTTTGTCGCACCCTATGACGCTCAAGCGGTTGTTAACCTGAAGAGCAGTGGTGCTTTGATATTGGGTAAAACCAATCTTGATGAATTTGCCATGGGCTCATCTACTGAAAATTCTTCCTATCAACGCACTAAAAATCCATTTGATACAGCCTATGTACCAGGTGGAAGTTCTGGTGGTTCGGCGGCAGCTGTAGCCGCCGGATTTGCAGTAAGCGCCCTCGGTTCTGATACCGGTGGTTCAATCAGGCAGCCTGCCAGCTTCTGTGGCGTGGTCGGAATGAAGCCGACCTACGGCACAGTCTCTCGTTATGGCCTCGTGGCTTTTGCCTCAAGCTTAGATCAGATCGGACCATTCGCTCGCACGGTTGAGGATGCTGCTCTTACTCTGCTCGCAATCTCGGGTCATGATGACAAAGATTCAACCTCGCTAGAGAATCCGTACACTGGCGCTGCTAACTCAAAAAGCTTTCCTCAGCTGACATTGCCCTTTATTCAGGGTTTGAGCAAGCAATCGCCTGAAGAATTATTGAAAGGCACCAAGATTGGTATCATTAAAGAATTGATGGGCGCTGGTATTGAGGACGGTGTTAAGCAGTCTATTTCGTCTGCGACGAAACTTCTATCTTCTCTTGGTGCAGAAGTTGAAGAAGTGTCCATTCCCCATGCCAGATATGCCCTACCTGTCTACTACATCTTAGCCACAGCCGAAGCCTCTGCTAATTTAGCGAGATTTGACGGCGTGCGTTATGGTTTGAGAGATCTCGAAGCCACTGACATTCTTTCGATGTATAACGAAACTCGCGAGGCTGGTTTTGGTGCTGAAGTTAAACTGCGCATTATGCTTGGCACCTATGCCCTAAGTTCGGGCTATTACGATGCCTATTATAAGAAGGCACAACAGGTCAGACGCCTTATCACTTCTGACTTTGACAAGATTTTTGCTAATTATGATTTGGTTCTTTCTCCCACTGCTCCATCGACCGCTTTTAAGTTCGATGAAAAAACGGGAGATCCATTGCAAATGTATCTATCCGACATTGCCACGATTCCAGCTAATTTGGCAGGTTTACCTGGCATTTCGCTGCCCTGTGGACTAGCGCCAGCAGCCTCAAGCTCTGGTAACCTACCTGTCGGTCTACAGTTGCTTGGTGCCCCTTTGTCGGATGCTGTACTTATAAAAGTGGCCTATGCTTTTGAGCAGGCGCTAGAGCTTGATTGCAGCGCCCCAATGTTGACCAAAGTGTTAGCTTAGATAAAAATTTTCAGCAGGCAGAATATTAGTCCTATTTAGAGCGGCTTGAGCTGTCAGCCTATAGACTATTGGTAAGCAACTAATGGAAGGAAATGAGAATGCTCAAGTCAATAAAGCTAGTTCTGGCAATTGGGTCAGCAGTTCTGTTTCCGACGGCGGCCCTGGCTGGTGCCAATGATTTCTTCGGCAATTCTCTGCCTGTAGGGGCTGGTGGCGCTGGTGTCGAGCCTGCTGGTGGTTCAGCAGCAGCCAACCCTACTGATTTTGCCCCGCCTACTTCTGGGGGAGCCAACGATTTGTCTGGCGATGAGAAGCGTATGCAGAAGAAGTACCGCGAGATGCTTAAGCATTGCCAGGGCCTTATCGCTAAAGGCGACAAAATGATTAAGGACGGCGAAGCTCATAAAGATGACAAAATGTTAAAGAAAGGCAAGGTATTGAAAGGCATCGGTGAACGTAAGTATGCCGAGTTTAAAGCCAATAGCCCCCTGCCAGAAGACAAGAAACTGCCTGATCTTCCAACTGAAAAGGCCGCAGAATAGAGCAGGTCTTATTACCTGAGACCATCAATCGAGATTTTATGCCACAAAATAAACATGTGTTCGTAAACCTTCCCTCAGCGGTAGGCCGTACACCCTTAGTTAAGCTCAATCGTGTAGTAGTAGGGCTTGAGGCCACTATTCTAGTAAAAGTTGAGTCAATGAACCCCCTTGGGTCTGTCAAAGATCGCATCGGTATTTCGATGGTGCTAGATGCCGAAGAAAAAGGATTGATTGAAGCTGGTCGTACAATTTTGATTGAACCGACTTCTGGCAATACTGGCATTGCGCTTGCTTTTGTTGCTGCAGCTAGAGGCTATAAATTAATACTGTGCATGCCTGAGACTATGTCTCTTGAACGCAGAAAGATGCTCCAGGTTTTAGGGGCAGAATTGGTTCTCACTCCTGGCAGCGAGGGAATGAAAGGGGCCGTAGCTCGCGCCGAGCAGATGATTGCTGAAACCACAGATTCATATATGCTTCAGCAGTTTTCTAACCCCGCCAATGCCAAGGCTCACAAGCTCACTACTGCTCCAGAAATTTGGCATGACTGTGGCGGTGATATTGATATTTTTGTTGCTGGTGTGGGAACTGGTGGTACCATCACCGGTGTCGGTCAGACAATTAAAGAAAAGCGCAAAGAGCAGGGCAAAGATTTTACTGTTGTTGCAGTTGAGCCTCTTGATAGCCCGATTCTTTCACAAACTCGGTCCGGTTTGGCTATTAAACCAGGCCCTCACAAGATCCAAGGTATTGGCGCTGGTTTTGTACCCGCAGTGCTTGATATGAGCCTATTAGATGACGTTGTCACTGTGACAAACGATCAGGCCTTTGATATGGCTCGTCGGTTGCCTAAAGAAGAAGGGATTTTAGGTGGTATCAGTAGTGGTGCCAATGTTGCGGCTGCCATTGAGTTGGCAAAACGCCCAGAAAATCACGGCAAGACTATTGTCACAGTAATTTGTAGCAGCGGCGAACGTTATCTCTCCACTGCGCTCTTTGACTTTTAGCCTAAGGCATTGCAGCAGGATGCCTTAGCCTTTGGAAGGCAAATTCAAAACTTTTTGAATCTCTTCCTGAAGAGTTCTGGCATTTAGCAGACGAAAGGCTACGAAGCGTTTTCCGAGCAGACCTCTTTTTGTAATTTGCAAACCGTTCCTTAGCAGTGTAGTTCTAACATGCTTAATTTTATCGAGCTCAACCATTTCGGCGATTGAGAATCCCAACCAGCTATATCGTTTCACTATAAAGATCCGAATGTTTGTCACGAATAAGCTCTGCTTGATTGACTCGTTGACAAAATAAATGACGGCAAGCCCTACAAAACCCATCAATAGAGTCGGCCAGTTACGACTCCAATATAAAACTTGAGGAATGCCACTAATACAGGAGCTAAAGATGCCTAGTGCGACAATGGCGGCACCATAGATAACTACTACCAAGAAGCCTGCAGATGTATAGAAAGGGCCATCACATTTTTGTTCAATTATTACTTGCTCACCGGGTTTGAGCAAAGTACTCATCCAATCTTCAACTCTATCGTTAGTAGCACTCTTAAGAAAATGGGGCATGATAAAAGACCTTGATGAAGAAGTCATAAATTTTGGACAATAGGTGAGGTGACGGTAAGGATTCTAGATTAAATTGCCATGCTAGACCGCAAAAGTAAATAGAAAACGAATGGCCTCTCTGGCTATTCGTATTCTCCCGATTGGCTCGGTCTAATGCTTGGTTTACTCTGGCAATAAGTTCTCCTTCTTGAGATAACGAATTGCCTGCCCCCGAAAGCAATCGACAGACTAGCGACGTTAACGGTGAGAGCCAGGCAAATTCGGCTGGACAAGAATCATTGGCCACTAAGCTATCGAGGGAGGCGCAGTTAATCTCGGCAGCTGCCAATGACGCCTATACAGTCACGAGCCAGAAGATAAAAGAGCACCCAGAGCAATTGTTGTCGACTTTTGCCCTCTCTGCTGCAGGCGGAGCCGGTCTTGCACTTTTGCAGCGTAGAGCTGGATGGATGGCAGTGTCTGCCGAAATGGTTGGGGCTGCACTTGCAGTTCCGGTCCTAATTGACGGTGGCAAACGTGCTCAAGATGGTTACAACGCTATTAGCAACACCTTTAATAGTAAAGGCAGCTTTGAAACAGACCGCCGGCAGCTTTCTTCTGCTTTGGGTTCACTAACTACTGATTTTGTCGCAGCCACGGCTGGCGGGCTTCTTGGGGTTTCAAGTGTGCGTTTGGCCGGTTTGCGCTCAGCTGTAACCACACCTATCAGTACCAAATTAGATAGTCATGCTGCTCATGGGCATGGGCGGATTTCTGCCAATTCAGAGACTGCACTCAAGCCCGGCGATCCTGCTGCTGTAGAGCTTCCTAGTCAATCGCCAATTTTTGATATTAATCGCATTGACCGTCACCCTGACAAAGCCACAGCTGAACTCTATTGGAAAGCTTGGCCCAGCCTCATAAAGGTGGAGACCAGCCGGGTTAGCGGCAATAGTTTTGCTACGGGCTTTCTGGTTAGCGACAAAGGTCACGTCGCTACAGCTTTTCATGCCATTGCTGATGCTGAGCGAGTCAGCCTCTATAGAGCTGACGGCAGTAAAGTGCTGGCTAAGCTTGAGGCCATAGACCCAGGTGCCGACCTCGCCATTTTTAAAATTGACAATATGGTTTATAGGCGCAACCCTGTCACTGGTCGTTCGGAAGGCAGACCTGAGGCTCTAGAAGCTTTGCCTCTGGCTAGCCCTGAGCTGCCTCTGGCCGGTGCTAAAGTGGCCAATATGGGCTATGCCAGAGATGTTGAAAATGTTGGTATTTCTACAGGGCAAGTCAAGAAAATCGTTGATGGCACAATTAAAGTCGACGGCTTGCCTGCGCCGTTTCACGCCGATCAAGCAGTAGTTAATACAAGTGTTAGTACCAGGGGCGGTTTCTCTGGTGGCCCGCTCTTGAACGAGAGCGGTGAAGTTATTGGTCTCCATTCTGCCGGCGACCGTGTCAGCAATGGCTACGACATTCCTGTTTCAGCGATTATGGCCTCGCTGCATAACCGTGATTTGCGTCGTACTCCAGAATTTTGGCGAGGTATTGTTCCTCTGATCAAGAATGCTCAACGCTCACCTGAGGCAGATGGTGGATTTGCCAGTGATCTCAGTAGTATTTACGCTGGTCAACATGCACGTGTATTTAAGATCAAGGCAATTTCAAGCAAAACTGATCAGGTCAATAGCGGCACTGGGCTTTTGCTCAGCGATCAAAATCATTATGTCACTAGTGCAAAATTGGTTGAAGGTGCCAGGTCGATCCAGCTAAATGAAAACGGCATTTGGAGCCGTCAACTTTCGGTGCTAAAAGTCATTCCAGAGTCAGGCCTTGCTATTCTGCACCCAAATATGGGCTTTAATCCTTACAGCAAACCGCCTGTATTTAATGACTTGTTGCTAGGTAGCAGCGCTAAGGCCCAAGAGAAACAAACGATTGTAGCCATGGGCTATCCAGCAAAGCTCTTTGAGCTTCATGCCTCAGTAGGACAATTCGATCGTTTCGCTGGCAAGACGGCTCAGACGGTGCCTTTAGGCAAGGTTTCTATGCCTACAGATCCAGGCCTCGAGGGCGCACCTTTGTTCAATCGCAAAGGCCAATTGGTTGGAATTGGCACTACTGCACACAATACTTCTGGCATCGAGTCGATAAATTCATTGCCTACTCGTAATTTGCTTGAGGTAATGCATGAAATTGCGGCTAGAAGCAATATGCTTCGGCGGTAAAGTCAAATTTGTCGAACTAGTTACTGTTTGATTTTCTGTCTGGGACGGCGGTGATTAGCGCTGCGAGTATGTTGTGATAGCACCGCCACTGGTGTTAACTCGTTTTTGCTCAGACTTGGTGCCATAGCCAAAGTGGCTGGAACAGCCGTGGCTGTATCAGAAACGAGTTCAACTTCAACGGGTTTCTGTGGCCCTTTGTATTTCGTATTGATAGTGATTTCGTTCATCCAGCTGACAAGGCCAATGGCTTTCATAGCTCTGATTATTAACCAAGAGGGGTCAATCTCGCTAGCTTTCAGACCATGTCTGGCTGAACCAGGGAAAGCGTGGTGGTTGTTGTGCCAACCTTCGCCAAGGGTGAGGAAAGCAACCCAGCCAACGTTGACACTGGTATCTGCAGTATTGAAGTTTTGGTAGCCAGCTTTGGGCAGATGACAGACTACGTTGAGAAGAAGTGGCATCTGCTGCACTAACAATGCGGCAAGGAGACTCACTGCTGCTATTTCCCAGCCCCAGACCAGAGCCATAATTCCACGCAAACTAAAGTTGATGAAAGAATTGAGCAAATGGGCTTTGTGCCAGTTTCCGCCCGCATCAAGAAACTTGTACAGAGGATCATTGATCATGTCTTTAGAACAGGTTTCAGGCTTGAGATGTTCAGCATACGATTTATGTAAGAACCAGCCAATGTAGGCTTCCCATATACCAAAGCGTGGTGCGTGAGGATCGAGTCTGGTGTCGGTGTAGCGGTGATGTGCCCGGTGTAGGGTGGCCCACCACATAGGTGAACTTGAAAAGCCAAGATAACCCGCCATCACGAAGATATACTCAATTGCCTTCGGACATCGGTATGAACGGTGAGCTAAGAGTCGATGGTATCCGATAGTGATTCCGGCCATGTGCACTACATAGAAGCACACAAAGGCTATTGATAGGCTGATAAGCATTGAATCCATCCTGAAGAGGTCAGCTCTGCCACCGTCTCAATTACGTTTGCTGAATCTAGCTACAAGCTCAAATCCCGAAATAACGAGGGCTAATGTAATCTTCGCATAGTTAGAAAGGGGATGCCATACATATTGCAATTCCGACATAGATGTTAATGGGCGCAGGTAACTTAAGAAATTCTTAGCAGAGAGCGCACAATTTCTTGCGCGCTCTCTGAACAATATCTATGCCACTACTGGTAGTGCTATTAGAAGCCGGCCACAGGAGAACTGGTCGATGGCAAGGTGAAAGTAGACTGCTGACCGTTTAGTTGGTTGAGCATTCCAGCCGCTGCACTTTGCTGGCTAGGAAGCAAGCGTCCAGTTCTTCCGCTGAGAAAATCATTGACACTCTCGCCCGGGGCCATCCAGCCCATAAGTTGATTGGTTTGGGTGTTCTGAACTGGTCTCATGTCTGGAGTCACGGCGTAAGGAACTACTGCTGTCGCCCACATGCCGAAGTTACGGATAAAATCAGGGGCATTGCGGTCGTAGTTAATGCTGGGGTCGGCAATGCGAACTGGTGCCATTTCTCCGGGTCTCTCTGTGCCAATGCCCAGGCCCGTTGTAGCTGAGTTCAATAATCCACCAGCGGTAAAGGGACTGGTCGGTACGTAGTACGGAAGTTGATTACCCCCTTGGTCGCCAGTTCTCACCCATTCTGTACCATGGCAGTACTCATCGCCACCCCAAGCGGCTGGCAGGATGCTGCCATGACCGGTGGTCAGACCGGCATTTCTGGTGCCGAAAATACCAGAATTAATACGGTTCTGTGAGGTAAAGCTGTCAATAGGAGGTAGACCATTAACTCCTTCATCGCCATAAATGTCTTCAGCCCGTCCGCCAGCTTGGTAGACAAAACTATCTAGATTCGTAGGTGGCAAGCCTCGGGCGTTAAGGGCGCCATTACCACCAGCTGGTCCAGCCACTCTGACTAAGGCTCGCAGTTGAGGCGGAAGTAGATTATAGACAGCTTGAGAGACAACCTGACCCGGCACAATTGAGTCTATAAAGCTCTGAGCGCTAGCCGGCTGGATCATTGGTCCCATCTGGCAAATAAGGTATAGCGTTGCTATAAGTGCTAAACCGCGTAATCTCATATTAAGTTGCTCGCATTAGTAAGTAACTACTAGTAAGACTCTAAAAGTCAGAATCTGGCACCTGCAAAAGGCTTGTGGGGGCAATTATTCAGTGTGAACCAATAATACGCCCGCTTTTGGGGCTTGTCAATAGAACTTAATGTTCTATGGCAAATGATCTATGCTAAGGACAGATTTCAGATTTGTCACTCCTTGTTCTCAAATTCTATCCATGAATACTCAGTTGCGCTGTCTTTTGTCGTTTCTTATTTCACTTTTATTGACCTGTGCTGTGGCATCTGGGTCTGAGGCTAAGCCTGTGGCGGCGGCCAATTCTCAGAGCAAAGTGCCGATTAAGCGGGTGGATGTTTTGGCACTCTTTCAGAACTGTCGCATGTTTGGTGATTGTGATGTTTTTCTCAGTTCAGTTGGTATCAAGATGATTGTAAAAAAGCAGGGTCTGGTCTGCTTGCTTTTGCCGCCATACAAAGAGGTAGTCTGCTATAGCGCGCCTTCTGGGAAAATCTTTCGCACTCCATTTGACAAATTTCGCAATTGTTTCAGCACGTCTATGACTCTCTTTTCTTTCACTCTCGAAGATGTGAAGTTAGAGCCTGCCGGAAGCACTACAAAATTTTCCCTGCCATTGCGTAAGCTTCAAAGTACAGCTGCTTTTGGCAAGTCTCAGAAAGCCAAGTTTGCCAAGCATGAGACCAGTGGTGGCTCACCGCTCAAGCTCGACTTTCTTGGCTCTGATCAATTTTCCTATAATAAGAGTCAAGCACTAATGATGGAGAGGCTTTACGCATTGCCCAAGACAGGATTGTTTCCTATCAGCGTTGACTATAACAGCGCTGAAGAAACACACGTCAGTTATTTGATCACGGCCAAAGTGCTTAATACCACTCTGCCAATTTCTGATTTTGCCATTCCGGGCAATCTCAAACCAGCAAAAGAGATGCAAGAAACATTAGAATCAGGTAGCTCTGCTGAAGCTATGGAGCTAATGATGGGCAAGTAGATACTTGCTAACAAAGGTCTTGAGCGTATTTTTGTAAAGTTCAACGTCAGAACTGTCAACTATGCCATGGGGGCTGTGGGGCAGAGTCACCAGCGTCTTTTGACCTTGGGCTAAGGCAAAAAGACGATCAGAATGAGTAGTGGGAATAACCTGATCATTGCCTGGCTTTACAACAAGCACAGCACTTTTGTATGCCGGAAACAAAGCTTCGACACTGAGAGATGGAGCGAGTATGAGTTGCTCAGGAAAAATATGCAGGGCGGCAATACGATCTTTCGCCCAAGTGGCTGGTGCCAAAAATGTCGAGTCGAGAATCAGAGCACATGAATCTCCGTGTCTAGCAATTTCAGAAGTGACGCCGCCGCCGATAGATTCACCATAGAGTACGATCTGGTTTGGTTTGTAGTGCATCGAGTTTACGAGGTAGTCATAAACGGCCTTACCATCTTCTGCCACCACGCTAAAAGACGGTTTGCCGAGACTCTTGCCATAGCCTGAATAGTCGTACATCAAAACAGAAAGGCCTGCTGCTCTTAGTGCCTCTGCCTTGTAGGCGCGATAGACCATTGAATCAGCGTTGCCGTGGGAGTAAATACAGACTAGGTTAGATCCGGGATTTTTGAAGAACAGAGCTGAAATTCTATTGTCGATTGTTAGTCTTTCTGCTGCAAATTGCTTGAGGTATTCTTCTGCATCGGCTGGCTCTGGAGCTGGATGGAAGGCAATTTGATTGACTAAATTGGGGTGAAAACGTGGAGCTAGAAATAAGTAAAGAGCAAGTAGAAGACAAGCTGTGACCGCTAAAATGATATTCAAAGTTTTGCTCTTGAGTAACTTCACTGTTGTTGCTGTTGTCACTGTTGCTGTTGTCTAAGATTGGTGAGCACGGCAATGAAAATATCAACCAAGAAAGGATCAAACTGCGAGCCAGCTCCTTGCCGCAGTGAAGCTACAGCTTGATCATGGGTCATTGCTGTGCGGTAAGGACGGTCGGAAATCATGGCATGGTAACTATCAACTATAGCTACAATTCTGGCTGCAAGCGGAATGTCTTCACCCTTAAGACCGCTAGGAAATCCTGTGCCATCCCAGCGTTCGTGGTGATTTTCTAGTATCTCGCAAATGTCTTTCAATGCTCTAATTGGCCGCAATAGCTGAGCACCAAGTACAGGGTGCTGATTGACCATCTCGCGTTCTTCGCTAGTGAAGTAGCCTGGTTTAGTTAGTAGTTCAGTTGGTAGCTTCAATGTGCCCACATCATGCAACAAACCAGCCACACGAATCTGTTCGATTTGAGTGGCTGACAGCCCCATAACTTTGCCTAACAGCTCAGACATGCGTGCCACTTCTAAATGGTGCGCTTTATTGTAGTCAGAGCGGGCATAGAGGTTCTGAGCAAGTGCCTTTACCATTTCAACAACTTCGGGTACAAGCTCTTCTTTGTTCTGCGCCTCAAGTGAGACCGTGGGGGCGACAAAGTCTTCTAAGACCAGAGTGTGCTTACCTTCTGTTGTAATCTGAGATAAGACCTCTTCTGCCGATTTTTCACCCCCAGCTTTCAGCTCGCGCGGCTCGAACATGAGGTCAGAGGCTGTGTGTACTTGGTTACGACCGAGTCGCTTGGAGAGATAAAGAGCTTTGTCTGCCAGTTCTAGCAAGTGAGCTTGATCGGCTGCGTCGTCAGGGAATATGGCAATACCCAAGCTGGCTGTTACTGATAGATTGATACCATCGTGCAATATTACTTCTGAAGCCAGCGACTTTCGAATACGTTCTGCCACCACATGAGCCCCTTCCTGATTGACCTCAGGCAAGACAATCATGAATTCTTCGCCGCCATAGCGAATTGGGGTATCGACGTCGCGGCAGTTGTTCTTGATCAGCCTGGCCACGGCTTTGAGAACAGTATCACCTACAGGATGCCCGTAATTATCGTTGATAGATTTGAAGTGGTCGACGTCAACCATTAAGACAGCTAGGTGTCTTTGATAGCGCTCGGCCATACGCAATTGCTCTGTTAGCTTCTCCTGGCCTGTGCGGTGGTTGTACAAAGTTGTGAGACCGTCTGTGGTGGCTTGCCTCTGCACACGAGCATAAAGTCTGGCATTAGTAACACCAGATGCAACTTGGTCGGCCACTGACTTCATAAAAGCTTCGTTGACGCGGTTCCAATTAGCCGGTATTTCGCCTTTGTAGCCAACTAGCAAACCAAGCAGCTTTTCACCGTAATGTACCGGAATATAGAAGAGAGACAATATGTTATAGCCAGACAAAACCTCTTCTCTGAAGGGGTCAAGTCTGCGGTCGTTAGCGACATCGTTAGCAATGATGGCCTGGTCTGCTTGGAAAAGTTTGCTGTAAAGTTCAAGTGTCTTTAGATCGCGACCATATTCGACGATACGATAAATATCATCGGTAACATACTCAACTCGAAGTGAGTCTTCAGGTTCTTCTTCGGATGGCAAAACAATAAAACAGCAATCAAGACCAAAATAGCCAGAAAGCTCTTCGAGCATTTCGGCTAGATTTTCTTTGATAGTAAATGATCGCCTAATAGTATTGCTGATACGGTGTAATAGCGACTCTTGATTGCGCAAAATGTCAGATTCTCGGCGCAATTGCTCAAGCAAGGTATTGCGCTGTAGCTGAGACTGTCTATCTTGAGAGAGCTGCTCGTGGGCTTTTTCAAGCCTTTGGGCGTAGTCTTCTAAGAGTTGCAATTGCACGGCTAATTCTTTTTCAATTTTTCTATGGCGTAGCGAAGATTGCACTCTTGCCATTAGTTCAGAGTCAAAACAAGAATCTGTGAGGCAGTCATCAGCACCAACTACAAGTCCTTCTACTCTTGCTGCGGGATTGCTGTCCGGCGTGACGATTATTACTGGAATGTGTTTGAAATCGGCCGACTCTTTTATTACTTTGCAGAATCCGAATCCAGTTGAACCAGAAATATTGCTGTCGACAATAATTAAGTCGACTCTATTTTCAGAAAGAATCTGCAGTGATTTTTCTTCGGAGTCAGATTCGAGCACTCGATACTTTTCGCCCAGGGTGCGCGAAAAACGACGTCTTACGACTCTATTTGAGTGCAGAATCAAAACATGATCAATATCTAGCTGCTCTGCTTTTGTGGCTGTAGGTTGCAAGACTTTCTCATGCTCACCAGCAGCCTGAAAAAATAGTTGGGTGCGATTGGCCAAGTGCTCGCCCATTAAGCGCAGAGTTTGCAAATCTTGGTTGGTCACTTCGCGAGAAGCATCAAACGAAATAACCCGAATTAGTCCTTTGACATTGCCGGCTCGTTGAGATGAATCGGCCATTACCGGCACGATGGCATAAGGGAACTCTTGTGTGTCGCCATCTATAGTGGAAAAAGCACGGCCAAGCCAGGGGCGCAAAGTCGATTTAACTTTCTGTGCCACCAGTGAATTTGCCACTGCCAGAGGTTGTTTGTTTTCATCAGTTAAGTTTCTTACGGACTTGCGTGCTTCTTCTTTGCTCTTGTCGCTCTCTTCACCCGAAAATGTGATGACATTGACAATCTCGTGTCCTGAAACAAGATCTATAAAGCCGAAATCAAAGCCTAAGACTTGGCAAATATGGCGTTGTACCGCATCCAAGAACTCTTCCTTGGGTGCGGGCCCAGTGGGTGCTGGCCCAGTGGGTGCTGGCTCTGCCTGTCTGCTTTCGGTTTCCACAATTAGTCTCTTTCTTTTCTTGTTTTTAACAGATCAGCCATTAGACAAAGAATTTCTTCCACCACCACTGAAACATCAAGAGTGTCCATAACTCTTTGCGTCTATCGGCCTTTTGACTCATATGCTCCTGAACGAGACGATTGATATACGGCCACTGGAAGATTCCTTGCCTCTTTATGAAAGATTCTCCTAATAGTTCATCTACCACGGGACGGAACTCATTCCGCAGCCATTTGGCAACGGGTATGCCGAAACCCTTCTTGGGCCGCTTCATTATGTAGTCAGGTAAGTAAGGCGCCACCGCCTTCTTCAGCAGATATTTAGTTGTCAAGCCGTGCACCTTAAGTTCTGGCGGCAATTTCAAGGCAAACTCAACCAAGGGGTAGGCTAAGAAAGGTAAGCGCACTTCTAATGAGGCAGCCATAGAGGCCCTGTCAGACTTAACCAAGAGGTCGTCCGGAAGATAAGTAGTCATATCAAGACGCATAATGTTGTTGATTACATCATGGACGCTGCCCCTGGGTGTATGGCCGTTGAGGTGCACTAAGGGGAGATCACCAAGAATATTTTCTTCCATGGTTTCGGCCAAAATTTGGTGTTCTGGCATGAGCAGCTGCGGCTGGTCTGCCATTCTAATAGAGCCCATCCAGCGCAAATGCCGGCGCACGGCGGGTTCGGCTGCTGCACCGATGAAGCGCTTAACTTTAAAATCAAAACTGAGGTTATTCATATTTACAGGTAAAGAATTTAGAGCTGGCTCAAGCAGGCCTTGGCGCAATGCTTGGGGCATTAGGCCCCACATTGGGGCAAATTTATGGGCCTGATAGGTGGGATAACCGCCAAATAGCTCATCGCCCCCTTCGCCAGCCAAGGCCACGGTGACGTGCTTTTTCGTCATTTTAGAGAGTGAATAAGTCGGCACTATGGAGGCATCGGCTAGGGGTTCATCCAACACTTCCCAAAGCTCAGAAAGGGTTTCAAAACCTAGTTCTGGCGAGAATGTCACAACTTCATGGTCAGCTCCGATATGTTTGGCTACTGCGAGAGCATGCGATGATTCGTCGAATGACTTGTCGTCAAAACCAATTGAGAAAGTTTTCACGGGCGAACTCGAGAATTGGCTAGCCAGGGCAGCTATACATGAAGAATCAATGCCGCCCGAGAGAAATACTCCAAGAGGCACCTCTGAGATTAGTCTCAGTTCGATAGAGCGCTTAAGCAGCCGCACAAGCTCCTCTTGAGCTTCTCCTTCAGAAATTTTCTCAGTTTTAATGTCGGGCAGCCAATAACGTTCAATTTTGATTTGGCCGCCTTCAACGACCATGTAGTGTGCCGGTGGCAGCTTACTTATACCCTTGAAAATTGAATGTGGGCTGGGCACGTACTCTAGGCTTAAATATTTTTGCATGGCCAAACTGTCAAGCTCGCGTTTAGCCTTGGGGTGAGTGAGAATTCCCTTAATTTCAGAGCCGAAGATAAAGGTGCTGTCGAATACTCCGTAGTGCAATGGTTTCTCGCCTAAGCGATCGCGGGCAATGAAGAGCCTTTGTTTGCGTGAATCAAAGATGGCAAAAGAGAACATGCCTTCAAGATATTGCAGACAGCCAGTACCGTATTCTTCGTAGAGGTGCACGATACATTCGGTATCAGACTTGGTGACAAGAGTATGGCCCAGCGACAAAACCCGCTCTTGTAGCTCTTGAAAGTTATAAATTTCGCCATTGAAAACAATCCAGACTTTACCGTCTTCGTTGCCGATAGGCTGCTGACCGCCGGAAACATCGATGATTGCTAGTCGCGTCATGCCGATAGCAGCTGGTCCAATCAGCTTCATGCCTTCTTCGTCTGGGCCGCGATGGGCAATGCTATGGCACATCGCGCTAAGGTGATTGTCTTTCTCGGTGAGTGGCTCACCATTTAAATTGAGGTACCCGACTATGCCGCACATAATTGCTATCCTAAAACTTGTATGGTGCGTCTAATTGTCCTGTATTTGAGGCGATAGGGCATTAGATTTGAGTGTTTCTACAGTTTTGTAGAAGTTTATGGACAAATAGATATAGAGAAGATAGCAAAATGGCCTCTAGATCACTGCCTCTTGCGTTTTTCCAGCAGCCTACCCTGACTGTTGCTCGACATTTATTGGGTAAGATTTTGGTGCGTCAATTTGAGGAGACTACGATTGCAGCTGAGATTGTAGAAGTGGAGGCTTACACTGCCGACGATCCAGCTTGTCATGCCTTTAGTGGTAAACGCCCTCGCTGTGAAGTGATGTTTGGACCACCAGGATATGCATATGTTTATTTTATCTATGGCATGTATTACTGTCTAAACGTTGTTACTGAGGTAGACGGCATCGCAGGTGCTGTGCTGATTAGAGCCTTAGCAGAGAGAGGAAAGGTAGGCGATGAAAAACTTTTTAGTGGTCCCGGTAAACTTTGTCGGCAATTGCAAATTGATCTGAAATTTAATGGCCTGCCCCTCTTTGATCACAAGAGGCAGCTCTATATCATGGCAGGTCGTGACATCGCCGATGAAGCTGTAGCAGTAAGTTCGCGCATCGGTATTAGTAAGGCGCTTGAAAGGCCATGGCGTTTCTATCTCAAGGATGACAAAAGTGTCTCAGGGCGGAAGTAAATTCAATATTTTTTTCGGCCGCTATCTTTTCTGGGGCTTGGCGATGCTTTGGATGCTTGTGATATTTGCATTCTCTCACCAAGCGCACTCGGGGGCCTATACCGAAGCCTATTTACAAGAAGCCAATGTTCCTATTCGCAAGCTTGCCCATATGTTTGAATTTGCCGTTTTAGCTGTGCTTTATCAAGCGGCCCTAGCTGGTTACTTACTAGCGCCCAGCGAGGCAGGCGAAAAAAACAAATTGAAAAATTACTGGCTTGCTTTAGTTTTAGCGCTTCTATACGCCTTGTCTGATGAATTCCATCAAGCCTTTGTTCCTGGTCGCAGCGCTTCTTTATTTGATGCCGCTATTGATGCTACTGGAGCTTTAGCTGGATTGACATGTGCCTACTGGCTGCGACGAATTCTTGCTAGCGATGCTGCTCAGAAGAGGCACTAGTAGTAGCAGTCGCATTAACATCTGTAGGGGTAGGCACAGCAGCATTTGCTTGAGCCGTTATGTCTTTTTGCTCGCTGACGAGTAGCTTGCCACTCGCATCTTGAATAATTGAAAGACGGATAACCACAGCTGTGGGAGTCGTACCTGATGCACCAATCAGATTGCCTTTAACGTCTACTTGATAGTTGCCTGGTGAAATTGTGGTGGGCACAACTGATTCAATGCGTACTTCTTGGTCTTGAGGTAATGCTCTTAGTTGGCTTCTTGTGAGAGGAAAATTGGTTTCTTTCCAGTATCGATCAGCCAGATCGCTAGTCATCATCGCCATGGCCTTAATTTGTGCTTGGCGATAGCTATCCTTGCGGAAATTAAGCATGTCTAGTACAAAAGTTCTAGCTGTTTCTTCTAGTGATAAGCTTCCAGATAGCCCCACTTTAGCTGGGCTTGGTGTCGCTGCAATCGGAGCGCCAGCAAATGGTTTAGAGGTCAAGAACACTACCGTTGATACTGCCGTAGTAATTAGAACGGCTAGCGCCAAACCGGCCATAAGCATCAATTTTTTCTGGGTGACCAGTTCAAATAATGCCTCTGGAACACTAACAGGAAATGCTTTCTTAACCCGGCGGCGTTGAGCCAGTTCGGGATATTCGCGGGCGACAAAAGAATCGAAATCTGATTCAGCCGGAGGGCGTTCTGACCCAACTGCCAGTCTTTGCCGGGAAGCTGGCTCTGGTGAAAGTTCCCCTACAAGATTGGAAAGTCGGCGCAATTCGTCAGGAGTGAGAGTAACAGCGCTTGACGGAGGTGTACCAACTTTGCGCCGCACCGATAGAGTGGCTTTGTCTTTAGCCCCTTTGAAAACAAGCATAAAGCCTGACTGTGTCTCTAGCTGACATTCTTTGTCTAGTAGCAAATTTCCTAAATCAGCATCAACATCATGGCTGCGATAGCTGCTGTGCAACGGAAGAGGTTCAGCACTCAAGCTCGAACGCGAAGCGTAGATAGGACGCTCTTGTCTCTCTCCATAGAGATAGTCAAGATCATCGTCTAGGCGATTAGCTCCGAGATTCTCATTGTCGTCTTGCCCATAATTATTGTTTGGGCCGTCATTATTGCCGAAGATCATCTTGCACCGTATAAGTTGTCATCTAGTATAAGAGGTGTGGCAAAAAGTGAGTTACCATCTGCAACAAGATAAAAAAGTATTAGGCCCGGTCTAAGTTAACCGGGCCTAATGATTTTTTTTAGAGGTATTCTCTCAATCTTGAAGAGCGGCCTGGTTGTCTGAGCTTTCTCAAAGCCTTGAACTCAATTTGTCTAACTCTTTCACGAGTTACGGCAAACAGTTGACCAACTTCTTCTAGTGTTCTTTGGCGACCATCGTCAAGACCGAAGCGCAGACGCAATACATCGCGTTCGCGTGGTGTCAGCTCATTGAGCATCTTGGCCAAATCTTGGCGCAGTAGCTCATGAGTGACAGTAGTTTCTGGTCTGTCGGTTTCTGCATCTTCAATGAAATCGCCAAGGCGAGAATCTTCTTCTTTACCGATGGGAGTCTCTAATGAAATTGGCTCTTTGGCTGCTTTGATGATCTCGTGTAGTTTTACAATGGAGACATCCATCGACTTGGCCAACTCTTGCTCTGTTGGTTTGCGATTTAGTTCTTGAGCCAGTTGTCTTGTTACTTTCTTGAGCTTATTGATGGTCTCAACCATGTGTACGGGGACACGGATGGTGCGTGACTTGTCTGCCAAAGCTCTTGTGATGGCTTGACGGATCCACCATGTGGCATAAGTTGAGAACTTATAGCCTCTTTCATGGTCGAACTTTTCGGATGCCCGAATTAGACCAAGGTTTCCTTCTTGAATTAGATCGAGGAAGGAAAGACCGCGTCCAATGTACTTCTTAGCGATAGAGACAACTAAACGCAGGTTAGCTTGTACAAGCTTACGTTTTGCCATCATGTCGCCCTGCAAAATCTTGCGGGCCAGCTCAATTTCTTCGTCTGGTTTAAGAAGTTGTATGCGACCAATCTCTCTTAGATATAAGCGCACTGAATCTTCTGTTGCAACTTCTCTGGCAGAGGGCAGCTCTACTGGTTCATCATCATCATCAAGATCATTTTCTTCATCGTCTAAAATGGTGAATTTATCATCTTCGTCAATGAGATCGAGCTCTTCTAGCTCGTTTCTTTTAGCGATGTTTTCGTCCTCTACTAGGACGCCATTGTTCATGCCGCGCTCGGTATCCGGGGACTTGCTTTTAGCCATGAGGTTCCTCGTGAATTGCTTCTGTTACTGGTGCCAACGAGTCTGTCAAAGCGTTTACCTGTGCATCCGTTCTTTATATGACTTCATGTCCCCGGAAGGACCATTTGATATGGATGAGGTAAGAGTTTTGAGTAGTTAAGGTTTGATCGACAATTTCATCCTAAGTGCGTTTTACGTATTCAAGTGGGATCTACACATTTCCGTAATTATTCAAGGAAACACCATTGGGGTAAATACGTAATAACCTCCAGATTCATTGCTTGGCAACGCCTTAAGGCTAGTATAAGTGCGCTCAAGCAACTGTGCCCGTTTCGTTAAGTGAGTTTAAATGCATAAGCAAAACTATTGCATATCCCGAAAGGCTTTGCTAGCTTGACTTTCGCAATTGGGCTGAGCGTTCATGTAAGACTTTTAATTGATCTCTTAGCTCGGCCGCTAGTTCGAAATTGAGCTCGCGGGCTGAATCTTTCATCTCTTTTTCTACTCGCTTAATGGCTGTGCGCAGATCTTTCTCTGTAAGTTCCATCACCGAATCAGCAATCATTCTCTCTTGTTCTGCCTTGGTAGTCGGCACTCTAAGGCGTTCGACCAAGTCGTTGCCATCACCTTTGCCCCGCAAAGCCTCTAACAGAGAATTACCAGTGTCTTTGACGATGGTAGTAGGGGTAATACCATGCTCTTCGTTATGGGCTAGTTGAATTGTTCGTCTTCTATTGGTTTCGCGGATTGCTTTTTCCATTGAATCGGTCATCTTGTCGGCGTACATAATGACGCGGCCTTCAGTGTTTCGTGCTGCGCGACCAATGGTTTGTACTAGTGATCTTTCTGCCCGCAAGAATCCTTCTTTGTCTGCTTCCATAATTGCTACTAAAGTTACTTCTGGCAGGTCTAGACCTTCGCGCAGTAAGTTGACGCCAACGAGTACGTCAAATACACCAAGACGTAAGTCGCGCAAAAGCTCTACTCGTTCGATGGCTTTGATATCAGAATGCAGCCAGCGTACTTTTATACCTAGCTCTGAGAGGTACTCGGTCAAATCTTCAGCCATACGCTTAGTTAAAGTTGTGACCAATACTCTTTGATTTGCAGCAGCTCTCTTTTTAATTTCGCCGATCAGGTCATCGATTTGTCCAGTGATCGGGCGCACTTCAATAATTGGGTCAACAAGCCCCGTTGGTCGAATAATCTGCTCAACAACTTGTTGGCTCTCTGCCACTTCCCAGTCGCCTGGCGTAGCCGATACAAATACAACTTTTCCTACTCGCTCGAAAAATTCATCTGGTGTAAGCGGCCTGTTGTCGCGGGCACAAGGTAGTCTGAAACCATAATCTATAAGAGTGTCTTTGCGGGCTCTATCGCCATGAAACATGCCGCGAATTTGAGGAACAGTGACATGCGACTCATCAATAAAAGTGATGAAGCCATCTTTTCCGTATTTGCGCACAAAGTAATCAATTAGAGTTTTAGGCGGTGTGCCCGGCTCCCTTCCTTCTAATATGCGTGAATAGTTTTCTATACCATTGCAATAGCCTACTTCTTTAAGCATCTCAATATCAAAGCGGGTGCGCTGCTTGAGACGCTGGGCTTCAACCAATTTACCTTGGCCAATCAACTCATTAGTACGGTCTAAAAGCTCGGCTTCAATGGCGTCGATAGCCCGTTCTATATCTTCTTCTTCGGCTACATAGTGCTTGGCTGGATAGATTTTGATGCTTTCCTTTAGCTCCTCTATTTCACCAGTGACTGGGTTAACCAGAGCAATTCGTTCAATTTCATCACCAAAAAACTCGACTTTGACAATCCGTTCTTCATACGAAGGAAATACTTCAAGAATTTCGCCTCGTGCTCTAAAGCGACCACGTTCCACCACCATATCGTTGCGATCATAATGAATATGCACCAGCTGTCGCAAGACATCTTGACGGTCAACCTCGAGCCCAACAGTTAAATCAATAGCGGCTGCTAGATAGCGCTCTGGCAGGCCGAGACCATAAATGACAGAGACAGAGCCAACCACAACCACATCGTCGCGCTCCCATAAAGAGCGCGTAGTTGAGTGCCTGAGCCGGTCTATCTCATCGTTGATACTGGCTTCTTTTTCGATAAAAGTATCAGTAGATGGAATGTATGATTCTGGCTGATAGTAGTCGTAATAAGAAATAAAGTACTCCACCGCATTATTGGGGAAGTACTCTTTCATTTCATTGCAAAGCTGCGCTGCCAAAGTTTTGTTGTGAGCCAAGACCAGGGCTGGCATTTGAGTCTCAGCTATGAGCTGAGCCATAGTCATAGTCTTGCCCGAGCCGGTTACTCCAAGCAGAGTTTGATAGGGCATCTGTGCTTCGATGCCCTTTTCAAGCTGGGCAATTGCACGAGGTTGGTCGCCAGCAGGCGAGAATTTGGATACGACTTCAAATGTGGCCATTAAGTCTGGCTATTAGGTTCCGTGTGTTCAGCTGCAGAAGCAGAATTGGCTTCGATGGTTTTCGGCTCGATTTTGACAGCTGTTGCGACTTCTTCTTGAGCATCGGTTAAGGCTTTTTTGAAGTTACCGATACCCTGACCAAGCGATCTGCCTAGCTCTGGCAACTTCTTAGGGCCAAAAACTAGCAGCGCAATGCCAAATAAGACGCCTACTGTGACTGGATTAATCATGACAATTCCCTCAATGACACTAGTAAAGATACTAGCACAGGCCCCTTTTAATTCCTTTTATTACCACTTTTGTTTGCGGGCTCTCCAGATTTGGGAGATTGCTTGGTAGCTGAAATAGCAGATTTTGCAGGAGGCTTGACTTGAGTTGGAGCCGGAGACTTAGCCTTAGCTGGGGTAACATCACCGCCAACAGGCACCTCTGATTCACCGAGCTTTTCTGCTTTAGTGGCTGCTTCGATGGCAGCTTTGTGTCTAGCTTCGGCATCGGCCTTGGCTTCAGCGGCGCCGTTGTTATATGGAGCCAGTGGTTGGCTAATAGGGTAAACCAAATTACGAGTTTTTAGCCTATCAACCAATTCAGCAACTATTGCTTGCATACAAACATAATCTGGGACAGTTCCCTCTGGCTCAAGTTGGGTGAGCAATGTAGAAGGGTCAAGAGGATGATTTGGTTTGTTATTGACGAAATTAAAGGCGCTCATCCCCGAAATGGAAGCAACATAGCAAGGGTCAGGATTTAGTCTCAACCAGCGCACTTTGTTGGTTAAGAAGAGATTGTAGAGAAAGCATATATGAGGATGATCAAGTTGTTGTTGACTATGATCAACGGCAGAGGCAAACATACTCACGAGCAGTTTCGGAAACTTACTCGTAATCTCAGCGATGTACAACGAGCCGTCCCGTTCGCCGAAGTATTCCTCAGACTGGGCAACTGTGGCTACGTTTGTGGGCCACTGATCACCAAAGACTTTCAATCTCTCACAGGCGGCAGTGACCTGCGGCGGAAAGTATTGCTTGGTCAGTTCTGTATCAAGGGCGGGGTTGAAGGCATATTCTTTTGACTCTTCCCAGATATCGTTGTCGTTATCGTCAAAGAACAGCACTCCTTTAATTCCAGGTAAACCGCGTTTCTTACCTGAGAATTTATTGGGATTGCGAAAAGCTCGCTCTTTCCATTTTAACTTGCGATAGTCAATCAAAAGATTTCCGGTGGCTGCCGAGCCTTCTCTGTAGTGCCTGTTGCGCAATAAATCAGATGCAGAACCTAAGTTGGCAGGAGAGAACATAGAGCCAACTGGTGCCTCATACAAAGCTAGCCATTTGACAAAGTCGATAACGTCCTTCGGCTGTGACTCTTGAGTCGAAGTGTCTTTTGTGTTCATGCCGAATTTTGCCATGGTCACTAAAGCAATGTTGGCACCATTGTCCCAGCCAACAATACCCAAATTAGCGGGATTCACCTTAATGACTGGAGCCATTAACTCTTCTATGGAACGGCCTTTATAGTCGGTCTTGCGACCACCAGCAAATAGCAAGACATCTCTAAAAGCCTCAATAGAGCGTGCACCTCTGTTGTCGAATGTACCTTTAGTGCCAAACTGAGCTGTGCCACCTCCAGGAAAGGCGCAACGTACTTCAACTGCACCGACTTGAGCAGCATGCATGTTGAAGCTAAGCCCATCAGCTCCTACCCCTCCCGGAGCCACCACGGCAATCGGAGCGCCATCTTTATACCGAGCCTTAGCGCAGAAAATTACATTGACGGCTATGCCTGGTCCTGAGCCTTCTGTCGATTGAGACGGAACATAGGTGCTAATTGAATCTTCTTTTGCCATCAGCGGTATGCGCAATGACTCTGGCGGCAAATCTGAATTGATAGCTATTACTGGAGCAATAGCTATAAGCAGCACATGGGCTAGCCCTAGCGCTACTGCTAGCGTTCTCTTATAAGTCAAAGCTGCCCTAATTTTAAAGCCAAGCTGCAAAGTCATTAATTAAGCCTAAAAAGATGACGTAATCCAAATCGTACCCTAAGCCATGCAAACAAATTTAGCTAGTCAACGCTTGCAGTTTAGTGAAGTCTGCTAAAGCGCAGAAGTAGCGGTCTATGTTTTTGAGAATGCCGTGGCGGTTATTGCGCTTAGCTTGGTCTTCATCGTTGACTAGAAGATCTTTGAAGAAAGTATCGATGTATGGAGTGAGATTGCGCAGCAAATCTAGTAGTGATTGATATTCAGCTTCTGTGGTCGGTAATGTAAACGCATCAGGATTGCCGCTGCGTTCCCAATTAGCCTTAACATTCTTCTGGAAAGCTTCCCACAGAGCCTTTTCACAATCCTCGGTGAGCAAGTCAGCCTGCACTGTATCTGGTGAATCAGCTTTGAGAATGTTGCCTATTCTGATGCCAACACGCATTAGGTCTGTAGCTCCAGGAGCCGAAACCATATGCTTGACTGTGTTGATACGCACCATTACATCGCCGACATTGGCCAAAGGATCACGAGCGCTCAGTACTGCCTCAACAAGTTCTTTGCCATAGCCGCAATCAAGCAGTTTGCCCTTGAGGCGCTGGATGATGAACTCTTTTACTTCTGCTGCGACAGCTTCATTATTGAACTTCTTGCTGGCGGCATTGGACTTGCCATTGCTTTCTTTTGAAACTTTGTCAGCGTGCGATTTTTCAAGGAGAGGTTCAAAAGCCATAAGCAAGCTAGCAATCAAGGTTGTAATGTTTATTGGTAGCTCAGTTAGGCCGTCGACAACAATATCGATTAAGCCTTGGGCATTGCGTCTCAACGCATAAGGGTCTGATGAACCAGTTGGTTTTTTGCCTAGGGCAAAAAGACCGACTACATGATCTAGCTTGTCTAGAACTGCAGCAAGCTGCCCGAGGCGATCTTGAGGAATGGCATCATTGCTGGTGCGGGGAGCATAGTGCGACAGAATCGCTTCTGCAACTTCAAGCGGTTCACCTTCTCTTTTTGCGTACCAGCTACCAACGTAGCCCTGCAATTCAGGTAACTCTCTTACTAAATTACTGACCAAATCAAGCTTCATCAACTCGCAAATTCTCACTAAATTATCTTTCTCGTGATTTGCGAGAACACTGCTAGCCGGTTCGCTATTGGTCAAAACTGTGGCTAATTGACTCAACCGGTCAGTTTTATCACCGTAGCTGCCGAGACCTTCTTGATAGGTCAATTTTGCAAGGGCAGGCAGGCGCTCTTCTAATTTTGCTTTACTATCGTCGAAGAAGAAAAACTTACCATCGGCAAGACGGGCTCTAAGAACTCGCTCATTGCCTTGCTTGATGTGTGGTGCGGCTTCTTTTCTATCGTTGTTAGTGATTGTGATGAAGTAAGGAAGAAGTTTTCTGTTCGCTGGATCGTTTTGTTCCTTTGCCTCTACTGGGAAATAACGCTGGTGATGAATCATGATTGTTTCAATCAACGTTGCTGGAAGCGTTAGATAGCCGTCTTCGAACTGGCCCACAAGAGCTGTTGGCCATTCTGTTAGATTGACAACTTCGTCAAGTAGACCTGACTTCAGTTGTGGAGTTGCCCCGCCTAACTCGCTGGCTCTGGCGCTCACTTGCCCTTCAATCATTTCGCGACGTTTAGCTGGATCTACGATCACATATGCTTGCTTCAGAGTCTCTTCGTATTGGTCAGCGTGGGCTATGGCAATTTCGCCAGGATGCAAAATGCGATGGCCTCTTGTTAAGCGACCACTTTGGAAGTTAGCCACCGTGATATCAACCACCTTGTCATCTAGTAAAGAAACTAGCCACCTAAGCGGTCGGGAGAATTTAACATCACACTCGCCCCAACGCATCAGCCGTTCACCGGAAATCTGACCAATAACTTTGTTTACTATTTCTGGCAATACTTCTTCTGTGACTTTGCCGCTGTTTACAACTATGGCGAGTAAATATTCGATACCACCAACCTCTTCTCGCAAAAGCTCTGAAGCCGTTAAACCATGCTTCTTAGCGAATCCTTCAGCTTGAGGAGTAGGCTTGTTATTGGCGTCGAAACTACTTTTGACAGCCGGCCCTTTTACTTTCTTTTCGGTGGTGGTCTGTCTAGCAGCAATATCCTCAACCACTGCCGTTAGGCGCCGTGGAGTCGAATATGAGCGTATTTGCTTGAAGGCAATATTGGCTTCAGTGAGATTGGCTCGAAGCAATTCTCTGAGTCTCTCTTCCGCCTCTGGTACAAAGCCGGCGGGCAGTTCTTCGACACCAATTTCAAGTAAGTAATTAGACATTTATATCTCTTGTAGTATCTCTTTGTAGTAATAACACATCATACAAAACACTAGAGAAAAAGACTCTGCACTGTAAATGGTGCAGATATTTCAAGATCTTGGACAATAGTATCGAAGACAGCTTATTATTTGTGTGGTCGGTCTAATTTAGGAAGAAAGAATACTCAAGATGTCGCGAAATTTTAAGCACGCAAATGCTAGGCACTTTATTACTTCACTAATGCTAGTGATGTCACTGGGGGCCTGCGGCAAGAAAGAGGAGGTTTCACAGGCACCTATAGAGCTAGGTCCGAAGTGGGGCTTTATTGACCACACTGGCAAATTTGTTATCAAGCCGCAATTCCGAAGAGTATTACCATTCTCTGATGGTTTAGCCGCAGCCGACCTTTCCTCACGCTGGGGCTTTATTGACAACACCGGTAAATTTATTATTGAGCGGCAATATGAAGAAGTGACCCGTTTTGCTAAGGGATTCGCTTCTGTAAAAACTTTCGGTGGCAAATGGGGCCTAATTGACAAAACAGGTGCTGCTACATGCCCAGCGACCTTTGAGGCAATTGGTGAGTGTGGAGAGGCAAATAGACCGCTAGAGCCCAATACCATAATTTATTGCTCTTACAAAGAGGGAAACAAATGGGGTTTCATCGATACGAGCGGTGCCACCAAAGTTCCTCCAGCTTATGATGCTGTAGGGCCATTTTCAGAGGGCCTAGCAGCTGTCAGTAAGATGGGCAAGTGGGGTTATGTTGACCCAACAGGCAAGGTCATAATTGATTTTAAATTTGACCAGGCTAAGCAGTTCCATGACCGTGTGGCCGAATGTTATTTTGGCTCTGACTTTGTCATATTAGATACGATTGGCACTATGTCGATGAGTGATGCTCTGCAGTCACGCAATTTCTTCCATGATGGGCTTGGTTTGAGCTTGAAGCGCGGTAAGTATGGCTTCATGAACAAAAAAGGCAAGACTGTTATCAAGAGAAGATTCACCTATGCAGAAGATTTCTCTGAGGGCTTAGCTTTGGTTGGTGTAGCCAATGCTCGCCAAGGCTACATCGATACTAAGGGTTTAATTGTTATCCCACCTGTATTTGATGGTGCCCAGTCATTCTCTGAAAAGCTTGCTGGGGTAAAAATCGATCCGCGCTTGGTTGCTGATGATGGCTCCATCTCGGCTTCAGCCGTGGAAGAAGCACTGAAATATGATCCACATGCCAGCACCATAAAAGCTGATCCAGCCGCCACCATAGCCGAGCCTGAAGGCGAAGCCGCTAAAGATGGCGAACCTGCTAAAGAAGGTGAAGCTGGCAAAGAAGGCGCTGCTAAAGACGGTGAAGCTGTAAAAGATGGCGCCGCTAAAGAAACCGAAGTGAAGAAAGACACTGAAGTGAAGAAAGACAGTTCTGCACCTGCTAAGGCGGATGCTAAAGCTGATAAGAAAACAGAAGCTAAGCCTGAGGCTAAAGCCGAAACAAAAGCGGAACCGGGCAAAGGCACGCCCGCCAAGAGTGGCAAATAAAATCTTTGATTCTGGCTTGAAAAAGGTTTAGGCACCCAAGTGCTTTGGGTATTCTAAAAATTAGCCGGCGGTTGGCTTGCTGCCTCGTTTAGACTATCTGTCATGAGGGCGCCTCCACCGGCACTATTTTTAGTAAAACTGGCCAATTAAGGTTTTTGCTTTGCCAAACCTGTTCTATTTTGGCTGAAAATCGGACAGCGAAATAAGCTCTGGATGAGCAGGAAGCTTATCGGTAGATTTTTTGCACAAATAAAAAAGCCACCCAGATTGCTCTGCGGCGGCTTTTTCACTATCGTCTGACTGCCTATTGCGTAGGCTCGATATTTCTTGCTGCTTCAAGTCAGAATCCACAGCTAGCGGG
>JAUYRX010000032.1:0-42857 GCA_030696635.1 Candidatus Melainabacteria bacterium
AGTAAATTACACTGTATTGGCAGGAGCGACTCTGACAACAATTGCTACTGGCATTCGAAATGCCATCAATGCCGATAGCGCACTAGCCGCAATCGGCGTCACTGCAACTTCTTCAGCAGCTGTCGTCACCCTGCTTTCAACCTCAGTTAATGTCACTTCTTACACTTCAAGCGTTAGCGGCGGCGCCACCGAAACCCTGACGCTTGGAGCCAATACCTGGGGCTACTTAACTAAAATTGATGGCCCCTTAGCTGGAAATAAAGACGTAACCACCTTTACTTACGATACTTTCGGAAGAGTCGCTAGCCAAACCAGTTCCACAGGCTACACCCTAACTTTTCTCTACGATGCTATGAATCGGCCCTTGCGCACGACCCACCCCGATACCACTTATGAACAAAGCATTTACAACAAACTAGACGTTGTTCTGAGCAGAGACAGAAACGGCCGCTGGACTCAAAGAGCTTACGATTCCCTCGACCAGATGAGCTATGAAGTCGACCCACTTGGTCGCAAGACTCAATATACCTGGTGCTCTTGTGGTTCAGTGGCAGTTCTTACTGACCCTCTTGGTCGGCAGACTTCGTGGAGCCATGATATTCAAGGGCGCTTAACTACAAAAACTTATCCAGATAGCTCGACCTATAACTATGTTTATGAGGAAAAGACAAGCAATCTCAAGCAGCGAACAGATGCTCTGGCTCAGAAAACAATTTATCTCTATAACCCCGATGGCAGCCCGTTCATCACCATGTACCCCAATGCTATCAATGCCACAGCGAATGCCGCTAGATACTGGGATTACAATTTCAAGCGCCAAACCAAAGCGGCCAAGAACGACTGGGGCACTATTGACTACACATACAATAATTATGTAACCAGCTCAGGGGCAACGCCCATTACCGGCGGTGGCAGGCTTCAGCTAGTCCAAAACGATAGAATGGCCAATTCTGACATAACCTTCGTTTATGACAGCTTAGGCAGAACCACCAATCAATCTGTCAATGGTGCCGCCAATTCAGACACTCTAACTTTTGATGCCATAAGCAGAGTCACAGCAGAAACAAATGCGCTTGGCAATTTCACCTATGCCTATGTTGACGATACAGCTGGGTCTTCTAAAGGCAGCTCACGCCTCGCCTCAGTTACCTATCCAAACAGCCAGGTAACAAAGTACAGCTGGTACCCAAATACTGGTGATGAGCGACTTCAACAAATTGCAAACTTGAAAACTAGCAGCGGCCCCACAATTTCGCAATTCGGCTATCGCTACAACCCCGCTGGCGAAATCATCCAATGGCAGCAGCTGCAAGGTAATAGCAGCGTTAATCTAAACCTGGGCTACGACCAAGCGGGCCAGTTAACTAGCTCACAAACTGGTTCGGGCGGGCCATCAAACGCTTTCCTCAACCAAAACTATTTTGCTTACGATGCCGCTTCTAACCGCACAGCGGTGCAACAAAATAGCGTCAATCGAGTAAAGCTTGGCGGCGCTGTCACCACTGGCGATACTCTCACTATCACTGTCAAAGATTCAGGCCTGGCTGGCGGCCAAGAGGCTGTGAACTACACAGTTGTCGGCGGAGACACGCTTTCAACGATAGCTACTAAATTGGCTGCCGCAATTACTGCCAATGCCAATTTACAAGCACTTGGTGTGAATGCTTCTGCCAATGGCTCTGTAATGAGCATCAAGTCGGCCTCACCAAACATCACCACCTATGCTCAATCAACGAGCGGCGGAGCTACTGAGTCAATTAGCCTGGGTGCAACCAATAACTTTGTTGAAAATGCTGTGATTGGCGGAACAAAAACTACTGGAAATGTACTCACAATCACTGTATTAGACCCGGCTCTCAGTGGTGGGCTAACGGCTATCAACTATACTGTGCTGTCTGGTGATACTCTGACCACAATGGCCACTGGCCTCAAGAATGCCATCAATGCCAATGCCGGTTTAACCGCCGCTGGAATAACTGCAACTTCAGTCGGAACTGCAATCACAATCAAGTCAACTTCTTCCAATGCCACAACCTATTCTCAATCAACCAATGTTGGCGCAACAGCCATCATTGCCCTTTCAATCAATCAGAACGGACCACAGACAATAGCGATTGGTGGAAGCAAGACAACAGGCGACACAATCACAATAACGGTTTACGACGCTGGTTTGGCTGGTGGCCTCAAGGCTGTCACGTACACGGTTTTAGCCGGAGACACCCTAACTTCGATTGCTACTGGATTAGCCGCTGCCTTGACGGCAGACACGAACTTGCAAGGAGCAGGTATCAGCGCCACTTCGGCAGGCCAGGTAGTGACCGTGCAATCAAATTCGATAAATCAGACTACTCTCAGAGAAACAACAAGCGCTACTGCAACTGAACAAATTGCTCTCAATGTGCCAGCCAATGGTGTCCAAACAGCTTCAATTGGAGGAACTAAAACCACCAACGACACGCTGACAGTAACTACCTTCGATGCGGGGCTACCAGGAGGCTCTCAAGCAATTGTCTACACAGTACTTGCTGGCGATACTCTCTCATCGATAGCTACCGGCTTAGCCACTGCAATGAATGCCAATGCGAACTTAACTGCTGTTGGCGTGACAGCCTCTGCCTCTTCAACCATTCTCAACATCAAATCAGCCTCAATAAACAACACAACATATACGAAATCACTGAGTGGCGGTGCTACGGAAACAATCACTCTGGCTCCAGCGACCAGCGTCTCACAATACTCTTACAACAATCTCAACGAACTCACTGCCATTGCTGCCGGAGGTGCCACAAAATTTGAAGCCACAACCAACAAGGCTCTCAAGTCGGCCACAGTAAACAGCAACCCAGCTACTCTAAATTGGTCAAAAAACTTCACTGGCAATGCTTCTCTGAGCAACGGCACAAACACCGTGCCAGTCGGCGCCACTGATGGAGCAAACAATACTGTCACTAATAACTACCAAGTTGCCACTAGTGGCCCCACCAGCTCAACTCAAACCCATGATGCCAACGGAAGCATGACCAGTGACGGCACCGACTCGTATGCCTGGGACGCAGAAAATCGCCTCATCAAAATTACCTATCCAGGCAGTGGAAACTTCAGCGACATCCTTTATGACGCCAATGGTCTTCAAGGGCAAATCGTTGAAACCAGAGCCAGCAGCATCACAAGCACCAAGCAATTTGTACGAACCACCCTAAACATCTATGAAGAACGAGATGCCGGCAACGGCGTACTCAAAACGTTTTGTTCCTTAGGTCAAAAACTTTCCACGTCTAGCTATTTCTACGGACGTGATCTTCTTGGCTCTGTGCGAGAAATGACAGATAATTCCGGCAATATTGTTGCTGCGTACAGCTACAATTCCTACGGTCAGGTGACAAAATTGAGCGGCTCACTTGACTCTGATTTCCAGTACGCTGCGTATTACCGCCACGTACCAAGTGTTCTCGACATTACACTTTATAGACCGTACAGCCCAAGCCTGGGAAGATGGATAACCAGAGATCCTATTGAGGAAGATGGTGGTATCAATCTTTATGGCTATTGTAACAATAATCCCATCAACAGGCGGGATCTGAAGGGCAAAAATGCAGGCGTTCTGATTGGTGGCGTGGCCGGTGCACCACTAGGGCCTGTTGGAATAGCTGTAGGTGCGGCAGTGGGCGGCGTAGTGGGTGGTGCTCTATTGTATGGAGCATACCAAGCTGGACAAGTTGTTCGTAAACACTACGACAATCAGTGCCATGAGAAATGCGTGCCACCAGTTGATGACCTCCCGGATTTAAGTCAATGTATGGATTGGTGCCAGGACAACTGCAAAACAGACCATGGTTATCAAAATTGCTGGAGTTCTTGTTGGGAGCACCATGGTCCATCGAGATAAGGAGGATTGCTCTAAACCTATGCTAACAAATGAAAATAAGAACTCTTCAGAAATATACTCACTCATCGGTAAAATGCTGCGAGAGCATAATAGTGAAGAGTATTTCAACCGAATTGTAAAACTGTTGGAACAACCAGAAGTTATGAATAAAAATAATTATGCTATAGACTATTTGTTTCGGAAAGCGGGCTTAGGCGTGATGTTTGATGTATCAACCAACTCATTCCTTTCGGCATTTATGCATCTCCGCACCGGAATGGTAAGATCCGGTGTCATATCACCCTATCGTTGCGAATTACCTTGTGAGATCTTTGTCGATGACAATCGGTTCGAAGTACAACGGAAAATAGGATTAGAACCAGAGTCTACAACACAAGTTCCTGGTCCATCACCTGACGCGCCCCGTGATCTATGTGACGTTTACAAGTTTGACGGTATGCAGCTTAGGTTTTTGTTTGATGGAGCGCAAGGGGAGCTAGTTTCTGTTTCTTGTCGCAGACAGTTAGAACCAAAAAATACTTCACCTTTTGTAAGTATTTAGAGCTATATCCTGGAAGTATTTAGGCACCAGTCTTGTGATTCAACCAGAGAAGGAAGTTCAAATGGAATACAACAAATTTCCGTTGGATTTAGCCTGTCTGCACCAGCAAAGCCACAGTCGGCGGTAATTCCTTGGCCCCTTTAGCTTGGTGATGTCCCATGACCAAACTTGATTCGGCCCCGTAGCCAAAAGTTCAGGTTTCACATATTCGGGGTGGCGCAAAATGTTGCGCCTTTCTTGTATTTGATTGTTCTCGCCTAGGAGCCGACACATGATGGAAACCGAACACAGGTAGATGCCTTCATCTAGCAGAGCCGCGTAAATCTGTGCTGGCGGTTTGTCACAAACTCGGTCCGAGTTTAGTATACACATTACGTGCTCCTTTTCAGCCGGCGACAGCGCTCGATGAAAGCGTCGCTTTCGAGGCTAGGGCTAGAGTCAGAAACTTATTCATGTTTTTCTCCTTAGTTAGGAAGGTGGTTGATAGTTAGCGGTTATTGGCCAATAGTTTGTGGGACTGCACTGTGCAATTGCACATTGTCGGTTGGTTTGAAAACAATACCCAAGCCAGAAAAGACCTGAAATTTACCTAGCTTACTTTCCGCTTGACCAAATGTTGTAGCGGAGAGAATACCAATGATCTTTATGGGCATGGAGCCAAAGTTAAGGGTTGGCTCAGCTTTACTCATGTCGGACCAAACATCTAGTGCTTCTAACTTTACTTTTATCAGGATGTTCAGGCTATGCCAGAGCACTCGGTGGTAGATACAAGCTGGTTCGTCCTTACGGAAGTGAAGTCGTAATCACTCGCGGGAACGCAGCTATTGGAAGGCTGGCGACATATGATCTCACACGCCTTCGGCAGGCACGGATTTTGCCAGGTCACAACTCAGAAAGGCATTGCAGTGGCCAGAAGTTGAACGCCTAAAAAATCAGGTCGGCTAACCCAAGCGCCGTAGGCGGTTCTGGTCATACCCCTGATCGATAAAACATAGTGTTCCTTATCAGACGCTGGTAAAACCGAACTACCTTGGTATCACAAATGGTGCAGATTCTTATCGCATTGTACAATAATTGGGCTATGTCAATAACCTGAAGGGATTGTCCTTCTTTTTCTTTGCAAGTCTCTCCATTTACTTTTCTCTCGACGCGTCTGGCAACCGCTCTGTGCCTTGCTTACCAGCATCACCAACAGAAAAACTTGGATTGGTGTACGAACGAGCAGACGAGGATTTGTTCTTAGAACCATTACGACTCACAGCCTCTACAAATTTATCGTAGCGTTCTTGGGAAAATCCGGCTTGCATAAGGCGTTCTTTCATTGTTCCAATTTGGCCCATCCGATGCATTTCTTCTGACTCTTTATCGGAGATACAGTGGGTGGGGAAAATCAACCTTCCTGTTCTCAGTCGTTCCTGCGAGTCAAAAATCTCTTGATTAACTTGAGCTGGGGCGGATGACAAATTCTTATCTTCGGCCCCTCCTGGGTCCTTTTTGTTTTCAGCGCCTATATCTGTCTGTTTAGTAGCTGCTGAAGGGGATATTGAACTGCAACCAGCTGCCTTGCTTGCAGCATTTTCTCTTGAGCAATTTGGCTCTTCACATTCACCAGCAATGGCAAGCGGCACAACAGCGCAAAAGCAAGTGAGCAAGCCAATAGAACAAGTTCTTATATATTTACGCTGGCGCATATTGCCACCTCTCAAATTCCCTGAACGAAAACACAAACACAGGGAGTTCCTATCAAATTAGCAGATAGTGACATGTTTCGTGTTAACTGCGGTTTTTCGGCCCTGTAAACTTGAACGGTGTCGTTCTTCAATTTACAGCAATAGCAACCATTCATCACTATTCGTTGTTTTGATCCTCTTGCCTGTTCTTGATCTCGCACCATTTGGCCTCGTCTGTTAAGCTTGAACATAGGCTAAGGTGAGCGACTTGAAATGGACAAGTTCTATAATGAATTCCGACGAGCAATTTGAATTAGAGGCTTTTCCTGACGAAGCTGGAACGGCTGCTAGTTTTGGCACGAGAATTGATAGACTTGATGAACCACTGATTCTATATCCTGCGAGAAAGCGGACAGTTGACGAATTGCACAATAGGTTTCGGAAAATAGTCTTGCCTATGCTACTAATATTCTCAATATTTTTTCTGTTTATGCATCCAGCTCAATGGTGGATGCTTTTTGCCATTTCAGCTATGTTCGCACTTACCTACCTGCACATGCGAAGATTGCACTTAAGAGCGGTTCTTCCGATTATTGCAATGAAGGAAGAAGGGGTTGAAATTCATTCACTGCATATGGACTTGTTTATTCCGTGGTGTGAGCTGAAGGAGGCAAGACCTTTTAAACTTGCTCTCTGTGAACCACTTCTTGCGATAGTGCCGATAAATTTCAATAAGACGATAGCGCCATTGGGACCGATTCAAAAGCTTACCCGCTGGACCGAAGCAGTCTGTTGTTCTATTTTTGAACTATTCGGAATTTCTGGAGTTCCTCTATATATCCTAGAATCAGAATTACCACTATCTGTCGATGAGGTAGCGGAACAAATGAACTTACGAAGAGCCCGCGCTCTTGGTTTGGACCAGTCGATTGAACCAAGCAGGTGAGGAGTACGAAGTTCACAGCCTAGACTGAGCTGGAATCAACTACTACTTTGTATGCACGGTTGGCACTGCAGGCCATCTCACCCATGATCCCTTTAATATTGTGATTCTCCACCTAGGGTTGATTGGCAACCAATCAGCTTTGTTGTAGGTACGCAAGGAAATATCGACAGGAAATTCAAGGCGATCAATTTCCAATCCAAAACTTGTTTTGTGTGCTGTGAAGTTGACTTCGCCATTCTCTTGAATCTTAACGGCATGGCCGGGTTTGTCAATGTTGAACCATTCCCAAGAAAACAACTTCTCGTCAGTTCGTCCACCCGTTAGCCCGAAGCCACCATTTTTCTCGCCTAGATCTCTACCCGTTTCAGATAATGCAAAGAAAAAAGGGGCAGTTAATGTAATGCGCTTGGAGTATTGCCCTGAGGTAATTTTGATAATTTCAAAGTCACTCGCAGCTAAAACTCTTTCGCCACTAGCCACCAGTGTTGTTTTTCCATTGTCATAAATAGCCCACTTTATTTCGCCCATGCTTGGCGAAGACTCACATTTTGCCTCGCGTGGCAATAACCATGCTACCCCTAAGACAATCATTGTTAGAAGAATTCGGCCCAGCATGATCGCGCTCTTACAGTTAGGGAATCAACAACCATTGGCTTAATGGGCGGTGCTACTTTGTTATATTACATCTAAAACAGGTGAGTGCGCGACCGAGAGCATTTGCACCGAGACTAGATGGCGCTAACTTCTAGACATTCGAGAGCATGACTAAAAGCTTGTGATTGTTGCAAAACCTCGCCAGATAGTGGTGGCCACCAAGAAGGTTACTCAATCTTTCCGCCTCTGCACCACTCTAGAGCGCTTACCTCGTCTGCTGAGCCATTAGCTAAGAGTCAGCGCACCATATCTGGCACCTTTCAACCGACGTCTCATAATCACCGTTATGTTTCAAACACTTCAATCCAATCTCTGCTGCTAAAATCAACCATCGGTTGCGCGGAGAAAGACCATGCTAGAACAGGCTTCCCGATTGGTAAGAATTGCTCTTGCAGTATTTCTCTCATTCGCAATTACAACACAAACCGTTGCCGCCAAGTGCGTCTCACTCGATTTCCAAAACCCTAACCGCAACCTAGACAAAGCTCTCAAGCCATATCACAAGAAAATGCGGGAGCGCATCGAGGCTGAATGGCTCCTTCTAGATCCTCACTGCGGACAAACAATCGTCATCGAATTTCTCGTCCTGTCTCACGGCAAAATAGTTATACCGAAAGCAGAAGAATACGCAGTCAACGAAGACGAGGACTACGATCTTCGCCTGCTACCAGTTACCGCTCTTCGAGCAATCAACTATTTACCAGATCTTCCCAACGGCCAGGACGACCTTGTCGTAACAGGAGAATTCATCAGCCTTCCACCCCCGCATCAAGCAAACAAGCAGAATGGCGGCGACCAAAATGGCAACGGCCAGAGCAGCGACGGCCAAACTCGAAGGCGAATCAAGCAAACAATCCTTATTTTGGTCGGCCTGGCGGCTCTTGGCGGAGCAGCCGTCGGCCTTATCGCACTCAACCGCTCAATGAACAACAGCTACTCCGGAAATACCACCCCGGATATAGAGTGGGTCAATTACCCTCACCGAAGGGCGATAGACGGCGCCTGGGTGCAGGGGTATTGGAGGACGAAGGCAAACGGCACCCTCATCGATAATTTCAGCACCCAGGGCAATATAAACCCATTTACCGGCAAACCAGGCTGGGTAAGGATGCCGTAAAACCCTTCATTTCTTTAAGGAGCTCACCAATTCAGTACCATTAAGTACTACAATCGTTGGGGTAAATAGCCAACAAAATAATGGTTAGCTATAAAGCCTTAAATCGCATGAATTCTTCTCAAATTAAGTATTCATGCGAGAATAACTTACTTTACTAAGTTTGACCAGTTTTACCGCTAGGCTAAAAGCCTAGCGGTAAAACTGGTCAAAGTCAACAAAGCCCCGAAAGTCAACACAGGAAAGCGTTTTGGGCCCCGGCGAGTTCACTCTCAGATATCGAAGGTCAACCCTCAAGAAACCGCTCAGCAAACCGCTCAAGAAACCGCTCAATTTCGATTCCAACTTACCATGACAATATACCTCAAAAGCCTGATATTATTAAATAATGGCATCTCTAGAACCTAATAATAAACCGCTCAAAAAAACGCTCAAGAAACCGCTTATGAAAACAATTTTGGATCGAAATGAGACACCAAGCGAAATGGAGCCGTTAATTCTAGCGCTTGGCCGCGAACAGGCTGATCTGAATGATTTAGTGATCGAATTGGTCTCTGAATCATCCAGCTTCAAAAGCAGTATGCCAGTTAATTTTGTGGCTGCATTGGCTATTTTGGTGCGGTCAATGAATTGCTATTACAGCAATCTTATCGAGGGCCACGACACACATCCAATAGATATAGAAAAAGCAAGAAAGAAAGATTACAGTGATGACCCTGAGAAAAGAAATCTGCAGCTCGAAGCAGAAGCGCACATCACGGTTCAAAGCTGGATTGACGAGGGTGGAATGGTCGGCTCGGCTATGTCCCTCCAAAATTTGCAGGAAATTCATAGAAAATTTTATGAGTTGTTGCCAGAACAACTTCAATGGACCATCGACCCAACAACAGAACAAAAAATTCAAATTATTCCAGGTGACCTTCGCATTCATGATGTGAAAGTAGGCAATCACCTTGCGATAAGTCCTGGAGCCGTGCCACGTTTTATGCAGAAATATGAGCAAACTTATTGCACTCTAGGCAAATCCGGGACAATCCTTGCCTCCGCTGCAGCCCACCATAGACTGCTTTGGATTCACCCTTTCTTGGACGGCAATGGCCGCGTTGCGCGCTTAATGTCTTATGCATCTTTACTACAAGCATTAGATACCGGCGGTATTTGGTCGATTGCAAGAGGACTAGCAAGGCAGCAAGAAGAGTACAAAAGGCATTTGGCAAACTGTGACCATGAACGTCGTGGAGACCTTGACGGCCGAGGAGCACTAAGCGAATCGTCGCTTGCCGGATTTACCCGTTTTTTCTTGGAGACTTGCATTGATCAAGTAAAATTCATGAGGTCTCTTGTACGACCAGATCAACTACGCAAACGTGTAATAACATGGGCCAATGAAGAAATATCGAAAAAATCATTGCCTCCACGAACTACAATCGTTTTAGAATCACTACTCACATCAGGCGAACTTCCTCGTGGTGATATAGCTGTAATGCTTGGTCTCAGTCCTGCTGGCGCTAGGCGAGTCATTTCCGGATTAGCCGAAAAAGGTGTCATTGTCTCCGAGACAAGTCGTGCTCCAGTTCGACTGGCGTTTCCAGCAACTCTAGCGTCAAGCTGGCTACCGGGATTATTTCCGGATCAATAAATCAAAATAAAAACGCTCTTGGTGTCTAGAATTTACCAAATCTCTGACTGTGGTTATGTCGTTAAATCAATACAATCAAAGAACGCCAAACGCACCGCATACAACGGCTGATAAGCCTGATTATGTTGCATTGCAAATTGCAAGTCTTGATTATGGTGCACTAGTAAATCCACTTTGCTGGGTTTCTGCACACTAGACACAAAGTCGCGTCAGAGCCTTTCTCGTTCATCGCAGAACATTGATCATTTTTGTGATTCATACAAACAGTATAAATTGGCTTCTCGTCCCACTCAAAAACGTTTAATGAGTTAGACAGAAGCTTTTCCAATTTAGCACTGACTTCCGGCACGACCATTCGAACATATGGACCTTGGTTGACGTTTTCCTGCTCATCAGGCAGCCACGTGTTCGTTCCAGCAAGCTTATACAGCTCATTCAAAAGTTTTGGGTCTGGTTCCGTCCAGACCGATTTAGCAAATCTGATATAGAGATTTGGCTTGCGCGGTCTGCCGCCTTTGGCGCCGTTAGCAGCGGCGGCAGCTTTCTTCGCGTCAGAAGTTGAAGCACCGCCGATGGCGCCCCCTCTTGCTCCAAGTATTGAAGCGGGATTCTCCACCTGTGTTACAACGAAGGTCGTATCGCTGAGAAAGTCATTTAGCTTGTCGTTCAGCCGCCTTGTATTCATACTTGATTCTCCACCCTTGGCGTTCATATAGAATTTGAGCGCATGATGGGCCAGTGACGCTTCGCTTTCGTTTAATTTAAGTTGTCTTTCATTCTCTGGCATGGTCAAATAGTCCTACTTTACGCTACCTAATAATCCATCGTATCACAAAAACCCAAAGCGGTTTAGGTTTTACTAAATTTATATTGCGGCTATTATTTGTTCAGCTATACCGGCGCAATCTCCGAGTGATTTAAATTGCCCAAACAATCAAAAAAGCCAAATCAAAATACTGAACTCAGGAAATTGCAAGCCAAAGTAGCAGAGTCTAATTTTGCCTTGACTCTGACGAATCGAGAAATCGATGCACGAGCTGCCCTTGCTCGTCAGCATTTCGCCACCGCTGATGAGCAAGAAAAAGAGCGGCTCGTCGCTTCTATCACAGACTTTATCAAAGACGGCGACTATGAATTGACTGAGGCCTGCTACGCGTTAGGTGTACCGGAGATTATCTACCATCAGATAAGAAGCAGACAGCAGCTCAGAAGCTTTGAGTTAGGGTCTAATTTTTGAGTTTGCTTATCGGAGAACAATCTTGTCCAAGAAGCTAGAGCAACTATTGACAGCTGCTCGAAATAATTATGAAACCGGCAACTACGAGCAAGCCATAAAAACCCTCCTCAAAGCAAATGATCATGCTGAAAAAAGTGGTGACGTCCTTGACCGGTTCGAGACGTTAACGGCACTCGGTTCCACCTACGCCAGAGCCGGACAATCTCAAAAAGCCCTGCATGAGTACACTAGAGCTATGAACCTTTGTGTTTTCGCAGACCTCGGTGCCTTCGCGGCTGGAGCTTGCCTAGCCTCCACAAGCCATGTTTATTTCGACTTAGCTATGCCAATAGAATGCGAAGAAACGGCAAAAAATTCTCTTCAAATTCTCAAGCAGAATCAAGGCGTAGACCCTTCAGCAGTTCTCATGCCGCTAGAAGCTTTGGTCAAGCTCAACTTGAAAGAAGACAATCCCGAAATGGCTCACTCATACATTCAACAGGTCATTGATATAGCAAAGAGACACACGGGGCTCAATTCTCAAAGGTCTATTGAGACAATAATGAACGCGATCGTCGCACTACAAGAAGGCACGAAGGCGCAGTACAAAGACGATCTAGCTGCCTTGACTAAATTGAAAAGTATTGACTGACTACGACGATTACAGCCTTTTGATAGAGACCTAAGCGCCAACTGCCCCAATCCACTCGTCAAGGGACACTCCCACTCGGAACAGTAAACTGCGAATTAGAAATGGTGGCACACAAGAATTGCGTTTGTGATGTCCGAGCCGGAAGTGGTGACCACCCTCTCTGTATATAACGATCTCGCTGCCCTTGCCCTGCCTCACTTCGCAGCCAAGCTTATCAGCTAGAATGCTCAGAAGCCTTTGGACTCTAACGCCGCCAATACTCTGAAAAGTGCGCGAACCAGCTGAGTTCGATTGGCCCTCATTTGGTTCGGAGATAAGCTGACAAAGCGCCGCAAATTCTTCTTCACTGGCTTCGACAACGGGAGACAAAGGTACTTCTGAATTTCTAATGCGAAACCGTCTTAGAACGGCATCAATATCGATTTTCGAGTAAAGTTCCAATAGCCTTGAGTGCACTATCTCCAGTAGCCACAAATTGCAAAGCAAGGCCTCAGGCAGGTCTTTCAACAGCGAGTTACTATCAATCCACGGACTGGATAAGTTCAACAATATCCCGTCATATCCAATCGTCATCGATACAGTGCCAGTGCTCCGATGGTGATGCTTGAGCATCTCATCAGTAGAGGGGGCAACAGGAATGAAACCCACCCCGAGACCAACCGCCCAGCGGAAACTAATTACCAAACCAGGCACTACTTCAACCACAATATTTTCGGGTCGATAATTGTGCCGCAAAAAAGGGCGCATTTCTTGAATGTCATCCACTAACTCTTGCAGGCGCACACGTATTTGATCAGCATTCAGACCTTGGTCTTGATCTGGCTTAAGGCCTTTGACCATGGCAAAAATGTTCGGCAGATCGTCAAAGTGATGCCATTGATAAAGATTAGAAAGTTCCGCTAGGTAGTGTTGTTCAACCGGATCTCTGCTCAGAATTCGATAAGCAGTAGAGAGTGTGCGCTGATCAAATTTCGTATCCAACAGACTTCTGCAAGTTGCATTCAATAGTTGCGCTGGGAGATAGTCGGTAAACTCGCCCATCAGCCACTTATTGGCCGAGCCTTCTCGATAAGCAATCTCTTCAATTTTTGGCAGCAGCTCACTTATTAACAGCTGAAACTGCTTGGTAGAGCCACCAGTTTTAGCAAGAGTTTTTTTAACTCTTCTATCGATATACAGATCAACCCAAGAGCGACTACGCAGCTTAAAATCCTGCACACGCTCGTCGCCGGCCAGAATTGCTCCAACTAGGCTTTGCTTCATCCCAATAAATTGGTTGTGGACATCGCAAACATCGCTTACTAGGTCATTCCACTGGCTCACCAGGTCTGCACCGATAAAGCCAGCGGCTGATGGCGGCAACTCGTATGCGGCAAGAGGCAGTTCCACGACCACCCAATCGCCCTGGGATAAATCTTTGGCGACCCAGTCATTCCAGCTACCGGTAGATGAGCTTTCCTGTGCTTTAGCCAAACTTTGAGCATTGGCTCGAAGCAGGCTCTTAGCCTCTAGCTCATGCCAGGCTAGTGTTTCTAAATTTTGTGGATCCGAACTGCTCATGCACCAATGTTAGCTCACCTGCCAATAGAAGCCAACTTACGATCACCAGGAGGTCGTTTTGGATCGAAATCAGAGTGTTCGACTGACGAGACAACGAGTGATTGATCAGACAAATTTAAACCGCGCTTGCGCTTGTCAAGAAATTACAATAGTTAGCGGTGGAGAATATACTTTTCCGCCAAAATTCGGGATTACTAAAAAGAACTTCTCGTGCGCTTCTTGCGCATTTTAAAGCCCTTACAGTTCTTCTAAATCCAGCTGCTAAATAAGCACCGTATGCAACACCAGAATAATAGCATGCTAACAAGTCCGATAATGCTGCTTATGTATTATCCCAACAAACCATCGTCTAAAACTCTTTCCTACTCTAGCTTTCCAGACTTGATTTTTCAGCATTCTTTGAGACCTATCGGTTCAAGCTACTCTACTAACTCTTCACAACTCAGCTACTTTCTCCAGAACAATCGAGCTATCGTTAAAAATATCAAGGAGACTCAAACACTCCTTAAGTTCAAGCGGGGAGGGGTGATTCCTGACTGTACTTTGCATATCAATGGTAGTAAAAAGTACTGCGGTATTTGTATTGCTTGGAGCACGAAGAACCAGATCACAGAAGCAAGACAGTGCCAAGAGTCCGAATTTTATAGTCAAGCGTGCAAATTCCTTGCTCACTGATTTTCCTTCATGGACCCAGTTATTCCTTGCACGATAAATGGACACCACGTTTTCCTTGTAGCCGGGAATCAGAACTTCCAAACGTTTCTGAATCAATTCATCACGTTCGTTATTTACTTTTAGAAGGACTTCAAATGCAGTTACAGTTCTCGCGACAGCTTCTTCTGGAAGATCGGCATACATAGCATTGCTGAGGCTTAAAGAAGCTGATTCAATTCTTTCAGAAATCTTACGATTCACAATGGCTGCCTCAGGCCAACGAAACACAATCTGCGCTATGGGGGAAACTAACTTACTGTTTTGAACTAGGTCGATCAAACTGTCACATGTATCTGGATTAGCAGCCGGTTGCGAAGGAAACATTACAGCTTGCCGGCGAGAAAAAAGTCCACCCATTGAGTTATCTTCTCTAAATGCAAGACAACCAAAGTCAGGCTGTTGAATTCGATGAGCAAGGCCGCAGGTGTCATATCCAGTATCAGCAAATATGGCAAACATAAACTGCGAAATCGCAATAGCAGCATTTCTTTCGGCAGTCTCGTACTCATCAGCAGTTGGAGCTGATGTTGCACATCGGACAGCAATATAAAATTCAAAATCAGTCAGAACTGGATACTTATTCTTAGTGTAGAAATTCTCATAGTGTTCTGGAAGCTCGCTAACAATTCTCAGCAATCCTTCCCTAGACAAGAAAGCTACATCTGGAGCTATCTCATTAATTTCAGCTGAGAGATTTTGAAATCCCAATCCGACAATCGGAAAAATATACCAAGCCCGCATAGAGATCAAATATCCTTACTAACTGGCGAGGAAGACGATCGAGCGTTTCAAAATTACTTCTTGTTGCCGAAACTCAATGGCTCAGAAACAGAACATCTTACTTTTCCAGACCGAACCAGAATTATAGGCCAAAACACTTGAGAATTCCGGCATCGTTCAACGATCAACCTAAGACGCTGGCGGCATCAACCCAATCACCAGCTGCACTGACTGCCCACCAGCTAACAGCTGCTCCTTATGACTAGAAATATGTCCACTCAACCACCTCCAGTCTTCTTCAGACGGAGCAATTAACAACTCACGAGCCAACAAATTGATCTGAATCTTCAATTGAGCAGGAGAACCACCTGAGAGGTCTTTCTTCAAGAGAGCGTTCACTCTATCCATCCACTCTAGGTCAAGCCCCTTCTCTGCCCTTACAGCGGCCTCATGCTTTTGAGCCTCTTGACGCTGATCTCTCATCTTCAATTCATAAACTATTCGACGAGCTGCCAAGCGACCAGGCGGCATAATTTTTGGATCAAGAGGTGCAGCAGGCTGACTTTGCTTCGCAGTCGCCTGCACCCCAGCGTTATATTCGCCTGGATCAGCTGCCAAGCAGACTCCGGATAAGCGCTCCTGTACGTGTTTCCATAAATCAGCATGCTTGGCTAAGGTATCAGTACTGCAGCAAGTCTTCAGTTTCAGGTCTCTGGTAGAGAACGGCTGACCCATCTCTTCAAAGTCGGCAACGGCCGCCTGAATGTTCTGCCTGGCTGTGGCCTTCCGTTTGGCATTGGCCATCACCCAAACCACCGGCACTTCAAACTCATACTTGCGAGCGTCTTGCCCACGCCGGTGTGGTGGCACCCAATTTGCTGCTCGCTCAATTTGTTTTAGCCCGTCTGAATGACCGGCAGATATGTCTTTGCTCTGCCCGTGGTGCTTAGCCCGAAGCAACTCTTCCATCAACCACTTGCGCTCATCTTCATAGCCGTATCCGAGCGGAGAAACCATACGCTCAGGATCACCATAGAAAAGATAGTGCGATAGCGACAGCACCGCGTCGGCTCTTTGCGACGGCCCACTCAACCCATGGTTGTAATATTGCCGACCGCGAAGCCAGATATCACACTTGATACCTGGCGGCAGCTTCTTAAATACCGACTTTACTTCTTTGATCGACTCGGCCGATCCCTCTTCTGGCAAATCGCGCCGGATCGGAATAATTTCAGCCATTCTGGTGCTGTTAGCAGCCCGAGCGACAATTACTTGCTTGGTTGAAGCGATCTGTTCTACATAAGCTTTAAGCCGGTGGAACTGATGATATGGATTAACGTTGCACTCCATATCATTGACAAACTTGTTCAGCGCTTCTGCTGGACTAAGCTCGTCTCTTTCCTCGCTCACAGCAAGACTATTTGAATTAAGCCAAGCAAACCCAGGCTGAAGTGGAAGCCTCAAGCCCTGGCCGACCGAGTTCTCGCCTGGATGCGGGAATATCTCAAGAGTCCCTTTGGCTACTTCAAAATCATGAAGCTTGAGCAAGTGATAGAGCTGGCGATGCAAATCCTTCGAACTCACAGGTGCATCAAAGAATATATATAGGTGCCAGCCGCCAGACTCAGACGATCGATAAAGGTTGTGCTCAGAAATCCCAGCCTTCTCAAGCAAGCTAGTTATTTTCTGAAGCCCTTCTTTGCTGTGATAGCGGCTTCCGGCATCAATATCTAAAACAGCGTACTTGCTAGCCTTGCCCGACCTGGTGCCAATGAAAGCCTTTGGATGCACACAAGCAACAGCTTTGAGAATCTCAGTATCAGTAAGACTCCACTGCTCATTGGCTGAAATCCACGCTCCGCTGCCAAATGGCCGATAGATGTACGCATATCGATGGAACAACGAGACAAAGCGCTCTGCCGTCTCTTTTGTGTGAGCCGGAAAGTATTTTAAACGTGAAAATTTAACTGGCGCGGCACTATTGCCTGCCAAAGATATAAGTCCGGTCGTAATAGTCTCTCTTTCTAATTTAAGACGAGTTGACCTAACCGGATCAGTGGCTTATGCTTGTCACATACAGGAAGTTTCGCAAAACCCTGATGTACAAATGCATATCTGATCCGCTCTTGGGTCTCAAACAACATCGCTGGCAGGCGGTGTTTTTTGTTAGTCGGTTACTTTCTACCTCCTAGAGTTTCTGTCCTTGTTCACTTTCGAAAAGCCCTGGCAGGGGCTCTTCAAAATTTGTTTGTTTATTCAAGCGCTGACTGAGAGTCTGACGGTTTTTCCTAAACGGTAAAGAAGCTTCGAAAGTTTCTCTACACTAAATTGGTCAATGCGCAATTGCATAATTTCAGAGATACGCGGCTGCTTTACTCCCAGAACTTGAGCAGCTTGCTGCTGGCTCCAGCCTCGTTGAGTAAGCTCTTCCTTTATGGCACGAACTAGATGAACTCTTAGCAACAGTACCAAACCCTCTTCACCGGTATAACCCAGCTGCTCGATGATGCTTTGGTCCATAGCTATGTCAATCTTCGCCATATCGCCTCAATTACCTTTCAATTGCCTTTACGCCTTATACGGAATTTCGTATATTCAAATCGATCGTCAGGCCTCTGGAGGAGCCCGCTTACGCCGACTGGACGGGCCTCTTGCCTGTGGCTCTACCGGAGTAGAGAGCAATCCTATAGCAAAAGGAAAGGACAACTGAATGGAAGTTGCTTCAGGCTCAACGGCATCAAATTCGGCACCATTTAGTTCGGCCTCGTTTGATACAGCAACAACTTCTTCCAAAGCGCCATCTGATTCTAAAGCTGCTTCATCGTCATCAGATTCGACCTGGTCGTTGCCGATAGCTATTGCTTCTTCAATCGAAGCACCAGATTCTGGAGCTTGCTCACCTGCAAGACCAATCTCAGTTGGTTGTTGTAACTCTTCAGAAGTCTGCTCTAGCACATCGGAGGCAAGCTCAAACTCGTCAGCCTCTAATGCTGGATCTACTGGCTCGGTGTTTGAAGCTGGCTCGACAAAATCTGGTATTGCTTCAAGCACACAAGTCGTCTCGGCCGGAACAATGAGTGCAGCATCTTCCGCCAATTGCTGAACATCCAATACGGAATCAGGAGTGCAATCTTCGGTCTCCACTTGGACAGACTCGCACTCAACCTGGACATTCTCGATCACGTCTAGACAGGTCTGAGAGTTCTCTACGGCAAGGGTCTCCAGGCTAGCTTCGGTTGGAGCTTCTTCTGCAGTTATCTCCTCAAAAGGATCAATGCCAATCAACGCTGGTTGATCTATAAGTTGAGTCTGATCATCACCACGTCCGATTTCAGATCGGGCACTCAAGAAATCAAGAGAAGCGTCAGCAGAATCCTCGATGCTGTCTAATGAGTTAGCCGGTGTTTCAGGAACAAGACTCAAGAACGTCACGACATGTTCTTCTTCAGCCTCTGACTGGACAGACTCTGAGGTCAACGAGCCGCTGTCTGGACAATCTTTGAGACCTTCAAGCTGAGTAATCAAATCATTTGGACAACAAACAATTTTGGTCACTTCACCAATGAAGAAATTGAGAGCCATGTCTTCTGTCAGTTCGTGACGAACTGCAACAGGTTGCATGGAATCGTTCATCCAGCGATAGTCTTCTTGCAAAGGCATCACGAAACGCTCACCCGGCTTGAGTATAGAGACATTGTCTAGTCCAGACTGGACAAGATATTTATCCAGCTGCTCAGCCAACGGAAGCACTTTCACCATCTTAGCTAGATAGATATAGACTTGGTAGGTCGAACCTTCGGCTATCTGAAATAGCTTGATACCAGATAGGCCAAGCAGCGAGAGCGCTGCATTCAATCTAGTCCAGAGAGCTTGGTCTCGCTCTGGTTCTTGCGATTCAAATTGCAATAATAGGAAAGACTCAGTCTCATCAATACTTAGAGCTCGATAAGTTTTTGATTCCTTAGATATAGAAGAGAGCAGTTCAGCATCAGAGAGCTGATGGAACTGACTTAGATTGCGCCAGTTAGCACTACCAACAGTGCGAACCTGGCCACCAAATCGAGAAGAGAAGAGCTTAAGAAATGCCGCTTTAGAATCCAGCGACAAGGTGGAAGCAGAAGAAGCTGCTACCGGAGACGATATTGAAACGCTAGTAATGACAGGACTCGCTTTCTAGGGCTAGTGCTAGTAGATATAAACGAAGGGTTGTTTTGTATGACCCAGAGGAATCAGTGTGAATTCAATTCACCTTTCCTCTATAAGGAACCGTTCAAAAATTTGGTCTTTCTCTTTCTAGATGGCACCACTTTTGGTGACTCACTTTTGGATCGCGCTGATCGTAATGCCGATGGGACAAATGATCAAGCCCTTTTTGCCAAATCCCCTGACCTTTTTGCGGATTTGTCTAGACTGTCCAAACAGAAATATACAACGCATGTCTAGACAAATCAACCCTTATCCTCATTTTATATCGATCGAGTCTAGACAGTCTAGACGGTCTAGACAAATTATCGGACAAGCCACCACATCCGGTTGCCGAGATCTTCCGGCAGTCAGAACCAAATACGCTAAGATTTTCGTCTAGACAAAGGCCACTCAGTCACCGCGAGGCCGTCCAGACAAACGCCCACAACGCACCACGGGCGAGGCAAGGGCGAACAGGGAACCCGTCTAGACACTCCGAGGCAAAACCCAACAAGTTTGAACAAATATGTCCAGACAACCGGCACAAGGCGGACAGAGCTAGGCATTCAGACTCAACCCCACTAGGAGCACCCCTTCAAATGTCACCACTAGCGGTTACACACCCAGCCCAAGCAAGACATACAAAAGATATATCAGACATTCGAAACCCTAAAGTACTGGCGCTTTTCGGAAAAATGAATATAATTGTCTAGTCAGATGAAATGTCTAGACAAGTCAAAGATCCTAGAAATCGGAGAAAAAGATGCCACCAAGTGCATCCACAGGCACCACACCTACCAGCGGTGCTCCCACAGCCGGCGACAAACAAGCCAAGCCAGAGCAGCAATGGCTATTCCTACAAGACGCTGCCGAACTCACAGGCGTCTCAGAGAAGACTCTGCGTAGGCAGATAAAAAAGGGTGCTCTCAAGGCAAAAAAAGGCAGAGCCGTCAATGCCAAGATCCAGGTGCTCATTACACCAGAGATCATGGCGCGAATCTCCAAGGAATCACCTAGCGACGATCTAGAGGACGACACTAGCTTCGATGGCATAGATATAGAAGAGGTTAGTTTCGAAGAGGTCACTGAAGAACCATCAGCCAATGCCGCTGATGGCGTCAAAGACTTCTCGCCTGATCAAGATGAAAAAGCAAAACAGGACTTAGCCAAATTCGAAAGCATGATAAATGTTGTGATGACACCACTCGTCAAACGAGTGGAAGAAATGGCCGTAGCCCTGCGCGAACAAGATCGTGTGATTGAAGACCAAAAGCGCGAGCTTAGACTTCTACCTGATCTTCAAAGCAGAGAACAAGAAGAGCGCAAGGCTAGAGAACTAGCAGAACTCGAAAAAGAAGCTCTACATAAACAGATTGAAGCTCTTAAAGCTGAACAGGAAGCTCTAAAGACAGAGCAGATTGAGCTTAAAGCTGTAGCAGAAAAAACTGCCGAGCTAGAAAAGCAAATTGCTCTAGCTAACCGCCCCTGGTGGCAGAAGATGTTTACCAGCCCTGAGGCCACCTAAAGTGAAACCGTCAAACAAAGTTTTTTCTTGAATCAAACTGAAGTACAAAAGAGATCGCACCTAGCAAAGACTTAGCACCCGTACTTCTGTGACCAACATGGGAAACAGTCATATAGCAGTTATTGCACATTTCCAACGACACTATATCTAGCTATAAAAGTCAGTCAAGCATTATTTTTCAATGTCGCTTGTCTGTGCATCTCTACAGCAATTTGCGACTGTCCTGCGAATTCTGAATACTTTCTTGTTAGCGAATCAAGGACAATAAGTCGAGGGAATACGCCAGGCCATTCGGCTCTCGGACTTAGGCGCACAGAACCATATACGGTATTAAAGATTCTAATCATAGCCCAAAGTCCTGTGGAATCCGGATGCAGCATACCAATGTGCAGGTGTTCCTCGTTTCGCCAAACCTCATCCCAACAATAATCAAGGCCTGGGCTTGTAGGCGCTTGGAGCGTAATTTGCCCCTCGATGCGATAAGCTGCATCGATTTCGGCCACTGTTCTTTTATCGAATAGGAAATCCTTTATGCGCATTGCGGTATCGTCCGCAAGATAGGCTTCGCCTAACCAAGCAAGTGCAAGCTCAAAGGCAATTTTTACTACTGGTCGGTGAAACTCTATCGCGTCGCCCTTAAAATTATGCGACACAGTACTTGCCGATTCTCTTGTCATAGTTGAGGCAAGCAACACATTATCGGGTGGAGGAGTTATTCCTTTTCTTAGCAAATGTTTCTTGATCATCGGTAAAAGCAGTTTACTATCTTTGTTATCTACCGAAAATTCAAACTTGTTATCCCCTAAGTCGCGAATCCGTGGAAGCTGCCTGAATCCTTTTATGTCGCCTTCTCTATTAGTTTCAAATACTGACTTATAACCCTGCTCATCTTCTGAAGTTGAAGTAATGGGATTCGGAACAGTGCCTTTTTGTCCAGGAATCTTAAGGCTAAAGCGCTTGAGCTTAATTAGGAGATGATCAGTCAATGCATTGTCAACATATTCGCCCAGGTGATTATTGCAGCTTTTGCAAACATTACTCAGTTCAAAGCCTCCGCCAATTGCCTGCGGATAAACATGCTCGACCGTCATGGTACAAGGCTGACTACAGATAATGCACAGTTGTTTAGTCAATTTTTCTTGCCAATAGAGTATATTTCGGGCTATAGCACTTGAGCATAAAGGCTTTCATGATTATAGACGCTAGATAGAGAAGCTACGTCTACAGAGTCGCCGGGGAAGAAGATTCAGCGAAATTCCTCACATGTACCCGACTAAGTCCAAAGATTATATCCACTACCAGCATGGAAAATTGCGGTTGGTGCCAAATGCTCTGGCCAGAAGAGAGAGTAGATGTTTTTAGACAGGAGAGAACAATGGCAACAGGAATAGGTTTTTACTGGGGTTTTCGCCAAATACGACTTGGAAAATCTTTAGCAAATAGTCGGTTAGATCCGGGAGTTGCTGTACTTCAAGGTCCTTACTTTAACGAAAAGGAAGCAGAGGCAGCGCGACTAATGTTAGATAGCGCCTGGGATACAGCCACGTCACAAGTGTTTCAAGCATCGTCAAAAGAAGAAGCGCAATCTAGAATAGAAGAACTAACTCCGAAAAAGGACAGTTTTCCAAGCAAGTAAACTTACTGCAAATTCTCAAGCAAACTGGCAATGCGTGACCGGCCGAATTGCGCGAATGACTGGCCGAATTAAAGAGAATACGCACTTACAAGGTATTTTGTTTATCTGGTCGCCTATTCTAGCTTCCTGTGGTCAACGACAATTACATCTAAGTCCAATTTGACATTCGTTAATTGATGCGAGATTTGGTTCTAAACAATTGGAGTTGCGCTGATTTAGCGTGCATCCACTGAAGGGAAAATCTTGGTTAGAAACTTTTTGATGGAGGCGTTACTTGGCCGGTACCAATTCCGGTTTAAAAGGCTCTGTAAGCACAGTTGGATAACCAGCACTATCAAGTAGCTTTGCAAGTGACTCAAGAAATTCTCTCACACTCTGCGCTGGCTCCATTACTGCGACACCAGAGGAAACCACCGCAAACGATTTTAATCGCTTCTTTGTTCCTCGTTCCAAATCTACGTCAACTATATCGGCGTAAGCATTTGGGTAGCCTTTAATCACCCCAATCAAAAATGGATCAATGCGCCGGTTTTCAAGAACGTTATTTCTGTTGACCCGAATTTGTGACGGCTGTAGTACCACCGGTGATCCGCTGGCACCCTCCATATTATAAATCTCTGTCACGTAACCTTTCTGAAGCGGTCCTTCAGAAGCCCTCCACCAGCGCTCTTCACTCAAAAGTGCCAATTTGCCAAATCTCATTACCGGGAAATTTTTTGCGTATCCAGCATACGGCTCAAGATAACCCAACGCAACCACCTCAGTCCCTTCCTCAATTTCAGCGGTTTTAAGTTGTTCTGTTCCAAGCATAAATCCGTGATCAAAGCAGACTGGAAACGTGTTAGGAACATCTCCAACCGGAATGGCAGCCAAATCGACAGAACTATCGGTCGGAAAGATTCCAACTGCCTTTACATCATAAGTTTGACAAATAGAACGATTTCCTGCGGTATCATTATATCGAACTACCACCTTATCTCGACCTCGAAGAATATGTGCATTAGTCATAACGTACTTGAATGCCTTAGAGGGATCAGCTTTAGTACTAATGCTCACCATAAAACCAGTTCCGATTGGAAGAGCCTGGTTTGCCTCGGTGCATGGATCAGAACCCGCTTCGAAAATAAAAACAATGGCATCTCGTAGCTTCTTCAAATCGACCTTTTCAAGCGGTTCAAGCGCAAAAACGGGGCTTAAAAAAATCAACGTAATTGAAAAAATTATAGAGCCCTTGAGCAGCATCTTGCCAGCAAGAAAGATATTTTTGATAATCTGCGGTCTCCTCACCTAATTCTGGGGAATAGATAATTTGTACCCTCAATTGAGAGTGAATTCCCTAACAGTCAACCTATTTGTACGGTATTGAAGGAACGAAAGTCGTTATGAAGTTTAAGCTGGGATCTATTTTAGCAATATGCTGCATTACGAGTTGCTGGCTCCAACCAACCGTGGCTGAAGAGAAATTTTCAGGTACGAATTCTACTAGCACATTGACAGAAGAAACCTCAAATCATGCTAATTCCGAGTCGCCCGATCGTGAGCTAGAAAGACAAACGAATCTAAGCGAAACACTTGTAAAAGTCAACGAATATGTAGATCACAACGAGATGAAGTCTGCGCTCTCTAAGCTGGAAATGGCGCTGACAGATTATAAAAGCGACAAAGAAACTCCAGATTTCGGCTCGATTGCCCTCAAACTGTACACAGCGGAAATTAGTCAGAAAACCGGTTCAGCAGACCGCGCGAAAACATTGTGGGCTGAAGCGTATTCCGATCTCAATCAACTTAAGAAGGAGAATGCAAAGTACGACTCAATATATAACGCTTCGATAATGACTGGCACGGAAACAAGTAGTGACAGAATACAACTTATGAAAGTGATGGCCAAAAGAGCTAATCTAATTTCTAAGGCAAATAAGTATGTAGTTAACGTGTATGAACCTGAGCGATCGCAGGAAACAGAACTTGGTGCGACTACAGCACTGGAGCTTGATCGTCAATTTCAAGCGATGAAAGTGCAGCATTCCGCTTGGCTAAAAGCTAATCCCGACTTAAAAGCAAACCACATCGTAATTTATGCACATGGAGGTTTAACCCCTGACTACGCAGCGCTCGAAAATGCTGCGTCACACATCGAGTGGTGGAAAAGCAACAATATTTATCCGGTGTATTTTGTTTGGCATACCGGACTTTCAGACATTATTCATGACCTGTATAGCATACGAATTGGTGATTCAAAACCGCCGCCTGTCCCTCCTTTTATCAAGCCTATTGCAGACAATTTGCCTCTAGACGATCAGATTGAGAAACTCGCAAAAAATTCAGACTTCATACGATTTTGGTCTCAAATGAAACTTAAGGCGCTAGCGGCCTCTGAAGCTTCCCCGTTTCAGAGGACAGTAAAATAGGACAAGACGCTACTATGCTGTCTCCATGCTCATTTCAAATTCCTCCGGCGAAACGAAATTCAGATGAGAATGAATTCTGCGCTTATTGTAGAACATCTCAATGTAATCGAAAATGCTCAAACGGGCTTCTTCTCTAGTTTTATATTTCTCATGATGCACTAGCTCGTTCTTCAGTGTTCCGAAGAAGCTCTCAGCGACAGCATTATCCCAGCAATTACCCTTTCTGCTCATGCTCTGTTTGCAGCCATATTTCTTTAGCTCCTTTCGGAAATCGTCGCTGGCATACTGGCTTCCTCTATCTGAATGCACCATTTTTGGTGCTGTTCGCTTTTGCCTGAACAGCGCCATTCGGAATGCGTTCACAGCGATATCAGCTGTCATGCGAGATGACATTGACCAGCCCACGATCTTTCGAGAGAACAGATCGATCCAGGTTGCGAGGTAGAGCCAGCCTTCATCGGTGGCGATATAGGTTATGTCACCAACCCATGTTTGATTAGGTTTCGTTGCCGTGAAGTTGCGGTTAAGTAGATTTGGCGCGACTGGTAGATTGTGCTTGGAGTTCGTCGTTGCTTTGAATTTCTTCTTGCGCTTGGCTTGGATGCCGTGCTTCTTCATCAGCTCCTCCACAGTCTTGTGATTTACGACAATGCCTTTACGCCGAAGCTCTTTCAAGATCCGCGGTGAACCATAGTTGCCGCGAGAGCTTGCATGAATCTTCTGAATCTCAGCCAGCAGCTGCTGCTGGCGCAGAAGGCGCTGAGGAACCCTGCCTTTACGCCACGAGTAGTAGCTCGATCTTGTTGCGCCGAGTAGACGGCACATCAAATCGATCGGGTACTTGTTCTCGTGGTTCTTTATGAATGCATACTTCACAGCAGGGTCTTGGCGAAAGTAGGGTCGAGCACTGGCGCGGTTTTCTTGCGAACCCGTTTCCAGCACCCGCCACCTCAAACCGGACAGGCGGTTTTCCCGCATCCGGCTTTCCTGGACGTTTCTTTGCGTGGGTTATGTAGCTCGTCTAACTAGGGCAACTTTCGGCTCGGCATATTGAACCCTGTAGTCGTTGAACAGACCAAGAGTTTCATATATGAGTTGCTTACTCCATCGCGCCCAGCCGGCGCCCTTGCGTTTACAGGCTTTGCTCAAGTGTCGGCGCACTTTCTTTTCTAACCAGTCTTTAAGGTGACCGAAGCAGGCACTAGAGTGCCCGATGCGAAAGTAATTGACCCACCCTCGTACAATCGGGTTTATGGTATCAATTACTAGTCGTACCGGCCAAGATTTCATATGTTTGAATTCTTGGCTTAGCTTGTTCATTACCTTCTCTCGGCTTTTGGCCGCTGGTGTGAAGTGTGGTGCGAATTTGCCTTGACGGGTCCGTTTTCGATAGAACTGAAATCCAAGAAATTTGAAGGTCTCACCGCTTCGTAAGTCAACGATTTTTGTTTTCTCGCGATTGATTTCGACGCCAAGTTTCTCGAACTCCTGCCCAAGCCTCGTTGCGACTTGGCTCTGGAGCTTGTTCCAAGTTGGGTGACCATCTATCAGCACTACCAGGTCGTCGGCAAAGCGAGCATACTCAACATGAAAGTATTTATCCTTCTTGTATGTGTATTGCTTTGCCGCTTCCAGTATCTTGTCTACTTCGTTTAAGTAGATATTGCTAAGTAATGGTGATAGTGGGCTTCCTTGGGCTATTCCAGAGCCAGCGATCGACTTTAGAATTAGCTTAATTAGGTGCATGACCTCATCATCGTTGATTCGTTCTGCTATTTTCTTAAGCAGAGTATGATGTCGAACGCTTCCGAAAAAGTCCTTCAAGTCTATGTCAATCACGGTTGTATGGTTGCGGATTATCGCTTCTGCCACTCTCGTGATTGCCTGGTGTGTGGTGCGCTTTGGTCTATACCCAAATGAACCTGCTTTGAAGTCGGCTTCAAAGACAGGCTCCAGGATTAGCTTCAGTGCCCCTTGCACCACTCTATCTCGTATTGTTGGTATCGAAAGAGTTCTGGTTTTGCCATTACCTTTTGGTATCTCAACTTTGCGAGCTTGCATCGGTCTGTAACTGCGGTTTCTGAGTTCAGTCTGTATGTCAGTCAAGAAGGCATCAAGTCCGCTTTGTTCGATTCGGTCAAAGGTAACGCCGTCCACTCCTGGGGCGCCGTCATTTACTCTGGCCAATCGGTAGGCTTCTCTCAACGTTTCAAGTTTCGTGGCATGAACAAACATCCCCCAGAATCGCTTGCTCGGATTGGCTTTCGCCACGCAGTATATTCTCCGTCTTAGGTCCTGCAAATTGATGGACGTCTTTGTCATCTCGTCCTTGCCTCCCGTCGATTGAGAAGTTCCTTCCAGCAGGGCCCCTTTGCTCCGCAGACGTTACTCTGCATCATCGCTACTACGGACCCATCCGCCACCCTGTCAACTTTCGGTTCATTTCCTTGCGTCAAAGTTATTGAACCTACCTAGCTTCCGTGATTTCTCAGCCGGGTTGAGCAGGGCTTCTCCAGTTCCTAAACACATTCTGTGCCACCATGTCGTCGCTGCTACTCCGCCGAGGAGGGATATTGCATCGGTCGTATTTCAACATCTCTTATTGCCTTCGCCCCAGCATAACGGGCTCGGCCCTTGGATTTTAGCCTTTCGAAGCTACTTGGGCGTTCACTTTCGTTACGACCTAATGGCTCGCAGGTGCCCTTCGGCATCCTTGATTCAGATGGGCTTCGAGTACTTCGTTGCCTCCGTCCTCGCCATCTTAGCTACCGGGTCACGACTCTTGCCCGGGTGGGTCTCGTTTCCCACTGAATGTATTCGGCTTTTCTGGACGCACTATGCAGCAGCTTTTTTTAGGATTTCGTTCTCTTTTTCAAGCTCTCTAACGCGCTTCTCAAGCCTGGCAGTGTCAGCAGTTTGGCCAGAAGCAACCTTCTTCAGGGGCTTCTCATTCTTGGCCTTCCACGCGGCCACCCAGTCGTAGAGCTTGCGGTAAGGGATGCCGAGCTCCCTGGCCACTTCCGAGATTGGTTTATCGCCGCTTAAAGCCAGCTTAGTTGCCGTTTCTTTGAACTCTTGCGTATATGTTGTTTTCTTAGCCATCAGTCCCTCCAGTTAACATTCTAAGTTATGGAGCGACTTGTCGGATTATTGTCCGCTAAATTGGGGAAGGGTTACTCTTCATTTAGCAGTCCAATTACAAACAAAGAATGGGAAACGCCGGATACCATTCCCTCAAGCTTGCCTGCATCATCGTTACTAATCTCTCGCCTTAGAAAATATGTTACGGAAAATCCAAAAACAGAAATTCATCTAGTGGGTCACAGCGCTGGTTCTATTTTTTGTGCTGGAATACTACAAGCAATGCAACGAGAAGGGCTGCACGCGACTAGCGTATCATTTCTTGCACCAGCTCTCAGAGTCAGTGACTTTCAACGTTTTGTTCTACCAAATCTTTCGACAGTAAAGACTTTTTCTGTCTTCAACTTGAGCGATAGATTTGAACGAAAAGATAGCTGTGACATCTTAGGAATAAAGTATCACAAATCACTATTGTACCTGGTCTCTAGGGGGTTAGAGAACAAGCAGGATGGAGACAACGAAGATTTCCCAGGAGAAGTTCCGTTACTGGGCCTTTCCAAATTTTCTGATCATTCTATGTCACTAGCAAACGACACACTCACAGCCGAAATTGCAAAATATCGCGGCAGGATTTTTTCATCTCCGAATGGTTCTCCCCTCACAGGTCAAACTGGAGCTGTTACTCACGGTGGCTACTCACAAGACCAATCCACAATGACGTCTATAGCAAGAATTATTAGGCAGAAGAATAAGGTAAACGCTTATGACCAGCACTGGCTTGACCTTTTCCTTCGATCAAATTAGATTTGCAAAGATACTCATGATGAAAGTAAAAACCATCGCGTAAGCCAACTCAACTAATTGAAAATCTCAGTTTTTGACCATGGCTCCTAAAATTGCTTAAGTTATCGCAACCTTTTCCCACTCGAGTTTAGGAAAGACAAATCCCAGGGCTCTGCCTCAATTTTCATTTTGGGGTCTTGCGAAAACAATGTCAGGTGGTCTTTCTCGCGATACAGCCTGACAACCTCCCAGCCCCTCCACTGAACATCAGATAAATCAATGCTATCCAGTCGCATTGTCATTATTGTCTGAAAGTGGTTCTCCGGAGCCAATAACTGCGACTCAAGCTTGTCGAAGTATTTGACACCAAAGAGCAAATTGCAGTCGAGTACAAGTAGCGTAGGCTCCAAATTAGCTGATCTACGAGCAGCTGCCGTGGCGAAATCGATGAAAACCAGCTTCTGCTCTGTGCTGGCAAGGCAGGCGAATACACGCGGAGCATATTCATCCCGGCTAAGATTCAAGCGCAGTGTGGTAGTACCGTCCTCTTCGTCGACCTCAAATCGATAGTCTCGATAATTAGAGTGCGGAAACAAATTAACTGATTTGACAAGTTCATCTATCTCCCACTCAGGCAATTTCAAAATGTCCGCAATAAAGGACTTGTCATTTCCTTCTGCCTTAACATCGAACTCAGGAACAGTTATCACGTTGCAATTGATAGGATTTCTGGACGTAGCAATTCCATTGATTTCGTATTGAACTGGCCTTTCCTTGCTAACAGAAAACCTCATCGATACCGGATCTGGGTTGTAGTATTTCAGCCGAAACTCTAAATCAATCTTGCCTGGCTTGTGCCAGTTTAAGAGCTGCCTAGTGTCAAAAACACCACCCAAATACCGCCCAAAGCTGGTTTTCCCAATGGAATTATTGCCGAAAAGCAAAGTCAGCTTACCTAGCCTAACTGTGGCACCGGAGACAAACAGTGGACTTCGAATTAGTTCAAATTCTTCAATCCAGCCAATGGTAGAGCAAACACCGAGAATTTCCTTTTGCACACGGTGCTCGTGCAATCGCTTATAACTGAAGAGCTTCCCAGAAGGATGTCCAACTCCGCCATTTGCGTCAACTAGTATTGCGTGCTTTGCACACAACCAGATTCCATTTTGATGATGCATCAACTCCTGTCGGTTAAGTCCACCTTGACCTCGTGGGCCATCTGGAGAAGCACTGTAGATATGCGCAGCAATTCCTGCCTGAAGCGAGCCCCCGGTAGCCGGGTCGGCCCCAGCTGTTCGGATGGGACAATTAAGGTAACTGCACTGGAATCCAGCTCGCGAAGCGATTGTCTTCTTTGTAGCTTTCGTAAAATCGTTTCGCATGGCTGGCTGCGCCTCTTACAGTTAAGGCTGAAGATCTTAGCAGCACAAACGTAACTTGCTTTGAAAGTGGCCAATAAACTTGGAGGCATACGTGAAAGCACAAATACCGGGCATAGCAGATGACAATCATTTTCTAGCTCCTCACAAAAAGGACGAGCTACTGTTACTTGGTGCAAATATGATCGCAGCTGCTAAAGTTTCCTTTGACGCACTTAGACAGCAGCGGGTGTCCAAGGCAGGACTGTTAGATTTACCAAATTTGACAACTTCAAAGGCTGTACTTATATTCCACCGAACTTATATCATCACTATCGGCGCTTTAGACAAACTCACTTTATACAGAAAATACATTCCCGAAAACAACCTTTTTCGGGAATGCTGCTAAAATTTTTTGACAGCTAAACTGCCCTTGGTAATCAAGAATGAAAAAGTCCCAGCCATCATTTTCGGGAAAGTTGCAATTCCACCCTGCCGGTCCTCCCGTCAAACAAAAGAATCTAGTCAGACGCTCTCGCGAATTTCTAACTGCCGATGAAGTCAAACTGCTGATCGCCACCGCCAAGACGCAAGGCCGATACGGAATCCGTGATTCTCTCTTGATCCTAATGACCTATCGACACGCCTTTCGTGTCGGCGAGGTCGTTGACTTGAAGTGGGACCAAGTCGATATGGATAACGCGAAACTCTACGTAAACAGGCTCAAGAACGGCGATTCATCAGTTCACTACTTAGAGGGTGATGAATTGCGCGCACTTAGGAAACTGAAAAGAGACTCGGCAACATCAGCGTTTGTATTCTGCTCTGAGCGCAAAGGACCGCTTACAACAAGCTCTGTGCACAAGCTTGTAGCCAGAACAGGGAAGCTAGCTGGCATGGAATTTCCAATCCATCCCCACATGCTTCGGCACGCAAAGGGCTACCAGCTAGCATCAAAGGGTGTTGATACAAGAGCCATCCAAGCCTACTTTGGCCACAAAAACATTCAGCACACAGTGCTCTACACTAAGCTTGATCCATCGCGGTTCAAGGGGTTCGGCAAAGATCTCTAAAGTAAGACTTGCTTCAAAAGCCAATTGCAAGGGCATCAAGAGATACTCACATGTGGTTAACTACCCATTCGTAGCAACTGGCTGATGAAATAATGGATTTGACAAGATATGAGCCATATGAATTGATTAAAATCGATGGGTAGACTAAATTGCTTAGTGCGGTCTGGGCAGTTACAAAAAAAAGGATGATGACCAGTAGTTCTGAATTTAATGCTGCCAATATAAAATCACTCCTGGGGCGTCTGATAGACCTGGACAGGGGCTCTCAATTATTTGGTGCAAAAGACCATCACTACTCTCTCAATGCACCGTTAGATGAGAGCCTGGTAACGGCTTTCGAAGCTGAACATGAACTGTATCTTCCAGATGATTATCGCTACTTTCTAACTGAAGTCGGCAATGGGGGTGCCGGGCCATACTATGGTGTATTCCCTCTAGGGAAGAGTGATTCAAGCCCAACAGGTTTGGAAAACTGGAATAAATTGATTGGTGCAATAAGCGAACCCTTTCCCCATCGAACGGCCTGGAATATTTCTTATCCTGATGAAATCAGCGAAAACGCAGCAGATCTTGACCAATTTGAAAGCGTTTATTTTGCCGCTCAAAACTTGAATGGTGCTATTCCAATCTGCCATCAAGGTTGCGGTTTGAGAATATGGCTGGTAGTTAAAGGTGAGCAAGCCGGGTTGCTCTGGTTTGATAGAAGGGCAGATAGAAACGGCTTAACTCCACTACTGGATGATGATGGTCACACTGTTACCTTTTCTAAATGGTATATGCACTGGCTTTCTAGCAGTGTTGCCGCGCTTGAGGCGCAAGCAGCAGAGCCGCTTTCATTTGATGAGATTACCGAACGAAGAAAAAAAAGATTAAGCAAGCAACTGAAATGGCTTTCAGGCTCAATCCTTGCATTTACGTTAATGACTGTGGTGCTTGAATATCCACGACCCTTTTACTATTTCTTTTGGAATCACGATTTCCCCATCGGCGTTCGTTCATTGGTAGCTGATGCGCTTGAAGACTCGCACTGGCTCTATTCGAAAAATGAAAGAGAAGTGAGAGAACTATTGCCAAAGGGTAGTCGATTTGATGACGCTGTTGTAAATGGAAATGGAGACAAAATATTGAGTTGGGATGTAGCCGGTCTGGGCGATTTGAGCGGCCGAATCCTATACGTAACTCTTCGAAACGACAAAGTGGTCGAAACTCAAGTTATTGGAGGTGATGATGGAAAGGCTTTCCGCGTTGCAAAATGACGTAATAACTTAGCCTGGCTGTTCTCGCTATAGGTTTTTCGCCTCAGCGATTTGTAACTGCAACGACATAGCCCGTCTCTTACCCGCCATTTGACTTGATGAGAAGGTTGGCCCTGTGACCGGCTGTCCGTAAAATGCTCCACCTCAAACGTCACCACTGTTTAAGTTTGTCACTTAACTAAATTTGCTCCAGGTTTATAGAACATTGATAAAGTGACTGGTTAAGTGACACAAAATCGACCGATTTTGCCTGAAAATAATTTGTCCCACAAACGGCCGTATAAGTGACAGCACAAAAAGAGGGGCAAAAAAATTGCTAATAGGCTACATGCGGGTATCAAAAGCTGACGGCTCCCAATCAGTCGATTTACAGAAGGACGCTCTCGCAGCCGCAGGCGTGACGAAGAAGCGAATGTATGAAGACCAAGCCTCAGGCAGAAAAGATGACCGCCCTGGTCTAGAGGCTTGCCTCAAAGCACTGCGTGAAGGCGATACGCTGCTTGTTTGGAAGCTCGATCGCCTGGGCCGCGACCTAACTCACTTGGTTAATCTCATTCAAGACCTATCCAAACGCGGAGTAAAACTAAAGGTGCTAACAGGCCAGGGCGCCAGTATCGACACCACCACGGCTTCCGGCAAAATGGTGTTCGGAATCTTCTGCGCGCTAGCTGAGTATGAATCGGCCTTGGTCTCTGAGAGAACACTGGCCGGGCTAGCCGCCGCCAGAGCACGTGGACGAGTAGGCGGCCGTCGCCACACGATGACGCCAGCGAAAGTGCACATGGCCAAGGCAGCAATGGGCAAGCCCGCTACAGTGGTCAATGATCTGTGCGAGGAACTGGGCATAAGCCGCCAGACCCTCTACCGCTATGTCAGCCCGGCTGGGGCGCTAAGGGCTGACGGGAAGAAGCTTCTCAAGAAACGGTAAACGCAAGAGCCTACTTGGCACTCATGGCTGCATGCCCAGCCTATCAACGAAATCGCCTTAAGGTGCTTGGCTTAGCGGTACGATTTCATCGTACCCAATTTGACAAATTTATAAAAGCTGGCAAAAAGCCGCTGCAATTTATCAGCAGCTTTCTGCCAGCACAAGGGGAAGATAGCTGAAATCGCTCGCTGGCATCCCTTACTCCAAACCACTAGAAACCGCATGGTTGACCAGTTCTGCAAAGGTCATTATTCCGAAGATAGCCTAAAACGTTCATTTTTGGCGAGCCTTGACCAAACCTCAAACATTATATAGTAGAAGATTCTACCGAGCAAAAAAAAGTGTTACTGTTAAAAGTGGCACTAAAAAAGACAGCCACTCCTTTCCGGTACGGAGAGGAGTGGCTGTAAAGGCTAGCCAAAGAAAGGCTTTAGCAGCACTGAACTATATCAACTATTTAGGTTCACAATTCAATTGCTTTACCAAGGCACCGTCAAGAACTTTATAAGAAGCAACGATCTCGTATCTCGTATTTTCAACATCAAACATATCAAATGAGGGAACATCATCCCAGTTCCAATCTTCTTTGAAAAATACTCGCAAGTCTCTCAAAGACTTAGTAAAAATATCATCCTTCTTAACAACCCAAGGCGAATTGAACTCAAAACAAACCAACGGTTGAGTAAGCGTGAAAAGATCGGAAATTAATCCTGACGTAGAAATATCATCGGGCAGAAGTAGATCAGCGGCAATGGCTATCAACAGTCGCTGGTTAGCGATGCCATGTGGTAATGCCGCTAGATCTGCGTCATTGTAAAGACTGACAAATAGATCAGGCGCTATTTCTTGCTCAGAACATGTTTTCTCAGAAGGGCACCAGAGCTCAAGAAAGACAAAGTGCAACTGCTCAGTGACATCTTCCGTCAGTGGAGAATGATGTGCCCACTTTTCCATGTTTCGCCTAGTCCAAGCCATTGGCCGATCACTCATTTTTCGAGAATCACATCCTTGGAATACCTGCAGTGTTTTGTTTCCTCGTGTTGCAACAACAAACGGATTAATGAGGTCAAAGAACTTCATCCAAAGACTCCATTCCCAAAGCAGCTTGCCGTCTGTTGGAATAAACAAAAGCCACACTTTATAATTTCGGCGCTTCAAAATTAGGTCCCTCAAACTACAATCAGCACGAATCAAATAGCTAGTCAACGATCAATGGTTCGGGCTAAAGAGAAGGCAACCTCACGGAAGCCTTCTCCTTTCTTTTAATATTTTACACTAGTACTTGAACTTCATCTTTTTGATTTCGATGTCAGTTACTCCTCCTGATTGAAGAGATTTACCAGGTGTCAAACCTGCTGCTTTAGCCTTACCACCTCGCGCAACAGCTCCAGCCGGGCCAGCTCCCTTAGTTGCAAGTTGACCGGCAGAACCATTTGAGGTGCCACCTTTCCAATCTACAAGCTTCTTTTTATCTCCCTTTTGATACAAACGATCATACTGACCATTCTTATTCTGACGAGTAGCCTTAACACCGATATTCTTCCCCATGACTTTCCAGCCTTTATTCTTCATCGTTTTATCTCCAGCGTATTCTACCAACCGGCCGTAGAAGTTCTTAGCATGCCCACTTGCAGCCACATACGCTCTTTGTGGGAAACCAGTTTCAAGCAGATAACGCCCAGTAGTCTTCAAACCAAGGGCTACTCCCTTTTTGATTGGACCGCCTACAGCATGCATCAGAGCATCGTTAGTAACTGAACCACGAGGTTGAGCAAGATAGCTCACCCCAGGACCAAAAACACCCAATGGCCCGTCAATGCTGGAATCAGGCTCCAACCCATCCGGGTCAGTATGGTTCAGCCCATCATTCGAGCAATACGCATACAAGTTCATGCCAGCCGAGTAACCAATCGGGTCTGGCTGGAGGAAACGGCCTAATCCTTGGTGGAAGTAGCGAGCCTTGTAGTGATACAGCCCAAGCTCTGTGTCGTAACGTTGGCCCGTGTAGCCGATTGTGGTGCCGGGCAGAGTTGCTGCACTTTCGCCGAAGGGGCCATACTTGTACTTGTTGCCGACAGCACCAGTGGTGGCATTTGACTGCGCAATCACTGAGCCGTGGTGGTCGTGGTGAATGTAAGTAACCACGCCAGCAGAGGTCATCTGCAAGACGGGCTCATCAGCACCAGCATAGACATAGCGCTTGGTCAGGGTGTTGTTGGCCCCGTTCCATTCTTCAATCATGCGAGAGCCAGAGTAGACATACTTGGTCTTGGCGCTGCCGACAGTCTTCTGAATTTGGCGCAGTTTGGGGTCGTACACGAATGATGCGCGGAACGTGTCAATAACTTTGAGACACTTTTTTGTTTTAAATTTGCTCCAAAACCAACTACTCTGATTTAGCGATTTCGAAGCTGCCAGGGTACCCCAAAAGGCTCAGCGCGTGTTCCACTATTTCGGAAACGCCCAGCAGAAGGGCGTTTCCGAAATGGCGGATCGAAACATAACTGATATTACCGGACGTCGCCGATAATAGTGCCACTACAAACGGTGACTTCACTAATTTCGACAGTGGCAGGAGTTGCTGGCGGATTGATCCAGACAGCTTCCGGTAGCACAACAGGCTTAGGTGCGCCGTTTACAAAGCGATGAGGCTGGTTCTCATAGGCTTGCTGTAGCACTTCATGTCGCTTTTTCAAACAGTCAGACCCAAATCCGTAGTGCACCGCGCTTGGTTTCAAGAATTTGATGCCCGAATGATAGTGATCATTGTTGTACCATTGGAAGAATCGGCTACAGAGCGAGATTGCATCCTCAATACAGCCAAACCTACGAGGAAACTCTGGTCTGTATTTCAAGGTTTTGAATTGACTCTCAGAAAAGGGATTGTCATTGCTCACGTGCGGCCTATTGAGAGATTTCGTCACGCCCAATTCGATCAGCAGGTCAGCCACTAGCTTTGAATTCATCGAAGAACCTCGGTCGGAGTGAATTGTCAGCTTGGCTCTATTAACACCCTGCCGCTCACAAGTCTCTTCGATCAGATGCTTAGCGATTTCCGCTTTTTCTCGATTCGCTACCAGCCAGCCCACAGTGCAACGACTGTAGATATCGATGATGGCGTACAGGTAAAAGTAAATTCCTTTGCTTGGTCCTTTCAATTTTGTAATATCCCAGGACCAGACCTGGTTTGGCCCCGTGGCAATTAGCTCTGGTTTCTCGTAGTTGTGATGACGTGATATGTTTCTGCGTTCTTGAATTTCCTTCAGTCCACGAAGAACACGATACATAGTGCTCACTGAGCCAATGTATCTACCTTCATCAAGCAGCGCAGCGTAAATCTCGGCCGGTGCTTTGTCGACAAACCTGATCTCATGAAGAACGTCAGCTATCGCTTGGAACTCTTCTTCCGTTAGCGCACGATGCGACAGACCTTTCTTTCTCTCTAACGGTCTTGTTGGCTCCTGGAGATGCCTGTAATATGTCGATCGATTCATTCCTAGCGCACTGCAAACAGCCGATACATTTCCAATTTCGCCCGTTAGCAAAGCAATTTCTTTAGCTATCAATCGTCTTTCATGCTTAGATCGCCCAGCAAGTCTGAAATTTTTTTTTGAAGCTTTATTATTTCAGTTGCCTGACGCAGCTTCTTCGTTAGCCTGAGATTCTCGGCCTTCAGATTATTGCTTTCTGTTATTGAAGCGCTATTCGCTGGCTCTTGTTTCTTCTGCTGCGCCATTTTGACAAGATCTCGCTCTGTGCGCCACTTACTCAAAGTGTGCACATAGAGACCCTCCTTTCTAAGAATAGCTCCCAATTCACCTGGCTCAGCATTGTCAGTGTCTTTCAGTATCCTGGCCCTGTCAGAAATTGACCATTTTCGCCGACGAGTGGTTAAGGAAACCTCTGTCTCAGGCTGTTCTTTCGTTCCACCCTCAGACTTCGGTCGTCGACTTTCAGAGATAATCTCTGGATGATTTGTTAAATCATGCCATTCAGGATGAACGGATCTCAGTCTCTTGAACCAAAAATAGTAGTTGTTCTTAGACAGATTCATGAATCTACAATAGGCTGTTATACCTTCTGGATAGCCCCTAGCCGCTGTAATGATCTTAGTCCAGTGCTTCGCTCTAGCCTCTGGCGTCCTTCCGGGTGTCTTCTGCATGAATGCCGCTCCTGTAGTTCGTCGCAGCATGAACCAAATACGATACCGGCACAATACAGCGCATCGCATATTCAAAAGACCGCTTAAAGATGAAAAAGTCTAGGAAACTTTGGACTTACACATACGGAAGCAAAAGATCCAAACTGTCTCAACCATCATAGACACAGAGGGTCAACGACGGCTTTAAGCGCATAGCAAACATACTCCCGCAATGTTCTGTCTTTAGGAGTAAAATCGCCAGGCTGATACCCATTCACTGCTCGCGCACGCAGTTCTTTCTTGCACTCTAGTGTTTTCAGAAGAATGCCAGGAGCAATTTGTCTAAACACAATCTCTTTCGAATCTGACAAATTGCTATACGGCGCAGGTACAATTTCGCCCTTGAAGTTTATGAAAGTAGCCTTAGCAAATGGCACGCCAGGACCCAGCTTGCAAGCAAAGAGACCATCGACAAATATTGGCGGCGTTGTCGGGTTATTTGCACTAAGGCCTGGTGGAACAGTCAAGACTAAATCGCCTTTGGCCGACAAAATCACTGGCTTTCCGTCCTCGTCCCGCGTCGCAAAATAATAAATCGGCATTGTCCTTGACGGGTACCAGGTTCCAATTTCATCAACCGTATCGGGGTAAGTTGTCTGGGCGCAAATAGACTTATACTTCGGCGGAATAACATACTTAAAAGAGTGATCAACGACACCGAAATTACGTGACTGGTCCTGAACCTCGATGTAAGGGCCTAAGGTAGCAATTACTTTCAAATTATGAGGAGAGGCCAATTTGCCTGTTCTATCGATAAGCTCATTGTGAGCCTGACTGCCATTGGCAGGAAACCTCACACAGGCCACCCCCCCTTCGAAATTCCAGGCAAAATCAAACTTCGGCTCGATAACGACATTACCGCTTGTGTCAATGAAACCCCACATGGATTTGCATTGAGGCGAGGCCTGTGAAGCAAATTCGGCAAGCCCTTCACTGAAATCCAAACGACAATCCCGCCGCACCTTCTGGTAAGCCAGCTTCTGCAGCTTTCTTGTTTCAAAGTTGAACGTATAAAGAAAACCATCCGACTTGCGAAGCGCCACAACACCGTCAGACAGATTGCCAATCCACACACAATCAGGCGGCAGTATCGCCCTGCCCTTGCTGCTGCATACTCCGAAATACTCGTCGGCCCGATAGACAAGTAGCGCATCTTCAGGTACTTCATTGGTGATGAAAGCCTCACTCTCGTCGGCGTGCTTGCCTAGCCACAGAATTCGCTCAAAGCTTGCACCAGAAGGAACGGATGTCTTCACCTTTTTCAAGTTGTTATTTAGCAGTATTTTTTCTTTAGCACAGTCAAATCTCTTCTCTGGCTCTGGGCACCTTTGTTTGAGCAGAAACAATCCATGCCCCAAATAGCGAATGCCAGCATAAATCGGAGGCAACAGCTCTTTACCCTTCAGGTCTGTCAACCCGTGATCATTTCCGAGTTCGCGATTGCTGAAGGGCAGCTGGGCCCTGGCATGATTTACCCCCAAAGCAGTGAGCGCTAGGAACACCGATGCAGCAATTCCAAGGCGCACCCAAGTACTGTGTTTAAAATTTGATCGATGAGTCATATTCTCGTCACACAGCACTAAAGCCTGGAAGGCAGTATATTCAAGAGCATTGGTGAAAGTATACCCTTACCCGGGGCTAGTTCAAGCCTGGTCATTGCTGATCAACAGGAGGGCCTGTTTGTTTAACGAGGATTTGATCCGTTTTCTTAGTGCAACTGGTACCGCCTAACAAACTTCTTTGTGGCCTTCAGGAAAGGTTCTAATTTTTGCCACAAGCTGTGGCAAAAATCCCAGTGGTATGTTGAGCTTGGCCCAAACTTGGCGAGCGGCAACGTCTTCGTTAAGCCATTTAATAATCTGACAGCTGTCGTTTTCGGAGCTTTCTTTGCAATAACGCCTGGCACAGATATCGTGCAAAGTAATAGCAATTCCCCATCAAACACCGGAGGAGTAGAATAGTATTTACTAAGCAAAGGGCAGCGGCACCGATTGGGCAACAATGAACTAGAGCGTTTCATGCAAACCATTGCGGCACTTGAGAGACAATATGGCCGCGTGCCAACAATTCGTGAAATTGCCAGCGAACTTGGCGTTAAACCAATGTAGGTGCGAAGTTTCATCAACAAAAATCTAGTGTCTGACAAAATCGACGGCACCTCTGTTTTTTACGCCAGCCTACGAGAGGAACTACTGACTCCTTTAGAGTCTTCATCGATCACTCGCCTAATACCTCGTATGGAAAATTGCCTAGGTCAACAGCATATAGATACTAGCGACGATGAAGACGCTATAGCGAGCGAAGCACAATCAAGCATAGACAAAATGCAGGAAGACGATGAGCAACCATTCGAACCGACTCATTTGGCTGAAATAAAATTGCTTGAGGGAATTGACGACGACTACCACACAAAACTTGCTAATGCCGCCGAACTATTACTAGCTGGCAGTAAAATCCAGGTGGTAGTGGATCTTGAAGAAGCCGATTTTGAGCGAGCACAATCTGCTTTCGCTCTCATCAACAAATTTGCCAATGAACTGGGCGCAATTGCGGTGTGGAACGTAGAGCCAAAGCTCAAGGGGAACGTAGCGTATCTATGGATATCGAGCGGATTGAGCCAAAAATATCACTCTCAAAGGCGACATAAACTGAACCTAGAAAATACAACGGACGAGTAGACTGATGGCAATGAGGTATCAACATTAAAAGAGGCAAAAACTCGAGTAACTTTTGGCATTTTAAACTTGTCAAGAAAATATAATTGAAATCCTGGAAAAGCATAGCTTCTCGCTGAAATTCCGGGAACCAAAAAAGGACTTCTCGTGCGCTTTTTGCGCACTTTAAAGCCCTTACTTTTCTTCTAAATCCAGCTGCTAACTAAGCACCGCATACAACACCAGAATTTTAGCACGCTACTAACGTCTTATAATGCTGCTTATGTATTATCCCGTCAAGCCATCACCCAAATCCCCTACCTAGCCTAGCTTTCCAGCCTTGATTTTTTCAAGGAGTTTTATCCCCATCCAAGCAAGCCAATTGTATCTCTAGCTTTTTCTTGTGACTTGAGTAAATGTGAGAGCTTAAGCTCAGCCAATTCGAAGTGTTCCTCTTTTATAACGGAGTATTCGTCAGTTAAGTCATCTCCAGCACTTATTGCAATAATTCCCAATTGTGCAATACAGGCAACCATTGTGTTGATATCAGAGAAATATTCTGAAAAATTCCATTCTCCTTCTCCATGATTCGCAAACCAGATGGTGCCAGATTGTCCTTTAACTATGAACGGATCACATCCTTCAGTAACGAGGACCAACCAGTCAGCATTCCATTCGTATACTGGTTCACCGCTGAGAGAGTTCCATCGATAGCCCTCTTGTAACGACCATAATCCTGCAAGGCTGGGAACGTAAAAGTCGTTGCCGTATCCTCGAATATAGATGTCCACCGGTCCTATCTCTTCATAAAATTTTTGAACAGGCTTAGGTAGATCAATACTTCCTCGCCATTCAGATATAGATTGGCTCCGGACCTCACCAAATGGAACTAGCAGTTCTTTAACTTGGTTTGCTGAGACCATATTTTCCCTCAAAATATCGAATGAATTTTTATGATTTCGGCGATAGCCTGGTTTGCCAGCTCAACCACTCTAAAATAGCTTGATTATGTCAGATATGCGTTTTTCACTGTATTAGAGGGGTGGCGCATCTCTTACGAGGAACTACTACTAGCCAGATACCCCGATATGGTCCTCTCTGCACTGGCTCGAAAGCTAATAATATATCGCTCAAACAGGTTAGACAGTTTTTCTAACCGCTTTGTGGCCATCCTCTGTTTGAAAGTTATTGGGTACAATCGTGAAAATGTTTCTAGAAATAAAATACCGCATACTATTAGATCGACGCTAGTGAAAAACATACTCGAAAGATCGTCAGTCTGGTAAGCAACTGTGTCGCCACCTTTCAAAATATCGTTACCATGGTTGACAGCTTCAGGGTTTGGATGAGCACCTCTTTCAATACAGCGTTTGTATAGGCCTCGAATTTCGATAGCTAGGTCATCAGGCAAACCATTTGTCATCCGCGCCCAAGTAAATCGCTGACGATGCAGTTGGACATCAGCTTCTCTATTTAGCCAGTGCTGTAAATTCCAATTTTCAGCACTTTCCTCTCGCAAGACAAAGGCATAACCAAAATTCTCTACAGCAGCCCTCAGTAAACAATAAGCTTCTGGTATTCGACCACTGGCCCAGAGCCTAACAGATGATTCCCAGAACGAATAAGCACGAATAAAAAAGGGATAAACGTCATTCACATGTTCATCTTCAATCCCATCACGAACCGATAAAAAGATATTCGATAATTCCGAGACAAACCATACTTGTGCGATATTGCGCGGATTCGCAAACATAGTTTCCACATTAAGTTGCGACCGTCGAAAGGAACTTACCAAACCGCCATGAAGATAATATGCTTTAAACTGAGCTCGCCTTTGTCTCTTGTACTTAAGTCGTTTCAACCCTTTTTGCATACTTAGCACTCCAAATTTACCGGCAAAGCTAAACTCGCACGAGTATGAACTAACTAGCTGGAGGCATCAACCCAATCACCAGCTGCACTGACTGCCCACTAGCTAACAGCTGCTCCTTAAGACTAGAAATATATCCACTCAACCACCTCCAGTCTTCTTCAGATGGAGCAATTAACAACTCACGAGCCAACAAATTGATCTGAATCTTCAATTGAGCAGGAGAACCACCAGAGAGGTCTTTCTTCAATAGAGCGTTCACTCTATCCATCCACTCCTGGTCAAGCCCCTTCTCGGCCCTTACAGCAGCCTCATGCTTTTGAGCCTCTTGACGCTGATCTCTCATTTTCAATTCATAAACTATTCGACGAGCTGCCAAGCGACCGGCTGGCATAATTTTTGGATCAAGAGGTGCAGCAGGCTGACTTTGCTTCGCAGTCGCCTGCACCCCAGCGTTATATTCGCCTGGATCAGCTGCCAAGCAGACTCCAGATAAGCGCTCCTGTACGTGTTTCCATAAATCAGCATGCTTGGCTAAGGTATCAGTACTGCAGCAAGTCTTCAGTTTCAGGTCTCTGGTAGAGAAC
>JAUYRX010000007.1:0-3642 GCA_030696635.1 Candidatus Melainabacteria bacterium
CAGGCGCGGCCTCGCCAGCTTGCCACCGCCGTCACCCCACGACATCTGGTTCGACATGGAGGGCTACCCCCACATTCAAGGCGGCCTAGAGTATCTATTCGGAGCCACTTACCTCGACCCACAAGGTCAGATGCAATTCATCGATTGGAGGGCGCATGATCGCGCACAAGAGCGCAAGGCCTTTGAAGATTTCATAGACTGGGTCTACGCGCGCTACAAGCAGGCTGGCACCATGCACATTTATCACTACGCCGCCTACGAAGTCTCAGCCATGCGCAAACTGATGGGGCGCTTTGGCACCAGAGAGATGGAAGTAGACAATCTGCTGCGCAATGAAGTATTCGTGGATCTGTACCGAGTGGTGCAGCAGGGTCTGAGAGTTGGCGATGGGTGGAGTGGAATGTTTGGTGGGCGGTGGTTGACTGTGGCGGCGTGAGTGGGCGGTAGTTGATTGATGATTTTTTATTTGGGTGAAATGGCAATAGTCTGTTTGCCACCATTGGTGGTTAAGACATTCTGATTGATTGCTTGACGGGGAGAAGCATGCAGCTTGGGCTGATGGTCGCCAACCTATGGAACTTCCGTTAGCTCTATTTGACCTTCCCAGGCTTTGAGCAATTCTCTACGCACTGCGGAGGGAATCTGGCGTGGACGCATATCCGGCTCATCATGAGGCTGGACCGCGTGGACGAACGTAACTATTACCTGCGCGAAGCTGCCGAACAAGGCTGGAGTTCGCGCCTGTTGGAACGCAACATCATCACCCAATTGCAGAAATTCCTGCTCGAACTGGGCTCGGTCAGATGGACATGTATGTGCGCATGTTCATTTACTCCGATTTTCTTGGACTCGCAAAAGCTTAGATGGCTAGTTCTTCTCAAAATTTATGGAATAAGTTTGTGTTCTCTCGCTCTTGCGAGGATGTCTTCAGTGCGCAGCAAGCGACTTTTGCCAATGCGAGCAATTGCTTCTCTTTCGAATCTCCTTTTCTCGTCGCTGACAATGGCATATCCGCGATGCTGTGCTATGGCCAGACATGCTGCTTCACCTGATTCAACACGCCTGCTGATTTCGATTAGCAAAATTAGTTCGGCTTGATCGGTGATAGAGATTCTTTGTAAGAGTCCATCCGAGATTGCTTTCAGTGCTTTAACTCTTTGTTCTGGATATGTGACCTCTGCTACAACTTCGTCGGGCACAACGAAATGGATGTTTGGAATATTTCCTATGATATGAAATTGGTTGTTTTGGATTAGTTTGATTATTACATTGGTGTCGACTGCAATGGTTTCCACTGCGTCCAGCGGCATGGTACTAAGTCTCTTTAAGTGCCAGCGCCTCAAGCTCGTCGGGTGCAATACCGACCATGCGCGCTAGCTGTTTGAATTTGCCATCAGAAATTTCTTCGCGACGAAGCGCTTCTAGTGCTAGGCCAACGAAGCGATGATTAGAATCTAAATGCACCATATCTTGTGGGTCTTCGTTCAAGCCCATCAAGCGCGCATATTGTCGCCCAGCTAGCTCATTCTGCTGGGCTAAGCTCGCCTGCTCGTTAGAAGTGATAATTCCCAAATTCAATAGTCGATAGAGAACCGCTGGCCGACTAACTCCAAAATGGCTGGCTAGCTGAACTACGTCATAGAGTTGTATTGCTCTATTCGGAGCGGAGCGAACATCGACGTTGACAGAACTCTCGCCGTCAAATATTTGTGCTTGTGTTCGCGTCACGCGCTCTTTTCCTAAGCTAGCTAGGAACTGGCGAACACCTTTTTCTGGCATCAGAAAATTCGCGGCAAAAGAATTTGCACGCATTTCGACTAGTTCGGCATGCTGCGACTGGCGACTAACTACACCGAGGAGTTGTTTATCCATCAAAACGTGTGCGTATTCATGCGCGAGCGAATAGCGTTTGCGAGCGGCCTTGTGAGCAGCGTTAATAACAATGAATGGTCCGACTTTGGGATCATTCATTGTGAAACCAGATACTTCTTCAGCTAAGCTAATCTGCCTCGTGCGGATGCCATCGCTTTCTAGCAACTCTGGTAGGTTTTCGATTGGTGCTGTTCCTAAACCAAGTCGCTGCCTCTCTTCCTCAGCTACTCGTTCGCCCTGGCGAATGGCGTCGCCTTTTCTCGTTGGCTTCGTGCAGGCGTAATTTGCGACGGCCCAAGCACGGTCGATTTCTAGAAGCTCTTCTAGGTTCGTCTGCTCACGCGCAATCGCTACGCAGTCTCGCAGTGTCTTGGCGATGTCTTCGCGTTCGGCCATGCTGGGCTCTGCGCGAAAGAGTGCTGCCAGTGCATCTTTGTCTGAAAACTCGGAAGCGAAAAACTCAGCCATGTCTCGGCCGTACAAGTATGCGAGTTGAGCCAATTCGGTGCTGCTTACTGCGCGGTCGCCAGATTCTAGCTGCGTGACAGCAGTTCTATTTAGTTTTAGTTCTGTGGCGACTTGCTGCTGTGTCATGCGAGCACTCTCCCTTGCTGCTTTTAGTCGGCGACCAAGCTCTTCTTTCACGACCGGCATGATTACTCGGGCTCCTTGCCTAAAGTGCATAGAGGTTCCAATTAACCCAACGCTTAGTTGGCATTATTTGGAAATATATGTTCGATTATAGAACACGGCATGACTTTTGGCAATTAGTGGCGATTTCTTCGACAGGTTTCCCATGGTTGGCATTTTGCTCGCCCCTTATACCTAGTACGTTCATCAGCCCCAATTAGTTCAATCTCTCCTAACCGCTCTACCCCCAACTGGGTAAATAGAAGAACCGAACCAGCAGCTAACCTCACCAATGCCACCCCGCCCCCAGCACACACCTTCCGACCTGATTCACTTCATGGAATCAGACTTCATCACGTGGATGGACCGCTACCATCGCGAGCATCCTGGCGAACTAACACCAGACGAAACAGATGAGTCACTAATGATTCTCGCCAAAAAGGGAATCGAGCACGAGAAGGCCTTCCTTGCCAGTCTGCAGGAGCAAGGTAAAGCAGCGACTTTCACTACGAGCCCTGGGACACAAAACTCGCCCTCAAGCCCAAGCCCTATTACATCATCCAACTCTGTTGCTACGCCGAGATATTGCAGTTGATTCAAGCAGTCCTCCCCGCCACAATCTCAGTGGTGCTCGGCAGCAAAGACACCAAAGCATTCAGAACCGAAGACTATTACTTCTACTACAAGCAACTCAAAGCCCGCTTCTTGGCGCAGCAAGCCGCCTTCGACCCCACCCAACGGCCAACACCAACCGGCCTTGAAGAACACGGCCGCTGGAGCACTATCGCCAAGCAAATTCTCGAAGACAAAGACGACCTAAGCCGTGTCGCCAACATCCGCAAGACCCAAATCAAACGCCTCAGCCAAAATGGCATCACCACCCTGCGCGCCCTGGCCGAATCAACTGCAGCCTACCTGCCCAAGATGAATCAATCGACATTCGAAACACTGCGCGACCAGGCCAAAATTCAAGTCGCATCCATCGGCCTCCCCAAGCCAAAATATGAGCCCATCAGCCAAAGCGAAAACTCCAGGCGCGGCCTCGCCAGCTTGCCACCGCCGTCACCCCACGACATCTGGTTCGACATGGAGGGCTACCCCCACATTCAAGGCGGCCTAGAGTATCTATTCGGAGCCACT
>JAUYRX010000010.1:0-102993 GCA_030696635.1 Candidatus Melainabacteria bacterium
ACATCGGAAACCTCTTGGCCATTTGATATTGAAAATGGCATCGAGACAGGCTTCTTCACTATCGTATGCCTTTAAGAAAACATGCAAGCTTGAATTGAGAAGTATCATAAAACCTCCATTTTCGGGGTAGGGCACTGTAATATATAGTATGCCCTCGGAAAAACCCAAGTAACAGTAAGGCTGGGGGTCTTAATCCCAGGCTGTGTTAAATGGGCAGGTAAGTTTGAAAAAACCAAGTAGCAGGTAAGCTGAGGGTTTAAGGCCCTGTTTCTGTTAAATGGGTAGATAATGATTTGGCTTGAAACTAAAACTGACCGAGCTCGTGATAAAGCTCAGCCTCAACTTCTTGATCAAGCTTCCATGTCTCGTGCCCCAGCCACGCTTTTGCCGCATGCTCAGTGCGAAATGCGCGCATTTTGGCAATTTCAACATAAACGCCTGTATCTTTGGCCAACTTGATGGCGATTCGGCCATCTGGTGCGAAAATGATATGCTCACCTCCATCGAAGAAGGCAAAGAATGATTTTTGCACAATTACTTCCTGGCCAGAATAGCCCGCAGTAACAGTTGGCATGACTTGCCGGCTTTTGTTTCTTGGGGATGTCTTAGTCATCTGTTGTTACTCTCCTTTTCTTTTTCCTTTACGGTTTGCCTTCCTTGCGGAAGCTTTTCCGGGAGCAGCTGAAATTGCGCTCTAAAGCAAGTGCTGGAGATAGCACTTGCCCGGTTAATGGAACTGACGGGGGGCGAACCCGCAACTACTTCCTTTGGGGAAGTGCTCTACCATTGAGCTACAGTTCTAAGAAAGGCACCAAATGTAGTGCTAGAACAAACAGCTTGAAGCTGTAATCAGAATGGTTTTACAGCCTCAAGTATGCTTTATTTTACTTGCGCTCTTCCGGCAGACCGCAGAAAATGCAGTCGTCAGGAGTCTCATGCTCATGATCGTAGCGCCAGGGTAAGCCATGGGCTGTTCCGTTGGCGAGCTGAACTATCCGTCCTGTTTTAGTGTGATTCCATTGTGAGAAATAGTGACATGATAGGTCTGGTGAAAGAGCGCAGTGCCAGCCTTTTGATTTCTCTTTGCCGACTTCAGTATGGGGTTTTCCTTTGCGATTGGTCATTATTAGAGCCTCCTGGCTTTTTTTGTGTTTTTAAGCTAGTACTTCGCACCGGAAGTACTAATGCCAGCCGACCCTTTCGAAGGGCGGCGTCACGCTTTGCGACTGGCTAACAGAATTGAAATTATCATTGCCCAGACCGTCATTTCTGCCACAGAGAGGCCGAAATAGCAGTCTTGAAGCAAGTCTGGAAGAAGCTCAAAGAGCTCTTGTGATAAGTTTGACGAGAGAAGGCTTAGTTTGTTAAACATGGTGCCTTTTTAGCCTCGGTTAGATACATATCCGAAGACATTGGTGCGACGGGGCTCGAACCCGCTTGCCTCTTAGCGTTAGCTAAGCGCTCAGACCATTGAGCTACGCACCGACTTGTGGAATCTAGATATTTAGTTGTCTGCTCTTGCTCCCCGTCATTCAGGGCAGTTATGCACTCAAGGCAAACTCTAAGGGCGGCAGCTGTTTATGTCTGAGTAGCCAATCTGTGCGATAGCTCATGGCTTCCCATTGTTCTTCTGAAAGAGTTATAGCTTGAGACACGGATTTCCATTGATTGATGACCGCAGTTTTGAAATGATTGATTCGGTCAAGGGTATCGGGCGAAAGCTGCAGACTTTTGAAGAAAGGAATTTTTGCTGGTGGAATGCTTAGGCTTGTTGGGAAGGCTCTGCCAAGATCAATTACACCAACTTTTATGACTGGGCCTTGGACAAGAACTGTGAAGTTTCCAGCTCTGCTGTCAAAGCTGCCATAGATAAGTCGTTGGGCGTGAGCCTGCTCCATTTGACTTAAAAATTGGCTGTTATTTTTCAAGTGTTTAAGAAGACTAGGTGAGTAGTTGGCATGTCTGTCTCGCCATGTGCTAATCGGCACAGTTGAGGCACGGCCTGCTGAACGTTGGTCTAAGAGATGGGCTCTGTCAAATATTGATTTGCCTATTCTCTCTTGAATCAGCAAGCCGTCGGCTCTTCTAACGGTCACAGGAAAGTTAGTTTCAAAGTTTGACAAGCAGTGCAGAGCATAGCCATTAAGTTCGTTGGCCGCTCGACTTTCCGATGCTTGGCGAACAAACACACGAACAGCCGTGCCGTCGTTCTCAACGATGTTGCCAGTGCTAAGCCCTTTCGACTTTCGCCCATCGGTCCAGTTTGCACTGTAGCAAATCGAGCCCGAAGCAAACAGCTGTTCAAGCTTTCTGGTGTTTCTAGTGTTCATAAGATTCATAGCGGCTAACGATGGTTATTCGACAGTGGAGATTGTAATTTGCAATGGATTAGAGACCCAAGAACCTTGCAATCTAATGGCAGAGCTTCTAACTTTCCGTCGGTGCAGGTAAGGCTGCCTGGGTGAAATTTGTCGCCCGCTTTTCCTTGGCAGTTGTATGTTTCACCGGACACCCAGCCGAATACCTGAAGGGTTGATATGGGCTCGAAAGACAGCGATTCTTTACTGAGTTTTGCGGACGTTGGAATTGTGGAAGCTTGAATTGTGGAAGCTTGTTCCGGAGCCTTGGGGGCCGAGTGAAATAATTTGGGTGCGACAATGGTTGTCGCAAGTAGGCCTAGTATTAGAGTTGACAGATAGATTCTTTTCATTTTTCTTTTTTTTGGTAGGTTTTCAGTATGTCTCAGGCTCTGCCTTCTTAAAGGCGAGCATGAAACAATGGAACTGACGGGGGTCGAACCCGCAACTACTTCCTTGTGGGAAGCGCTCTACCATTGAGCTACAGTTCTTGTTTAAAAGAGAGAGCAGGAGGCTGTCATCACCTATGGATGACGCAGCCTCCTACTCAAAATTCATTTCATTATTCTTCTTCATCGAAGAGATCAATGAAATCTTCGATATTGAATTCAATTGTTTCTTCTGTTGATTCGACTGAAGACTGTAACTCAGCGAGACTGGCCAGTTCTTCGTTAGAAATTTCACCCCAATAGGCGAGCAGGCTCTTCCAATAAGGGTAATTGGTGTCAAGCCACGTTGTGACTGATTGCTCGATCTTTTTAAGTAAGCGCAAGTACTGATCGAATGATTCTGAAGCACAATTCTCCGGTTTCGCAATGGTCTCAGAGCGATACACCACTCCAGACAATTCGTCAATTACTGTGAAATAGAAGCTGTTAGCTAGGTCCTCTATAAACACCATATGTTGGCGAAAACGCGGGATCAAATATATTGAGGCTTCATTGCAATAAAACTCACATTTATGAAAGATGTTAGCTCGTCGCCGTCCTTGTTCATCGACAAGTTTTGACCACATTGGATGCTCGTCGGCTTCTTTCTTCCAGCCAGGAGGAAGTACAACATCTACAAATAAGGAGTCCTTTTCAGGCGCTTCTATTTGCTTTATACCAAGAAGTTCTAGCTCAAGCCAAGTTCCACGTCGAACATCAACTGGAAGGCTTATACGTACTTCATTACTGTTGGCCATGATCATTTCTCCTTTTTTTACATCTGCGCCGTTGGTTGCGTCGCATGCTTGTCCGGAAGCTGCCTATAGCAAGCTAGAACGCAAATGCAAGGAGATTGCACTTGCCCGGTTAATGGAACTGACAGGATTCGAACCTGCAACCACTTCCTTTTGGGAAGGGCTCTACCATTGAGCTACAGTTCTAAGAAAGGCACTGAACGTACCGTCAAAATTCGGAACGGAAGGCTGTCAGCACATGCGGTAGATGAAAGCTCAGAGCAAAGTCTAGTTCCAGAGATTATCTGGACTAACCTTCTGGCTCATTGTTCAGCGCTATGCTTCCTCTGAAGACGGCTTCAGATTTAGGGCTATTGATTCCTTGAATAACTTGATAGATTAAATGAAACGGCAAGAAGCTGCCACCAAAATTGCGGTAGCAGCCTCTCTCGGGTCTAGCGCCAGTCGCGAATGTCGCCACCGACTTGTCGTAAGAAGTTTATATCTGAAGGGGCGACAGTTCCGGTCCAGTTTGTCACTATGGTTGTTCCGGTTGCAGCTTTTTGTGTCTCTTGAACATTGGTTTGGGTTTTAGCAGTTTGGGTTTTAGCGGTTTGGTTTTTAGCGGTTTGGTTTTTCATGATGTTCCAGTAAGTTCCCGTGAAAATGAAGTCGGGAACAGTGGTGCAACGGGATTCGAACCCGCATACCTCTCAGCTTTTGCCGAGCGCTCAGACCATTGGGCTACGCACCAAATTGAAAAATAGAGTTAGCTTCCTATTTGCGTGTCGGCCGCTTTAGAGCTTGAGGGACTGATTTCGATTTCGGTTTTGATGTTGACGCCGAAGTTGGGGTATTAGCCCCTACAGATTTGAAAGTGAACTTCGTATGATCAATGACCATACGCTCTAATTGCCACTTTGTTCTGTCCTCCATCTCCCGGTAAAGCATTTCAGCCTGTGTCTGTGCATCAGGGCAGTTTGTTAGCTTTGACAGACTTACTACAAATGGGGATACTCCCTCGGAAATACTGAAGTAGGTGACCACTTTGCCCAGGCTGACTTTAAGGTTTACGCGTTCGGTAAAATATTCATCTCCGAGTTGAAAAGAAACGGACCCGTTTATGGCTGTCGCGATTGCTTGGGAGTTCTTCCTTTCAAACAATCCGTTTAGTAAATCGGCGAAGAGTTTTGAGTGAGACATTTGAGTTTCCTCTGATTATTTAAATGTGTTTGTTGGGTTTCCCCTCTCTGCCAGCATTGAAGAGTTGGAATGCTGCTGCACACGATAGTGCGGAAATAAAGTTGCTTCGACGGTTTATCTGTCTGTGTCTCGGTGGTTGAAAATGCTTTTGTTTGATAGGTGTTTTAAGTAGTTACTAAGCTTGGCAGAATCACGCTGGCGCAGGCAATTGTTCGCGCGCTATTGAACGATGCTCAAATGTCTGTTTGCTTGGCGCTTACTTATCTCGTGAGGCTTGCCTGGTCTATCTCTTGGGGTACCCCAAAAGACTAATTGGAATATTGGCTGTAGCCTTCGCGAGGTTGTCGATGCGTAATAGCCGCATGGGAAACTAGATATTAGCGCGCGCTAACAATCGAAGCTTTCTCTGCAGCTTATGCCGCTATTTAATCTTGTACTCTTGGGCAAACTTTTCTGCTTCGACATTCATTTGTACTTGTCGTAGATATCCAACCAAGCTCGCAGCGGTTTCGCGAATCTCAGGGCTTGCGGCACCATAGGCGTCCTTCTCACCATTGAGCACCTTGCGATACAACTTAATTGTTGGGGCGTGAGCCTCTGGTTTTCTTTCAAACTGATAGCGCTGCTCGCGCGCCGCTATCAGATCATGTAATGAATCGATCACTCGCGCGTCGCTCAAGCCGCGAGCAACAGCCATAACATCGCAAGCATCTGAAAACAATAGGAATAGCCCTTCGTCTGACGAGCTAACGAGCTTATTCTTGCAGTAGTTGGCAATTTGCTTTGCGCCTTTGTAGGCGGCCTCGTCCCTATATTTAACAGTTTCCTTTCGTAGTTTAAGCGCTTCCCGGTACAAAGGCCATGGTGCTTCGCGCGGGCAGCGGTTGGTGTCTGCAATCAGCTTACCCCAGTGTTCAAAGCGAGCCGCCAGTGCTGTTTTGTTTTTAGCAAATGCATTGCTGGCCAGATTGATTGCCTTTGAAACATGAGGGGAAGCCTCATCGTCTTTCCCTTTTTGATACAGAAGAATACCCCAGCGTGCTTCGCTCTCTGCAAAGCGAATGTCTTGCGCTCCCCACTTGCTGGCTATAGCAACAGCATCACGCGCAGCAATGTAGTTTGGCTGGCCATAGCCCTCGCGGGAATTGAGCGCTTGCGTGAATTTTTCAGCCCAATCATCAGCGTTAACGAATGCATAATTTGGCCAGTTCGGCGCTATCTCGGCGTTAAGTGATTTAGCCCTAGTATCCTGAGCTGAGGCCATAAGCGCGAGCACCTTATAGTGCATCGGCTCGGCCAGCTCCCAGTCAAGTAAAGTGAAATTGTTAGCCTTTTGCAGGCTGATACAATTCTCCAGAGTGTCGCAAGCCAGTTTATAGCGCTTATTTTTGTAGTACATTTTGCCTAGGAAACAATTATATTTTGCCTGCTCTAGCAAAAAGTATCTGTTATCCGTCATGCTTCCAAGTATTTCGGTTGACAGCTTAGCGCAACTTTCTGCATCAGCAAAGCGATTGTTCTTGACCAGAGTGATGCTCAATTTCGACAGCTGCTCAGCCAATTTCAAACTTATTTCGGAGGATGGTTCGTCTTTTCTCGTTTTAGTAGCTTTCCAATTGTTGGCGGCTGTTTTAAGCTGAAATAAGGCCTTGTCCACTTGCCCAATCTGCAGATACATTGCAGCGAGAGGCAGCTCGATTTGTATCTGTAACCTATAATCTTTAGGGAAATCCCGGGCGGTAATCTTCTTCGACTTTAAGAACATATTTTCCGCTTCTGGATAGCGCCTTTGCTCGAGATAGAGTTGCGCCAGCTGATCGGCCGAGTTTGGACTAAACTCAAAGCCCTCCTTCTCGCCAATTCTCAAGGCTTGAAGAAAGAACGACTCGGCTTTCTTCTTTTCACCTCGCTCCAGCGCTTCGCTTCCATGTTGGTGCAACTTTCCGACGGCTTCGACAATGGCAACTGCCGGCGGAGAATAACTTAGGGCCAGAGTAATTGCTATGGAGGCAATGAGTGTCTGTTGTGCGACAAATTGTAAGTTAAGGATATTCATTTTACTGTCATGCTAATTTTACGCTCGTGCTCAGCCCATCCCGCAGCCTACACAGATCTGCTGGATTTTCAGTCTGAGCGTAGCAAGGCGAGCACTGAAGGTAGTGAATTCTTGCAACTTTCCAGCTTTGCGAAGGTATTCTGTGTAGACCGTCAGAAACCGCTCAGGATAGATCTCGCCCTGCGAGGCGAATTTTTTATCCTGGTGATCATAGTAGTCTTTTGCTAAATTGATGTGTTTTTCGGCTTCAGACAGCTGGCCAATATGGGTTTCGGCTTCGCATAAAGACTCGGCAATTGGTACCAAATCGTAGTTAACAAAATTTGGTCCGCGCGAGTGTCCCTCATCTGCACGCATGGCGAACCATTTTTTCAGGTATGGTTCAGCCTTGGTGTAGTCTTTCATCTCCATGTACAAATTTGCCAGCGACTCGACTTCACTGATGTCGCGCGGATTTCGTTTGATAGCGATAGCCATTCGACGCTCCAGGTAGGGCGCCGCCTTTTGCAGTTGACCAGCGCTTTTATAGAAGGAGGCCATGGAGCTCAAGCCGTTTATCAAATTGAGATCCGAGGGGCCGGGCTCCTTTTCCCAAATCGCCAAAGAGCGCTTCTTATACTCTTCAGCTTTCGCCATCTGCTGAGTATTTTTCAGGTAGTCTGCCATTTTGTTATAGGTGCGCGCAAGCAGGCGGTTATCCTCGGCAGCACTGGTGCTTCTTAGTGAAACTACGGTTTCATAGGTCTTGGCTGCGTCAGCATTTTTGCCGTTGCTACTCTGGCGTTCGGCTAATGACTCGTACATTTCGGCGAGTTCTAACTTGCTGCCGCCCGATTTTTGTTGCGCTGTTATCGCTTCATTGAGTGAAACAATCACCGCATCGTCATTGCCAGAAGCGAACGGGTAGCCGCGCGGCTTCGCCATTTCGCATCGTGCTAGCACGTGCATCATGCGCGCAATTATAGGGTCGCTCGGCTTCAACTGTGCCTGCATGAGGCGAAGAACTTTGCGAGCAAGGCGTGTTGAGTCCCCAGCGCGCTTTAGCCCATTATCCATAGCTTGCTCGAGGCCGTCGGCCAATTGGGCGGCGCCTTTTCCTTTTTTTGCCTCGACAATCTCGATGGCGCGGTTTATGGCATCGGTAGCTTCTGCCGGTTTGCCTAATCGTGCTAAGACCGGAGCCAGTGCCATAAGTGAGGCTTCAACCGGCAAACTCTCGGGGCCGAAGCGCTTTTCTCTGATAGCAAGGGCTTTGGCATAGTGTTCGGTGGTGATGTTTCCAACTAGTGATTTGTAGCGGCCCCAGAGCATCTCGACATTGGCCAGTCGTGGATCTGATTCCCCGAAGACTCGGGCCTCTAATTCAGCTTTCTGTAAGGCTTTCCAGGCTTCGCTTGAATGATCGTCTTTGGCACCTCTCTTGCGGGCCGCATCCAGGTTGTCGACCGAAGACTGTGCCACTTTTAGGTATTCTGCGAACGAGTCTTTGGCCGGTGATTTACCGGCTGCCGTTTGAGCGCTAGTTTCCGGCTTATCTGATGGGGTAGCCATTGCAGCAGGAGGTGAGGTTAAATAGCGAAGAAATAGACCAAGGCAGCATAATGCGCGAATCTCATACTTATTCATGCATAGCTCCTAGGAAGAACAGATCTCTTCGATTATAAACAGGAACATTTTATCTTGCTGCATAAGCACCAAAGCCGTTGGTACAAATTGCCTTTCAACTGGGTATAGATTGTTTCACTGGCAACAATATTTTGGGTATTCACGAGAATTTTGTTTACTCTCTGAGCTAGCATAATCAAGGTCCATAGTATGAATCCTCATTGGATGAAGCTTTCTCAAACCGCTGCTCAAGCTGCTTCTAAGGGAAATTACGACTGTGCAGAGGCTACTTGGCTTGCGGCACTTCAAGAGACTGAAGATTTTGCTGTAAATGACCAAAGATTAGTGCAGACCCTTGAAGGCCTTAGTGAAGCTTACCGTAAGCAAGGCAAATTTAGGCAAGCGGAAAAGCCCGCTCGAAGGTTGCTAGAAATTTCGCGTCAGGTACACGGTAATGACCATATTAAGTCTGCAGTTGCCTCTCACAATTTAGCAATTATCTATCATATGCAGCAGAAATACGGACAGGCCGAACCTCTCTACAAGCATGCATTGACAATTAAGACGAAAATTTTAGGGGCCGCCGATCCAGATGTAATTCAGCTGTTATACAGCTATTCAGAATTATTGAAAAAAACGTATAGGGACGATCAGGCCGAAAATCTGACTAGGTGTGCTCGAGCATCCGAGGATATGTCTGTCAATGCCAAGGCCTCTCGGTTGGCCGCAAGTATGGTTAGGCAGGCCCCAGTCTGGTCGCAAAATCCAGCTACACGCGAAGTTAGTCATATGGTATCGGCCAACCAGTCGGTTAACTCATCAAATTATGACCAGGTCGATGGGTTTGATGGGAGGTCGTCTGCTCAAGTTACAGCCGAGCTAAAAAGACAAGAAACTTGGGAAGAGTTAAAGGAGTCTGCTGAGGCAGCGCTAGCTGCCGGACAAGTTGACCGCGCTCTGGCGATATGGAATCGGGCTATTTTAACCGCAGAAAAGTTTGAGTCTACTGATAGTCGTTTAGCTCAGTCACTAGACCGTGTTGGCGAGATTTTTTTTAATTCAGAGAAATTTGAGCCAGCTGAGGTTGTCTGGTGGCGAGCATTGCAGATAAAGCAAGGAGTTCTTGGTAATTTTCACCCAGCTGTTGCTCGTACGACAAATTATTTGGCCAAATTGCATTATTTGTTGGGTCGCTACGCTGAAGCCGAATCGTTCGCATTAAAGTGTCTCAATATTTACCAGCGCTCTCTTGGCCGGGAGCATCCAACAGTGGCAACTTGTATGCATAACCTCGCTAGTCTCTATCATATTCAAGGTCGCTATGCAGAGGCCGAGGAGCGCTACAAGGGTGCCCTTGCTATACGAAAGAAGGTGCTCGGTCTTCAGAATCCTGAGACACTAAGTTTAACTAAGAGCTACGCTGATCTTCTTAAGACCTTAGGTCGCGATGCTGAGGCGCATCACTTAAACTCCACTAGCAATGGCTTTGTCTCTGGCAGCTGGAAAGCACTTGTGGTACCAGACGATCAGGCTCTCACAAAAACTGCTGATATTTGTATGTTTTGTGGAGTAACGCTACGTGGTTTGAACTCTTGCTCTGCCTGTCAGACACACCGTGGCAAGCCTTTTTAGCTATGGTGTAGTTTTTTTGTGGGTGATATATTAGACCGGTCTATTAATTGGACAGAAGCAAAAATGGGCATAGGCCCAATAGAGTTTGCCGTTCATTTACTTTCTGGTTTGAATCCCGCCAGAAAAAGCGCGCCAATAAAGTCGGAGAACTAAGAACAGGCCTGGGCAAAATTTTGCGACATTGTAATTGAACCGCTTACGTAATGAGCCGAGAAATTCTTCGTTTAGGATGATGAACAGCCACCTAGCTCAAGCAGACTACTTGATGATGCGGAGGAAGGGTCCGGTCTTCGTCTCAAGGCTTCCGTCTGGGTTAATGACAGTCACGGTGCAGATAACCATGATTGTTTGATCCCCATTTTTTTTCATGTCAGAATCTTGATCCTGTGTTTTTGGTTCTGTTTTGTTGCTCATAAGTAATCCTTGCCGGTTTTCGGCATTAATGAACACAGCTCCGTAGCTGGGAGTTAAATTGATCTCCCCTGTCTTGCGACCCGCACACAACCCACATGCCGGTCACTGCAATGCGGACTAGCTCAGCCCTAGGTCGTAAAGGATTTGGGGGATTTAGAAGTAAGAAGAAAAGAGCAGGATGCTACTCGTCACCAAAGGGGGTACAAGCAGCCTCTGGGCTTAATTAAAACCATGATTTGAATAAGTCCAGAAATGTCATCTCTCGATAAATGACTATTCCATCAAGCATTGCTCGCTCGGGTCCGCCCATGATGAGCGGTAGGAGAAATAGGGACGACCAGCTATGAACTCCTATACTTTGTGGTCTTCCGTATCGAAGAAAAACGAATCAGAACTTACCACCGGTATCAGCCCCATAGCTGGGAGTGACGCGGAGTTGCAGTAACACTTGACGGGAAGTTGATACCAAATGCCCTCGCTCCGCGCTGTAGCTTAGTAGCCGAACTTGCGTATGGCTGTGCGAATCTCGTCGCCGCAGTGGTTGAGCGCAGCGACCGTTGCGTTGACGGTGGCAGTGTCGTTGAAAGTGGTCATGAAGCAGTCATCGTTGTGGATGTTGCCACATATCTTGTGGATGGCGCCGGTCAGTTGCTTGGCAGAATTGGCTGCTGCGAGGATGTCAGTGATCTCCTCGCTTTTTAGGGCTGAAAGTTCGGTAATGGCGTCGATGATCCGCTTGGCCGCAGAATTAGCGTTGTAGTAATCCCGGCTCACTGAACAGTGGGCTTTATCAAATTCATCGTCGTCACCGTCGATAGATTTGGAGCAGGCCTTGATTGCTGCGGCGAGTAGCCGAAGTTTTTCGGGCATCTGCGCTAGTACGCTGACCGGAATGTGCATAGCGATGGGGAGTTCGACGACGGTGATGGCGAGAGGAGTTTTCACATTCATGTTCGTGTTCGTATTCATGTTTTTGTTCCTAGATTTGGTTGATGGGTGTATTTCTTTGTTGAAAATTCTCTTGTGAGAATGAAATGAGAAAATGGAAGAACGAGGGCAGCGCCCTTAGCTGATCCTCGTTCTATTCGTTTAAGCTTCCGCCTGTCACGCAGAAGCGATCTTGCCTTCGCAAGGTTGGCAGAGCAAAACTCCAAAGAGTCAGAGCCAGGAGAATGGCTAATTGAGTTTTAGCTATAGGAGAACTTAATGCCTTCAGTCTGCCAGGATTCGATAGGGGCCAGCTGAAATTCAAAGTCAGGGACGTTGTTTGCATAAAGGCATGTTTCCACTCCTTCTGCTGTGATTTCATTATCGATAAGGATTGGAGATCCAGGCAGTGCATGTACAAGACCAAGACGCCACTTTCGATTGGGGGAACAACGGTATTTGATTACCTTGCCGTTGAAAGAAGGCAGATCAGCTAATTTACCAATTGTTACGCTCATAAGATTTCTCCAAATAAACGGCCGCATTTCTGCGTTTTTGTGGATTTTAAAATCATAGAAAAAGCCATCTACTAAGAGATGGCTCAATACTGACATAGAGAGTTGCTACTTCTCTTTTTGGAAAGTCCAAGGGGACTGACAAATTCATGACACTTAATCGTCAAGGCTAGATAAAGATAGCAGTGACTTCTGAGTCTGCAAATTCAACTAGTTTGAAGCCAACCGAAGTAATGATATTCTCGACTTCAGGTCTGTATCGGCTAGATTTGAGATAAACAGCATAGTATCCATCTTCATTTGCTTGTGGGGTCATCACGCTAGTATCAGGCGCTACCTCTTGCAAGAACACCAAGACCAGCGCTAGGCTGCCGTTGCCAGTAAAGTAAATTTTCACTGGATAGTCTGTGATTTCGATTTCGGTGATAATGTCTGCCATAGTCTTTTTTTTTGGTTTTGTAGGGTATTTGGGATAGCGCTTTCAAGCTAAAGCTCTGAAAGCGGAAGCCATCTCTTATTGGCTGGCTTTAGTTTTTGCCTAAATTTTGCTTCAAGCGGCGATGTTAGTGAAGGGCACTAAATAAGTGCATTGCCAGCAATGCACAGGCGTTGTTCAAGGAGTGCAGTGCTATGGGCCATCGGAGTTTATTTGTGCGTGCGTAGAGATCTCCGGCAAAAATGCCAAACGTTAAATGGTTTAGAAAAAAAACGGCGTAGGTTTCCTTATGTACGAGAGCAAACGCCACGGCACTGGCAATGATCGCCCACAATTGCAAAGATTGAGTATCACCTTCGCAAAGCCACTTTAGCCATTGATAAATCCCATTCTGTGCCAGCCCGCGAAAAATAATCTCCTCCATAATTGGTCCCAAGATGACGACATAGATGATGAGGTCTATCCGCGATAGTTCAGCTATTCTTTGACTGGTCGCGCTGCTGTTACCAGTGATAGAATCTAAAAACAGTAATAGATTTATTTGCTTTATCGAGAGCTCTAAGCACAGATATAGAAAGAGAAGCCGCACATGCGACCAGCCAGAATGTGTTTTCATGGTTTTACTGAATATTTGATTCAGTCTATGTGAGTATTCAAAAGGAGGCTAATGAACTTGCTGCTCTAGCGTTTCTTTAGTGCAAGTCTTTTGCCTCGGGCAACTTGCTCGATTCTGGTCTTCTTTTGTGCAATTGTGGGACTAATTTCAAAGCGATGACCATGCGCTATGAAGTGCTCAACTAGTTCGGGAGGCATGGGGGCCGAGTGTCCTATACCGCAACCACTATCTTTGAATTGGGCACCGCATCCGGTGCAGCTGTCTCCTGATAATCCACCACCGCAGAGAGCACAATAGCCAATGCCAGGGTGCTCCCCTCTTCCACCTCTTAACTCGTTGAACATTAGACCAGAACTGGTGATTTGACAGATCTTTGCTAAATTTCTTTGTTGCTTATTAGTGTAATTCCTGAAACTTTGGTAAAGACTATACTCTCCGGTTGTTGTAAAGCCAAAGAACGCTACAGTTTTGGCCTGACCATGGGCGTTCTGGAGCTTCGGATTTTTCAATGATCCAGAGTAAATGCTGTCCCAATCATCTATTATTAGAGTGTTTGGCCAGTTCTTCGCGTAGGTTATTGCCTCTGTCTGATATAGAGTCATGTACTCTCGGTCACCGTGAAGTTTATGGTCAGCATAAGATTCCCGTGTCCTGTGCGCGCAAGCATAACTAATCTGGACAGAAGTCGAACCTCCTTTCTTGCTCGTTCCCTCTAGAGAGAGAATATGACAGCCTCCTAACACCAGAAGTGGCGGCACGGCGAAGCAGCTAGCTTCTCCTGACAGCGATCTTGAAATCAATTGATTTATTTGTTCGTCTGTAAGATGAGGGCAAACTTTTCTCAAAATTTCTGAGCTTTGGTTTTTCTGGTAAATTGCATTGAGTGAAGAACTATATTCTTCATAGGTTTGGTTGTTCATAATCTAACTTACGGTTGTCTATTTGGCTACTTGTTTGGCACACGGGCTGTATGCAGAACTCAGGGGTTGGCCATAGAGTTGAGTGCAAGTATCTGCCCTGCTGGATATCTATGGCTTCTAAACCTGAGTCATGCTTTACCTTGCTTGTCTAAGCAGGTTCTTTTTTTGCTTCCAGAGCTGGGCAATTGGCTGATACATAGAATGAATTTGATTCTTGTTTGTAGTAAACATTCCAGCCCATTTCTGCGAACGAATTTTGAACAAGCTCCAAGCTTTTGTCACAGAGTGTGTCTGTTGGAGCAAGTATTTTATCGACAAGTATTTGAACAGGTTCTTGATTCTCCGGACACCATTGATTTTGAAGGCCATCGGCAATCGCTTCTGCAATCTGCTCGGCAACACGCAGTGCTTCCTGCATCTCTTTTCGGGCATCTGCAAGTTCTTCAGGTGTGAGGATTTTGGGAATATCCCAGTTGCGGCGGCCCTCTGGTACAGGGCATGTAACTGTTTTGCCCTGTTTGTCATGGACATCTGGTAAGGCGAATTCAAAACACTCACATTCGGAAACGTAGGAGGCGTTCCACCCATACTGGGTGAAGATGAATATAACTGATTCTATTACGCCGTTGCTCTTGAGTGTGCCGCGGAAGTCGCTACCAGGATAGATCTCAACTTTAGGGTTTTTATTGTCGTAAAACAATTGCGTCTCTCCTTCAAGCCATTCTTCTTCTAATTTCTTCCAACACACGGTTGCTATTGTGCTAGCGTCCGCTACCAAGGCGTTCGTGCGAATTAGCTGCTCTTGAAGTTCTTGGGGAGTTTTGATTGGAAATTTTAACTTAGTCATGTGAACCTATTGTTTGTTTGTTTGTTTGACAGACCAAATCTCAACACCATAGGTGTTGAGGTTATGAGTTGTAGTGAAGGCGCTCTCTGTGTTTTGGTTGGGTTCTTGGCTCTGATTTGATTGAAATTAAAGTGATACCTTAGTGTTAGCCTATGGGCATCCGAGAAATCAAGCGATCCTTGTTAGGCCTTTCTCCTCGGCTCGCCATAGCGCCGTTAGCAGAAACACTCGCTGGTGTCGCGCTTGGAGTCATTGGTGATTGAGGCACTGCTTATGGTGCGAAAACTTGGCGCGAATTGTGCTAGCGTGTTTTTCTCGCCAGTGTTGCTGTAATAGCTTCGCGAGGAAATTTTGAGGTAATTTTAGATTGTTTGCAAGCAAAATAGTGATACTTAATACAGTATCACTAAAAGGTGTCGTATCACCGACTTGTCTTGAGTAAAGTTAAAAACTATATTCTTGAAACGAACTGTCGCGGCTAGACTAAGGCAATGATTATGTTTGTGCCTCACAAAGTCTACTGCAGCAATTGTGTCAAAAACATTCACGAGACAGCCGCTCTCTCTTTCTCTTTCGCTTTCTCTTTCCGCTCTAAATTAGAAGTATACATTTTTGACACAATTACTGTTGTACACTTCCACTCCAAAATCTTTTGGTTCAACGAGAAACGATGCTAGATTATCTCGAACGTGATTGGAATATTTATAAGACTCAGGCCGAGCAGGCCGATGCTGCCGTAAATTATGTGTACTCAGAAGCGATGTGGGCTATGGCAGTGCTGATAGCTCAGCATTTTGGTGCTAGAGATTTTCGCTCTGCATATAGCTTAGACGGCCTCAGTCGAGCGCTATTGAGGCAACAGAAATATAGTTTGGCTGAGCATTTTCTTGGTCAGTGCTGGAACATCAAAACAAAGCTGAGCAATGCTAGTGCCCTAGAGATTGCTAAAACAATGAACTTAGTAGCTGAACTTTACTTTCATCAAGCTAAGTTGGCCGATGCAATTGACATGAGTAAAAAAGCTCTTGCTATCTATCGCCGTGTCTATGAACCTAGCCATCCAATCTTGCTTGAAATTGCTAGTAATATTGCCGTTTTGGAGGGCATGACTAGTCCGTCTATTGACCCTCTTATTGCGGCGGCTTCTCTAGCTAATAACAATCAGAGCCGTGCCGACCTTAACGAGCGCCAGTTAGTAAAGAGTGCCTCTGGTAATCTGAATGACAATTTTGCACCAACCGTAACAGGTCTGAGGAAAAGAAGATTGAGTTTTCCTGTGTGCGAACTATGTGGCGTGTCAATGGAAGCCGAGTGGTGTATTCGTTGCACAGGAAAGAGTGCCAAGATAGTTTTCACAGGAGAACAGCTTACATAGATGACCCCGTGGAAGCAAACTATTTTACGGACTCGTTTTAAACACTTATGAAATTACCCGTTCAATTGATAACCAATACCGTAGCGGTTTTCAATGTAGGTGCTCTCACCTTCTATGTCGAGTACTTTTCGCAGTCGCATTATGTACGTTCTAACTGTTTGCTCTGTGGCGTCGCTATCGGCAGGCCAGATTCTGGCGAGCAGTGTTTCAGAGCGAAAGCTTTGATCTGGATGTCTCATCAAAAACTCAAGCAGGTTGTATTGAGTTGGTGAAAGAATAATCTCTGTTTCGTTTCGGTAGAGCTTTCTTTGGCGAGTATGAAACCTCAAATCTCTAAAAGATAAGATATCATCGGTTCTGCTTCTTTTTAATAAGGCATTTATACGCAAGGCCAGTTCTTTGACATGGAATGGTTTGGTTAGGTAATCATCGACGCCAGCTCCAAAACCACGTTCTTTATCTTCAATTTTGTCTCTTCCTGTCAGCATAATGATTGGGGATGTTCCGCCTAATTCTCTAAAATCACGGCAAAGGTCAAGGCCACTCTTGGCCGGAAGTTTCCAATCAATTACAAGCACATCAAAGATTGTTCTCGATAGCATTGCTAGGGCTGTTTCCGCATCGTAGGCGCAGTCAGTCTCCATGCCTTCCAGGGCCAGTGAATTCTTGACAGAGGTACACAGGTCAGTGTCATCATCAACTAAGAGAATTCGAAACATCTAGCCTCTCTAATTGCTGTTTTCAAGAGCTCGCGTCCACCTTAACCCAAACCAGCTAGTTTTGATAAGGATACAATAGACACGACGTTATACCTAGTTTCTCTGCTGCAAGCATTCAGGCTCAATGACCCTCGCACACAAAGCTCTATTGTTGCTTATATTGCCTCTCGTGTTCGATCTCACGCTAGTGATCACCTTGTCTTGGCTATCGGCTCACGCTGACGAGCAAGCCGCCGATCTCACTCGTTCTCGTCTAGTGGCAGCTCAAACTTCGGCAATTATAAGAAACGTATTTGAGGAGGTTGGTCTATTCACCAATGCTGTCGTGCAGAGTGATCCGCGCCTCAAGAGTTGGCAAGAGAATCTTTTAAAATTGAAGAATCAGGAACTAGATCAGGAGTTAGCAGAGTTTGAGCGTCTGGTACATGGGAGTTCTCTCCAAGATTCATACTCTGAGTGCATTGCTACTGTTCGAACTATTACCAGCAGTTTTGAGGAGAAGAGCTCTGGTGACAATCTTTTGGCTGCAGTGAAGTTGGTTAGGCGTTTTCAGCCTCAAATTAATGCTCTAACTACTCAAGTCGACAAGGTGAACGAAAAAGAAGCGGCGAGAATAGAACTGCTGTCAAAGAATGAGTCTCGACTTCGGCACATCATCCAGATACTAGGTACTTTCGGCTGTCTAGCAAATATTTCTTTAAGTGTGGCACTAAGTCTTTATTTCAACAAATCTACTGTAAATAGATTGAAGATTCTTATGAGAAAGATTGTTCTCTGGTCGAGAAATGAGTCTCCAAATCTGCCTGCAAGTCAGCGGCTTGAAGGTAGTGACGAGATTGCCCAGCTTGATAGAGCCTTTGAGGAGATGGTTACTCTTCGCGGTGAGATGGAGTCTGAGCTTAGAGAACGAGAAAAACGCTATTCAATGGTGGTGAACACCATTCCGGTTGGATTGGTTACGCTTGACGAGGCTAACAAAATAGATTCTTCCAATGTCGCTATGCAAACTCTGACTGGCTACAGTGCTGCAGAGATGTTCGGATTGTCTTTATCTGATTTGCTTCAAGATGTCGCTACTCTTAACAAGATCAACATTGATAAGTTGATAGCGAATCGTGGCAGTGGAAGGCGATTAGAGTGCTTTTTACAGAGCAAGCTTGATCAGGCTTTACCAGTTGACGTAATTTGTCAGGAAATTGTTCTGGCAGGTATTCAGCGCCCTCTTGTTGTTATTAGCGACATCTCCGAGCGATATGAGTTAGATGAGTTCAAGAAAGATTTTTTCAACATGATCAGCCATGACATTAGAAGCCCGTTGACTTCGCTGCAGGCCGCTCTTGATCAATTGCGTCGAGGAGCGGGCGGTCAGCTGAACGATCAAGGTAGTAGTTTGGTAAATCGAGCCGATAGAAATCTTAGCTTGGCCCTTTCACTAATTACAGACTTTCTTGACTTAGAGCGAATCGAGGCATCAGGTTTCAAGCTTTCTCTGCGAGATGTAGAAGCTAAATCACTTCTGCTAAGAGCGGTTGATATAGTTGACGACTTGGCTCAGAGGCAGCGAACCCAAATTGATGTTGTCTGTCCGCAGGTATCGCTTAAAGTCGATGCTGACAGAATTATTCAAGTTCTGGTCAATTTACTCAGCAATGCCCTCAAATTTTCGCAGCACGACACCGTGATAAGAGTTGTAGTGCAAGAGCATGTCAGCTCTCTTTTGTTTAGTGTGATCGACCAGGGCCGAGGTATTGCCACTGATAAAATTGACACGGTCTTTTTGAAGTTTCAGCAAAGTCATCTTTCAGATGCTGCCCATGGAACAGGTCTTGGTTTGGCCATTTGCAAGGCGCTTGTCACTGCGCACGATGGCGAAATTGGTGCTATGAACAATAATGGCGGTGGTTCAACAATTTGGTTCACTTTGCCTAAAGCTGGTCCGCAATCGAAACAAACCCTGGAAAATTGAACCAGCTTGTTAGAAATCGCGAAGGCTAGAAATCGTGAGGCATTGAACTTGCCAATTTTTAGATATGGAATAGTCACACTTAAAGCTTCATGGTACATGAGGGAATAGTGTATCGACATTTAGCGGAGCGTCAGTTTGATGTTTCGGCGGATTGTTCGGTGGATGTAGGTCTAACAATAGAAAAGGTGAAGCATTTACGATGCCGAGACTCGAACAGTTAACTCCAGTCGCGCCTAAAGAAATTGAAGTCAGTCTCAATCTTCTAGACGTTTCAAGGGTAGCTTCTACTGTCGAGCGGCTTGTCCGCTCACCGGAGCTTACAGACCAAGAGTTTCAGAAGGCCAAAGCGTTAGCCACCCATCTGGACAGCAATGAGCTTAACGCTTCGCTCAGTGTGCTTAAGACACTTTCTTTAGATCCGGATCAAGCTTTGAGAATCTTGAAGCGTACTAAGACAATTTCGGATGGCGATGGTTACTCTCTTATGTTACTCACAGTTAAAGATGCAAGTGGCAAGGAGCGCCTCAAGAATATTGATGTGGTATCCAGTTTTAACAACCAGCACCATAGAATTGAAGCTGGTACCGGTAAGTACAGCCTCTGGTTCGACATCGGTGAAGGCCAGCTATTGTCTAAGTTGTCACTAGACAAAGCTAACAAGCTAGCAGGTTTGTTGAATGCTAATAAGTTAAATGCAACAATTGAAGGAGTGCGTGAGCTGGCTGCGCGGCCTGAGTTGGCAATGAAGATTTTAATTTGGGCAAAAACGCAGGAGAGTGGTCAGGGTCTTTCCTTGAATTTGCTCACTCACAAAGACGAAGCCGGAAAGATTCACTTGAGGCAGGTTGATATAGTTTCGCCTTTTAATGATGATCATCACCGAATTGAGATGGAATCAGGGCGTTATAGTCGCTTAGAAGAAATAGGGGAGCGCGGCAGCAACCAATTTCTCGCCCCTCGGGCCGCTGATGCTTTTCAATCAGCATTTGAGACAGCAAAGAAACATGGAGTCGAGCTTGAAATTAACTCATCATGGCGATCTTACCGTGAGCAAACAAGACTCTACAAGAACCTGGTGAACGTATCACCAGTCGCCTGGCCGGGCACGTCTATGCATGAGTTGGGTCTTGCTGTTGATATTCAAAACTACGGTGCGGCTCTGCCTTATCTTGCTAAGGCTGGCTGGTATTGGCCGAATTTGCCTAAGGATCCCTGGCACTTTGAGTACCGCAGATAAGTTCTTATCTTAAGCGTTGAGGCGAAGAGAGCCCTTCTCTCTGTCATCCTTTATCCAGTATTCGTAGGCTGATACTGCCTTGAAGGCGGCAATCAGATTGCCACTTTTAACTTCTTTCAAAGCCGCTTTTGCGTTGAATTTTTCTTTGTTTGCCTGCTCTACTTTTTGTTTGGCGTCTTTGAAATAGTCAAAGCCACCAAATTGTGAACCATTCAAATTGCCTTCTGTTGCAGACAACTTTGCCAGCTCAGCTCTGAGGTCGATTGCTTTGGCTTGCGTATTAGTTTGTTGCTCGTAAATCGTTGGCTCTTCCATCATCTTTTCTCCCTAAGCTTTCTTAGGCTGTTTCAATTGTGGGGGTAGTAATCGAAAAGACTGAAGCGTCTGATATAGTGCTTGTCTTTTCGCTTTACAACTTACTTTTTTATCTGTGACAAAACCATACCCTCGGCATTTGTTAACTAAAAAGTTAATTAAAGCGCAAAAAAAGTCAATTCGTAAGTAGGAAAACAGAGAGAAAAAGGTTGGCAGAGTTGCTAACCTTTTTCTTCGACTGAATCAATCTACGGTTTTTTCAGTCAACGCAAATTCTTAAGAGCGGCGCACCTTTCTATCAGCAGATGTTGCAGGCAACGTTATACTTTTGGCCAATGACTAAGATTGTTGCAATCTCTGACAGTGAGCTCGTTCACTGTCGCGGGGATCTCAGGGAGAGTGGTCAAGCCGTGGCATTCGGCTATCTCTATGCCCTTGACTGAGGGCGGTACTGTGGGCAAGCTAGTTAGAGCACCGCAGGTATAGATAGCAATGTCAGTAATCCACGAATGATTTTAAGGCTGTTTCAGATTGAAATTGCATGGTTTGTAATTAATGGTTGTGTTTAAGAATGTGGCATCCAGTTGGATGCCACGGCGTTCATATCCTCATGGTTTTTCGCTGTTGCGATGATAATTGTGGATATGTTCGGATGTCACTTAGACAGCTATTCTGCGCGACTATTAGGGGAGACCTTATGACCTGCGGGTTTTGGAAGCAGGTGAGTTTCACGTTTAAAGAAGCTATAGTTGATAGCGATTCCCTGTGGCAGCTTAGTGACTTTGTAGTCTTTATATTCGGGAGCGAATGGATCAGGCTTACCGTTTGGATTTGTTTGCATGATTTTATCAATTGGTGTGTAAATTACATTAGGAAAGCTGTTCGTCCGTTTACTGTTTAGGCACCAGTAGATCGCTGATCAGGTCAGCCAGCGCCAAACCTACGCCAAGTAGCAGAGAGAAGCCCAGAACTGTATTTGCTGATGATATAACCACCATATTTGGTGCGAGTGATGCGCCTAAAACCTTCGCTATGCCGTAACTGATCAACACTAGAGTGTTGTCAATGAAATTCGCTAGTGGACTGCTACTAATTGACAAACCGAAATTCTTCGTCAGTGCTACCTTGATAAACGAGTGAATCGTTACAGTCAGGGCAATGCAAGCCAGTAGAATAAACCAGCCTGCTCCGTTCACAGCTACAGAAAAATATCTTAAGCCCGTCAACTTGTAAATAACAATGCTAGTGGCGAGAATAGCCATAGCTATGGCCGCTCGTGTAAGGGAGCCTTCGATTTTTGTGTTCATTTCTTTAGTTTGATGGTCTTTAGGTTTGGACATTTTTGTACAAGCACTTTTTCAATCTTGCTGTGGAATTTCGGCAAACATTCTATGGCGCTGCAACCGAAAACACGTAAGTTCTTTAGGTTTTCGGGGAGTGCCGGTATGTTCGCTAGAAGTTCGCAATACTCAATTGTTAGATTGTTTAGCTCTGCTGGCAGCGCTGGTAAGGCCATAAGATTCAATCTTCGTACCAGTAGCTGACGCAAACTACTTGGCACTGCCGGCATGGCTTTTATCTGAATGCACTTGCTTATGCGCATTGTTTCTACTGCCCCAGGTATGGCCGGCAAACGTTTTAGGTTTAGGCAGTTGTATATGTGCAATAAATACACGGTTTCAGGAAGTGTGGGTAGGTGTTCTAGAGGACAGTCATCTATCCATAACAGCGCTAGTTTGCTTGGAAGTGTTGGCAAGCATTTTAACTTTAGGCAGCTGTAGATGTTTAAGTGAGTCACTCCCTGCGGCAGCGCTGGCAGGCTTTCAATGCTTTCGCATTTGTACAGACGGAGCTTGGTTAGGAAGTATGGAAGGGTAGGGAGACCCTTTAAATTTGGACAGTTGTCGACTCGCAGCGAGGTAATATTGTCTGGCAGTGCTGGTAACTCGATAAGCTCCTGACTGCCTTCTATGTGCAGCTCAGTGAGACTTATATTTTTGAGCAGATATTCCTGAAGCGCTTTTTGTGATTCGAACTTCATATTTTCCAGTTTTTAGATGAGGTTAAAAGACCGAGTAGACATTCTCGGGTGTACGTTGTTTTCTCAATTCAGGTCTCTAGCGTTTCGGCTGAGCACAAAGTTTTTTGCAGTGATGGGCGCCTATAACGTGTTCAAGCTAACTCAGAGCACTTGAAGTGCGCGAGTGTGAAGCTTAAGTGGCGGTGTTTGCTGCGTTTCGTTTGTTTTGTAGGTCTTTTGATTTATTGAATTTAGATTGATACCATAGTCATAGCTTATGGGCATTGTTTGAATCAAGTAGGGATTAGTTTACAGAAGTTTGCCTGACTGATGGTGTCTAAGTTAGCGAAAGCATAGTTACCGCTAGTGAAAATAGTTTAGAGTTGTCTGTAGCACTGCAAGTGGTGGCTAAGCTCGCGCAGCTTGCGGGGGCTTAATTGCTTGACTAAAGTGCGGGTAGAGCTAGCGATAGTCTTGTTTCTGCCTGTTTTGGGCTATCGCCAAAGCAAAAATGGTGATACTGTATTCAGTGTCACTATTGAATGATCTAGTTTTAGGGCGTTTATCGCTATTGTCGAAGGTTAGTCACTAGCAAATAGAACGTAGCTGAGCTGATAATGACCTATTTTTGTTAACTCTACAAATTCAATTGTGTCAACACTATTCCATTTTGGTGCTAGTGCCCAAGTCTTAATATGCCTTGAATTTGCGTAATTGCTTCTAACTTTGAAATCTAAAATTTGGTATGAATCAACGAGATATTGTTCTTGCTTTAATTCAATAGGGCATAAATACTGATAGTGCCATTTTTGTGATTTTTTATCTGTCTAGTCTTCGTGTCGTATCTGAGTTATTTAGTTTAAGGTCAAAAAAATGAACTCACAATGGCTCAAGCTTTCTAAGACTGCTCGTCAAGCGGTTTCCCAGGGCAATTATAGCTACGCAGAGACCACTTGGATGGCAGCTTTGCAAGAAGCTGAAGATTTTGCATCGACTGACGATAGATTGATACAGACTCTGGACGGTCTTACTGAGGCCTTCAGAAAGCAAGGTAAGTTTAGACAAGCTGAAAAGTATGCGCGCCGTTTGCTGGATATCTGTCGCGAGCTTAACGGCAATGATCATTTGAAGTCTGCAGTTGCCGCTCACAATTTGGCAATTATTTATCATATGCAGCAGAAGTATGGACAGGCAGAGCCCTTATACAAGCAGGCTTTGACAATTAAGACAAGAATTCTAGGACCGAGCGAACCTGCGGTGATTCAGCTATTGCATAGCTATTCTGAATTGTTAAAAATGACCCACAGGGATGCTGAGGCTGAAAATTTAATTAGGTGCGCTCAGTCGGCTAACCCTTCTAGTGAAACAATAGGTTCGAAGCGAGTGACGAGCTTAATAAATCAGGCCCCATCCTGGTCGCGACAATCCCCCTCAGATGCTCCCCCTCAGGCTAGTGCAATTAAGCAGCCTATAAAGACTGTAAAACCCACGCATCAGGCTAAACTGAGTCAAAGTGGGGCGCCCATTGTTCATTCTAGTGCGGTCCACGAGTCAATCACTCCGTTGCCGACACCCTTTCCCGTAAGTGAAAAAACTTGGGAGGATTTACAGCAAGCTGCAGAAGGTGCTTTTGCTGCAGGGCAAATCGATAGTGCTTTGGAGTTATGGAACCAAGCGATTCTAATTGCCGAAACATATCCGGCAAGCGATAGTCGCTTGGCCCGTTCTTTAGATCGCATTGGCGAAGTCTTCTTCAGTATAGAAAAATATGGACAGGCGGAGATGTCTTGGTGGCGTTCTTTGCAAATTAAACAGGCAGTTTTGGGTAATTTTCATCCCGCCGTGGCCCAAACAACTAATTATTTAGCCAAATTGCACTATTTGTTAGGTCGCTATTCTGAGGCAGAAACGTATGCGAAAAGATGTATTGAAGTCTATCAACGCTGCCTAGGGCGAGAACATTCAACCGTTGCGACTTGCAGGCATAATCTTGCTAGCCTCTACCACATTCAAGGACGTTATGCTGACGCCGAAGACCAGTACAAGATTGCCCTTCAACTGCGCACTAAGCTGCTTGGTCTTCAACATCCAGATACTCTTAGTATCACCAAAAGTTATGCCGATTTGCTCAAGACCTTAGGCCGTGAAGCTGAAGCGCAGCATCTCAATTCAACGAGTAATGGCTTTGTTTCAGGAAGCTGGAAAGCAATTGTAGTACCAGAAAATCAGGCACTGCTTAACCCTGCCGATGTTTGCATGTTTTGTGGCGCACGTTTGGAGGGTTTGAGCACATGTTCTGCGTGTCAGACACGTCGTGGCATGCCTTTTTGATGGCAGAGTAAACGGTGAGAAAAAGACTACCTGCTTTCCTGTTAATCAAATGGTTAATAGACGGGCGAAAAAAAAGTCACTCTTCAGAATGACTTTGTCGGTACCTTTCGCTTTTGCTAGTTAATGAGTCTAGGCCGCATAGCGGATGACAACCTTCGGTCCATTTCCGATCTTCTCGCCCTTGAAGCCACCATGGGCATACAATTTGGGGATGTCATCGAAGTCGATGGCCCAGCCAAGCATCTGACGATAGTGTTCCTGATTATCGGCGATTTCCTGCAGCACTAGCGGGAACTTGTTGCGTGAGCGACGTAGGTTGGTGACTACGCCGCTGTCACGACGGATGTTGGCCAGGTCGAGGGTGATGTGGTAGAGGCACGAGACTAGGCAGTACATGCCTTCACCGCGGATGGTGCGAGCTTCAAGAGCGGCGTTGAGAATGTGCGGTTGTCCTGTGCATTCAAAAACGCATGCAATCTTCTCGCGAGCCTGCTCCCGCGCTGCTTTAAAAGTGGCGATATTGTCTGCGTGAAGTGGCTTATTGTGCACAACTGCCGCCTCGTATGCTGATACTTTCTCGTGCACAACCTCCGGAGACATTTCTGCAGCACTGGCAGCATGGAGCACTGACTCGACACGAGTTTCAGTCTTCCATTCCCGAGCGGAGAGCGGCAGGGTGAAAGCTGCTCCCATGCGCTCTGCCATAGAACGGTCTTCATGTTTGCGAGCGAGCACTCCGATTTTCAGAGTCGGGAACATGAGTCGCAATTGCAGAAGGATGTTCATCGCCATTTGCCCCGCACCGGCGATGAGGATTGTCTCCTCATCAGGATTGAAGTCGATGGTGCGCTTCATGTGCTCGATAGCTTCTCGACCAGCGGCCATTGATTCTGTTAGCGCCGCAAGGATGGGGTCGACGCCGACTGGGACTACGTGGCAAAGATTTGCTGGCCAGTCAAGTTGCTGCACGTAAGAACCGCGGTTCCAGTTGGTGGCCGGGGTGGCCATATAGCTGACTGCGCGGCAGGTGTTGTAACGGCCGGCCTCGCACTCGACACAGCTTCCGCACGAGATGCCCGGTTCTATGGCGACTACGTCATCGATTTTGAGACCGGTAACGCCCTCTCCCAGTTGGGTAATGATACCAACTGGTTCATGGCCGAGCATTATGCGGCAGTTGCCGTTTGGCTGAGAGGCGTGCTTACCGGCTCGGGCGACATTGGTGTCGCTCTCACAGTGGCCGTTGGCTAGCACCTTAATGCGTACTTCACCAGTGTTGGGAGTGACTGCGTGTTGGAACTCGGCAATATCGAACTTGAAGGGAGCGGTAAGCCAGAAGGCTTTGCAGTTGCAGCTTGCGCTTTGGTTGTTATGGCCGTTTTGACTCTGAATTGCAGTTGATTTGGTCATCTTATTTCTGTTCATAGTTTAGATTTCGTTCGCATGCAGTAGGAGCCCGCCACGTGTTGTGGCGGGGGAGGTCAAAATGCGCGAGTGAGCCTGATGTTTAACGAGTTAACTCGTTAAGCTGTTAAGTAGTTGCTGTGGAAGACTGGCGCGATGCCAGCACTTGAGCGACTATCTGAGCGGGAACAGTCTCGTAGTCGTCGAGGTGAGTCCATTGCCCGGTGTTGAGGTTCTTACTGGCAAAGGCAAATAGGCTCGACGGACCCTTGCCTCCCAGTGTGAAAACGTGGCCTCCAGTATCATGAACCGCTTGCGCGCCAGGTCCATCACCACCACCTGAGTCGCCGAAGAAGAACAGCACATCGCCAAGTTCTTTGACGACTTCGCCTTTTGCCAGGCCGACGCTGCCATGAAGACCTTTGAGTTGGTCACCAATCAGTTTGTTGGCATAGATGGTTGGTTGGGGCGGTTGGAGTAGTACATCGGCGAAGAAGTGTTTGATAACTGGTTCGGCAATTAGATCGGCGCCATTGGTTATGAACACCGGAGTAACGCTCTTGCTCTGAAGGAACTTCAAGAAATTGGCGAAACCCTTTTTGGGCTTCATTGTGCGCTTGGCAAATTCGATGGCTTGTTCGAGCGAGATGGCACGGAAGACATCTTCAAACTGCAAGCGCAGGTGTTCTTCGAAGGTCAGTTCGCCGCTAAGTTTGCACTGGTTGTCCCAGATACGTCCCCAGAGTTCGCCTGTTGCAGGGTCGGTGGCACCGAAGGCTTCGCGAAGGTTGACGAGGGTGTCGCCGCTAGGCTTAAAGGTATCGTTGATAAACACTTCACTGCCGCACAGAACAACGAACTGTCTACCATCCTTTGCACCGTCAGCGGTGAAATTTGGATTTTGTTCAAGAGAGGTGTCGTCGATGTCGAATCCTGCTATGGTGCCGTCAATTTTGGTTGCATTCATAGGGTTCACCTAGATTTGTGATTGTTTATTAGCAGTAATTTTGGCTTCAAAAGAAAAAGAACACCGCGATTAGCGTGGTGTTCTTTTTCTTCTAATTGGTCTTCTTGACTGATTGGTTTACTACCAAGTGGTCATTACTTTGATTTGACTACTTGCTTCTTTATGAGCGCAATCCATCGCGTCTTTGACGTTTTCCCAGGCGAAGTGCTTGGTGATTAACGGCTTGACGTCTATCCGACCTGAAGCAATCAGATCAATTGCTGTTTGGTAGGTATTGCGATAGCGGAATACACCTTTGTAGGTGAGTTCTTTCTGTGTAATAGCATTCAGATCCATTGGCACTTCTAATTGGCTGAACAAACCAATGAAGACTAAAGTACCATTTGGTTTCAATACTTTTACGGCAGTTTGGGCTGCTGGTGCAGCTCCTGAACATTCTAGAACAACATCGAAGCCATTGTTGTCTGTAATCTTCATTGACTCTTCTAGGATCTTTTCGCCATCGAATGATTCGATGATATGAGTTGCTCCGCACTGACGAGCCATAGCAGCTCTGTTTTTGTGAGTTTCAACTACAGCGATGATGCCAGCTCCTGCAGCTTTGGCGCAGAGGAGGTTAACCAGGCCGATTGGACCAGCCCCAGTGATTAATACTCTTGAGCCAAGGCCGACTTTGCCCTGACGAGTGGCATGTATGCCAACAGAAAGAGGCTCGCACATTGCGCCTTCGTCGAAGGAAACATTGTCCGGAAGTTTGAAGGCAAAGTTGGCGTTGTGGACAAAATATTCAGCGAAGGTGCCGTGCACTGGTGGAGTAGCAAAGAACTCAATACTTGGGCATAGATTGTAGAGACCTTGTTTTACAAACTCTGTGCATCCACAAGGAACACCGGGTTCAAGAGCTACACGATCGCCTTCTTTGAGGTGTTTGACGTTGGCACCAACTCTAGCTACTTCGCCAGCGGTCTCGTGACCAAGAATTAGGGGCTCATTGACTATGTATGGTCCGATTCTGCCTTCTACATAGTAGTGAACATCAGATCCGCAGATTCCCACCGACTTAGTTTTTACCAAGATTTGATCTGGTCCCGGTTCCGGAATTTCTACGTCCTTTATTCCGAAGACAAATGGTTTCTCCAGCACTGCAGCTTTTACCTTCATGGCAATCAAACCTCGTAAGTATTAATCGGTGGAAATTACCCTAAGGTTGAAAGCTCGCCGCCGAGAGGCGCGAGTCAGAGTTTAAGGTAACGCTCTGCGATTATATACACGATGGTGCTTTTCAACGCATTGGCGTAGCTAGGCTAGGCGTTCTAGGCAAATTATTTTGCTTTCACCGCTCGCGTGAGTAAAAGTAGTTGATTTAGTAAAGCCAAAATCTTCGTCTGGTAGCCATTCTCCGTTTCGTGTATAGCCTAAGCTGGCAAGTAGGGTTTCTAAATCGTCAAGGCAGTCAACCGTGAAACTTGGTTGGGCTATACCTTCTAAAATTACTGATGCTTTGATAGTCATAATTTAGTTTGGAGTGAGGGGGCAGGACTTGAACACATACTAAGCTATTGAATTTACCAAGTTTATTAAAGACAACAAAGTACAGAACTCTCGCAAGAGTAAGAAAAAGCTTGTTAAGGGTTGCCTTGAATTGATTTGGTCTATTTCACTAGGGAGATTTGTGTAAAGTTTGATGCCTCAGTATTCACAAAAGATAAGTCTTCGAGCAAGAGCGGAAGCAAAGCATAGAAAGGCCTTTCAAATGTTGCCGTCAAGCCCAAGACGCTTCTGTGTGCGAAAGATCAATCAGTCTTCCAGTAAAGAAGCTTAGCTTGCGATAGCTAGCTCACATCAAAGCTATTGAATTTGCACGCTATCAGAGCTTGCGGCAACAAGGAGTCTCTTGTTTTGAATTTTTCAATTGATGGCAATTCTTTTTCAATTCAATATATGCAGCATTTTGACAGTCAACCAACGATTGTTTTGCTGCATCCACTGGCATCTTCCATAGAGCTTGAAGACAGACTAGAATTTCCGGATTGGCGCTTGTGCGGGCTTTCTCATTCGCTGTTGCGGTTTGATTTTCCGGGTCACGGCCGCTCTTGTAGCCAGCATAACTACCATAAACTTACTTGGCCTGCGCTGGCCGAAGGCCTTTGTATGCTTTTGCAAGAGTTGTCTGTTGACCGGGTCGTATTGGTTGGGTCGTCAATGGGGGCCGGGGTATCTCTGCATGCTGCGAGCATAGCTGGACGATTTGATATTGACTTGCAAGGCCTAGTCTTGATTGTTCCGCCTACATCCGGTAAGGCAAGACAAAGCCTTGCAGTTATGTATAAAGACTGGGCTTCAATAATTCGAAAGAGTGGTTGCGCTGAACTTGTGCGGCTTTGGCGTATGGCGCCAGCAACAGCATTTTTTTTGAACGCGAATTTCCAGAAGCTCGCGAAATTAGTTTCAATGATTTCATTTGTAGCGATCCAATCTCAATAGCAGCGGCTTCAAAGGCCGCTGCCGTGTCAGATTTTCCTGGCATAGATCAGTTGAACTTTCGATTGCATCAAATCGATCTTTGACTTATTAAGCTTTGTCGACTTAGCTAGTAAAGCGCAGCCCTAAGTCTGCTACGAGCTTTAGATCATCGTCTTGGTCATTATTGGGTGTTGTAAGCAACTTGTCCCCGGCAAAGATTGAATTGGCACCGGCCAGGAAGCAGAGAGCTTGGGCCTCAGGGCTCAAACCTACTCGGCCGGCAGAAAGGCGTACTCTGGCCTGTGGCATTAGTATTCTTGCTATGGCAACCATGCGCACCAACTCAAAGACATTGAGACCTTTGCTCTCGGCAAGAGGAGTACCAGCTACTGGCACCAGAACATTGATTGGGACAGATTCTGGATGAGAGGGAAGAGTGCAGAGTCTATGCAATAAACCAACTCTATCTTCAATACTTTCACCCATGCCGATGATACCGCCACAGCAAACCGATATTCCTGCCTGCCTGACGTTTTCTAGAGTCTCAAGCCGCTCTTCGTAGACTCTAGTTGAAATGATTTCGCCGTAGTACTCGGCACTTGTATCAAGGTTGTGATTGTAGGCGGTTAGCCCGGCAGTCTTCAATCTTGCGGCTTGCTCAGCGTTGAGCATGCCGAGAGTGCAGCACACTTCCATCCCAGTTTGTTGACTAACACCTTCAACCATACTAATTACTCTGTCAAAGTCTTCGCCATCGGTCACTTGACGCCAGGCTGCTCCCATGCAAAAGCGTGAGCTTCCCTGGCTTTTGGCTTGAGTAGCTGCTTCTAGCACTGATTCAAGTGAGAGTAAACCTAGATTTTCTACGCCGGTTTGATAACGGGCTGATTGTGGACAGTAAGCACAGTCTTCAGAACAACCACCGGTTTTTACTGAAAGCAAAGTACAGCGCTGTAGTGCCTGGCTGTCATGATACTTGCGGTTGACATCAGCGGCTATAAATACTAGATCGAGCAGAGGCTTTTTGAATAGTTCCTCAATCTCGACTCTCTTCCAGTCGACTCTGACTTCGCTTTGCTCTAATAACTGCACCTATCGCCCTCCTCGGCTATTTGAACTAGTATTAATGGTAGCTATTTCTCGTACAACCTGATCAACAATGACGTAGGCTTTCTCTAATGCTTCATCACTGATGCAGTATGGTGGCATCATATACAAGACTCTTCCCAGAGGACGAAGAAGCAGTCCTCTTTCTAAAAACCGCTCTCTCACGAAGGCCGATACACTGCTAAAGTAATTGTTCTCGCCAAATGCTGTGAGATCTGCGGCCACGATGGTACCGCAAACTCGCAAATTGGCAAGACCATCATTGCTGCTCCAATATTGATCTATTAGACTTTTATGCAAGGCTTCCATTCTTTTGAATTTAATTTCGCCTTCTTCCATTAGATCCATTGAGGCACACGCTGCAGCGCATGCTATTGGATTAGCCGTATAAGAATGCCCGTGGGCTAGCATATCGCGAGTTTCGAAAGAGAGAAACGAATCGTAGATTTCCTCAGTTGCCACTGTAGCCGCCAGTGGCAAGAAACCGCCTGTGATACCTTTCGATAGGCAGATAATATCGGGTCTGGTATTGCAGCGACTAGCGGCGAACCAATCACCTGTGCGACCAAAGCCCGTCATTACTTCGTCGTAGATGAGCAATATATTGCGGTCGCGACAGATACTCTCTAGCTTTCGAATAAATTCAGGCGAGCACATGCGCATACCTGAGGCACCCTGAACCAGTGGTTCAATGATTAAAGCGGCAAACTCTTCTGGCTTCTGATCAAGCTTTTCAATTAATAGGGCTACACTCTGAGCTTCTCTTTCTACTACTAAAGTGTTGTCATCGGCCTGATAAGGAAACGGGATAAATTCGACCTCAAGAGCAGAATCGGTTTGACTGCCGTGTAATCCGCTAGAAGCTCCTATGGCCATAGAGCCAAAAGTGTCACCATGGTAGCCGCCTTCAAGAGCTAAGAACCTCTTTCTTGAGCCAATTCCTTTATTGAACCAATACTGCTGAGCCATTTTCATGGCAACTTCAACTGCTGTAGAGCCGTCATCACTGAAGAATACTCGATTGAGACCGCGGGGTAGATGTTGCACCAATCTTAGTGCCAGTTCTTCAGCTGGCGCGTGAGTAAAGCCCGCAAAAATGACATGTTCTAGGCTTTGAGCTTGGCGATGAATAGCATCAACAATATGTGGATGGCAATGACCGTGAAGGTTTGTCCACCAGCTTGAAATTAGGTCGAGCAGCTCTCTGCCATCTTCGAGCTGCAAGTATGCTCCTTTGCCACTTGCTACCTTAAGAGCTGAGCTAGCTGTTTTCATTTGCGTGTATGGCCGCCAAATTTTAGCAGCTCCTTCACTCTTGTCTTGGCAAGGCTTCGTCAATGTTTGCATTAATGTTTCTCCAACACGGCAAGGATAATTTGATAAGACAGCTCTACTTTTCCTGGTGAATAGAGAGAGTCCCAGGCTTTAACTAGTCGATTAAAGTCACGAGGTGAAAGCTTTCTCTCCGGCTCGCCTGGTAACAATAGCTGCTTGCTGGCACCAGCCATTTTTAGTGATTTGAAAAAGTCGCGGGAGCTTCTAAACCGCTGCGTCACTACAGATTCGTGTAGTGTACCAGCGAACTTCAATTGGCTAAAAGTATTGTGTAACTCTTGATGGCCCGGTAGTGGGTTAGCTGTGAATGGAACTTCAGCTAGGTCGCAAGCCTGCCGCCATTCAGGGAATGATTCAGAGCCTGGTATCGCTATGGCGAGCAGACCACCAGGAATGAGAACGGCAGATATTGAGCGCAGCGCAAATGGTAAGTCGTACATCCATTGCAGGGCGAATGATGACACCACTAGGTCAGCTGAAAAATTGGGATGGAAGAGAAATTCACTTAGGCGGTTGCAATCTATTTCTTTGAGGCGAGTGCTGGTATGTGCGACCTCTCCTCTAATGCTCTTCTTTAACTTTTGTAGCATGGCTTTTGAACCGTCAACGCAGAGAAAATAGCTCTCGGGAAATAGTTCAAGCAGCGGTCTCGTTAAAATACCTGTGCCACAGCCAATTTCGAGAATTGATAGCGGCCGGGCTATGATCTTTGCGGCTCCTGTGCCCGATTGTCCAGGAGTTGAAAAATTTTCTGGTTGGTATTCTTGCTTAAGCAGTTGCATTAAAGTTTCTGCTGCAATCTTTTGCACTACCGCATGGGTTTCGTAGGTATCTACGTACAGTGAAAACTCTTTGACAACAGGATCAGGCACAGTACTCACTCCTTGCTTCGTTGCTAGCTAGAATAACTTTGGTAATCAAGTCGATGCAGGCATTGGTGTGACTAAGTGGCAAGTCATGTCCCGCACGGCAAATCAGTGTTTCTGCATTCAAGAGTCGGGCTAGCGAAAGACTCTGCTGCTCTGATATGAGTGTGTCTTCTAGGCCGTGCACCACAATGGCCTTAGACTTCAGCTTCGACAGTTGACTGTCTTCAGAAGTGTCTATTTGATCAAGTAGGTGTAGGTCAGCTGCTAGCCGCTCTACCGAAATATCTAGGAGTGAAAAGTGAAAGCGCTTAGCCGGGTCGGTAATTTTATAGAAGTCAGATAATACCTCTAGTGGCGCCCGTTTTAAACGCGTGAGCATTCGTCCGACTAATAAACGACTGCGCCGTTCGCCACCTGGCGCCTCTTTGTGAAAGTTCAAAAACGAGCAAACTGTAACTAGGTAATCAGCCCTCGCTATAACTTCTACTGGTAGCAGATGCAGACCGAGTGAGTGAGCCACTACAATTAGCAATTTATCTGAGCCAATTGTTTTTGAGTTACGCTTATTTAAGTCAATATATTCCATATCATCGAGAGCGACCGGAGCACCAAAATAACCCCGGTCTGGCAAAGTTGTCTTTATACGATAATCTCTTGGCCAGGGCTGTTTCTCTAGAGCTTCGACCCAGTTCGAAAAGAATGTTCGATCATAGCCCCAGCCATGCTGCAGGATAATTTCAATATACATGACTGACTCTCTTATATTTGAGCAAGGCTGCAATTAATTTCTCAAGATCCTCTTGCCGGTGGGCTGCGGTTATCGAAAAACGAACTGCTGAAGTGTCTTTGCCTGTTGTTGGTGGTCTTAATGCCACGGCGAGGAAACCGCTTTCGGCAAGAAACGCACTAAGGGTCAGTGCTTCTCTTTCGCTTTTGAGAAATATAGAAACTATATTTGACCTGGAAGTGCCAATGTCAAAGCCCATGGCAGTTAGTTTTTCGCGGAACGATTTTGACTGGCTCTGGAGATAACTGCGCTCATCTTCCAGAAGTGGAATTAGGTTTAAGGCTGCGTCGATTGCACCCAGAACCGCTGGGGGCAGTGCTGTGGAGTAGATTAGGCCGGGGCAATAATTGACCAGATATTGTTTGTCAAGATTCGAGCAAAGCACATAGCCACCCATAGAGCCAATTGCTTTACTGAAACAACCCATAACTATATCTATGTCTTTGCGGCCGGCGGCAAAGCCCATACCTTGCGCGCCAAAAAGACCAATTGCGTGAGCTTCATCAAGGTATATTTTGCTGCCTTGGGCTGAAGCAATGGCGGTTAAAGAGTTTAAGTCTTGCAATGAGCCATCGACGCTGTAGACAGACTCGGCTATTACCCAGTTTGAGTCTGATTTATTAGTTGGGTCGGCTAGTCTTTGTTTGAGATCGTCTTCATCTAAATGGGCAAATCTTGTCAGTCTGCACTTAGAGAGTCGCAGTCCTTCGATAATGCTGCGATGAATGGCACTGTCTGCCAAAACTCTAGATGAGGCATTGAGGAAGGTTGGCAGCACCGTTGAGTTAAGTTGAAAACCTGAAGGGAAAATCAGTGCAGCTTCGAAGCCAGTTAACTGTGCAAGTTTGCGTTCAAGCTTTTCGTAACAGTCAATATTGCCCGAAACTAGACGGGAGGAGGGGCTGCCAGCTCCGTATTTGCGAATGAACTCGATAGACTTTTCTTGAACTAGCGGATGTCTTGATAAATTTAAGTAGTCGTTGCTTGAAAAATTGATCAGGCTTCTGCCCTGATAAATCACCATAGGTGGTATCAGTGGTGTCAGGCTCTTTAGAGTGCGACGACTGTCGTAGCTAGCATCGATAAGTGCTCCGTGAATAAGAGCGGGCAATAGTAACCTCGCATTCGACCAAAGAGGATAAAAATATAAAATTGGATTAGATGAGGAGATCTTAGGCTATAGCGAGTATTTTGCAACAAGAAAGCACCATAAGTGATACCTAAGTACAAATAGTAGGCTAATAAAAATCTCTTTGATTAATGGCGGCTCAGGATTTGGCTGCGATAGCTAGCGCTATCGCTTGCTCTCATGCCATTGGAGAATCACGAGAGAGCCTGCATAGAAGGAACAAGCGCCATCCGTGTTGAGACCGCGTGCAATGCTATCAAATGAAGCATTTCCGACACCGTGGTCGAGCAGTCTGGAAGAATCGCAGACTTGTACTTTTCTGCATGTTTTGAAATTGCAGTATGTGTGACACAGTTCTGCGTCATCATGCCGCAGACGAGAATTTCATTTACTCCTAAGCGCTGCAGCGTTGACTCAAGATCGGTATCGACGAAGCTATCGGCGAATGATTTGACCACAATTGGCGCATAGGGCGCAGCAGCAAGGATTTCGGGGTGAATGTTAGCACCCTCGCTACCTTTGTTGAAGAAAGGTGATAGGCCGAGGCTTGGGTCGGCGATGTGCTGTACATGAATTATCTGTATCTCTTTCTCTTTGGCGGTCTGCATTGCTGTGAGAATATTTGCGACAGTCTGCTCTGTGTTCCAAAGCGGAAACCCACCGCCAGGGAAATAGTCATTTTGCAGATCGATAATTAACATTGCCTTTCCGCTTGGATTGATCATGTCAGTACTTCCTCAAAAGATTGAACCATCATTGTCTGTGCAATATATCATGGTGGTATTTAGTAATCTGTTCTGATTTTGCTCCAGCTGCCTCCTTCTGCTCGCAAACGATCAGTAAAATCAGCTCCGAAGAATCTCGGACTCATACCATTTCGTTATGATACTGAACTCAGTATCACATTTTCTGCATTTTGCTATGCCGTTGAAAGCCTGAGGAGCTGACAGTGCTCATCTTAAGGACTAAATATTGGCGTGAGCCGTCTTTGACAAGCTGATGCGTCGATTACGTGTTGCGAACCTTGCTATATCAGCCGGAGCTGCCTGGATAGTCGCTTAGTGGAGGCCCTGAAAATTTAGAGGGTATAAAGACTTTGAAACAATCTGGCGCTCGAAAAGCTTATGAATAAAGAGCTTGGGGAAAATGCTTTATCTGTAGAATGAGTTTTTGCAAGGTTTGTGCGTCGCAAGACTGGGGAGAGCAATTTAGGTCACTTCCAGCTACGCAGCTGTGTTCATTAATGCCGAAAACCGGCAAGGATTAGTTATGATCAACAAACAAAAAAAAGAAACACCGGTTCAGCCAATCATGGTTGTCTGCACCATGACAGTCGTTAAACCAGACGGAACCAGCGAGACGAAGAAAGGACCCTTCCTTCGCATCGTCGAGTAGTTTTCTTGATAGTTGGCTGCTCATCATCCTAGTGGTGGCAGCCTTCTGCTCATTTTTCAATTTTTTTCAAATTCACTCGATTAGGATTTCGCTATGTCTTATCTTGAATTTTGCCTTTGCAATCAACAAGCTTCGGAATTGTCTATCAAATAACCATGGCGGACGTCGCGGGGCCTCTGCTCCTTTTTTCTTTTATGCGTGTAGTTGACTTGTCTACTAATTGTTAGTTACGGCATAAAGCTGGTTGATTGTGGCCCATTACCGCGGCTTGAAAGCCGCGGAGGCGATACTTTGTGCCATGTAAAATCTGAAATGTTTGCAAGACTCAAAAAATCTGATGATCTTGGTCGCCGACGAAAGTAATGATGTTAGAAAAGCTCTTGCATGGAACACTGCGACGCAACTTGATGGTCTTGAGCGCCTATGCCTTGACGAAGTTGTAATGCACGCTTGGCTTTAACTGAGAATCGTAGGCTGCCGAAAGAGCTGCTGTAGATACTGTAATACTTTTTGACCCTTGGTGGAATCTGGCTGTTGAAGACCAAGCTATTAATTTCTCTTCCTTCGTGATGGTTCTCAAAAAAACTAAGATTTCGTCGGCTGCTGTCTGATTAGACATGTATTTGTCACAGTTGAACGCTTATAGTTGATTCATCTGGCACCTAAGCCTACGGCAGGCTTTGTTTCTTTCTTTATGAAAGTCAATTATCGTAACTTCAGTAAGGAATTTATAGATGCGAAAACTTGAACAGATAATATCCATTGACTTTGATAAGTCGCTGGTTCTGACTGAAAGTAGTGATGCCTCGCAATTTTGGGACATGAGTCAGGCCACGGAAGTTTTGGGTCGTTCTAGGCGTACCATTGCTCGCTATATTGAATGTGGCTATTTGAGAGGCATCAAGGTTTCAGGCGCTTGTGGGCCTGAGTGGCGAATTGTGCCATTTAGTGTTCGTCGGGCTTCTGAGCTTATACAGCCTGAGCTGCCTAATCATCTTGAGAGAATAACTCGGCTTGAAGCTGAGTTACAGCGCTTGAGAGAGCAGCAGAGAGAAGACAGCCATCAGCTATCTCTGCCAACTGAAGCAGCCAACGAAGTAAATCCAGGTTTGTTGCAGGCTGTTGTTGCCTTCTTCACTATTACAGGAGTAAAGCTGGGTCTTGCTTCCAGAGCTACTCATTAGCGCAGAAACCTTATAGGCAGAGCACCAAAGATAGGCTTTTCCCTAATAATTTTTAGTGCTTAGATCGTGCCAATGGCATGGCACTTTTCTGAACACAGTTCTTCCAGCTTTAAATAAGAGTCAAAAAATCTGGCTAGGCCGTTTTTGTGGTATGGGCAGACTTCCATAGTTCTATCACAGTGGCAGTGTGAACCAGAAGTTGCTGCCCTTACCGGGCTCTGAGGTTACGCCGATAGAGCCTCCGTGTGCTTCAACTATTTTCTTACAAATGGCAAGCCCAAGACCAGAGCTTGAGCCTTGCTTAAAATCATCAGCAGATGCTTGACCGAAGCTTTCAAATATCTTTTCTTGCATCTCAAGGGCAATACCGCGACCCTGATCTGAAATTGAAACTTGTACAAAACCATTGAGTTCCCGAAGCGAAATTTCGATTTTACTCAAGGAGGGTGCAAACTTGCAGGCGTTGGACAAAATATTGACGATTACTCGGCCAATTAGATCAGTATCGAATTTTACCAATACATTAGTTCTTTGAATTCTAATTTCTAAGTCTTTGGCCGAAGCCAATTCAGCAATACTTGAGACTGCTTTATCGACTACATCTGTTATTGCCGATGGTGTTTTGTTCAATTCAAAGTTGTCTGACTTGAGTTTATGTATATCAAGCAAATCACTGATAAGCTTGATTACCTCCGAAATATTTCGCGAAGCCCGCTCTGCAGAAATCTTATGAGCTTCTGCTTTACCTTCGTATGCTTTTGCTTCTAGTAATTGAAAATATCCGCGTACTGATGAAAGGGGGGTGCGCATATCATGGGTAATCATATTGATAAACTGTTCGCGCGCTTCTTCGATTTTCCGCCTGTCAGTTATATCAAGTACCGTGCAGAGAATGGCTTTCTGGTCAACTAAGTTGAACTCACGAAAAGACATCTCAACGAAAATGTCGGCTAACTGAGGTCGAACAATTCGACTTTCGACCGTACAGTTAAGATTCTCAGTTGTAAGGTCTACAGCGAAAGTCTCTTTATCGAAGAATTCACTTATTGGCCTTTCTCCGAGTTGTTCAAGTGAAGTGGAGAACATACTCAAGAGCTTTTCATTGAGAAAGATAATTTTACCGCTGCTACTCAAAACAGCTAAACCAACTGGAACGCTGCGAATAATTGCTCGAATGCGCTGTTCATTTTCTGCCACCAATTTTTCATTCAGTTTACGCTGCGAAACGTCGTGAGCAACGCAGAACATAGTTTGCTTAGACTCGGACCAGTTGAAATTCCAAACTGTATCAATTGTCTTACCGGAAGCGGCCAATACCTTGCCTTCGAAGGCTTTATGGCTCATGCTCTTACTTTTCGCTGTGCGCGAACATTCCATAAAGACTTTGCGGCTATCTATTGCTATTTTCTGGATAACTTCGCTACCAACGAGTTGATTAGGCTCATAACCCCAGAATTTTTTAGACGTGCCGGTTGTGTTTAGAATTATTCCAGAATCATCAAGTGATAAAATTAGTGTCGATGCGTACTCTGAAATCAGTTGTTCACGTGTATTCGCCTGCGAGAGTCTTTCTGTCACTTCTACAAAATTTCGCTCGATATACTCGAACTGATCTTCACTATCATGATCACCATTTGGCTTTCGTTCAATACCTGAGCCTGAGCCTGAGCCTGATTCAGAGACAAGTTTTTGAACTTTCAAAGACAAGCGATTCAATCTAGATGGAACTGATTTGTAAAAGTGCCAGAAGAGAAGCACTGTAGCTAAGAAACTACTACCGCAACATATCAGAAATAAATTTTGGAGATTTGCTGAGTTGCTCGCAAAAGCACTGAAGTAGCTATGCTGCTCAGCGTTCTGAAGCAGCCACAGATCAGCCGTGTCTCTTTCAACTTTTGAGAATAATGGTCTTAACTGAGACCCAACACTTACCTGTCTGCCACTCTCTGCAGCTGCGCTCCAGAGTAGTTGCGGTAGCAAACTTACGGCCGTTGCCTTCAAAGAACTCAGGTTGGATAAGAGAAGAGACTCTTTTGGCCTTTGCTGATAGTATCTCTTCAGTTCTGTTAGTGAAGAGCCAAGAGAGTCTACTTTGTCTGAGATACTTTCAACGCTGCTGCTTTGTGGGTTCTTGACGAAATCAGTTAAAATCAAGTCTAGATCAAACACGCACTTATTCAGATTGCTGGTCACAGTAGCAATTCTATTGGCTCTTTCAAGGTTGGCTGAAAGTTCCTTAGTTGTATGCCTCAACTGTAAAAAGCAAGTGATTGAAACGATGCTAGCGGTGAGAGAAACGAGCAACCATATTAGTGACTGAGAAAACAGGCTTGCTCTTAATTTCATTGCCATTTTTAAAGCAGGCGCCCTTTCGGTGACAGAGTCGGTTCCGAGAATGCAAATAGTTCCAGCCTGAAGCCTTAGCCTATCAAATTAAGGCCTCAATTCAGGGTAATGGCATTATTGATAGGTCTAGGGGAGTTATTCTCAAGAGCTATTTGCCCCTTGCCTAAACTTTTTAAGCTTACCTATATTAAGTTTAGTCTGGAGTACTTGGTTCACTTTTCGCTTTTCCTTTGCTAGTTGGATTGCTGAATAAAACACGGTTTGTTGATGTTTGCAAATTAGTAGACTGGTCTATTAATTAGCGTGAAGAAAAAAGCTGGATAGCCTTTATGTGAGATTTCCTAACTCGGAAAGTTGTATTAACGGCAGCTTTGAGATCTCCTCTAGGAGCTTAAGTGCTCAGTTTTGGTGGTAATAGTCCACAGCCTTGGAGGTGTAGAGTTGGTGCTTGCGAATCACGTGCAATACTTCAGGTAGAATCATGTACCAAACAGATTCACCGCGGGCGATGCGCGCTTCAGTAATTAGCTTGGTCCACTCCTCTATTTGCTCAGCTGTGTGACCTGGTCTAAGGAAGATGAGGAAATAGAAAATTTGTGCGGAGGGTTGGCGCTGGTGACGAAAAGTACTTTGTCTAATAATATTTGAATTTGGCTAGCTTCATAGGCTCACGGAGTGTCGATTTAATCAGGGTTTGAGAATAGGTCGAGCAGCTTTGACGCTGCCCGCGTGACATAGGCCGGAGACTGGCTGTTCTAGGTAGCTTTTATTGTCGCTAGTATTTCCTCTGCCAGTTTTATAATGCGAGCCGTAGCATCCAGTTGAGCGGTGTGGGCATTAATACTGTGCTGTATGCAGTCACCGAGAGTAGCGAAGAGTTGCGTTCTTGCCTCTAAAATTCGAGTAAATTCTTCTTCGGTGAGATCGCCTAGCTCTTGTTCCTGAAGAAAGAACCTTACAGCCTTAGCTTGCGCCATTCCTGCATTTTCCAATACCTCGTGGGCGTATTGTTCTTCAGGCCAACTGGGAGCCTGTTTGATCAACGATAGAATTTTGGATGCGCTTGTCTCTTCTGCCGGGAGGGTGAACTTTCCTTGGCTTTCTATTGCTAATTCTTTGATGTTTTCTACATAGTGCTTAGCTTGGGCGGCAAGGACAATTAACTCGCCTAGGGCGTTGCGTCTGTATATGACACCACGATACTTCAAGATCACCTTATCTGGGTTTACTGCTTGAGTTGGGAATGATGGTGGGTTGTCTAGCCAGAGCTTTAAGAGTTCTTGCTGATATTTGAGAGCAGCAATTTTTCCCTCAATTGACATGGCGCGCCCTCGGCTGGTTTGCAAGAATGCGCTCAATAGCTTATCTAGTGTTTTCTTGAATTCTGCTTCTTTACGCTCCAAGACCCAGGCTTTCCATGGCTTAGAAATTGAAGTAAGGGCGAAGAAAAGTTGGGCGAAATAGGCGTGGCAGGCCTGTGCTTGTTTTGTCCAGGGTTGACTTTGAGTCAACCGTTTCACTATCTCGGCATTGCTTGTGAGTCGCTTGTCATTTTTTATCGAGAGAAGGCTGCAGCTCCGCTTTGTATCGGCCCCATCTACAATAGCTTTGTAACCCAGCTTGCTGCTTAGTTGACTAAGCCATTTTAAATCTTCTAGTGCATTTTCAGCACTCGAATCTTGCCATAACTGAATGAGTGATTTCATTTTCATTTTTCTTCTTCTTTCAATTTGTGAATTTGTTGGTCGCCTTAATTAGTTCTTTCACTGTGTCGTTTTTCAATGTTGCTTTCCATTGCTGCTTTCCATTGCCGCATGCCGGGTGTCTGGCCGTTTGGCAATGAGTGAAAGAAAAGAACGACGAGGCTAGGTAGCAGCTTTCGCTGCTACGCTTGCCCTATGTTTCTCCTATTACCGCTGCCTATTTGGCTTATTGAATTGATGAGCCTGGAGCGTTTAGTTGATACTTGTGATTGCGCTCGACAGCGACCACATGATCTGACTGAATTGGCTGCGTGGCGTTACCGTGAACCATAAATTCACCGTCGCCTAGGGGAAGAACCGAAGAGCCGGCATCGATCGTAAAACCGCTTATGTTAGCCGCATAAGATGCTGCTTTAGTGACATCGTCTGCTTTCAAAGTGACGATTACAGCGCCAGTTAAGCTGCTGCCGGGGTAAGTTTCAGAAATTGATTGTGTCAGTTTTACAGTACTCATGAGAGACTCCTGTTAATTGTTTGTTGAATGCACGTGGAGAAACAACCTCATTGGCAAGTTGGTCGGCGTAGCACCAGTAGTCTCGAAGAGTTTCTGGGATGATAGGCCGCTTTGTTTCTCCTTAAATTAGTCCGTCATTGATGGCTTTCTTCGGCCCTGCTTCTTAGAAGAATCTCTTCTCTTTTTCTCTAGCCGATCTTGGTTTTTAGCCTTGCTGAACTTTGTTGGAACACGATCAAGTGGCGAAGTCGCTACTTGTTGAATCATGTCCATCAGCTTACGGACGCAGGAGTCTCTATTGAGTCCCTGCGTCCGGTGCTTCTGGCTTGCGATAGTTATGACCCCGTCCTTGTTGATGCGGTTGCCGAATTGTTCAAGAAATCGCTCTTTGACTTCGGCCGGAAGTGTCGCGTTTTCTCGTACGTTCCAATGCAGCCGCGCTTTGGTTTCGACTTTGTTGACGTTTTGTCCACCAGCGCCTCCAGAACGGGAGAAGGTGAAAGTCAGTTCGGCCTCGTTAAGCGTCGGTGTACCTGTGACATTTTCGATGGTATGCATTTATAACCTCTGCTGATTGTGAGCTACAGTCCTAGAAGATGCACCGGAAATGGTGACTTTGAGAACAACAAGAGGCTGCCACCATTTGGGGCGATGCGCAGCCTTGCTATAGATAGCTGCTTAACCGTTCTAAATTTGCTTGGCTTGTGCCAGCGTCAATTGGTTTGACTTTTTAGTGGCGGAAAAAGCTCTAAGCCTTTTAGTGCGAAAGTTTTTGCTTTCTTAATTTTCTTCTTGCCAATATGTGCAGCTTGTTGCGCCGCAATCAGAAATTTTTGCGCTAGTTCCAGGGTCTCAGTAGTAACAGCATGCATCTTTTGACCATGCTCAGCATTTGCTGATGCTTCGATTAGTTGGGCGAAGTAGCTGACGTCGGACTGTAGTCTTCCGATAAGGTAGGGTAGACTGAGATTTCCCTTGCTAGTTTTAGTTTTTAATTTTGCCATTGTCTTGGTCCTTTTTTACTTTTGTCATTGGTTTAGGCGGGTTTCCCCTCTCTGCCAGCGCTTTTCAGCAACTGCGGCGCACACTCACGCAAGTTCAAGTAATACTTACGCTCTGCCTCCTCCAACTTCTTTTTCAGTTGGATTCAGGGGTTTGTTTGGGGAATATGAAAATGAAAGGTGAGGCTATCTCCGCGAGAGAAACAGCCTCATCAGTATTTTAGTTTTGTCATTTAGAGTGCTCTAGATGAGTTCTAATTATCGCTCGCTGATGTTAGTCAGTTCGAAGCCACGGTCTTTTCGGTTTGGCGTTACTAAGAAATCCAGCTGAATTTTCCTCCAGCTTTCATTTCGTCTTTAATCCAATCTTGATCGCCTTCATACAGGCAGGGTTGCGTTTCGACTGGCGTGGGTTCTAGCAAGTCGCGTTTTGTGTCTTGAGATTGGTTTCGGTTGTTTTTGCGTGACATGGTACTTACCTTCCTTTTTTTGTAGTTTGAAATGTGCGCAGCAAAACTGAGGTGTTGATGCCACTGTACAGAGCCTTTAGAAAGACTCAGTCTGCGATTAGTAGAACTGACGGGACTCGAACCCGCGTGCACTGTTCTTGCGATCAAGTCAGTGCGCTCCCAGTGAGCTTCAGTTCTGGGACGCGAAATTAGACGTCCTCATAGAAAAAGAGCCAATTGTCAACGTCCGACTGGTTCCAGTCTTCGTCATTCCAGGTTTCCTCTTCCCAATCGACGAAATCGATTTCTTCCATCAGGCCTTGGAGACGCTCTTGTTCTTCTTCTAATGAGTCTATTGTTGACTGAGGAGCCCGGTGTGAGCGATTGAGCTGGTCTTGGACGTATGCCAATTCCAACTTGAGTGACTTGATTTTCAACCATCGTTGGGCAGTTAGCTTAGTAGTAAAAGCTTTGCATTCAGCAGTCCACGGGGAAACCCCTTTGGCGTTTGCCTTCTGCTCTGCCTCCTCATGTCCTTTTGCCAAGACGACACATTTATCTGAGTGATAGTCTCGGATAAACGCATAGTAGGAAATTTTAAGCTTTTCACCTTCGATGGCTGTCCGTTGATTGTCTTTGATTTTAGACATGATGTTTCTGCTTTGTTCAACTGCGTCGCGGAATGCGCCGCATGCTTGTCCGGGAGTTGCTTATAGAAAGCTCGAACGCCGGTGCCTGGAGATTGCACTTGCCCGGTTAATGGAGCCGACGGGATTCGAACCCGCTACCTCTCACCGTAAGGCGAGTGCTCTACCAATGAGCTATAGCTCCAGGAAAGGCCCTCAAAGTGCCGTCAAAACCTTTTCGGGTATTAATCAATCACGCAACTCGCACAATTCAAAGCAGACAGGAACCAGAGACCACACCAGCTCTCAACACGCGAGGCGAAGAAGGATGGTTGCGAGGATGGAAGTAGGGTCTTGGTTTCGCTAGTTTTGGGCTTGTTTTGGGGTGAATGAATAAGTTGAGATAACCTAGACTTATCAAAGTCTCTACTCAGGAAGCAAATTACTTTTAAACTAGATCTTCTTTGTAATTTCGATGCTCCAACTCTCAATGGGTGTTTTGAAACCTAGTCTTGATGTGGCGTTGGACAGTAATTAACAATAAAGGAGGAAGGAGCTATCGCTATCTATGTTATCGTATTGTCCGCAGCTCTCTGTGTCTTGAAGCTATTGCTAGGTTTAGCTTCTATTGCTTTTTGGTCATCAATGCAAGTCAAATAGTGATACTTGATTCAGTATCACTGCGAAATAGTATTATTCCGAAGAGTTGCGGAGCTATGTTTTGTTTCTTATAGGTACTCTAACCATATGATTGTGACAAAGACATACTCGTTCAGGGTTGACCTGCTATGTTTCAGGCACAGTAAATTGCTTAACGTAGTGTTATTAACTGAATATTGGCGCGAGGTAATCCGCGCAATCGTCGGCGTAAATTACGGGTTGCGAACCTCACTATATTAGAAGAAGCTTTATGAATAATAGCTTTTGGGTAGAGCACGAGCTATTGCCAATAACTATCTTGAACCTATCACTTACTCAACAAAGCCTTAATTGAAGAGCTTGTAGGGGTGATTGACTCGCTGGCGAAACTTCTGCAATGGTAAACCTATCTCTATTTCATCCACTTAGTACAAACGACACCGACCAGCGAAATCCAAATGCCTTTGCTATTACAGCACCATTGCTCCGCATCTATAGATGTGGTGTGTATGGCTTGAAGTCGGCGTCGCGTGTTTTTTTTGTGCGAGTTGCGTGATTAATTGATTGATTGAGATGCAAGTTTTTTTTATTAACGGTGCTCAAAATCAATTCCTGCCGAAAACCTCGGCTTAACTCTCAATTTACATATTTACTATCATCTCCGCTAAGCGGAGCTCGACCAATGTTAGAAATTATCAGCGCAGTAAACGCTGCAGGAAATACAGCCGTGATTTTTAAGTCAATTTATCGTGCACACGCCCAGCAACTCGAAGCAATCCATGATAGTTTTCGCCAGGCAGAGAGCATGATTTCTCAGCCAGAATGGCATAGTGAGGAGGGATTTAAGACATTCTTAGTCACCTTCGGTCTTGCCGTTGCGGCTTCCGCCAAACTTGCTGAAGAAACTAACATTTCGCTCGGCGCATTCGGAGTCATGGCTCTTAGCGCAGTGTGCGATGAGTGCGAAAAACGTAAGGTCAAAGTTTGCTTTACCGAAGCTGGGGCTTTATTTGAATGAATCTGATGTTCGTCTTTCTTTGACGATCAGGGGCTGTAGCTCAGCGGTAGAGCGCTCGCCTTTTAAGTGAGAGGTCGCGGGTTCGAATCCCTTCAGTTCCATTAACCAGGCAAGTGCAATCTTCGTGCGTTTGCGTTCTAGCTTGCTTCAAGCGGCTTCTGGACAAACTTCCGAAAGGAAGACCTCCCTGTGAGGTAATTTACTATCAAAACAAAAGGACAATCAACTATGAAACGACACGCAGTCAACAGCGTAAAAGTAGAGCGGCCCTCTGCGACTTTCGACGACTTAATATATGAGCTACTCGACGACTTGTATGAAGAAGTTTCGATAAAGTTCATGGCAGATTTATTCTCGGCAGGTCTCAAAGTATTGACATGCATTGTGATTGTTTTGCTGCTGATTTCTATTCACTTGATTCATCTGTACATAGGGGCAGGCTCTCCTGCGGCATTGAGCGTTGACGTGTCATCCGGATGCCTGGTCGATCAGCAAATACCAAAAGCTGTTCTCCTCTGATTGACACAATGACTAAAGAAGAACTGTGGCTCACTGGGAGCGCACTGACTTGAATGCAAGAACAGTGCATGCGGGTTCAAATCCCGTCAGTTCCATTAAAGGCAGAACTCCTACTGCCTCAAAGCATGCCGAAAGGCAGTTGAAACCCCAAGAAAAGGAGTCCGATTATGTCTGCTGATAACACCGTAATGATTTTGGAGACGAATGATGGTTTTCGTGTGGCTGAAATTCAGGCTGCCGAGAACCTTTCTGAACCAGATTCAGAGTTCAAGCGCGAATACATTAGCGCCAATTTCGCTGAAAAGCCATTGCTCTCTTGTGAGCAAGATGCTTGGAAGCAAGCAGCGGCGATTTATACCACAATCAGGGCATCTGGTGGCTATGTGGAGTATGGCGTTCAGCTAGTCAAGCTTGACGGCAACAACGAAGTGGCTACGCCATCTTGGGCGGAAGAGGACGATTTCTGTTCCGAAATCTATGGAGATAAAGATGACGATGATGACTAGTTTGACGACGAACCTAACTAACTTAAACAGTCTCTAGAAAAACACTTAGGGCTCCGTAGCCCTTTTTCTTTCGCGCTGGTATTAGACTGGTCGACTATCAAGTCGAAAGAAAAAACGAGCCAAGGGCGCTCGCATTATTAAGTTTTCGGTTTCAACTGGATCAGTCACCAGTAATGGTGCCTAATAAATCTCAACAAAGGTTTCTGAGTTGTCGCGGATGACATAGCACTCGAGGTCTGGTCCGTGATAGGTATCGAATACCTCCTTGATGCCGAGATTCGACAGGATGCATATAAGAGTCTGTGTAACCCACTTGGTGGCATGTGGATTGGTTGAAAAACATTCGATCTTGAGCGGTAGACCAATTGCAAATTTAAGTTCTGCTTCTAAGGAGAAGCGGCAACCTGCCTGCCCCTCGATAGAGCCTTCTGCACCCGCGAGGGCTAAAAAGTCGAACTCTTTCAGCTTCTGGAATGCCTCGTGCACTTTGGCCAGGTAGGTAAGCCTGGGTTGGAACTCAGTAAATAACATAATTTAAGCCCAGAATTTAAGGGGAAATGAAGGTCGCCGAGTATAAATGTCGGCAATTGAGCTGACAGGCTATTTGGTCGTCCGATGAGAAATGATCTTCCCAGTGCTTCTGTCAATACTGGTAGTCTCGCCAAGATAGCGAAGACTTGACCACAATATCGTCCAGATCGTCCTCAGAGAAACGTTGGCATTGACATTTGTTTTGTCCGGCAACCGAACGAGAACAGTATTGTCCTCCTGAAGAATAAGGCTATCGCCTACTTTTGAATTGTAAAAGAAAATCAGAACAGTTGCACTTTTGACTGTGTTTTCCAGAACGCCAGTTCTTAGTTCTATGGCGCTTCCTTCCGTACTTTTCAAGCCGTCATTATAATTACTGATAGCAAGGAACCGTCGAGCAACAGGAACATCGCTATAATCCAAACCTTCAATTAGGCTCATGGAAACTCCTTGTGTGTATGAACAATTCGATTTGATTCAATCACCTGTGTTAGCAGGCCCCAGTTTTGTAATTTTCGCCAAGTGCTAGGGCCTGTCACCGCATGGTGATTAGTTGGCTTTCAAAATTCGGTCTGGCCCAGCCTAGAGGCTATCTCTTCGAGAATATTGACCAGAACACGAAGCTGATAAATCCAATTACGAAAATAAAGACCGCCCCCTGCAAGAGAGCGACTATAAATGTGATTAACCAGCCAAGAACTGTGCCAATGCCGACAGACGTTGCACTGGCACCGCCAGCAACACCGAGGATGTGGAGCAGGTTGGCTCCAAACGTAGCTATTGCCGCAGCCCAGAGGGCGTCTAGAATCCCGGCTATGATCAAAACTTGGCGCAGGCTGAGGCTGTTAAGGAACTTTTGCAGATTCATATGGTATCTCCTGAAAAGGTTGTCGGGTAGTAATCTATGTTTATTGGTCTTTGCTGATTAGTCTTTGTTGTTGCTGCCACCACTGAGTGCAGCGATCAGCCGGAGCGCAAATAGGAGGAAGTTGATGTAATCGAGGTAAAGCTTCATGGTCAGCAGCACGGCAGTTGCCCAGGTATCTTCTTCTTCACTAAGGCGGAAAAAGTCAAAGAGAAAGAACAAAGTAAACACTGTCATCCCGATTAGCGAGTAGACAATGTTGACTCCTGCGCTAAAGGGAACAAAGATGGCAAAGATGCCCACGGCAATCAAAGCTAGCAGCGCTACCGTGAGGAAGTTCCCCAGTTTGCCAAAGTTGATACCGCTGAAGCTTGCAATTGCACCGCATGCTGCCATGACACCGCCAGTGCCAAGGTATGTCAGAAAAACAGTTTGCCAGCCTAGTATGTGAACGTACGTGTGGATGCAGGGCCCAAGGAAAAGGCCAGAGATAAAAGTCCACCCGGTAAGTGCGGCTACACCGGCTGCAGTAGAGGCGGCTAAGGCGAGGGGAACAAAGAAGGCGCCTACAAAGAATAGGACAGCCAAGCAAATGATAGCGGCCGTTGAGGTTATGCCCGCACCCAAAAATGTGCCGATGGCGCTGACTAGAAATGTGCTAGTCAATAACAGTGAGACTTTAGAAAAAAGTCCGCTTTGACTCCGAGATCCAATGGGATTGCTCATGATTGATCTATGTTTTATTGAAATTGAAGTTGAAATCGAAATTTGAGGTTTTGCCTGAAAACTCTCACCCCCTGACCAGCCAAAAGCTAGTCATTCTGAGCGCGTTACGAGGTAGTTCTTGTGCTTTTGTGTGTTTGGGTCTGTGAAAGAGAGGCGAATGAGAAGTGAAATATGCCCTTACCATATGAGAGGCCGCTCAATGAGTTCAAGCAATGCCTGGTGATCCGTTACAAGTCCGAATAACGCTGCCAGCAGTGCCCTAGCTAGGTCAAAGCCTGCGAGAATATTGAGTGAGAAGCGGCTAAGAATGTGTTTCGGTCTATTTCGAGTTATCGGAGTGGCTAACTTTCTTGAAGGGGTCACGAGCTCGACTACAGCAAATTTGCAATGCGGATGCTCATCTCATGAGAGCAGGTCTGAGGAGCACCGACAAAGTCACCTCGGCCGTTGGCAAGATCGCAATCGCAGATGAAGCTGTTGTTGTTGTTGTTGTTGTCTCGATGGAACGAGATTTGATGCGATCTGCTTTGGCCTAAGACTTGATAGTAAGAAATACTCGTATCTTCTTTTATGAGTTGAATTTGATTACCAACAACATAGCCCAGAGCATTGCTAAAAAGCTTTTGCGCCGAATAGAAGTGATCAGCCTCAAGAAACTGCTTGAGCAAAGCGTACACCAGAAGCTGCTGCTCATGTCTCAACTGCTTGAAAGCCTTTGCCTGGTCAAAAGCTTTTAGCAAAATTGCAGGAAGGTAGTTTCTGTTCGAAGCTGAGACCTCAAGTAGGCATACTGCTGGGTGATTCTTAAATTCTATACTCCAAGGATCATCTTTGAAAACTATAGATGCCAGAGTAGAGTTTTCTGCCTCTAGCAAAAGACGCACAGCCTTTATGAAATCAATTGAATTAGCCTGGGCGCGACCAATCTCATCAAGGTAAACAAGCGTATCAGTGCTTTCCAAACTCTGCAGAATTTCGGGCACAACAAAAGTATCAATTGCAGCGACATCCACAGCAAAGTTTCCGACAATCTTATTTCCTAGATTGTCCTCAATGTTATCTTCGTGCTGGTCTTTCAACGCACTCCCAGTCTTACCGCTGTAGGTTCCAAGACCGTTTCCAGAAACCCTGCTCATAAACTGCCTTGATTGCCCCTGACAGTTTATTGAGGTAAAGCCTATACGCGAGCCATTTTCATCAAGCATTTCACGGGCCAAGATGCCACGTTTTGCGCCCTGATATTTTTCTATGAACGATTCAATAACAGTACTTTTGCCAGTTTGAGGTGGAGCTGTAAGCAAGATTTTCATTTAATAACCACCTCAAAGCAAAGTTTTCAGACAATTTTTAGGCTAAGCTGGCCAAGGACGTCAAGGCAAGCCTGTAAGTCTTCACCATGAATGTGGCAAGAATCAATCACATGAAAGTACTTACCAACAGTTATGTTTAGTCGTTCTGTCAAATAGTACTGTATGGCTATAAATTCTTGCATGTTCATAAGCAGTTTCTTGTAAGCATCAGACGAATGTGCGTGCACGTGAAGTTCAAGCCGATTTCGTTTTTTTCGTGCCCATATTATCGATGTGCACGGGCTAATCAATTGAGACTGGTCTATAGACTTATCCCAGAGTGACATTTGCGCCTCGCCAACGGGTTCGGGTAAAGAAAGCTTTTCCAAAATAAATTCAATTTGACTGTGTGGCTGATCGAACATTCTGTGGTAGTAAAGCTTAGTCCATTCATGGACGACACTTTTCTCGTTCTCGCCGCTGACAATGTATTGGTTAATTGTGTCAATGTCGGTCTGAACCATAGGAAAAAGTGAATCAAGCGGTTCAATACTTGGTTGCTCTAGCTCTATGACAACGAAATCGTCACGATAATACTTTGTGTTATCAGTGCCTGAGCCTGAGAGCATCAGGCTCAGCAGAGTTTCTCTCCAAGCAGAAACTGCATTTGTAGAGTGAATATGCAACATAGCGACTTACTGAATCCACTAAACTAAAACGATACCCCAAGGCATAGCAATCATACATTCATAATTAGGTCTAGCCAGAGTAAAACGTAGAATTTTTGTAAGCGGCTGTGTTGCTAGGTCATGGCTCGCGTGAGCCTAACTACGACAGATCTGTCGTATTAGCTCTATCTCACCGGTGCGCGCCCAGAAACCTGAGCAACTTATGAGTTCGGGGAGTTTACAGGCTGTCAAGGAACAGCTAGGTTAAAGCTGTAATTTAAAAACAGTCTCCTATTTCTTTGATGTTCAAAAGGCAAATCGCCAAACACAATCACAGTGGCAAAACTATGCATCCATCGTTCCTACAGTCGTAGGCCAGATGATCTTGATGATTATTTTCAAACTTTGAAATTTACCAAGCAAATCATGGCAAAACAATTTACATCTCTGTATCCAGCTAGTCTCCTAGATTGCCTCAAACGCAAAAGCAAAATGGTCGCCCTGCCTCGTGTATGTGACCGCGTTTTTGCAGTTCCACTTAAACGGCCTGACCTTGAAGGTCTCATGCAAGCTGCTTTCATTACCAAGGCTGGTTTCAGCCCGAAGGAAGAACACGCTCTTATCTACAAAGGCGATATCGATAACCTCGTATCGGGTTCTGAGGTATTGCTTCGCATCAATAGCGCTTGCTTCACTGGTGATGTCTTTCATGATCAAAGCTGTGACTGCAACGAACAATTTGAGATTTCGCTAAAAATGATGGTTGAGCACCAAGGTCCCGCCCTTGTGATTTATCACTTTGCCCATGAGGGTAAGGCTCACGGTTATTTCAAGAAGCTCAAAGCTTTCGACGGTCAGATGTATCCGGTCAAAGGCGATCATCGAGATTTCCGCACATCTGTGGCTATTCTGCGCAACCTCAATATTTCTCGGGTAAAGGTCATGACCAATAACCCGGAGAAAGTCAAAATCCTTCAAGAATATGGCATTGAAGTCACTGGCATTGTTCCTATCGTTGTCAACGACCCTAACTTGTCTACTCTGTATGACTATAAGGCTCGCGTGTTCGGACACTGGTTGCCACAGCTAGCAGAAGATTCGGCTGCCTAAAAAGCTAACTTAAATCAGGACAAAACCATGACACCAAGCAGAAAGGGCAGCATCTACTGCCCTTCTTCTTCTTCCTGTTGTCTTCCGCCGCCGATTGATTCTGGAAAAATCGCGGCAGTAGATCTTGACGGCACTCTGCTCGACGCTGAAAAACGGATCAGCTCTGAGAATGCCCATGCAATTGAACAGCTTATAGAACTTGGATTCTCAATTGTATTGACCACAGGAAGAGTTTACCAACATACCTTGCCTTACTATCAGCAGCTCGGTTTACAGGGGCCTCTGGTGACTGCTGATGGGGCTTTAGTGCGCATTCCTAATGGCAGACACATTCGCGATGTGTCACTACCTCGTCAAGCGGTTGCGACCATTCTGCGATCTGCTCAAGCTCGACAAATCACGGCACTATCTTTCCGTCGCGACGGCATCCGTGTTACTTCGAAGTTTGAATGGAACGATGATATGGATAGGCACCGCCGCGAATTACCTAACCACTTTGGACACAGTGCAGTCACTGCGGTGGTAAGAAGCAAAGTGCACAAGATATTGCTTATGGGGCCCTCCCCGCTTCTGCAAAGCTTTGAAGCAAGTCTCCCTGAGAGTGTTATTAGTCAGTCAAACCTGATTAGAAATTCCATCACTCTTGAGTTCACCGCCCGTGGTGTCGACAAGGTCTCAGGTCTATCTTGCCTAGGCACACCAGAGCAAGTGACGTTTTTTGGAGATGGCAACAATGACGTTGCCGCTCTTCGCTGGGCGCATCAGAGTTTTGCCATGAACCATGCCACTGATGCCGCAAAAGACGCAGCAAAGCTAATTGCACCACCGAGCAGTGCAGGCACTAACTTTGCGGTGGCAGTTCAACTATTTATTTCTACAAACAACTACAAAGACAGCGAATCGAATGAATGCAAAATCTAACTGCATCGTACTTACTGGCGGACCATCAGTTGGCAAAACAACGTTGATAAAGCTATTAAAAGATTCTGGAATTAAGGTTCTAGAGGAGGCTGGAACACAGATAATTCTTGAAGGCGAATTCCACCCGAGCTGTGATCTTCTCACCTTTCAGAACGCTGTTTTAGAGCGGCAAAAAGAGAACGAAGCACAATTAAAGCCGGGTGAGCTTTACATTCTCGACCGCGGGATGCTCGATGGTGCAGCCTATTGCCAACTTCAAATGGACTATTGCCCGTCAATGTTCTGGGAGCCTGATGTATCTCACTATCGATTGACGCTGGTGTTAGAACATTTAGAAACGTTCGAGCATAACGGCGTGCGCCCAGCCTTTGAAGACCTAGCGTTCACGAAGCAAATCACGCCACTAATCGAAGAATTCTATCAACTTCGGGGAGTTACAACTGTGCGTGTTCCGGCTATGCCAGTAGGTGCTCGCCTCGCCTTCATCCAAACCACTGTTAACTCACTTTCGCTCTGAAATGTGTCAGGATTTGTAGCAGTAGAAGATTCGACGCTACCCTCAACTTTTGTCGAATTTCTTGCAAAAGTGCGAGTAAATCCGTCATTAAATGAAGGGCTTAACGAACGCCTCTTTCGCCTGGCCGCGAACGCCAAAGAAGGAGGTGAGTTCGACAATTTTTGCAAGCCTCGTGTATTTCTTGTCTGGAGCTCGGTCTTTTTCGCTCTGCTACTCTCAGCTTTGACACTGATTGATCCTCTTGCAGAAAGGAATTCGCTTGAACAGAATATCTCTCTTGCTCAAGCGCGGAAAGACATTCTCGTCGAACTACAGCTTGATGATGTACTTTATTGGAGCAGCGAAGTGTCCAATATATGTGAAGCTTTCAGCCAACCAGCCAGCCTTGATGGGATTTGTTCAATCAGCGATACCCAGGCTCTGGTGGCCGCGATCGTTTTTGGTATAGGCGCAGCTGATCGTTTTGAGAGTTATGCGTACGAAAAAACAGCGAAAAACGTTATTCCTCAGTCTCATCGTGTTGCTGATTGCCTTGCACCTATGGCCGATCCCTGCACTCCATTGGCAAACATAGTAACTAAACAAACGAACTGCGAGTATGGCAAACCCTGGTTCTTCAGAATTGACTCTGAAGACCAGGTTTTTTTGCCAGTTTGTTAGTAGACCGGTCTATTAATATACCAGCAAAAAAGAGGGGGTTTTTCGCCCCTTGAAACGAATCTATTTAGAATTACCGCTCTAAGGCCTTACAAGCCCTCGCGTCGCCGCCGGTGCAGCGCACTTGGGTTGAACGATCAAGACCATTGTTGATAGCCAAGAACGCTATCAATCCAAATAGAAGATAGAGCGAAATAATTTTCCAGTCGAATTTCATGTAACACTCCTCACTAGTTAGTTGGCCCTGTGTGTCTCAATCGACGCGATTGGACTGGGCATCGGTCAAGGCAAAGTTGGCAGTTGCTTAAGGCAAGGGGATTTTGCCCGTTGGCTTTTGCCCGTTGGTTAGCTTGGTAGGTATGTTCTGGTGAGCCAACTCCAGTGTCATAGACATCTAGCAACTTGGAGTTGGCAACGCCATTAATTCGGTCTATTTGCTGCCGCACTTTACTGATGGCACTTTCGCGTCGACGCTGGAACTCTTGGTTGTCCATATTTTTAGGGCGTGTTTGAATCAAAGCATTTTGAATGTCTTGGCGCGCATTTAGTGCCCCATAAACAAGGTCCAGTAGTAAAGGAGAGCCTCTTCGTCCGAATAGGCGGGAGGTAGGTTAAACACTGCCTTGATGCTTTGCGCGGTTTTGCTTCTGAACGGTTCAGGAACATCTAGAAGGCGGCCTGAAGTGGGCGTATGGTCATTGAGATTGGCTTGACTGTTATTAGAAGGAACTAGTGGCATTCTGTTTTTGTTTATACATATTAGGTGGTCGATTGACTAAACGGAGCAAGTTCAATTGCACTGAGTAGGTACAATCAGGATTCTGCTTAGCCGAATTAAAGCCGCTGGATTGTGGCAATTCCGCCGCTTTATCATAAATGTTCCGTGACAAAAACTCCGCAGACAAAGGCTATTAAGAATGCCGCTAATCCCCCGAAAGGAGGGAAAAATGCACTCAGTGCACCGGCAATGCCCGAAATTACAAGAGCTGCGAAAGACAATGCTAAAAGGACTAGCCCACCTCCTTCGTTGAAGGTGCCTGACTTCACTGATGCAAATCAAATGAAACCGCCGAGTGCTAAACAGATTAGAGTAACCATGATTTTTCTTTCTTCCTTCTATTGGTTTGAGCTTCGGCCTGTCACGCAGAAGCGATTTTGTTTTCGCAAGCATTGCTGCAAGCGCTCTATCAAATGAGCTTTAGTTGACTCTGACTGGCCATTGGCTGCGCCAGGTTAGACCTGAAGCGCAACCAGAGATCTATGGTTTACGGCTTTGGGCAAGTGATTTCTTGATTACTGGATGCAACAACAAAAGAATGTTGATTTGAGAGTTCAAGAAACCGAGTACAAAGAGCGAACCCACTAGGCTTGGCTTGATGGTAAGGAAGCCAACGAATACACTTAGAATCACGGGTATTAGCAGTGCCTTAAGCAAATCAAGTTCATTGGCTGTGCCACTGCGACGGAGCCAGGGCATTCGATCAAGGAGATCGTATAGTCCGTTAAATGCACCGAAGAACTTATTCTTAGTGCGAATTGGCTCATTGTTGCCGTTATCTTTGAACAGCCGATGATTTGTGAAACTGGTCCGCCATAGAATGGCAGCTGTCAGCGCCAAGTTCGCGCCACAGAAAATGGAAACCAAAATTAGAGTCATGATTTTCTCTGTATGAGAGTCCTTGAAATTTTTGAATTAGCAGCAGCAGTGTACGAATTTTTTTGCCAGGTAGTCTTTAGGATCAACTGGCTCTAAGCCTAGATACTTAGCTCGTAGATGCTCCCAAAGTTGGAGTTTTTCCCAGTCGGGAGTAGTGGCTTTTCGACCTTCGTCGGTCAAGAGTGGGTTTGGTAGATAGACAGTGAGCATGTGTTCCTCTTCACCGTTAAACAATCTCAGACCCCATGAGACCGGCTGCGACTTGTTATTCAAGAAGCGATATAACTCTGCTCGCGAAACCTTTCTGTGCTTTTGCAAAGCTTCAGATGTAGGCTGTTGGCGCGGACCACGATTGGTACCAATGCACAGATGAAAGTGCAGAGTATTTCCAAACGTGATTGTTAGATAACCATCTAGCAGCCTTACTAGGGTTGGTGCATGAGGTAAAGAAATCTCAAGCACCGAGCCTTGAATCAGTATGCCAAATTGAATATTCATCCAATTTTCGGCAAACAGTTCGGTTAAAAGTTCGAGCAGAACTTTAGTCTCTGTTGATAGGGGAAAAGTTTCGATAGTGCCGTTGCCAGGCTCAGTTGAGCTATGCTCATATAGACTGGCAACATTATTTGTATTCATGAAGCCTCCACTTTATTTATACAAATTTCGTTGATAAGCTACTAACTCAAGGGTTCGCGTTCGCTGCGGTAATGCAGTATCAGCTATGTGGAAGAGAGTTTTAGCTTCCGCTTTGCGGCGCAGAATACCGTGGCTGAAGTCCAGAAAGCGACCGGCTTTGTTATAGCGGGCCCGTGAGTAATAAATGCTCAAGGGAGATTCAATAACGGCAGATTCTACGACCAGCGCAGCGTCGCTACGCAAGCTATTCGGTGTAATGACAAAGGTGCTTCCTAAGAAGTTGTAGGCTGAGCGGCTTGAGTCTGACTGGTCGAAGTTGAGATTAGGATTGAATTGAAAGGGCTCGAAAGTAATTGCCAACTTAGCGTCTACAACTAAAAGTGTCCCTTCAAAGATGCCTCCCATAATTTGGTCTGGCAAGCTCAGCTTTTTTTGTGTCAGTGCACCAATTTCAACGATAGCGGTGTTCTGTGAGTTGTTTTGTCGAACCCAGCTAATTTGAGTTGGCTTTCCTTTGTCAAATGACACCCCTAGCTGGTGGTGCCCAGTTGAGTTGACTAAGAACCAAAAATCAAGACCTTCTTCGATTGCTTCGTTACTGCTATCAGTATTGCTAATGGTGGGGGTAAACCAAATTCCCGCGCCGCTTTGAAGAAAAATGCCGCGAGCACCGCTTGTTGTTAGCGGTGCATGAATACCGTCAGTAAGGCTATGCTCAGCTTGATTTAGACGAAACGTATCTAAGTCAGTACCTCTGAAATTCAGCCCATCAACTCTTATTGTCTCCCCTTGTTCTAGAATTTTGAGGCTACAGGTAAGAGGCAAAATTTCAAATTTGTTCCGGAGCAGTAGGTAAATTGTTTGTGCCCCGAAGATATTTCCTGCGAAGTTTGAGGTGAAATTGAACCAATTTACTTCCGGACTTAGAACTCGATAAGTGTTTTTGTCCATATTGGAGAACCCATTAGTAAGGTGAACCCCGCCTGATAGTGCAGACGGGGAATGAAATTGATTTCTTGACTGCGTGCTAATCTAACTGTGCTTGTATCGCCGTGAGCAAAAGCTTGCGATAGTAAACACCCAACAGATCACTTGGCACAGCTGTGGAATGAGCTTTCAAAAGCTCTTCTGTTAAGACTTGAGGTCGTTGATGATTGATTATGTCGGCGTCTGCCTGAAACACTTCGTTCATCGACTTGCGGAAGGCGATATCAAAGAGTCCTGTGTGCAGAAAATTCCGGTGAAAAGCCCAGTGGGTCTGGGTTCTGAATTGCCCGGCCTCGTCGCCAATTGGCACATGGGCGCTAACTAGAAGCACCGTCTTTCCTCCGCGCGCTACTTGCAAAACCGTGATATTTGGCATGTAAAAGTAAGCGGTGGCAACAGCCTGCATGTCGCCGTTTAGCGCCAGCCGACTGAGCACGATCTGCTCAAGGGTTGAAGGTGCAGTGCTGGCAATCGATGCTGAAGCTCCACCTGGATGGTATTGCAGTCGGTAGCGCGGGGTCTCAGGCCGGAGGGCATTGCCGAATTGATCGGGGTGGACGAACGGCACATGAGCAATGTCCGTGCCATTTAACATGACGCGATTTAGATGGGCGTCAAAGTCAAAGATGCCATAGACTGAAGACCATTTTTCCGCACCATTCGGAGTGATCAAGGACGGAATCTCAATTGTGCTAGAAGCTGCTGCATCGCCGGCAAAAAGCCAGACGAAGCCATCTTGTTCTCGTGCTGCCCAAGAGCGAGTGTGATCGCGCTGCCGTATTTTTGCGTCGGGGTCCGAGGGCCGGTTCTGGCACTGCCCCTGACCATCGAATTGCCAGGCATGGTATGGGCATCGTATGCATCCTTGTTTGACTGTGCCGCCCGAGAGCGCTGCCCCTTGATGCGGGCATTCGTTGTCGAGGGCGTAAACGCCTTGGCTGTCACGGAAGATGACATATGCCTTGGTGCCGAGAATCACCATTTGGGGAACGTCGGGTAGAAGTTCTGCCGAAGTTAATACTGCGAACCAGATGTTTTTTAGCATGTTCGGTAAGTAGGTAAGTAGGTTGGTAATTACGTAAGTGATAATTGACTAGTCTTCGCCGGACTTGAACTTATGACATGTCACCTGTTTGCAACATAGTTCTTAGATCTCTTCCTGTTTTTCGACCGAGGAGTAGGGGCACTACAATCCAGATTGGATCAACCTCTGGACTAAACATTTGAGACCGGAAAGTTCGGTCATATGTCTCTAAATAGTTTGCGCCAAAAGAGTTTGCCGGACTGTTGTTATCAACCAGGTCGAGCCAGCGCTCGAGGTATTTATTCACGATTGGAAATATTTGCTCGAATACAGCAACTTCTTTGGCCTGAAAGCACAGCTGGTGCGGAGAGAGTAGTCTGTTAGCCCCCTCGCTCAAGCCGTAACTCTTCACTCCAGGAATGGCAAGACAGGCATCCTTAAGAAGCTTGATTGGGGCAAAAACTTCTTCAAGGTAGCCCGGAAAATCTTGGTGCAGGCTATCGACTCGGGGCACCAGGTCGCAGTGTATAGCATAGGTGTCTGCCCTTGCCACCGAATCTACCGCGAAGTGCGGCGTGGCGCTGCCTTGCCCGGTAAAGGCATAGAGCATGAATGAATTCAGGCCTAAGGCCGGAATCGCCATGTCTATTGTGACTACTTTGAGATCGAGATTAAGCCCATCTGTATACAAGCGTGCGGTGCCGAGTTGCCACCACCAGCGGTTCAGAGCGACTTCGCCATTTCGTGTAAGAGTTGCTTTCATCTCATATCTGTTGATGATAGTATTCAGCACTTGCTTTGCTAGATGTTCTTCTGGTTTCATGATTTCGCTCTCTAGTAAAGATTTACAGTACATGTAACCTAGTAGCCGTTCATGCCTTTCAGTGCTTCTACTTGTCCTTGTCGAGCTTCCGCGGTGAGAGAACTATCTCGGCCGGTGCGGCGCTCAAGTATGGTCAATGCCCGGCGATAACAGTCCAGCGATTCACCATGACGGTCTAACTCTAGGAGTGTTTGTCCCAGATTATTGAGTAAGCGTCCTTCTTCTTCTGACTGGGCGCCATAGAGCTTCTTCGCTAGCTCCAGACTCTGGCGCAGGCAGTCCTCGGTTTCGCTCAGCATGTCGAGGCTTTTGAGAATCGAGGCTTTGACAAACAAAGCGTTTAATGTGGTCTTGTCTTTGCCAGACAGCGCCGCTAGATTGACCGAGCGACCAATCAGTTCGAGAATTTCCTGTTTTGTACTAGCAGCGCGGTAGCTTACTGTTCGTCCTTTTCCTCCTTCTCGGCCGCGTAGCAGGCAAAGGGCCTGCTGGTTGAGAATGGCTGAAAGAAGAGGCAGGTTATTTATGCCAGAAGAAGCTAGTTCAGCCTCGGCGTTATTCAAGAAGCGTAATGCCTCTTTGAACTCGTGGCGGCGCGTTAGTTCTATCGCTAGCTGATAATTGCGCAAAGCTCGTTTTTCATTCTCGGCATTTAGTAGTTGCCGATTGCCGCGCAGTGTGTTTTCCATGCGCAAGACTTTGAAGTTGCGAAACATCATTTTCACGCCAATGGCAAAGAGTGCCAGAGCGAAAAAAACTAGAAATTGATCGGTTGTAGCATTCATGAGAAATGACCTCAATCTGAATTGTTGGTAATGGTAACTGTTAATCTCGGCTGTCTGATTAGTCATCAGACTGTTTTGTGGCCAGAGCCTCTTCAGACTTTTCTTCAAGAGTGATTGCTTCCTGGAGAACTTGGCGATACCAGCGGGCATTAAGGCGACAAACAAAAGCCATAGACGAGAATTCGACTATAGGCTCTAAAACGTTCATCAATGCCGGAGATAAACTCATGAGAGTGCTGTTGGCTAGTATCGCTGCAAAGTAAATAGCGGCTGAGCCCTTAATTAAGCTTGAGCCCCAAACTATGCTGTTAGCGATGATTTTGAAGTCAAAAGCGTCTTTGATATTTCCGCTGTGTGCATATCGTGCCAAGGCTACGGGAGCCATGACAATAATTACCCAGAAGGAAAATGGCATTGTAAATGCCGCTGACGTCATGAACAGCTGCGCATAAGAAGTTAGGTACGGTGCGTTTACTTGCTCAAAGCCAACTGGTGCAACCGTCAAACAGACCACGATGAAAAGAGGCAGGCTGAGTGATAGGGCAAAGGCGGCATAGGTGATCTGAATCAAGTTAGTAAACATTCCCAACTTGAGGAGTTTGGCTACGCCTTTGATGTCGAGCTTTGGCCAATGTGCCAGGCTTGTACCTGGTGTTCCGTGAATTTCGACTTGCATTATGTGCAGGTAGTAACCAGCAGCAATGCTTTCAATAATGAAACTTAGACCCAGACCTATCCATGGAAGCTTGAAGGCACCAAGACAAGCCAGAAGGAGTAGATAGCCGTAGCAGAAAGCAGCTAGCGACTCACCGCGAATAAAGAGCAGAATGTAGTCGCGAAGGCGAGGCTTAGGTTCGCAGGCCTTGTTTTGCAATGTGGCAGCTAATCCTAATGCATCGGCCTCTGCCTCTACCACCTGCGGTTGATTGACATTTTCATCTATGGGTTGATTTTCCATAGTTTTGCTCCGGTAATTTAGATAAAGGCACTACCTTGCTCTGCCCTAGGCCAGAGAGACTCTTCTGAAAAACATGGGCCTTAGCCAATTGATACTGGATAGGTAGTTAGAGTTTTAGTTTTTAATTGAGTTGGTGAATCTCTTGGGTAAAATCTCTTGGGTAAAATCTCTTGGGTAGATGGATAGTGAATTACTCTTCAAGCCAAGCAAAAAAGGCCAGGTATAAGCCATTGGTCGTAAAGATTGTGAACAACTGATTGCTAGTTACAGTTGCTTGAATGCTTGACCAGGGCCTGTCAGTAGATTGCGGCCGAATCTGAGCAAGCTTTAAGCTGGTGCAAGGCTGTGTTTCTAGTTCACGCGAGCTGTCGATATTTGAGGATAAAAGTGCGTTCTTTACGCTTCGATTTGTTTGTTGGAGCTTCGATGTCGCAAAGCTTCGATATGGCAAAACTTGTTCATGCGACAGAGCTCATCAAGATTTGTAGAAATTTCGAGCTATTGATGACTTAGGTTTGGTGTATCAACCACACACACTCTTTTTTTTGTAAAACACCTAAAACATATCCTCACCATCATTTATGTTTCTCCCAACCGCTTTTACAGGCGATATGAGATGCGTTGGTTTGATTCACGTTAAATAACCAGGAAAGTTTATGCATATCACTGAAACCGCCATAGTTCCTATGTTTCTTGCGTTCGTTGTCGTTATGGCACTGCCTTTAGTGTCTCTTCTCTCCGCTTTCTTCACTGATGAGCCTTCGCAAGAAGCTCCTGCGCCCCGCGAACCACTAAAGGTAGATGAGGTTTACCCTTCAACCTGGTTAGCGCCTGGCTGGAACCGTAAGTATCTCCGCGCACCATTGTCATGTGAATCGCTTATGGAGCTTTACACCACTAGTGTGCGCTATATCCGTGAGCGCGACTGGGATACTTCCATTCTCTTTAGTGAACGCTGTTTGACACTGTGTCAAGAGCAGGGTTTCTCGGCAACGGCACTTGAGGCAAATATCCTCAATAACATTGGTGTAATTGCCTTTCGTAATAATGTCGCTAAGGCCGAAGCAAGTTTCACCAAAGCTCTGACAATAGCTCAGGCTCAAGAAGACCAGTTGACCATGGCATCAGTAGCACGTAACTTGGCCGCCGTTTATCTCTTCAAACAAGAACTAACTGCTGCTAAAAGTGCATTGGAAATTTCTGAATCAGCTATTACAAGTCTTTACGGAGCTGAAGCCCGCGAACTTGTAGATATCACCTGTCTACGAATTGCTATCGATCGTGCTTCTGGCAAACGTATTGGCAGACGCTAAAGACAAGGTAAAGACTAGTCTTTGATGATTGCCGCCAAAGGCTAGTCTTGATCTGCTTAAGTTGCTTAACCGGGGGGCTATTAATTAGTCCCCTTCACTAGAGTTCAACCATCAAAAAAACTCAAACATCAAATTATGATTATCACAAAAGAAACAGTTGACACATATGAACACCAGATTCAGCTAGAGCAATTTAAAGCCCTGCTAGAGCGTCTGCAGATTGCTTATGAGAATTTCCAGATGGCCCGCTACGCTCATATTTCGGGAGCCTTTGACCATCCCGAACTCTCTGGTGAACACTGGCGCTCTCGGACGCTGGAAATGCATATTGCAGCGTCCATAAAATTTCTAAGTCTTGCCATTGATGGCACGGAGAACTTGTCGATCTCTACTATTTCAGGAGACCTTTCAAGCACACGTTTGGAGCAACTCTGGCAGTGCGTGTTTTGGAATTCGTACTGCTATTGCAATGCGTCTTACTTAGAAAATGTAATAGAAGAGTTGCGTAAGGCTATTGGTGAACGTGACGGCACGTTCTATAACGCTAATTCTGTCTCCCGTTTTCTCTGTGCAAAGGTTACTGCGCTGCGTAATTCTTGGCGCCAAGAGGGGGTGCCAGAAGCACTTCTTGAAGAAGTTGTTACGCAAATTCGCCAACTCTCTTCTGAGCCGATTCAGCCTCTTGCTGTTACTGAGACTTGGTCACGCGGTTTGGCAGCTCTTCGTGTCTCTATTGAAGAGTATGAGAGTCTTGTTGAGCGCTACTCGCGGTGCGTCTCTTTCATAGTCTCCTCTCTTGCTCTGAATTAAGCACAAAGCGATTTTCAGTGAGACCAATTTTTTGTCTAATCTGGCATGTCAGCAATTGCTGTGTGCCGTTATCTAATTACTTTTAGGAGTCCTACAATGATTGTTGAAACCCTTTTTCTTATGACTTGTTCTATCCTTGCCGGAAAATCTATAGCGGCATGGACTTTGAAGAATTACTCTGCCAAAGTCTTTATCGATTACTGGAACATTTTCATGTCTCTGAGCCTACTGGCTCTAATTGGTACCCTAGAGTTTGGCGGTGAGAGCGGCATCCTACTAAGTACCTTGTTTTTAATTGCGGGTCTCAGTGCTCTCACTCGCGCTGGTCGGCTTTAAATGACGGCTTTAACTTTCGGTTTATAACGAGCCGCGACATCTAGCCATCTAGACCCGTCTAGGACCATTTAAAAGGTGCGGAACGCAAGTAAATTACTTCGGATAATTTACTTGTCTGTCTCCCCACTTTTCTTTCTAGCCTTTTGTAGTAGACCAGTCTATTGATAAGTGCTTAAAAAAAAGCCTTTCGAAAAGGCTTTGGCAAATGGAAATTTTGAAGAGCTAGAAATCTAACTTTCTATTTTTTTCCAGAAGAATCAATGTCGTTCAAGCGCTGAAGAATTTCGGCTTGGTTCTGCTCGACTCGTTCAAGCAAAACTTTCATGTTTTCGAGAGCTTGCGCTAAGGAGTGCACGTCAATTTCGCAAGACGCTGACTTGTTATCTGCCACTAGTTGGTGAATCCACTCTGTGACAAAACCATTGAGGGCACTGAACAAACCAGTGCCGAAGAACATAGCTAACACCGCAACCACTCTACCGGCATTCGAGGTTGGCACCAGGTCACCATAACCGACTGTCGAAAGAGTTTCGAGAATGAAATACACAGCTGTCGGGAAGTTTTGAAATGACTCTGGTTCGACCTCTCTGATAAGAGCCGAGGAAAAGAGAGTAAATGAAAGGGCACAGAGCATTGCGGCAAAGAAAGGATGTTCTCCCCAACGTTGCCTGCCAGAGCGGCTCAGAAGCCAGGCGTGCGCGGTGACACCGATAAGGTGAAAAAAGCTATAGGGTATTTCCAAAACGCCCACCCGAATATGGAAGGCAGAGGGAAACCAGGTAAAGGCAATGAGCAACTCAGGGAAGTGTTCACGAATAAACCTGATTGGATTGCTTGAGTCAAAGTAAATTAAGATGTATGCGAGGTACAGAAGCCAAACCACTTCGTGTACCAGAAAACCCAATTGCAGCAAATGATTTGATTGTTGCGGCAGCTCTAGTGAGGCCACAAATATGAATGTGCTGAGAGATGCCAGAACATTTAGGCGATCGGCAAATCTCTGATGCCCGAGGGCGAAAGCTTTCATTGTCACTAGAAGACGTATCAGTGCAGCAATTGCAATTTTCATAGGCGTTATAAACAATCTAAGGATATGGACGACTGCAGACGAAGTAGCTTACTCCGAGGCAGATGATGATGAGAATGGGAGTGATTAGTTTGCTGGCAATTGAGTCTTCAGGCAAATCCACTAAGACTAATCCGCTTAGTGCTATGCCAAATAGCATAATGATGATGAGGCTCGTATTCTGTATGAATTCGTGCATTGCTCTCCTGATAAACTTATTTAAGATTGAGAAAGTCTGCCAGTTGCAGTACTTCTGTGTAGCTGGCAATTGGGGCAGAATCAAGACGATCGGCACTCCCTGGCTCCGAGTGTTGCGACCAAGAGAGCGAGATAGTGTCGTATCGAACTTCTATCTGCACGTCTCGGCTGCTCGAATTGCCACCGTAAGCATAGACCTCTCCGTCCAGCAGTCCGAAGCGCACCACTCTTGCTAAGATGCGTTTTGCCCATTCTATTTGGGTTATTGGTTCAACCATCTCACCAAATAGTTTGAAGACTCCTGGGGCGTCTGGTGCGAGAATCACCAGGGCGCGTAGAAGGTCTTTAATCTTCACCGCATAGCCATTTTCGATGATGTCGATCTGGTTGGGATGGATAGCAAGCTTGCTAAACATTCCACGTTTAGTGTCGAGCATGACCTCGCGCTTCAATACTGCTTCTAGCTCTGCACCGAAACCGCGGTAGATGGTGCCGGAAACTTTATAACCAGCAGGGGTGAACGCTAGAACGATACTATCTATGACTCCGGCAATGACGGTGTCATAAATGGTATCGTGGATGTCCGGCTGGATGCGCAACAGCTTTAGCAGATCCATAGCTCCAATTAGTATGCACTGAATGCGCGGACCATAAAGATTGTTGCCATCAAGAATGTCTCGCAGGCGCAGAAGCTTATCAGTTGAGAATGTTTCCATCGTTTCCAGAATTGGCATGATGGCAAAGTTGGAGTTTCGTGGCAGACGTTTGAAGTAGTCTTTGACGTTGGTTGTGTCAAGTTTTGGCAAAACAAAACCGTGAACCTTTTCGATATTTGGCAATTGCAATAGCGCTGACAAGTTGCTGGCATCGCGCGCCCGCACGTACACTTGCACCGAGCTATCTGTAGAAAACTCTGTGAGCGCGTGTCGGAGGTTGTCCATACCGCGAGGCACATCATCTTGTTTTACCGAGTCCTCCAAGTCAAAGATGACGGTGCGTAGGTTGGGAAATTTGATTCCATTGGCTATTTGAATCAGAGCTGGTGCGCCCTTTTCGATTGTCGTTGGCACAAACAACATTGCGCCTAGAGAAGGCATTAGTCGATGGTCAATCATAATTTTTATACTATTTGCTAACTAGTAGAGCCACAGCCTGACAGCCTAGCTCAAGGTCTTCGATCACTTGAACGTTCTTTTCTGAGGCAAGCACCAGAAGGTGTTTGACGTCGGGGTTTGTTCGGTTCTTCACGACAAGGGCGCGGCAGTTGCGTCGTAGCATGGCCCGTGTTGCCTCTGTGATGCCTGGCTTGATAGAGGCTGGTGACTCATCGTACTTTCGGCAGAGGACGGCTAGGAAGTCGGCAGAAGTGTCTTTTGCATTGAATGTTGCAGTTCGATAGCCTGGGTTTTCTCCTTGCCGGTACTCGCGCCGATATTCTTGATGCAGTGTCATGGCTTGCCCCAGGTTCTGCCGCCATTCGCCGCCTAATAGTTTTCTGATTTCAGTCCAGATGAACTCCACAAAGAACTGGGAGAGGTCGAATTTCTCTAGCTGTTGGAAATAGAAAGCGTTGTGGAAGGCGTTGATACGGTCAGGCAGATACTGCTCGGGTGCTACAGTAAAGGTGCGACTTACCAGACCGCAAACAGTAGCATTTAGCAGAGAAGAAGGAATTAGGTAGTCTTCCTGAGTGGCGCACCCTGTGCAGACTGAAGCTAGGTCGCTGAGGCAGTAGAGCCGGGGCTCGATTGTAACTTCGCCTTTGCGGTTGTACTCAGAAAGGCTCTGGCTGAGGGTTTTGTAGACTGCGCCCTTGGCTGTCCAGCCATCAAAGAAAATCAGCTGCTCGGGTCGGTATGCCTTGAGTATGTGGTCCAGAGCGGCTGAATCTACTCCTGTAACTGGGCAGAGTCCTATAGAGTAGTGGCGGCAGGGAACATTGATTTGTCTTAGAGTGCGGGCAAGAAGCACACCCAGAGGGGTGCCCGCTCTTGCTAGGCTGGCTATGACCAGGCCTTCCTGATAGCTTTCTTGAGACTGGTTCTTGCCTGTGTAGTTACAGGCATCAGCCAAGAGTATCTGAGCCGCGAGAACAATTATGTCTTTGGCTAGGCGTCCTGCGTATTTATCGAGAGCCAGATGAAAGTAGTGTTGGTACGATGGTGAAGCCGGAGCCTCCTCTAGAACTACTTCCCCTTCGGCATCAAATATTTGGCCTAGGCAGTCTGGCTCAAGAAAATGCAATAGAAATATTACATCGTCGGGCTTGAAAGAGCCCGAGTGGAGTAGCGGTTTTCGGTTGTTCATGATTTTCTGTCAAATAGTGTCCAGACGATTTGGCTGTTGCTAGGCGTGAGCAAATAGTCACAGAGCCCTGCAAAGGCTAAGTCTGTGAGCATGTCTCCGATGGCAACCGTGAAAGAGCGATTTTTATCGGCAATTTCATCGAGAAACCATTGCACCGCCAGTTCTTTTCGCGAGTAGGGCGGTACGATTTCGATGTAGTATTCGTGGTCGGAGAAGCGCCAGCCTGGCAGTGGTAGCTCTTCTTCTAGGCGGTTTAAGAGAGCACTAAGATTCACACCCGATTGTTTTGGCACGCTTGCTTTCAAGAAAATCGGCAGTTCGTAGTCACTGACAATGCGTCCATTTGCTTCGATGCCGAGGCTATCACCATGTTTTTTCAGGCTTTTAAGAATACGGTTGAAGTTTTCTCGCTCAGGCTCAGCCAGGGCTTGTGTTCGCTGCAGCCAGCGCGGTTCTGGTGTGCCGTCTGGTGTCAAAATTATCGAGCCGTGGGAGACAATGGCGTAGCCTCTGTGGTTCAGGTCCACGAGGTTGAAGCTCCGGGTGGAGCGAGCTGTAGTAGGCACCAGCTCTCCCATGGCCAGAATGCAGCGCAGAAAGCGCAATTGCTTGTCATTGACGAATGAGGCTGGCTTACCTTTAGTGTCTTTGCAGATGGTATGCAAAGCTTCGGCAGTGATCTCGCCAGTTGACTTATCGCCGAACATGAGTGAGTTGTCCAGATCAGCAAAGATGTAGGACGGCCCCAAATTCTCCAAGGCGTTTTTGATTGAGTCTGTTTGCACTGTATCTGTCTCCTAGGCTAGAAAGAAAGAACTTGGCAGCGGAGGAAATCTATCAATGCAGGGTCTACAAGAGTCTCAGGAGTCTCCAGGCAGAGAATGACACGGTCATAGTCTTCTGGCTTGCAGTTGTAGATAAAGCTCGGGATATTGTGAACCCGATTTTCAAAGGTGAAGGTTCGCTCGATTGGTCCCCAGTTCATCAGTGGATTGCGGGTAGTGGATTGAATCCAGCCAATAGCACCGCATTGTTGCTCCAGGCTGTGAGCGAGGAGGTAGGGCAAATGTACGAATTCACCGCTACCCACAACCAGCACTTTGTCTCCTGCGCCAATGTTGAGCGATTCAATTAGAGCTGGCTCAATAGCTTTCTTCCCTCGCACTCCAAAGCGCCCGTGATTACTGCGAAGAAGGTTATCTTTGGGAGCGTTGCAGCCGTTCACGTTGGGCATATCGACCTTGAGATTAGGTTTACCAGTGAACTCAAAGCTGCCAGTTAGAAGTGCAACATCTGAGCACTGTGCTGGCATTGATCGCTGGATAATTTGACGCTGCTCTTGCCCCCGCCAGTCGGTGATCACTACTGTCACTACCTGGTCAAGGTTATGGTTCATCTTCTCAAATGCTAGTGCTAGATTGAGAAAAGTCTTGCCTGTTGAAGCTTCATCGTCAATCAGTACCAGGGTTTTCACTTGGCTGAGAAGCTCTTGATCAGCTTTGCTTTCCGGCACATACAAAATGTGTGACGGAGCATGGCTATGCTCTTCTTTAAAGTCGATGAAGGTTTCACGTTCTAGACGGTAGCGGGTGGAGTGAATGTAGAGCAAGTCGTCACGCTCAGTTCGCTCTTGATAGGCTTCGTAGATACCTTGTCCCAGGCTAATTGCGTACTCGGCCATGCCGACGAATAAAACCGGTCCTGGCAGGTCAGCAGCAAGCTTTTCAGCTAAGAGTATATGTAGCCTGGCAATGTTGCTTGGTTTAGTTGGCATTTCGCGAGCCAGGTAGCGGGAGGCAAACAGAAATCCACGTTTGGGATTGATGCGTGCGGCATACTCACATAAATCACCTAGCGGTAGTTCGCTTTCTTGCACATTGACTTTCAGAGTGCCAGTAGGCATCTCTATCGTTTGAGCCTGAGCTGTTGAAATCATAATGACGGTCCAAGATAGATGATTTTGCAAATTTAACGGGTAGGCCCCTCACGATTGGAGCTCACTTTTGGCTAGACAACACGGAACTTGAGCGTAATTGGCAAAGCTTGATTCTCGCTTTGCCAACGCTTGAGTTCTGATTTACTGGTTGCTTGCACCTACTACTACCGCTGCTTTACCGCAATAAAGCTCTGCTTCCAAGATTGGAACATTGCGAGTTCGTGCCTTTAAAAGAAGGTGCTGAATGTCTGCTTCATTGGAATTGCAAATGATTAGCGCTTGCGGTAGGCGGCGAGTCATGGCGCGGGTTGATTCGCCAATACCAATCTTGATTTGATTGGGGTCAGAAATGTTGAAGTCTCTCATCAAATTTTCGACCGTGCGCTTGGCTAGATTTTGCCTTGATAGGGCTTCTGTGCTGAAGACATTGGCATCCGGAATGTGGTTGGGACTTTCCAAAAGACTCTTCAGAATCACCCAGATTTCGTCAATAAATGAGTTCGTCAGGTCGTGTTCTGTAAGGTTTTCGAGAAGGTATGCTCCGTGAAAGTCTGCGGGGGAAAGTACAGCTGGGTTATAGATCGTGCGAGATACGAGTCCGGAAATGACACCGTTGAAAACCGAGTAAGGCAACAAGTAGTCAGCAAAGTCGGCGCTGAAGTCTGCGTAGCCGGCTAGGTCGGAGACAACCCACAAACTGGGTGATATTTGTGTGCCGTTATCTTCATTAAAAGCTTTCACTGATTCTGCTAGCTGCAGGGTCATGCCGCCTTTGCCTGTCCACCCGTCTACGAAGAGAATTGACTCAGGAGCGTGATTCTCACAGATCCAGGAGAGGGCATTGAGATCGAGCCCGATGACTTTGTCGCGCACAATAGAGATTGAATAGTGATTGCATTTGAGACCTTGCGCTTTTAAGGCGCGGTTTAATAGCGCACCTACTGGTGTGCCGGCTCGGGCGAGGCTGACAATGGTCACTTCATCAAGTTGTCGATATTGTTTATAGGCTTCCTTGGCGAGTGAGGCAAGATCACGGGCGAAGCGGATTTTATTGCTGTTCATGGCCTCACGGTAGAGAGTCAGTTGTTCTGCTGCTGGTGTCTTCTCCCGACTGACACGCAGCCAATAGGGCGCTTCACCCGATTGAATCTCGGCTTCTTGCTTGGCGAGATCGGTGGTCTCAATTATTGAAATTTGCTCCGAGCCTATCTGTTTCAATAAGAATGTGCAATCTTCTAAGTGGTATGAGCCGGAAAAGCCTGGGTAAGTGTTGTTCATGAGATTCCTTTTTGGTTCTTCTAAAGTAATTAAAATTGTTCAACTAGCTTCCAGGTGGAAGAAAATGGCTGCGCTGACTGCCGTGGGTAGAGCCAAAGTAGTCGCGCAATAAGGCGTTGAAGGCTGCAATTACTGAATCTTCTAGGTCGTATGTAAGTTCAGTGCGACTCGTTAGTCGCGTTACGGTGTTTTTCCACAGGCTAGCTGCCTCGCTTATGCTGGCTGAGCTGCGAGTAATTGTTACTTTGCCAACAACTTCGATTTGCACAGTGAGTCGAATTTCTCCCTGGAATTCTTCTACGAAAATCGCAACTTTCAAGCTGGCAGTATTGCTATCAGTCAGCCACTGCTCCTTGTTGCTAGCGAAGATCTCATGCTCTATTAGTGTCGTTTTGGCAATGCCATAAGCACGTTGCCGCAAGAAGGGATAGCGCCAGTTCTTTGGTCCTTCTACTGTTAGGCCGAATGCAGAGAGACCAGTTAAAAGAGCTACTCTGTTTGAGTTTTTGCGTCGCCCCTTGGCTCTGGCTGTGTTTGTTGAATGAGGCATAGAAAAATTCTGAGAAAAGTTTGACAGCTTGCGATTGGCTGAATTTTTCAATCGACCAAGATTAGCCGATGGGCTTTTCCAGTCTTGGAAGGTCAAGTAAATGACAATCGCAAATACTAAAATCAAAGAGATCAGTGCTGGGAACTCCATATAGAGACCAGCGACGATTAGGACCATTAACGTGGCCCAGGCAATGTTCCTTCTTAGATTTGCCACTGAATTGCTCCTAAATTACAAATCTCTTGGCAACGAAGGCCAAAAAAATAATTTGCTTGTAGTCTTACAAAAAAAATGAAAGTGCCTAACTTCGCTCTCTGGATAGAGAGGAAGCTAGGTACTAACTAAATGAGGTCTAGTTATTCAGCGTCAGGGGCATTATTAGTAGTATCGATGTTTGTGTCGGCTACTTTGTTGCTGAAAAGATCTGTTACTGGTTTAACTACGCCAACAGCGACTTCAACTAAATCAGAAGCGATTTCTTTGAGGTAGCTAACAGGTTCGGTGAATGCGCGTTTGACAGAGAGTACATCACCAGTTAGTTCGTTGATGTTTCCGAATTGAATGCCAACATAGCTAAGGACGGGGTTAGAGATAAGGCGCACAACCTCGAACTGCGAATAGGCCATACCGGTAGCGATGATAGCAATGATACTGATGAATTTTGTTGCTTCGTCTGTGCTATAGATGCCTTGTTCTTCAAGAACTAGCAAGATACCGATATAGCCTACTAGAACATAGGCAATTTGTTCGAGCACAGGGAACTTGTGAATCAAGTTAACGAAAATGCCAGCGACAAATCGCATGGCTAGAATACCGATTGCAACCCCGGTCAGCACTGCCCAGAGCTTATCGCTCATGGCCACAGCCGCAGCGACGTTATCTACTGAGAACGCTAAATCTGCGAGTTCTACTGCTAATACTGTCGACCAGAATCCTCCCTTAGAAGGTTTTGCTTCTTCTTCCGATTCTCCCTCTTCTGCTTGTCCAAGATTGCTTACCATCAGATAGATGAGGTACGCACCGCCGAGAATTTTCAACCAGGGGTTTTTTAGAATGAAGCTGGCGCAGACCAGCATCAAGCCGCGCCCGATATATGCTCCGAGCAGCCCGGCTTTAAGCGCCTGCTTGCTCTGCCGCTCTGGAAGGTGTTTGACCATGGCGGCCAATACCAAAGCATTATCCACGCTCAATAACCCTTCTAAAATCACAAGGGAACCAACAACGGGTAGACCCGCTTGAATGGTTGGCCAGTTGGCCTGAATGAAGAATTGAGCTTGAGCGAAGTATTGAGCAGCGGCTTCTGTAGTAGTAGATAGAGCAGTGGAAAGATCAGCTGGAGAGAGAGTTGCAATAAACATGTTTTCAGGTAGTTGGTGATTGAACATTAGAGTGAATTGAGCGATTAATCGGCACAGATGGTGTACCGACTAATCCAAACAGAAATGCTATTTCAGACCAAGAGCCTGATCGATTTCTACAAGCGTTGTGGCAATGATTGGGCCACGAGAATCTTTTGCAAGATTATGTGCGAGAACAGATGCTTTTTGCGCGAGGTCAGGGTAAGCGCGAAGCACTTGAAGGTCTTGCAAGAGTGCCACCTTACCGAAGGCATCGGAGGCTTCTGAGACTAAAGGCTGAAGCCGAGCTTCTAGAGTTGAAGTAGTTTGAGCATCAACAAATTCGGGGAGGCGCTTCAGAGCCGTGGTCAATTGATCACTAATCTCGGGAGTTTGACTGGCTACAAGAGCAGCAACTTTTAACAGCGAGTCAGCAAGTGTCTTGCGGTCAAGGCCAACTGCTACAGACGTGACTGTCATTACCGTTAGATCTGCTGCTCGTCGGGTGGCCTTGTACATACGGTAAATTTGCTGCATCCCAAGAAGCAAGTAAATAAGGAATGCGATTGCAACAAGGCCGCGTAAGATGCCAATGGGAGGCAGCAACCATGGTACGACCATGAAAGCAGTTGACAGGACGATAGTGCCATACGCTAGCGCTTCGGAGTTTGTCCCCCCGATTTTTGAGCGCTTGAAGAACTTACTTAGCTTCTGAGCCGCGAGGAAGGCGCCAAGTAATGCTAGAGACCCGATTGGAATGGCAAGAATCCACATAAAGTTTCAGTTGTTTTTTGATTGAGTTTTGCTGGTGTTCTGAGCGGTTAAGACGCTTTGAGAAATCTCCATGTGAGAAATAGATTGAGGACTCGAAGGAGGACTCGAAGGAGAACTCAATCTACTTATCACGGCGTGCTCAAGAAATCAGTATGAGAGATAATGTCGAGACGAAATCTAGAGCTTTACGCCAAGAGCAGCTTCGGTCTGGCCGGTAGCGCGGAGAAGTTCGCGAACTACATCCTTTTCTTCCTTTGAAAAGTTTCCATCGCTGTTTGCAACAATGATACCGATTTTGATCGCGGTGATCGCGCTATCAGAATTGCCCTGAAGTTTTTGAACCTTCTTAATAAGGTCTAGCCGGGCAAACTGATTAACTGCATCGTCGCAGTAACGGTTGAACAAGTCTCCAAGGTCACGTGCTTTGAATACTTTGAGAGCTTCAATCGACACAATTGCTTGGGCTACCGATGCCTTTTCTTCAGTTGAGATAGATCCGTCGGCTGCTGCAATTAACGCCACAATAGCAATCGTCGCTTCTTTGAAGTTTGTGTTCTGGAATTGTTTGGCGCGAGTAGCTAATTCGGTTCCAGCATTTTTCAAATTATCAAAAAATCCCATAACGGTCTCCTGATTCAATTGTTGTTGTTGTTTGTCCTTCGGCCAACAATATCCTCATATAAGGATTTGTCTGCCTGAAGAAGCTTTCCTTTATCGACTACCTAGAGAATCAACTACACGAGCACGGGCAAGAAAACAGCACTAATCATTCGAAGACAAACGAAACAAATGACGTCAGATGCTCCATCTATATAGATACTGCTGAGGAAATTCCCAGCGAAAAGTGATTTGAATGATGATAGGTATTGTTGCTGGCGGTGTTGTCGAAAAAACTCAGATAGGGAAATGCGGAAAGATACATTATTGATAGCAAGAAGCGTAGGGCACTATCAATGGTGGCCGTTTCGCAAAAGAGCTAGAGCGAGGGGCCGATAGCGGTGAGGAAAACTCCACAGCTGGATGGTTTGACGCCCTAGACTTGAGTGCCACTAAAAGTTGGCTCGAACCTTACTTGCCTCTCAATCGAAGTCAAGGAGGTTTCTTAGCTCTGCGAGCCCACTTTACTTGTCGTAATGAGCGCCTCGTGTCTAGCTAGCGACCCCTCTATCGGCAACATTAGTCGGGCGTAAGCTAATTGGCTTGGTTTGCAAGATGGCAAGCGCTTAAGCTGGTAGACATACTCTCTTTCATTTAATTTGGAACAAATAACTATTTAGGCCCTAAGCACCAGACTTCAATACATAACTCAAACGCCAGCGGCGTTTGAGTAGGTTCATCTTTGGTTCAGTCTAAGTTCAACAAATCCAAGAATTTTTCCCTTTCACCTATCAGTAGTAATCACCATGAATAATCGCAATGTGTCTCAAATCCCGAATTGGTTCAACTTCGTACCTGCCTTGAAGGAGGTGCAGTCAATGGCTGAACTAGCAGCTCTTTTCACAGCTTGCTTCGAAGCAAGCAATAAAGTCTTGCTTGCCGAGATCGTTTTATTGGGAGGCAATATTGACGGACTAAAGCTGCCTCAAAAGCCTCAAGCGACAGGATCTTGGCACGGCGACCTCGTGCAAGAGCAAGAAACGATACTCACTACATTCGTCTACCGCAATGCCTTGATGGCAAGGCTTGTAGAAGTCGTTGGCGGTTCTCTTGAAGGCATCGAGATGCCAGGCATTGTTGATCTTCCTCAAGATCTGTTGGGGAAACTTGTAGCAACAATGAAGCAAATAAGCTTGCAGATGCGCATCTATAATGTGCTTGAACAGCGACGACTCGATGCCTTAGTTCAAGCAAAAAACACTTAAATTTGACCTTCATCAGCATTCTTTCGAACGGCAGCTTCTCTGCCGGATTGTTATATGGAAAATGCCTTTCCTTTTCGCATAGCAGCGGTAGACCTCGACCACACTCTATTGGGGCCAGATTATCAAATTAGTGAGGAGAATAGAAAAGCAATAGAACTGTTACAACGGCACGGGGTGCAAATTGTTCTTGCCTCTGGTCGATTGTTTCAGCATATGATTGGCTTTCATGACCAGCTAGAGCTTGATACCGAGCTAATTTGCTGCAATGGTGCCATTGTCACGAACCGCAGGCAAGAACCTTTGCAGCAAGAACTTGTGCCCTACCAAGAAGCACGAAGACTTATAGATTTTGGTCTTGATTCTGGCGTTACTGTCTATTCATACTTGCGAGATGGTGTGTATGTATCGTCGCAAGTGCACTGGAACCGCTACGACCAGAGTCACGTTGGCGAGGTTCCGGTATTCTTCCTTGACCCAGAACTAAATGAAGAAAGTGAAGTAACAAAGGTTGTTTACTCACTTCCGGCCGACGAAGTTCCTGGTTTTTGTGCCGCAATTACTCCAGTTGTAGCATCTGGTCTCGATTGCCAAATTACGGGCCCCGAGACTGTCGAGATTGTTTCACTAGGAGCTGACAAAGCAGTTGCCTTTGCCCAATTAGCTACTTATTACGGCTATCACCGTGGCGAAACTTTAGCCTTTGGCGACGGTACCAATGACGCTACTTTGCTTCGCTGGGCTGGTCTTGGTGTGGCCATGGATGTGTCAGCAGCGATCACTATTGAAGCAAGTGATTTGCAGGCCCCTGAAGGCGATTTGAGAACGAGCTTTGCTCGGGCAGTTCAGCTGGTTATCGACCAAATTTATGGCGAGGCTTCTGAACGACTAGCTTCATAACTTTCAAATTTTTATCGACCAGAGCCTGGGCAACCAGATTGCTGGAACGCGGAGCTTAAGGCCATGTCTCGTAAATTGAAAAGGCCAGAGCGAAACTCTGGCCGCCGTTTAATTTCAAGTTCAAATTCTTATTCTGATTCTAACTCAAGTTCGCAAAAGACCATCTTCCACGGGATATTCCGCTCCCTGCGCTTCCGAGATTACCGGCTTTTGTTTATCGGTCAGGTAATTTCAATATCTGGAACTGCCATGCAGAGCATGGCTTTTTCTTGGCTAGTTTTTACTCTAACCGGTTCTGCGCTAAATCTCGGCTTCAATGTATTTCTTTCAGCCTTGCCCACCGTTCTCTTTGTCTATCAAGGAGGGCGTTTAGCTGATCGTTGGAGTAGCAGGCGGGTACTGCTAATCACTCAGACTCTAGCTCTGCTTCTAGCTCTGGCGCTCTTCTTTATTGCTCGCGCTGACTTGATATCAGTGTTTGTTCTATATGGCTTCACGCTGGTGCAGGGTACTCTCGATGCCCTTGAATTTTCTTCAAGGCAAGTACTGGTAAGAGAAACGGTGCCAGATAAAGGATACTTGGTTAACGCATTAAGTCTAACGACTTCATTGCTGCATATTTCACGCATTGCTGGCCCGGCCCTCGCCGCTCTGATTCTGGCAAATTGGGGAGCTTCCACTTGCTTTTTAATCAATGCAGTTAGTTACCTGTTTTCAATCATTACGATTTATTTGATCCGGCTCCCTCGTCGTCAGTCTGCCGGGGTGCCTATGAGGGTTGGCCCATCAAGCTTTCGCGGCATCGTGGGGCGGGTTTGGCGGGAGCCATTTCTCAGAGCAATGATGCAGCTCTATGTAGTGATGGGATTGCTGGGTATTCAATACCTGGTAATTCTCCCGGCCTTTGTCCAGCTGCATTTGCATCTTGCTGCCGGAGCCCTTGGTGGAGTTCTGGTCTTTTCTGCTCTGGGATCTCTAGCGGCTAGTTTGCTTCTGGCTGGTCTCGCCAATACTAAGCGCCTGTCAAAGGGAATTGGTCTGGCTGAAGTCGGTTTTGGTATATCTTTGATGGCCTTTGCTTACGCACCAAATTTGGTATCGGCATTAGCTATTGCACTTCCTTTAGGGCTCTTTCAGACCGCTATGATGAGCGGCGCTAGCTCACTTCTGCAGCAATTGATCTCTGACGAGAGTGTGCGAGGTCGCGTGCTTGCTCTGTTCATTTTCTTGAGTATGGGCACTGCCGCACCGGGCGCTCTTGTAATTGGGCTAATGGCAAATGCTTTGGGGCCGTCTCTAGCGCTTCTCGTGTGCGGTTTCTTCTGCGTCTGCGTTGGTGCAAATTTCGTGCGCATGACTATAAAGTTAGATGCCACCAGAATAAGTCTTTGACTTCTCAATAGGAGTTTGACATGACCTATATCTTAGGCCTAGCACTATTTGCTTTGGCCAACTCGTTTGTGATTATTGGATTTTCGTTCGATAGTAAAGCCCGCAAAGAAATGTATATGCTGGCCTTGCTGATCTTAAGCGCTCGTCGCCGAGTGCTGCAAAATATTGAAGATGCAACATCTACAATCGTCATAGAAGAGGCTGAATCAGAGCTTCTGCTATCGAGGCTCTATATGTCCAGTCGTCATCCGTCTTTTGCTTTTAGTTGTGCTCAAAAAGCCAGGCTGAAACTTGAGGCTGCTATAGAGTTGTCACAGCAGAAAATCTAGTCTTTGACCGTAGCTAGATTTTTTGCGGTGCTCTGCCCTTATGCCGAAATTAGAACCTAACGGTCGGATCGATAGTCACTCAGCAAATGAAGTGTCTGATTCTTCATCAGCCTGGCGCAAGGAATTGTTCGATACAATTCAGCAGCATCCACTACAGACAGGGCTTGCCACGGCGGGCCTGGCCGTTTTGACAATCGGAACGCTACGATATGGTCTCGGTAAGCAAATCTTGCCTCGCTTAGTTGAAGATTCTATTCCAGCCACTCATTTGACCAATGAGGTGGCGGCCACAGCCATTCAAGCCTCCGGCAAAATTGGCGGAAGATGGGGCGTTTTTGTCCTCGATAGTGATAAAATTCCGCCATCACAGTTTATGCGGCAAGTAAAGACACTGGTACCACGAGACCTTTCTGCACAAGTGCAATTGCCAGTAAGTGCTAATAGCTATCTTGAGGGCCCCTTTCCGGTTGGGCCGTTCTCTGTGTACCGCAATCTGGGTGGGGTAAGAAACTCACAGTTGGGTTCAATTTCCCTGGAGACAGGCCAGTTCGCGAAAAATGAAATTTTTGCAGATGGCGAATTTCGACGTGCAACTCTAGCCGAGATAAATCAATTTGAGATTCATCAATTCATTCTCGATTATGGAATTGATGGTGGTCTGTGGCTCGATGCAGCTGCTGCATCTTCATATCTAAAGTGATAGTACTAATTTTCTCTGCTAGGTTCTTTAGAAGTGGTCTGAAATGCCATTCAAAGTTAGTGCGACTTGATTAGTAATTGCTCTTGCGTAATTTCACCATGCGCTAGCTTTAGTGGTGGCATTCCTTAATATCGGCAATTGCCAAGTTGAAAAGTGCGAACATTGCAGTGGTGCAGGCTGTAGCGCTTCGGGCAAGTTCAGACAACTTCTAAAAGCGCCGGGTTGCAAAGGGATGGCGTTTTCTGATTTAGTGTGGGTATCTCTTTCATTTCTCCAACCACCAGGAAAAACAACAACACCTCATTTGCCACCACTACTTAGTCTTTCCTTTTACCAAGCCACAATCATGTGTCTTGGTATTTGACTGCTGGCGGTTTGTTGTCTGGTGAATGTTGATATTGGTTTGAGATTTTGTCGAGTTTGTTTCATTCAACAAATTAGATAGCATCAAGTTCCAATACATCTGACCCGATTCCACTGGGCTTGCGCTCTGCGTGAGCCCGGCAGAATCAATTCACTAATGAACTAAGGAGTTGTAATGTTCAAATCGAGTCGCTTTCAATGTATGCCATTGCTGCTCCTGTCTCTTCTATCTCTATCTTTAGCCGGTTCTGCTTTTGCGGTTAGTCGTATTACGGTGCAGGTGCCTGTTGATCTTATTACCGGTCATACCGTTGAGCAGAACAACATTGCCAATCGACTGCGCCAAGACACCAAGCCTGGAGCAATCCTCCACCTCTATGTGATTAGCCCAGAGTCTGGTCAAGCGCTGATCTACTCTAGCGTAAAAGGGAAAGTTACTTCCGCCGGCAAACGTCTCACTCCGCGCAGCACTGTCGAAAAGTACGTTACTGGCTCTGGAAAAAACGAAACCACTGTCTATGAGGGACCGCGAGTCGTAATTCAAGGTGGAGAGTACATTACTACCGAAATTTTGCAAGACGACGGTACCTACGGAAACTCAGTGCCCTACTTCTATTGGTTTGATGCCAATGGTCGTTATCACCAACACTTTTTCACTGAAGGTCAGGTGCTGCACATCTCGGCTCAACCATTGGCACAAACATCAGTGGTGTTAAACGTCAGCCAATAGCTGGCAGTTTATTTGACCGCGCTCAACACAATCAAAAGACTGACAACCACACTAGTTAATAACGGATCTCTTCTATGAATCGCACAAAATCTTTGCTCTCACTCAGCTTTCTCACTCTATTAATCGGTGGTTTGGTCGTTTCCTGCTCTGGGTCATATCAGCCTGAGCAGCCGAAATCGGCATCTGGTGTAACTAAGCTCAATGTGAAAGTTCAAGTCGATCCTACCACTGGTCAGACCATTGAGCAGAGCAACATTGCCAAACGGCTCAAGCTCGACAACGCTGTCGGCTCGATCAAGCACCTCTATATCATTTCCCCAAGCTCTGGGCAGGTGCTTCTGTATTCAACGGTGAAAGGTAAAGTTACTTCTTCCGGTAAGCGCCTTACTCCGAATACCATTAACAGCAGTACCTATGGCTTTGAGGTCAATATCGGAGGCGAGAAGCACTACACCTCTGAGGTGCTTCAAGACGATGGCACGTACGGAAACTCCTCTGAGTACATTTACTGGTTCGACGCTGCCGGTCGCTTCCATCAACACTGGTTCACAGGTGGTCAAATCATCCACTTAAGTGATCAGCCCATCGCCGTGAAGAGTGTTGTGCTCAATCTTGAAACCGCCGGTAAGTAGAATTTTCAAAATCGTCGGTTGCCTCGATCTATGTATATGTCGAGGCGATTGATTCTCTGACCAATTGCACTGTGAAATCAACCAAATTAGTGAGTCTAAAAATATGAGTCGTAATCGTCGCAACCTCAATGATTGGCAACAGCTTGACCCTGAGAACCATAAGGGACCCATCTCTTATATTTTTTCTCTGTTTCTCATCATCTTTGTTTCATTTCTAGGCATTGGTGCCATCTCTTATGTGGTTAGCTACTTTCAAGAAGGCGCTCAGGTGGTAAAAGAAGAATCATCGCCGCGCGCGCTTCTTAAGAAGTACGAATGGTTCAAAGATGCTAGCGCACAGTTAGACGCTAAGAAGAAGAACGTTGAAGCGCAGCAAGTGCGATTGACTGGTTTAGAAGATGCTTACAAAGTTGACGGCAAGCCCCAGCCCCGCAGTGAGTGGGCGCGCACTGACCTAGAAGCCTACAATCAAATCCAGGCTGAAATCAGTGGTATGAAAGCAAGCTTTAACGATCTCGCAGCGCAGTACAACGCGGCTATGGTCAAGATTAACTTTGCTTTCGCAAACGTTGGTCAATTGCCTCAAGGAGCCACTGAAGCTCTTCCTCGCGAATTCAAGCCTTACCAATAAAAGTCTAATTGAGCACCAGTTTCTCTCCCTTGAGAAGACATGGTGCTCTTTCATTCCAGTCTTGGCGAATTTGCGCACTTACTTACTTTTACTCACACCGCTGAGGTAAATCATGAAAAATTTCAAGAACAAGAACAGTGGAATGACCTTGATTCAACTACTCGTGTTGATCATCATTATTGGCGTCATTGGTTCGGTTATCTTTCCCGGCCTATACTACCGAGTTTTCGGGCCGAGCTATTACCCCTCCCGATACCACTATCAACATAACCCCGGTTATCGCCAAACCCCATACTACGGGCCCCGTTGGTGGTAGCTAGCGTTAAGGGAATTATAAGAGCATAAGTAGAGCTAACTGCCAAGCCGCGGAGTTGGAGCGTTTAAACGCTTCCAGCTTCGCCGGTGGTGGCAGTTACGAAAAGTTCCAATAAAAGTTAGAGAAAAATCAAACACACGAGGAAATAAAGGAGAATGAATACTAACAAACTACGAGCTTTCGTTATAGGAGGACAGCCCGTTTCCCAGAATATCCGGCGGCTGTTCGACCATGCAGCCTCTGGGCACAAGGCCGGTTATAAACCACACATTGGGTTAGTTGCTCACGCGGCAAAGGATCCAGTACCTGATGGTAAAACTAGCGCTGCTGATTTTCTGGAACTAGATGCCCGAGTTACAATAATTACCCCAGGTTCTCATAAGAATCTGCCGCCTGACCTTGACGCTATATACATGCGCGGCGGGGATCAATCTCGCATGATTTATGCTTTAAAGCATGATGGCCTTTACGATCAAATTATTGCGGCTGCGGCAAGAGGTGTTCTTATTAGTGGTAACTCCGCCGGCACGGCGGCACTTGCATCAAAAATGATTGCCGGGGGTATGGGGAATGATAAACTCATCGCCTGTGATCAGCTTGAATATGGTCCAGGCCTGGGCCTTATTGACGGAATAATTCTAGACACCCACGTCGATGCCTATAGCCGCTGGACGCGGTTGATGGCTATCTGTGCCGAGAATCCTGGCTTTGTAGTTATCGGTCTGGACGAAAGTACCGCCGCATATATCACGCCCGAGGGAGCATATGACAGAGATGGGGCTTTTATCATTGAGGTTTCAGGTACAAGCCATGTCTATATTTTGAGTCAGGGTAGTCGGTTTTCAACCAATCTAAACTCTTGCGAGCGAGGTGAGGCTGGTCGCAGAATCACCGGACTTGAATTTGACGTTTTTTCCAATGGCGACAGAATCCTAATTCCCGCCAGTCGCAAAGCAAGCGATATCAAATTACTCAAAGCGAGATAGTTTTAGCCTCAATTTAGAGGCAAGAACAGTAGTTAATAGTCGTAGCTCAAATGGTTGAGCCCTCGCTCTTTAGCGTATGACATGGGTTCGAATCCCGTCTGTTCTTTTCGCGAAAACTCAGTACCTGAATTCCAACAGGTATTCGAACTGGTCTGCTTCAGCAACAAAGAAGCAGAACCTAGCATCAATGCTCGCCCACACTGGGCAGCCTGCGTAAGCAGTTTAAAAAGGAAAGAGGATCATGAAAATCAACACTGCATTGTTCGTCGAGTTGATCAATAATTTCTTTTGGCGCGTTGGTTCAGGTGCCGCTGCAGAAGATGTATCTGGAGGACGTGTAAGCTACGTTCTTGGCGGCATGTCAATTAACCATCCGGTGCATGTGCAAATCTCTTTGGGTGATCATTGCTTCTATGTAAGCTTTGCCTCTGATACTCCCTTTAGTATCGACAAGCGCTTGTTCAACACAGAAACAGAAGCTTCGCGCAAGCAGCTTATCCGTGATATCGAGAAAATTTGCGCGTGGCAGCTAGATTTACTGAGTGCGGGGGTTGAGTTCACACTCACCTTTGGTGGTGCAAAAGCGCGTGCTGGCGGATTTAAACCCCCTGCCCTTGTGCGCACAAAACCACCAGTGTTGACAGCGAAACCAGTGCCTAAGTCGACTCTACCTGCTCCGGTAAAGGGCGGTTCTACAGTGAATGTGCCGCTGGCTCTCCAACGCCCCAAGAAAGTTAGCTAATAGCTAGACAAGGCCTTAGGTCTGAAGGTTTAAGAAGGCCTGACTTGTTCAGTAAGAGCGTAGCTAAAAGTAGAGCTGAATAGATCACGACAAGTGATTTATTCAAGCTCTTTTTTTCTTCTGAGTAGTTAGTAGACCGGTCGGTTTATAGGTTGGTATGCTCAAATTTGGCGATCATGGTTCTTCTAGTTTTATGCTATTGCTCTAATTTCTGGAGCCTCGCGCAAGGTCCGAAGCTTTATATTTATGGGCTGAATGCCCTTTCATCTTGTGGCAATTGATATGGCAGGTTGTTTTGTGATTAGGTTAAGCGCTTCTTTTCACCCTTATATCGATTCCAGAAAACCTTCATCTCAGACATCTATCCATCTGCCTAGCACATTATCTCCCTCATCACCTGCTCATTTTTGAGTTGCGCTTCTATTTTACTTTAGAGCCGTTGCTGTCTGGTGGGGTTCTGTATAGGGCGGTCTTCTCTTTATGAAGGTCTAATTCTGTTCGATTTGAGTCAGTCCATTTATTCAATTCACGATCTTTAGAAATATGTCAAAGAAATTACTTCATGTGATTTGCGATTACAAACTCGGCGACCAAGCATATTCTGAAGTGCTAGCTGCGCTCTATCGGTACTTACCTGATGATGTCGTTGTTGTCCCTTCTAGTGTCGAGTCTTTCGATACTGTCTCGACTGGGTTTACCCTGGCACAGTTGGCTCTGGCTCCAGAAAACATACGTCCACACGAGACATTTGTGTTCGCCAATTGCGCCCCGCGAAAAGATGAACTAGGTTCTCGCTCCAACAACAAGGGTGAAAAACTCGTTTTTGGCTACACTGTAAGCGGTGTTCGCTTTGCAGTTGTTAACAGTGGGTTTTCTCTGTCGTTCGTGCGCAAAGAAATCGTGGAGTTATATGCTCTCAATGTTGAAGATGGAACATCTCAGTTCCGTTCTCGCGATGTATTTCCTAAAGCTGTAGCTAGTCTCTTAAGCGGTGATAAGCATCTTTTGAAAGAGCAGCTTTCGCTTGAAGATATCCCGCTGCCCCCTGCTGGTGCGGTTGGGTACATAGATAGTTTCGGCAATATCAAGACGACAATTCGTGTTGCTAGCCCATTAGGGTCGTTGATACTTACTCGACAAACTTTAGAGATCAAAATTAACTCAGAAACACACATAGCAACAAGCGCTTTAGGTAGTTTCTCTGTAGCCCATGGTCAATTGGCTTTCGCCCCTGGCAGCTCGGGACACAGTGATCGCTACTTTGAGATCTTTCTGCGTGGTGGGTCTGCGGCTGCATTATTTGGCTACCCCGAATCTGGTTCTGCAGTTGAGTTAGCGTTCTTGGATTAATTCAGCCGCCCTTAGTAGAAGCAGATAAAGCTTCAAGTAAATCAGGGAATTTCTACTGTTCAACCATTCATTAATAAAATCGAGGATCACAACAATATGACTACTTACCAATTAGACTCAATTGCAACATTGAAACTACAAGCCCAAATTGAAGCTGCGAAAATTCCTTTTTCCCACAACCTTGCGGTTGTGGTTTTTCTTGAATATAACCGCATTAAAGCTCTTGTTTCTCAAGATGGTGAGGTTTCTCTTAGCGAATTAGTAGGTGATGAGTGGCAGCCAATCGTTGGCGCGTATGCCTATCACCTAACTTGCATTTAAGGTCTAGTAATGTTCCAGAAGGGCTCTTCAGCCCTTCTTATCTTAATCTAGCAAAACTATGAAATCACCACGTTCTAAAACACCACTTGTGATTCAGCAATTACAATGGATTTTTCAGCCTACTGCATATCTGCAAAATTACAGCAGAGAATTTGGGCCAATATTTTCTGCCATGTCTGACCGCATGGAGGTCGTATTTGTCTCTGAGCCGGGTGCCTTGAAGCAGATCTTTACCAATGAGAAAAAGTCTTTTGGCGCATCCGGAGAAGCAAACAGAGTGCTTTTGCCTCTGATTGGGCCGAACTCACTTTTAATGCTTAGCGGCGAGCAACATCGATCTGCGCGCCAACTGCTAATGCCAGCTTTCCATCAAGAAAGCATGAGTTCATATTTGGATATTATTTCAAGAGTAGCAACTGAGAAGTTTGCAGCATTGCCCAATGCCTCTAATTCCCCGGTAGCTATGCGCACAGTGATGCAAGCGCTTTCGCTGCAGGTCATTCAAGAGGTTGTCTTTGGCTTAGATAGCCAGACAGATCAACTACGCACAGCTATTGCCAATCTGGCCGACATGGTTTCTTCGCCATTAGTTGGACTATCTTTGTTTCTGCCCTGGCTTCAGCAAGATTTACTAGGCATCAGCCCGTATGGCAAATTGCAAAGACAAATTGCTGCTACCGATGATTTGCTTCTTGATGCCATTGAAACCCGTCGGCAACAAAACGATGAAAGTCGCCGTGACATTCTTGCATTACTGCTTGCCGCTCGAGATCAAGAAGGCCAGGGTTTAAACAACAGTGAATTACGCGATGAGCTAACGACAATGTTGCTGGCTGGTCATGAGACTACTGCCACAGCCATGTCGTGGGCTGTTTATCATATCTGTCGACACGAAGAAGTGAAGGCAAAACTGCTAGCCGAGCTTGACTCGCTATCAGCAGACGCTTATGCCATGCAGATTTTTAAGCTGCCATACCTCACTGCCGTTTGCAATGAGACATTGCGCCTTACACCGGTCGTGATAAACACTTCGCCACGGGTAACCCAAGAGCAAGTTGAACTATGCGGCTATAGTCTTGACGCAGGCACCTACGTTGTTGGCTGTATATATTTGCTTCACCAGCGCGAGGATCTCTATCCGCAGCCCCATGTCTTTCGCCCTGAGCGATTTTTAGATAATAGTTTTAGCCCCTTTGAATTCATGCCATTTGGCGGTGGGGCGCGGCGATGTTTGGGTGAGATGCTCGCTAATTTTGAAATGCGTTTGGTGCTCGCCAATTTGTTCAAGAATTTTGATGTTCGCTTAGTTAGCAACCGCGAAGAGGTGCCTCGCAGAAGAGTGGTAACCCTGGCTCCGGAACACGGTGTCAGTGTAATTGTTAATTGGCGTGAATAGTTTTTATGCTTGCCTACGATATCAGAGCCCCTCCTGCTTAGTTCTTGTGCGGGTTCTCTACTCGCTCTTGCTTTTGATCAACGCTTGCAAATTCAATTCAACAACAAGTTATAAACATGATCATCGAAAACTCATTGACGTCTTCTTCTCTTGATTCTCATGCATTAGGCAAACAGCACCTTCAAGCTGCTACTGCTGCGCTTAACAAAGGGAATGTCGAGGATGTGCTCTATTACCTTGCTACCGCTCAAGAATTACTTGATCCGAGCAGTCATCGTCGTCCTGAGATTGCCGAGGCGATCGCGAAACTGAAGGCGGCTCCTGAGAAAATCCATCAGCCAGTTTCATCGCTTGAACTTGAATTAACTGCAGAGGAAGCCAGTGCTCAGTTGGAGAAGCTCTTTGTTGACGACTATCATCATGCCGCTAATTTAGTTCGTCAGCGACTCTCTGACGGTAATTTTTGGGAGCTAGACGCTTTCTTTGCTGGGCCTAGTATGCTCCACTATGTCACTATCACCCATGCCTCTCCAGAGACAATCTTTCCGCTCTTATTTGTTGTAATCGATCACTACACTCGCGATGCTTGGTTCTTCTCGAGCTTTTCTGGTTGTGTAGATAAGGTGCGTCATCTTATTAAGGTGTAGGCATAAGTAAGTAAATCCACTTTAGGTTAGGAATATGCAGGCGGGCAACCGCTCTGCTGTTCTTTGGGTTAACTTTTGAGGGTACTTTTGTAAGGAAGCCTCATTGTTGAAAGGCGGAAGTCTGATTGAATAAATTAGGAGTATGAAAGTTCTATGCCATTGAAAAATTTTAGTAGTGAACAGATCAAGGCTGCTGCCGCCTGGTGCTATCAATTTGCCGTTGCTCAGGGCGTTTTTCCTGACAATCACTCTTGTCTAGAGCAAGCCACGCAGGCCTTTGCCGACGAGTTTACCGCCTTCTTACAATTAAAAGACGAAGGCGAAGCCTATGATGAGTTCATGGATGTTTTTTCCGGATGTATACGTATTAATGAGCCTACAGCCCACGGTCCAAGTCTTATGTCTCTTGCTATGCAGCGTATCCGCCCTTATGTCCAAACTGATTCTTGCTGGTCTGGCTATGGCGATAAAATCTGGTTTAGTCCTGAAGGTGAAGTTTTCGCTGCCATGAGTATGGCCACACCCGAGCGAATCTATCCCCGCGACCAATAACTGAGCAATGCATGCTTAATTGTTATGCGGCTGAGCCTAATCGCACCAGCAGTAAATCCACTTTAGCTTGGCTTATAGGCCAATTTTGTATATGGGAATCACACAACAGACTGGGTTTTCTACAGCGACTTCAGCAGTTGAATTGCCGTCTTGTGATCAATTTATTTATCAGCACGGAGAGCTGCTCCTAAAAGCAGACATCACTAAATGTGGTGCGGTGGCGTTTGAAGATTGGGTGGTGCAAGTGCGGGTTGCCGTTGGACAGGGCCAGTTTATTGATTGGTATAATCGTGATTTGGCTCAAGTATTATTTGTTGGGAATTTCGATGTGGTTGCAACTGCAGCTAAGTCGATACCTTGTCCAGCAGTCATTATTCACTGGGCTGAGTAGCCATATCAGTATTTTGGATGGCCGACGCCGGTAAATTTGAATAAGTGAGTTTTGAGACAGTCTGCAGCTTTGCCTGCTGACTGCCTGTGACTCCTTTTCTTGAAACAATTCTTGGGCCTCAGCCCTTTTTCTTTACCGAATGTTAATAGACCGGTCTATTAATAGACGACAATAAAAAAGGCTCAGATTATACTGAGCCTACAAGAGTCATGATTGGAGATTCCTCAAAACCTCCTTTGTGTTCACTTGCGCATGTGATTGCGCAGGCGCTCATTGGCTAGGGCAAGAATAGAGTCTTCCGAAAGCTGGCTTATATCTCCATTCACTGCCCTTACATGCTTGTCAAGAAAACGCTTGGGAATTTCAAGCACTGAACCGTCTCGAATTTGTTCAACAAATTCATTCAGTTCAAGATACTGTTTACCGTCTTTATCGAAATTATACGGTGTGCTGATGTCGTTAGGCCGAGGCAGCAGCGGCTGATCCTCATCGAAACTTGGAGCGTTGCCTACCGCTAATATCTGCTTGATTTGGCGGCGATAGGAGCGGTTGTAGAGCCTTTTATCGTACTGCTCGCTCACGTGAGTAGTATTGCCAGTAATTGGTCTCTTTTTGGTCGATTTGCTCATTTTAAGTGACGCTATTAGTGTTCGAACTTTTTTTGCTGGTCTAAATCTCGATGGCAACGTTGCTGCAGTTCTCCTGCCACAGCGCCGCCCATTCATCGAGCAAGATTGTTTCTTTTTCAAGTAAGAGCGAAACTAACTGATCCTTGAGAAATGCTGTGAGAGTAGGGTCTTCAAGAATGCGAGCGGCTCGCTCTTTGCAGTCATCTAGAATCTTCTTGATTTCGTGATCAATCTGGTTGGAAGATTCCTCTCCCAATCCATAGCCCTGCTGTGCTCCTATGGCTTTCCCCAAGAATGGATCGCTGCCGTTTGCTCCAACCGAGATTGGCCCAAGTTCAGACATGCCAACTTGAGTCACCATGAGCTTGGCTAATGAGTAAGCCTTATCGAAGTCATTTTGTGCACCAGTGGTGGTGGTGCTGAGGAAGATATGCTCCGCCATGTTGCCAGCGAGAGCTGTGGTAATCATGCCTAATAGACGTTCTCGGGTTGGGAAGTTGTTTTCATCGCTCGTGGCAAAGGCGGTGTAACCTCCAGCTGCACCTGCTCCGATAATGGTGATTTTACTGACTGGGTCACCCCAGTTGGTTTTCCAGTCTGCCTTTCTGGTTGAGAGATAGTGACCGACGATGGCATGTCCACCTTCGTGAATGGCAAGAAGCTTTTTAACATCGTGTGAGAGACGACGTGACTTGCCTTCTGTTGCGGCGCCTGCCTGGCTGTCCCAGACCGCTTTGGAGAGGTCGGCCATACTAACTTCGCTAACTTCTGAGCCACCTCTTTTGAGTGCATTTACGGGAGCATGCACTTTGAACATGGCAGCAATATCGGCTCCAGTCATGCCTGCGGTGTCAGAGGCGAGGGCCTCTAGATTTACGTCAGCTGCTAGAGGCACACCGTTGCTGTAGAGGGTGAGCAATTCCAATCGGCCTGCTCGGTCAGGTACTGAGACGGTTACTTCGCGGTCAAAACGCCCTGGGCGAAGCAGAGCGGGGTCTAGCTTATCTGGTCGGTTGGTGGCTGCGATGATAATTAGACCTTCGCTACCTTCAAAACCGTCCATTTCTGTCAACAGCTGATTCAAGGTCTGTTCGCGTTCATCATTGTTGTATCCGATTCCAGCGCCGCGGTGCTGTCCAACAGCATCAATTTCATCAATGAATAGAATTGCTGGCGCTACTTCTTTTGCTTTTTCAAACATTTCGCGAACGCGTTTGGCCCCTACTCCAACAAACATTTCGACAAATTCTGAGCCAGAGACACTGAAGAAAGGCACTCCTGCTTCACCGGCAACGGCTTTGGCTAGAAGGGTTTTGCCCGTTCCTGGAGGGCCCACAAGAAGGATACCTTTTGGTGGACGGCCTCCGAGTTTTGTTAGTGTCTGAGTGTTCTTGAGGCACGCGACAAACAGTTGCATGTCGGTTTTCACTTCGTCCAATCCGGCAAGATCAGCGAAGGTTACTTTAGCTTTGTCTGGTTCTATCTTCTTAGCAGCCGATTTTACATTGCGGGAGAACTGATTTTGCTGGCCGAGGCTGCGAAACATTGCTACCAGCATCAGTACTAAAAGAACTCCGTAACCTAAATTGACTAAAAGCCCTACTAAGACTTTTGATTCTTCAGCGTTCATAATTTTTACAGGTTGGCGAATCCCGTCGATTTCGCGTTTTCATTGATTTGATAATTGAACTGGCAGCATCAGACTCACTGAAGCTACTTTGACGGGAAAGCCTGTTTGGGGTATCGAACCCTAACACTCGCAGAAAATTTGCGGGGCTCAACCAAATTGAGTACAGGCAGTAGATGTAGTTAGTTGATTTGTGTTTTGTGAGTTAGCACGGTGAAGAAAAGAGTTGAATAACTTAAACCTGCACAAATGCAGCTTTGCCGATCAATACTTGAGAACCAGACCTTCTCACTTGACCTTGTCGCTGGCTCAGAGGGAGAGGTTCTTGTTCGTTGGCGCTAGCTAGCAAGTTATTTTCATAAGATGCTTCTGCCCATAGCGCACTTAGCGATATGCATTTGGCGTTCTGAACACTTTTGTTTTAAGCAAAATACTACTTTGCCCGTTGGGTGTCTTTGTTAAATCGTGAGAAATGGCAAAATAGTGATACTGAATTCAGTGTCTCTTTTCTTGCCGATTCTCTAAGTTAGACTGTATTGCTCCAAGCGCATTGTTGTAGGCTGCCGCTAGAGGTTCTTAAATTTGGTTGCTACTGCATCTAATTTCGACATGTTTCTACCAGACCCTATTATTGCTTGGTCTATTTTCAGAAGCTGGGTTGGTAGGAGCGTGTTGATCGTAACCGCCCCAGCCTGGCGAGTGATTGGGTCTGGCAGGAGTACTGGGAAATTCACCGCCCCAGATAGGTTTGATGTTGTGCAACTCCTGATCTAGTGGCACCAGAGAAACCGAGTTGGCCTCAACTTTCATGACTGTTGTATTGTCAAAAGGGTTGCTGAAGTAAAGTGTATTGGCTGACTTAGAGTTCAGTTCGTTGCTTCCACTTTTGCGATCATCGTTGTGCGAAATTTCAGCAGACAGATTAGCCACACCATTTGGTTTGTCGGCAGCCTCTCTCATTGCTTGCTGAACTTCTTGTCCAATTTTTAGTAAATGCCCTTGGCTATCCACGGTGTCTAGTTGCGAAGCTAGTTCTCTGGGGGATGGTGCTTCAGATTCGACTTTACTCATGGCTTAACCTCGAATATGGGGGAAGTGGCAACTGCGACTGAGAACTTTGAGACCGTCATCATGGGGGAGACTACGCTTCTTTGTGTGACAACTCCATACTGTTCTAGCTCCCCGCTAGGTCTCTGCTTAGTCGAGTTTTTTCTGTGGTGCTGTTATGGATTTCATTGTTTTCCACTCCGATTTTAGTTTCGCCTTTTATGATTGTACTAGACCGGTCTATTTAAAATTTTAAAAGGAAAATAGTCAAGGTCCACAAGATGAAGTGAAATAGGAAAAGAGGAACGGGCTGCCGCTCCTCTTGCGATAATTTTGGTGTCCGGCAATAACTTATACAGTCAAGTCAGCTGACTAAATAGTCATTCTATAGTCCTTCCATTTTTCAGTCTTTCCAACTAAGTGCAAATAAGAGGAAAAGGAAAATTGGGGTGAGGAAGAAAGCGAAGCCTGCGGTCAAAGCACAAGCCCATGTTCCGCTAACAAATAGAGTCAATGCTGCGATTAGCATGGTCGACAGCACATAGGAGCCGAGGCCCATATAGAAATTGTCTTGGACTTCGACTATTCGATGAAGGCTAGAAAGATAGCCGAAGAAAGCGGCACAACCAAACAAAAGGCTGAGAAAAATGTCCATGAGAAACCTCAATGAAATATTGAAAACTGACTTTCCTCCGCACCCCCAAGTGTAGGCGCGGAGAAATTGAATTTGCAGCAGTTCTATACTAGATATTCTTCGTCATCAGAAATCTTCGTTTTGTCACCTAATTGAGTCTCTAAAGCTAATTCTTCTTCGTTCACTGGTGTTTCGACGAGGGCGACGAATTGATTCGTATCAGCGCTAGCATCGGAGCTTAATTCAGCTTGCTTGTTGAAAGTCTTGTCAATCAGAGCTTTCAAATAGGCGTAAGAACTTGCAGCTTGCTCCGCGTACTTTTTCACGGTAGCTGGTTGAAACGTGCCCGCGTACAACAACAAGAGGCCTAGGAGAAGGGCTAGTACTGCAAGTAAAAGCAGTAAGAAGCCAATATGCACACGAAACTCAAAAATGAAAATGGTGAGAGCGATGACTAAAGCTGTCTTGATGACTGCTTTGGCTGAAATAGAAAAGTTGTTATTCATTGTTTTTTCCGTATTGAACGCTTAATTTTTTGTGATCGATTGAAAACAAGGAGGAAGGTAGCAAAGCTGGCCTTCTCTCTCTTGTTTGTTTGTTTGTTTGAATCTGTGGCTAGTGTTATTAGAGCGGCGACTATTCGAACGCGCCTATGGTGCTACAGTGCCACCACTAATGAATTTCTCTAGCTCGCTTCTTGAGGAAAAGCTTAGAGTTTTTAGTGTTTCCATGTCAGTAATAATGAGACGCACTGCGGTGTGATCATCGCCCTCATTCTTAACCTCGGTCATTAGCCAAGATTTTTTCACAGTATTTGAGTTGGTGCGAATCAAAAGCCGTGGCTCTTGGATTGAATAGGAAAACCAATCGGTCTCCGGGTCGGCGTTCGTTGCCTGCTTCAACGCTCGCCGAGGACCGTTTAGACCACTTGTCAATGGCACTTTGTATACATGAGTCTTGCCAGATTGAGCGTCAAAGAAAAGCAGTTCTGCTAAAGCAAAACTCTGTTTTCCGGCTGGTTCAAGCGCTATTACTTCTTGCAATGCATGCCCCTTGGTGCCCATGTCAAAAGATTGAATGTAAGGCTGCTGATTTTCACCAGCCTTGGGCGTATCTTCGCTGATTTGATTGATGCCTGATTCATTGATCCAGACATTCAATAGACCGGTGCGGTAGTGGCCATAGGCCTCACCATACTGCCGAGCTAAAACACTGGGATAGAGAACCGAGCCAGGAAACAAGCGAGAAGCATCTTCAACCGTGTAATCTGTGACCCAGCCCCACTGATTGACTTGCATCACCCCGCCAAGAACAGGCAGCATGGTGCCTGTGATAGTAGGGCTATAACTGATGTACGGTATTAGAAGCGACCATTTGTCATCATCGCTGCGATAATAAGTCGCTTCAGCGCGCTGAGAAAATGGATGGTGCCAGCGAAAGAGCGTTTCAGTGAAGAGCGATTCTTCGCCGAATACGAACTTTGTATTGGCTCCACTGTTGCCTTCGTTGCTCATCTCTAGCTCTGAGGCGTTGATTCGCAGGATGCTTTGTGTTGAGCCAAGAAGACGAGGAATCCAACTGCTTAGGCGACCAGTCTTGAAGCTGTATGCTCCTTGCCACCACATCGAATAAGAGCCGTCGCTCTGGCGCTCCCGCACAAGTTGAGGCAAGCCTACTGTTTCTAGACGATTGTCTGGGTTTTTGCTATGCAAATACCAGGAAGCCGTTCCTTGGCCGAGAATTCGCAAGTTCTCGGTTTGGGGAATTTCAGTCAAGTTTATTGGCTTTAGCGAAGCGGCCATTTGGCTTTGTACAAACCAAGGGGCGGTATTGGCTAATAGCATAAAGGCGCACAAAGTTGCACCAGCGATAGCTGTGCCAGATAGAAGCGCAATTTTCTTGACCCAGCTTTCTGTCTCTTTTTTCGCCAGTGTAAGCAAAAGTGGCACTGTCAGAAGAGGCACTAGCCAAACCGGTGCCAATTGCCAGAGTTTGACCAAGTATGGCTGGGTTAACGGTACCCCAATCAAATAGAGAAGTGAGGCGATTACCAGCGCTACTCCAAGAAACCGAGCTTTGCTTAATGAATCACACCCAGAATTGAGTCGGAAGTTAAACTTGATGGGTTTGAATCGTGCGAGTGAGGCAAGGTTGGGTTTGAACTCAGGTATGCGTATCCGCATCCGAGTAATTAAGGCAATTGCTTTTGCCTTTAGACCAGTTGCTGTCGCTTCAGCAGTCGGGTCACTGATTTGTTCAGATTCTTGGTTCATTTATTTGTCTCCTGTATCAAGAGAATGAGTGGTTTACAAGCCGATGTCGCTTAGACGATTGACTACGTAGGCTGAGTCTCCTAGATTAATCTGCCGAATTAGCTTGCTAGCATCGCTGGTGCGAAGAGCAACGCCTGGTAGATTCCAGATTAGTCCGCCGACATCTAAGGGATCTTGTACATTCTGCACAACTAACGACTTTAAGCGGCATTGGCAATTGACTTTTTCAGCCGATAGCAGCGTGATGTCTATTGAAAACAGTGGGTCTTTTGACTGCCACGAGGGCGACGGTTGACGATTTGGTAGCCCAGTATTCGGTAATTTCGAGCGCCAACTTATCTCGCTAACGATGTACTTGCCATTTTTGCTAGCCAGATCGCGTCCGAAGCTTGCAGCAGTAGCTTGGGTTGATACCACAAGGCCGCTGCTGTTTCGCTGCAGAACATATACACAGAAGGTTGATTTTTCGATGACGATTGTTTTTGGTCGCGAAGGGTCAACTTCTCGTCGCGGAAATGCATGTCGACAGTTGCGTTGCAGTGTGTCGAAAGCGGTGCCTTCGCCTGGTTGAGTAGCGAGTGCACTACTGAGGGGGGACATTGCTAAGGCGAGGCTAAAGCTGATCAGAAGAACGCGCTTGATTAGATTCATGGGCTTTGCATTTTGTGATTGATTTTTTTCAGCAGAGCTTGCTGGTGAATAGGCTTCGTAAATGTAGCTGAGTTTGAAATTTGCTGGAGGTAGTTTGTACCGACTGAAGTTGAGGTGATGAGGAGTGCCTTGCTATCCTCACCGATTGGGCTAGTCTGAATGGTGGAAGGTTGCAGAATCTAACAACTCTAATAAGGCAGAATTGATTAAGAGCAGCCAATCAGAGCGAAATCAGGTTTTCGAGCTAGCGCTAAGCGGCGTTGGTTTTAGTTCTCTACAGTTGTGCCTTGGCATTGAGCAAAGTGCCGACAGAAATCGCATTTCTTGCCAATGAAACGTTGCTGGGCAAGATTCTCATTACTCTTTAGTGCATTTTGAAGTCGGCGCATGTCTGGTCTGACATGTTGAGCCATGAAGTTGTCGAGCTGTGCACGACTAAACTGCTCTTCTATAATTTTGCCAGAGCCAAAGTACAGAATTTTGCGCTTCACGATTTTTGTATCTTCGTCAGCAAGAAGCCAGCAGGAGACAATCGTTTGAAAGTTATCACGACCAGATATTTTAGTGGCATTTCTTGTTTTAAATTCAACTACGGTTGGCACGTCACCAACCCTTAGGGCATCGAAGATAGTGATCAGTTCAATGCCTGTGCTTTCTTCTGTGCGTCTTTGATGCCAGTGAAAGCGAAGCCGTTCTCGTTGCAGAACAGAGTCGCCCCATTTGAGCATTTGAAGGCAACGTTCCTCAATAGTTTCAACACTATCAGGAACAATCGCCCTTGCTTCAGTTAGTCCTTTTTGAATTATTGGTTTACGTGATTCTACGCTAGCGGAGATCGCTGCGTGAAAAATTTGACCAGTAAATTCAGTCTCTGTTTTTGCAGGAGTGTAGACAGCTTTTGTCTTTCTTAACTCCTGCCGATGAAAGTATTGCGCTGGGCATTGTTTATAAGCCCAGAGGTCGCCAAGGCTCAGTCTGAATGGTGTTGCAACATCAACCAATCGAGTTGGCTGGATTAGAAGTTTGGACATGATTTTTACGTTGGTTGTATGGTTTTCTTGGAAGCAGATGAATTGACTAGATATATTCGATTGTTGACATCGTCAATTGTATTCAGTCAATGTTGATTGGATGAATTTATGCTTTCCTATTAACGATAATGGGATGTTAGCTAGCGCGAGCTTTCAAATGAGAGGCGCAAGTGGCTTCAGTTAGACCGCAAGTCTTTTTCTAAATCGGAAAAACACTGACTAAATGTGTTTTGCAGCGAGATGGTATCAGTCGATTGTAGCTCTGGTACTTCGGCAATTACTGGTATTGCTGAAAATTCTTCAATAGCTTTTCTGTTAGATTGATTGCCCTCACCATTCATGACTATGCCAGCAATTTTGATATTGCGGCTGCACAACGCTTCAACTGTTAGCAAAGTATGATTGATTGTACCCAATTTTGTTGAGGCAACAATGATAACTGGCACTTGTAAGCAAGCCATTAAATCGATCATCAGTTCTCTTTCGTTTAATGGCACCATTACTCCGCCAGCGCCTTCAATTATTAGGCTGGAAAAAGATTGAAGTGCTTCAAACTGATCTATTATTTTGGCTGTGCTTATGGTCTTGCCTTCGCGATTGGCTGCCAAATGCGGTGATGCTGGCAGGGAGAAAAGGTAAGACTCAGGAATGATACGGTGTGCTTCTAAGTTCAATTTGTTGCGTACCCAAAGCGAATCAGTCGCGAACTCGGGTGGCTCAGAGAGTCCGCTTTGAATTGGCTTCCAGTAATTTGCCTGTAAGCCGTATGTCAGTATGGCTGAAACCACAGTCTTGCCAATATCGGTACCGGTGCCGGTAACAAATAGCTTTATTGGTTCGAGCGGCTTTAACATCTTCTCCCCGAGGCTCAACCTAGCTATGATTGCATTAATGCTGCGCTGGTGCAGTTCTAGTAATGGCGTAGTGATGCTCAGTGGCATCTAGTAACACGATATAGATACTAGAGGAGAAGAGGTTATGGAGCAACCGCTATCAGTGCAATGTAAAGAGCTTTATCTATCTGGCGATAGATTTTTGATTTAGATTGTGAAGGCATAGAAGGGTATAACCCAAGCGCTGTATTAGACCGGTCGTCTTGCAATTCGTAAAATAGAAAGGGCAGAGAAAGCGGAGAAGAAAGAAGAGAGAGGTGTCGTCAACTAGACGACACCTTTTCTCGCTAGTTAGCACTTAGGAGCAAAGGCTTAGTAGCCAATGATCTAGTAGCACTCGCCCATGACGGCAGAACTGTAAGGAAGGTCTGAATAAACTTGGACGCCTGCGGCGAAAGGACCGTTAGCAAATATACTAGTCCAGTCATCCGCGCCGGCTGCATTAGCGCCCACATAATTCTCACAGTCAGGTTGAGCCGCATCGGTGATGTTATTATCGGTGATACTTTCTTCGCGATTACCGAGTTCATCAGTTTCCGTAAAAGTATGCGCGTGCTGCCATAACTCATTATTTAGCATCCATGCGAGGTTGCTGGAGACGGATACAGAGTTTCCAATTGTAATTTTAGCCATGATTGCTCTCCTTTATCTTGAATGTACGTGGAACTGAACTTGGTAGTCGTTTTCTGAAATTTGCTAACAAGGCCTAGGCCACAAATGTGTTTGCCTCATCAGTGTCGGAGTGACAAGCTCACGACAGACCATCACACCTTGCGTTTGGGCGACAAGGTGTTAGGTTTCGGCGGGTTTGCCAGAAAGTTAGCTGAGAAATTAGCTCGTTAATTCATAGAATTCACTGCTGTAGCTTTCAGGCTGTTGGTACGCGCTCAAGAATTCTGCTAATACAGCTTTTACAGCGATGATCACTTCTTGAATTTCAGTGGCTCCTTTTGCCTGCGCTTTGAGCAGTGCTATGTCTAGGCGTTCTAGAAGTATTTCCATGTAGCTGATGTCCGCTGGTTCGGGAATTCGATTTTCCCAGGCAGAACTTAGGTCGAAGGCTGTATGGTTGGCTGAGGTTGGCGCGTCGAATCGGCTCTCGAGTTTGGCCAAGGCTTCAATGCGCTGGCTGATGACTTTCAAAGCCTTTGCATTTGGTGCTTTTAGGGCTAAGCTGCTGGTGAAGTGTTTTGCAAAAGGGTCCATGTTGTCGAAGCCCTCTTGCACTAGTTCTTTGATTCGCGTGATTTCCAAAGCATGTCCTGTGGCAGAGATTGGCTGCCGCTCAGCTAGGAGCATTGAGAGTTGTCTGATGGTACCTTCAATTGGGAACCAGAGCTGTGGAAAGTTTGTTTTTAGAAACATTGTTTTTTCCTCCAAACTTGAGGTGAGATTGCACTACTGGCAGTGCTATGCACAGCTAGTAGTGCTCGGTGAGAATTGCTGACTTCGATTAATCGATCAATGCTATTTGAAGAAAATCTCTAGCAATACTGACAGGCACATGAATGTTGTTATTAAAAGCAGCGTCACTTTAATTCTGAGCTTTGTGCCGAATGCTCGAGTATCAAAAGTTAGCCCGAGCAATATTGCAGTTGCCACAATTGCTAAGTCTAGCCAGGGCGATACCTTCAGATGAAGTAGCAACTTAGCTAGAGTTTGCAAGCCGAGCATACCGGCTACCAATTGACTGGTATCAGTAAGGCGTGGGTAGCGTCTTGACCAATATTTCAAGTTGCGCCATAAGAGTCGCACGATTACAAGACCCATGGCCACTCCGGCAGATGACACCCAGATATTCTGGCTGATTGAGACTGCTACAGCGACATTGTCGACGGAGAAGAAGATGTCTGTTAACTCAATCAAGATGACGGCCTTCAGTAGGCTCATAGATTTTGTAACAGGAGCAGCAAGGCTTTGCTTCTCTTTTTCCTCTGATATCAATCCGAAAAACCATATACTAGCAGTGACGATTAAATGGATTGACCCAAGTAGCATGATCCAGTAGAACGACTTGGCGAAAGTCATGAGAACGAGGCTGAGAGCTCGCAAAAAGAGGGCGCCAAAAAGACCCCACCTCAATGCCTTGGCTCGCTCTCGCGCTGGTAGAGCACGGGAAAAATGTTCTACGTGAATTATGTTGTCTAGGCTGAACAGAATTTCAGCAATGACAATGCTACCGAATTCGGTAAGATGGCCATATGTGGCAGGCAAAAATTCAGCCATTCAGAGTCACTCCTCATATTTTTTGTTTGACTTGATCTGTCGGAGAAGAGCGGCTAATGCCACAGGTAGGCTTTCACCGCTCTTTTGCTACAAACCAGTTTTAACGTTCTATTTATTGCCTATGCCGTTTAGGGCCTGGTAGCTCTTGCTCGCGATAGCAAAGACCGCAGTCGCATACTTTTCGTAGCTTTCTAGATCTAGGCGAACAAACTTTTGCTGAGGTTCGAAGGGGCTGCCTTCGTACCAGGGCTGCTCAAGTGGTAGTTCGAAACCACCCTTCAGCTCTTTCGTCAGAAGTTCAAAGTCTTGCTTGGTCACTGCTTGCCTTTCAGCCCGTTCGGCAATTTCAGCGATTCTTCTTCCTCCAGCTTCTACAAAACAGTCGAGTAGAACAAGTGATGCTCTAAGTCTTTGAGCATCAGGAGCACGGGTGTCTAGGTAGAGTAGGTGTTCATCGAATTGAGAGCATCTCAATGCCAGATTGGCAATACGCTCTTGCCAGGCTACTTTGTTCTTTTCAAAGATAGCTCGGGCTTTGGCGTTTTTCTCTTTGATCTGACGCTGGCTATTGAGTTCAGTCAAGAAAATGAGAGTTCCGACCGTTCCGACAGCAACAAGAAGAAGCAGAACAAAACCTGTTTTGATATTGTTGCTGGTCTCTCTGTCTTGATTAGCTTGCTGCAGTGAAGAATTTCTTGCTTGCTGGGCTACTTTGACTATAGTCATAGTAACTTCATTGCTTTGGGCTGCAAGAACGGTCGGTTGCATTTCGCGCAGGCTATTGCCGCTGCTAACTGCGTAGATAGACAGTTCACATCCCATGGCTGGGGGATCTGCCAGAACTAGAATGGTCAGACGATCCTGATTAGCTGAGGCAGTCTCGGCCACTTTCTTCTGCAATTTCTCGGCTAAGTCTTTCGCTTCTGGGTCAAAGAGCAGTTGGTGTTGCCTTGTCGTCAAAGCTCCATAAACAGCTACGTGACCGGCATTTTGCGCAAGGGCGTCGAAGAATTGTGAGTCAATATTGATTGCACCACAGCCCTGCGGTAGCTGCATGCCTGGTTCCATCAAAAGACGTGAGTGGGAGAATTGGCTTGCTTCTGGCAACCAAGTGCGAGGTGCTGAATCTGCCTCGCGAGCAAGAACTAGAAGCCCTAGGCCTAGCCAGGCAGCAATGAAAAGATTTCTTCCAAAAGACATAACTTCCTCCAATATGTTTAGAGATTGTCTTGGCCTTCCGTCTGTTAGTCAGTTTCAAGAGCAGTTAGGATTGCTTTCGCATGCTCTTCGTCTAGCTTCAGTAGCAGCTCCCCCTAGGGCACCGTTGATTTCTTTAGCCGCATCAATGGGAACTTGAAGTTCTGGCGTTAGCCACTGTCTTTTGATAGTGACTGCCGTTACGTTTACTCCCAGAGTTTTTAGCTCTTGATTTCGGTTTAGAGAGTCTTTGATGCCGCTTGCCGTACCCTTTGAGAAAATGTGGATGGGGCTAAAGCTCAGGCTGGTTGTTGTCTTGCCATAGGCAATGAAGTCTTTTGCGATCGCCTCTTTGATCAGCTTAGTTGAGATATCGTTGCCATCCCTGTCAAAGCTTTGAGCCAGCGCGTCGGCATTGCCTTCGCGTTCAAACTCTACTTTAAGAACGGCAGCAATTGGCAAACCCTCTGCTGTGGTTGCTTTGAGAATGCCTGTGTCTATGGTGGTTTGAGACAGTTTGACAGGGCGAATTGACTCCCAAATGGGAACAACGAAGTTTAGTCCAGGCTTAAGTAGCCTAGCTGAGTGGCTACCATCAAGGCGAGCAACAACAGCATTTGAGCCCTCTGCTACGATGCTTACACCATTAGTGGCAACATACGCATAGGCAGCGCCTGCCAACGCCAATACTGAAACAAGACCAATGAATTTGCGGTTTGTGAAGAGAGACATAATTTCACTCCAAATTTGCTAATCGAGTTTTTGTTCTTCTGTTCAGGTTTTGATTTTCAACTGTCTATAGACAGTTGGGATTGTCTTTGCAGGCTGCGTCTCTGATTGAATTAGCCAGTTCATCAGCGACGTTGCTCGCTTGTTGCAAGGCATCTATAGGCACCTGCAGCAGGGACTCATTCCATATCTTCACAACGGTCACTTCTTCAATGTCGATGGCTGGCTCATTTGCTGCGAGATGCGCTTGAGCATAGGGTAAAAGAGATTGCTCTATGTCTATTGAGCGACCGACGACGGGCAGAAAGTTCTGTACCCTTGATGTTTTTAGGTAGTCTGAAAAGGCTGTTCTTAGAGAACTCGTTACTGCAGGTAGAGGATCTCCCCTGTATTTACCTTGATAGAAAGGAATGAGCAATTTGAAATCAGAGCTTAATTTGATGGCAACTTGCACCCGAATAGTCACTTTGAAGCCATCGCTGGTGCTTCCGCTGATTAGTAACTTTCGCTCTTTTCTGGGCAGTGTGATGGTCGATGTAGGGACAACAACCATCTGTTGTAAGTAAGGGATGACAGCTCGCAGACCAGGCTCTAAGACCTTTTCTTGGAAAATTCCAGAAGGCTCGCGCACTAATGCAACGCTTCCTTCTCGAATGAGAATTAGACCGTTGCTGCCGTGCCAGGTGCTAAGAAAAAAGGTACAGAGAAACATGGCAATTAAGTTGCGACGCTTATTGCCATAAAAGTAAGGACCAATCTGCTTATAGAGCCAACCACTAGCAAGCGCAGCTTTGTGAGAAGTGCTAATTGCCAGCTGGAGACTTTTATTGCGCTTGCCGATTTCCCTAACTTCCCCGATTTCCCTAAATTCCTTGACTGTTCCTACTTCGTTAGGATCTTTCTTTACTGCAGCATTTTTGCCGGTTTTTAATGAGGTTTTTGAGCTGAGCAGCCAGCGCCCGACTAGTAGCACAGCTGCTACGGTCGCAAAGCCTGGTGGGCTTGATACCTTGAGCAAGAATGCGGTGCTGAGAACTACGGTAATTGCAATCGCTACTACTAAAGTGTTTCTAAAGCGTCTAAAGCCCATATGAACACCGTGGAACAGCGTCCAGGCAAATTGACATACTGCAATCCAGCCAATCTGTGAAACGATGCTCGAGCCGCCCAGAAACATGGCAATTAGTGTGGCGAATAGTAAGCCGAAGACAAAAGCAGTGTCTTTTTCAAGATTGCTTCTGTTGACCAAAAAGGCGTAGCCCAAGATTAGGGCTGCGACCCAAACAATGTTTTCCATGAAGATTTTCCACGAAGACTGTGTCCGTAGATTGGTCTCTGCTTAGTCATCGCCTTCGATTAGGTCATTCAATTGCTCTGCCATGGCCTCGTCAGCAATTTCTATAGCTTGAGTCGTCAAATTATATTTTTTGCCCGGATGGCAAATATGGCAGTTATGGCGAAGACATGCATGTACTTTGGTTTTACGAAAGCGGCCAAGTGCACAGCTTTTATCTCGGCAATCAACTTCCTCTAGAACTTCCGTTGCATGAAGCAATTGTCTTTTACGCATCATTGATGCTTCTTGGTGCCATTTTTTCATAGTGGTTTGATTTGATTTGTGATGGTTTACTCCGGGTTGTTATACCGGAACGCTTGGAGCCGATTGAGTAGAGGCAATCCTCAAATCTCTATCTCTCCAAGACGGCTTCTTTTAGTTAGAACCCGCGAAGTCAGGGTTATAGAAGAAAGCATCATTGCATGGCGGCCGCCATGGCGATTACATCGTCTTGGTGGCCTACATCTTCAGCTTTCATCTTTAGAAAGACGCATTCGTCATAGAGCGGGTTCATTTTGCACATGGGTGGTAGTCCAATTTTCTTTGCCGGACATTCAGTGGGAATGCTTCGGCAAAGTTTGCAAAACCAAGAATTTGGATCTACAAATTTGTAGTTTATTAGGAAGGTCTTTTGCGTCGTTAGCAAGAATGGCACGAAGATTTGCTCCATTTTCGCGAATGCTGCAACGCACATGAGAATAAAGAAGGTAAACATAGTAGCCTCCAGAAATTACAAAACATCAAGACCGCCTTTACTGCTCTGCTCGTTATGCAGAAGAGAAGTGCCGCTGTGATGTTAGTGGTGATGTTTAGGTAGAGAACCGAAAAATTTATGAGAAATAAAGTTGATACTTTTACCCTGCCAGAAATAAGAACAAGCAGTCAAGCATTTTCAATGCTGATTCAATGGCACGAATTGGCTTTCGATATAGTTTTAGGGCGCACTCAAAGGCCGCACGCAAAGCTAGCGCTGTTAGCGATGCGTAAATCTAGCAGGTTAATCATGTGTCGATAGTGATGAAGAGACAAGATACATTTTGTCAAATCTCGTGATTGTCATGTTCTTGTCACAATTAGGTTTGTATATTCAAAAGTAGGCGATAGCGTTGAAAATAGTTTTCGCACGCGGCAATGCCGATTTAGACAAGATTGAGAGCGTATATAAAGATGAAAGAACTTTCTGGTAGGGCTACTGATCTGGTTTTTAATGACCAAGAGGTTTTGACGGCGCAGAAGTTTTCTGAAGTAGCTCAGCATAATGATTCTACTGTTAGCCGTTATAAGGGTTCACACCCAGAGACGAAAGAGCATCTTCCTGCTGTAGAGATACAAGATTCTTCAAGAAGAGTTAGTTACTCTCAGTCTGCTAGCGATTTGGGGTCACCAATTGAGCGCTCGTTCGATCCAAGTTCACTGGTGCCGAAACGAATTGACCCTCGGTCAATCGTATACCGTATAGGTAAAGGTTCGCCTCAGCCTTATTATGATCGTTATGCTGCAGGTGTTTCTGTTACTGTTTCGAACCGCTCAAGCTCTGCACCTGAACAAAATGGAGGTGCTGATGTTAGTGTTGGCGTTGGCGCTGAATATGCCAACCCAAATACTAGACTTCAGATATATCTCCAACCACTAGGTACAGAGCGCCGTTTTGGTATCAGATTTAGCACACAGTTCTAGTCGCTAGATTTCTGTAGCTCCGCGGGCATGCCGTAGCTGTAAATCTGTAGTTTGAATTCACACACACACACACACACACACGACACACTTATATATATATATATATATATATATATATATATATAAGTGTGTC
>JAUYRX010000045.1:0-8729 GCA_030696635.1 Candidatus Melainabacteria bacterium
AGATTTCATGTTACTCCAGTGCTTACGCAAGACGAAAAAATGTCTAATTATGACTATTCATCTGTGAGAAAAAGCACTCCCTTAAAGATCTCAGATAATTCCGGCTACCCTTTCGCTCAATTCGATATTTACTTTACACCCGATGGAAATGGTCATTTGCAGGCACGAGATAATTCCGAATATCCTCAAAAAACAATTTTTAAAGAGCAGTCATTATTGATTTGGGAGCAAAGAATCAGCTTCAACATTGAAAAAAACAAACTCACAGCACTTTCATTAAGCAGTGCTGAAAAACTATTTGGGAAGGCCAAGAAAACGGCAAAGGCGAATTCGATTTTCTATACATTTGAAGTGCCAAATATACCGGGGGTAAATACAGCACAGCAAATCTATAAAATAGACATGAAATTTGACAACAACGATATCATTCAAAGTTATAGAGTCAGTGGACCACAGGTTCACAATCCTACTTGGGTTAGCAATTAATAGATTTAGCTAGTTCTTTTGGAGCATATTATCTTTTTTGTTTACCGTTACTACTATTTGCGATGGTACGAAAAGTGATTATCAGTCATATTCCAAAGCCTCAAAAGCTAGACAGGATTAACATCTTATAGTTATACTCCTTGGCATGAGTGATACCGCCCGTGATTATCAGAGCACCAACGCCGCCACTACTGACGGAATGGAAGATCTCTTTGACGTTGTGCCGACAAGTGCCGACAGATCTTTGGCTGATGCCGACATTGTCGCGACAGTCAACGACAGTGGTTCGTGGGTAGCTGTTGTTGATGCTGCAAGCTCTCTGAGGAAGTCAGAGCGCACAATTCAGAGATACGCGAAGTGCGGAAAACTTCGGTCAAAAACAGATGAATTTGGTCGCTTGTTGATTTGGCTGCCGACAACTGCCGACAATTCTATAACTGTGACAGACCATGTCGCGACAACTGCCGACAGTAATTCTGGATTGACGACAAGTGTTGGCAGTGTCGCGACAATTGCCGACAGTAAAATAAATCTGGAGACAAGCGCCAATAACCAGCACCTGTGGGACTTGCTAAAAGAGAAAGATGCGAAAATAGAAGCACTGTTAATGCGAAATGGCTATTTACAGGCACAAGCAGAATCGGCGCAAGAAACTATCAAACTGCTTACAGACAGTCAGCATAAGCCGGGCTGGTGGGCAAAGTTCTCTAGCTGGTTCTTTAAAGGCCAGTAGTTTTTTTAAGCAAAAAAATCTATACTTGTTTGACTGTAACAGGCACTATATGCGGTGCTTGGCGCAAAAGACATCTAGGTGATATCTAAGTACAAATAGAGAGCGGTTTTTGAACCAGCCCTACTAAAGAACGAAGCCCTGACCGAGGTCAAGGCTAGACGTTATAAAACATTTGAATCAGGTTTTCCTTGGCGGGTCTTTCCTGAAGACAAATGAATAATAACGGATAGCTCGATGACGGTCAAGCTTGCTTTGCAAAAAATGCAAGGAGCAGAAAACGACCGGAGCATTAGCGGTCCAAGAAAGCCAGACAGGGCTTGAGGATCTAAGACTATCTAAGAAAAATATTTATTGCCTGCCGGTATCGCATGCGGTGGCTCTGGATATATGCGTCCTGTTTCCAGAGCGGCAGCCGTCGATTTGCAAGAACCTAAATCAGAAGCGTTGGCGGCCATGGAGCCAAGCTCTGTCTGATTCCCAGATACTTGGGGTGATGTCGAATGAAGGCCGGGGGCTTTACCGGGGCTGTCATTTTGGTAGAGAAACCAGGCACGGCGTTATCGATATTGACATCAATAGCAAGTACCACAACGCCCAGGAGATGGCAGAAATCAGGGCTAGATTTGCTGCAGTCGGCTTAGAGCTAACCCCGTATCAAAGTAGTGAAAGCGGCGGTTGGCACCTCTATTTCTTTTTTAGTAGCTTTGTACTAAGCCAAGAAGTAGAAACAATAATAAAAAGGTGGCTGAAGGTCCAGGGATATGAACTAGCCGGGGGAACTCTTGAAGTGTTCCCGTCTGGTAATGCCTTGAGGCTGCCCCTTCAGAAGGGTTTTGGCTGGCTGGATTCTGCCGGGAAATTAGTAAGAAGACGAGAGGAACTAACAGCAGATGAAGCTATATCCTCATTCCTTAGTGACTTAACTAAAACCCAAGCAAATTGGGATGAAGTTAGAAGCTTGATAGAGAGCCAGATTAGTGAGACCAGGGCGGCCGCCGGCAGGAGCGGCCAGGAGCATAGAGAACGAGTCAGCACCGACGGCCTGGAAGAACTGTATACAAGCGGCCTAGATCACGAAACCTATCAAAGAGGCCGTAGCTACTGGCTAAACGGGCTCACCGGAGCAAGCCAAAGACATAGCGCAATTCTCAGCGTTGGCCATTACCTTTGGTTCGGAGACACTTCACAAGGGGTAAGGGCGCTACCAGGAGTAAGGAACGCCGGGGCAAGAGTCGAGACAATAAGCCAATGGCTAAGAGAGAAGCATAACGGACACTCAGAGACGATAAATTCAGGCAGATGGCGTGATGTACAGTCGGATATCGAGAGTGCATGTTATTGGACACCCAAGGGCTCTCTGGTAAGTGAAAGGGAAAGCTACCCACTAACAGACCGCCTAGTAAATCGGCTTTGTGAAACCAAGGTACTAACGCCAGACCAATACGCAAAAGCAAATAGAAGAAGAGAGGGGGCAGCCCGGGCAAAGATAAGAACAGCTCTGAATGAAATGCTGGCCGAAGGCAAACACCCGACGATAAGGAACTTGGTACAGGCGACAGGCTGCCGGAAAGAAACGGTCAAGAAGCACTCAGATATCTGGGCGATATACGCCACGCGAATCGAGACGAGGATGTCAACCGGGCTAGGCGATCTTAGTGGGGGGGCTGGGGGGATCGTTGCCGATTCCTTGGTTCTTGTTTCTTCGTTAGCAAATAGTTTTGATCTTTCCGCTCTGGGTGTTTTTAGTTCTGAATCGGTTGAGGAAATTTTTCCCTGCGGTCTTGCTGATTCTGATGTTTCTTCTCTTGGTCTTCAGTCATCTGTCAGCCGACCGGTTAGTGAAAGAGCCTTAGTGCTTGGTTCATTAGAGGTTCTGAAAAGTACTCTTTCGCGATTTGGCGTTTTGGGTAGTGACAGTTTTAGTCATTCTGACGAAGTTAGTAAGGTTTTGAACTTTCCGGTAGCCCCCTTTGCACATGCCTGGCTGATGAGCCAACCAGAGAGCCCCCTTAATCAAGCTCAAGTCCTGCGGATGCCTACGGCAAGCTTGACTAAGGGACCCAGACTCTCTGGTAATCAGGCATTGCGGCATGGGCAGGCGGGGGGTCTTTCTTGTATTTCACCGGTGTGTTATTCTACTGGTATCACTGGTGGTATTAAGGAGCGCGGGCAGGCAACTGCTGAGACGGGCTCCCTTTCTTATTTGGTAGAGAAAAATACAAAAATCCGAATAGTTTCCGACGCTATTAATTCTATCATCTTGACAACTGCCAATAGTGGCTTGGAGTCTAAGAAAAAAGATAAATTATTAGCTTCGATTCTAGTGCAGTATTCACAAAATCGACACTGTTTTGCTACTGGTCGTAGTCCGCCGATGCTTATCAGCTAAGGGTTTTCTACCATCTTTGTCGAGGTGGAATACCGCCAGAACTATAGAAGAGATCATTGAATTCTTTTTGCAGTTCTTCTGCAACTTGGCCACCAGAGTGACTTAAGAGGACTCGTCGGATAGTCGCTATTGCAAAACCATCGAATTGAATATCTTGTTCTAGCTTCTTTAGGCGTGTTTCAAGAATGTCTATCTGTTTTGAGGTTGATGTCCCTCGTTTAAATCCTTGCCTGAGTAACTCATTTATTTGGTGTGATTTAACGCCAGGAGCAATCGTACTGAGCCATTTTTTTACGTCTGGGTCTGCATAGAACGTGATTTTTGATTGTTCTTTTGATGACATTTTGCGCGCCTGTCTGGTATTTGGGAGAAAATGCTGGTACTTACTGGTAATTACCAGTATATGGCCTGTTTTACTCTTCTAGAAGGCTCTAGTACGGCTTCGAAATTAACGAGAACCTACTCACCTAGCTGAGGTGGTTTTTTTTGCAGTCAAGGGGTCGCTAGCTAGTTCAAATTGAACAATTCGGATGAATTCGGTGATGTTCAGTTAGCCCTATTTTGTCTGTTTTGACTGGTTTTGCTTTGCAGCGAAGGAGCCAGTGGTTTTTGGCGGTTAAGTTGGGAGTCGTTTGGCGACTTCGCGCTGCCAGCACGAAGTAATGCAGGATAAAGAGCGCGCGCCACAATGAGTTAAACGCCCGTATATTCCATTTTTAAGAGGCTCTACCGGACTGACATTTGAACTTAGGTGTGCTCTAATTCCTTGTATTGCCCGTATATCTTGTTTTTAAGAGGCTCCACTGCTCGGTAAAGTGGTGGCATAGCCACCATAGGAGAATGGCTCTTTAATCCGTCGAAACCTCAAAGAGGTTGCGACATAACCACCCCAGAAAATTGCTGGCGGAAAGACAAAGAAAGTGGGGAAGTGGTGATGGCAGGATAAAGGAGTTTTACCGTTTCCCGAAACGCCACCTAGGTGAGCCTTGAAAGTAATACCGGTGGACTTTATTGGTATACGAATCCTCGAAATGCCCACCGGCGGCACCGTGAAAGTAATACCGATGAATTATGGCCGAGCTGGAAGCAAAGGCGATCGACGCCTCTGTGAGGCGTTTCGGGGGAGTTGAGATCTCTGGCACGCACCTGGCGGCGCTGAGACTTGGGGCTCGGAAACTACGGCGTTTGCAACACGCTACGTAGTAGCAGGATAAAGGCGCGCTGCACAGATTGATGTAACGCCCTTGCAGCGGGCTTTTTGATAGCTGCACAGGGCTAGCGTTTGGGAAAGTTGCGCTGCACAGACGCTAAGTGCTCGAATATATGGGCGTTTGGATGCCGACGCACTATTTTTATAGGCATTTTCATGGAGGAGCAGCAGGCTGAGAAAAGCAGACGAAAGTAGACCTGACCAATCCCAAGACCGTTAGCCTGTTAGACGTCCCAGAAGCTAGTTGACCGGTGATACGAAATCACGGATAATCGACTTAAAAGCGAGGGCTAATGGGACTAAAGGGAGTCGAGTGGGTCAAAGGAAGCCGGAAAGCTATACAGGAGTTTTCCGAGGAGGCCAGAAATATAGCTGGCAACCAACTTTGGCTGATTCAGTTAGGGCGAGAGCCAGACGACTGGAAGCCGATGAAAGATATCGGAGTTGGTGCATTCGAGATTCGAATTCATAAGCCGCACGAGCACAGAGTTATCTATGTAGCGAAGTTTCCAGAAGCAGTGTATGTGCTGCATTGTTTTGAAAAGAAGACACAAAAGACATCACAGAAAGATCTGAATATAGCGAGGGCGGCATATGTCGAGATGCAAAAAATCCGAAGGGGATAAAGTGGAATTCGATGTAGAGCATGGCTCAGGGAATGTCTTTAAGGACATTGGCTACAGTGATAGCGAGGCCGCAAATCTGATGGCGAGGGCGGAGCTGATGCTGAAGGTGAGAGACATAATCCAGGAGAATGGTTGGACGCAGAGGGAAGCCGCCAGGATACTTGGTGTAGGACAGCCAAGAGTGGCTGAAATAATGAGTTTCAACACAAAGTATTTTAGTGTTGATTTGCTTTTGAAGTATTTGTCAAAGCTAGGGATGCAGGTAGAGTTCAGTTTTAAAAACACTGATGTGGCGTAATTTTTGGAAGGTTTGCGCGGTGGCTTCCAGATCTAGATCATGAGATCTGTAAGTGTGGAAGTTATGGTGCCGATAATATTGATTATGTTTCATCGATTCTAGATTGGCTCAGGAAGAGCATTTTGACTAGCGGGCTGGATGAAGGGCGCGGGGATTCTGCTCTTGATTTCCATGACTTACGCTAGATGTGGATTAGCTTTATTGCGAATGGTTGAAAAGTAGTAATTGCGCCAAAACACTACCGGTAGTGTCTCTCAATTGTCCGAAAAACCGGCCCAAGTTTTCGGGAATCGCCAGCTAGATGGCTCATTTGAGATTTTGAGATTCTGAGGTTGAGCAGAGCAGATCCGCCAGCAGCTTATGAACTGAGCTATATATGAGTGGCCGCTTAATTAGACCAGCAGGTCCGAAAAGCCTTGTGGCGTGAGCCTCGCTAGCCAATTTCTAGGACTCTATTTCTATCATAATGGCCCAAGCAAGCCAGTCTGAACCTTTGCCTAATGAAGATCCCGCAACACTGGACGCATTGGAAGCCCATGAAAGGCAAGGGTTAAGGGACTTCTTCATTCACCAATCTAACTCAGGCAATCTTTTAAAACTCAAACAGGCTCTAAATCTTCCTACTTTTCTCGACACCGTTGTGTCAGAGAAGTCTTGGTCGCCTGCGTCCTGGTGCGATGAGAGGTTCCATTCAACAACCTAAAAGGTAATCAAAAAATGAAACGAACAATATCAAAAATGCTGGGCATCGCTGCCTTGGCAATCGCTGGCATCGCCGGTAGCTTTATTGCTGCAACTCCAGCTCAAGCAGCTGAAGCGGACATATACAAGCACGGTGTGAGATGCTGGGTGCAAGAACTTGGCACATATCCATTTGACGGCCATATATATTACTGCGGCGCATTTGTAGATCCAGACAGACAAACTATTTTGAATGCAGCGGCTAGCTTGATGTCTAGCTTCCCGTCTGTCAAATCCAACCTTGCTGGCAAAAATGTGGAAATGTACATTTTCGCTAACGTTGTTGACGCTCAAAGCTACTTTTGGAATGGTAGCTCTGATCCTAATGTGATCCCAAGTACAGCCATCAAGCAAGGTTTTTACAACGCGGAAATCGGCACAAGAGGCATCACTTATGGGGATATAAAAGTATCGATGGTTTTTGAAAAGAAAGCGACGGGGAGTCCTTTTGAATATGACCCGCAGTCTACCGGCCAGATTATCAAAGCGATGTTCCATGAGTACGGCCATGCACTTGACAGAGCTGCTGCTGGTGTTTATGACTCAGCACCAGGAACAGCCTTCGGCAACTTCACAGAGCGCGACCAGCGGTATTTGACCAACACTGCTGTTTCTCCTACGGCAGCGAGTTTGAGATCTTCCCATGCATATTTCATCAACCCACCTGTAGCAATGAAGTGGCGTGATCTATTTGCGCAAGAGTTTGCTATCAAAGCCGCTGTTGTAACTGGTGTTGGAACTCCCGACTTGGCCGATACCGCAGCGATAAACCCTTACTTTTCTTGCACTCAAGCATACATGCGGGGAAAAGTGGCTAATCCCAGTCGGCAGCCAACAAAAGCAGACTTTGATAGTTTCGGTCCTAATGTATACGCTCGATGTGTAGCACCTTTTGTCCCGGCAACTTGCACCAATGTTACTTCAAGTGGAAATTACCCTTACCAAACTACGGCACTGCCAGCGGCTGCTACTGGGTGGTATGTCTACTGCGGTATCAATCCGACTAGATTCAAAACCAGGTCAGGGGACAATCTTCAAAATCTTCCTACTTCTAACCCCCCACAGTGGAGGCAGAAATTCGAGGTAGCCGGTTACTCTCTCTATGTCTTCCGTGATGTAGCTCAAGCGGTCTCGATGCTTGGCTCAGCAGCCGTTCCGGCTTCTGCCCAAGTTGCTGGCGTTCTTGGTTTCACCCAACCACAAATTCTTGGAAACGCTACCCAGCCATTCATTGCTATGTTTGAACAGGTCAAACAAACGAATGGGACTTACGTCGAGCATCCGAACACTAATGACCTGTTCAACTATGATTCTGGCTTGTATCGTGAGTCAGGTCGTGAAATTGATCAGCTTGCTGGATCAGTTGGCTCTGTTAGCTCGGCGTTCCGTACCAGAATTACTGGTGATATCACCCGCTTCAATGCTCGTAATGGTTGTGCTACTAGTGGACCAGATAGCACCTTGTGGGGCAGTCTCAAAACCACTATTTGTGATACCAGTGGGAACAAAAAAGCACCATACGTAGGCGTGGCTAATCTTGCGATTGTGCGAGGTCTCACGGTTGCTCAATTGGGCTCAGGTGCAGTGAAGTTCCCGCCTGATTATCAGGCAATGTTCGCAGATGTTCCGGTGGCTTCTAACTATAGCTTGATCTGGGCTGAGTTGATTGGTTACAAGCGCGCCGGTGGCAATCGAGGCAACGATTTTGCGGCTATGGACGTTTGGGTAAATACTATCTATGCCTGTGGCAAAGCCTACACGGCTGATGGTTATTACATAAATGCCGTAGCGCCAACGGCTGCTTGCCCGTAAAACCTTGAGCTAATTTTGGGGAGGGGAAGGCATCGGTCTTCCCCTCCTTATTTATCGTCTCAAACTTTTCTTTCGATCAAACTCTTACTAGGTTGCAATTAGCAACTGAAATAGTCTGATATTGGTTTCGTACTTTATCTGACAATCGCAAAATAAATTCAAGAAATAGGCTACATTGGAATTGATATTCAAGGGAAAATGGCATGCTAAGCAATCAACAAACTCGAATAGTACAACTAGTCTTCATTCTAGCTATTACTTCAACGCCAACATTTGCCCAAGAAGTTCCCAAAAGATTTCATGTTACTCCAGTGCTTACGCAAGACGAAAAAATGTCTAATTATGACTATTCATCTGTGAGAAAAAGCACTCCCTTAAAGATCTCAGATAATTCCGGCTACCCTTTCGCTCAATTCGATATTTACTTTACACCC
>JAUYRX010000012.1:0-38680 GCA_030696635.1 Candidatus Melainabacteria bacterium
AACCGTTATCGCTCTAATCCGGACCATCTCAAACTAAACCGTTATCGCTCTAATCCGGACCATCTCAAACTAAACCGTTATCGCTCTAATCCGGACCATCTCAAACTAAACCGTTATCGCTCTAATCCGGACCATCAACCAGCGCAAGCCACACGAACAAAAAAAGCACTTCACTACAAGCTCAGACGTACAACTCCACTCAAGCTTTAGTTCTTAAAGAACTTTTCCACTGAGCTAAAAATCGACGACAACTTGCTTGTAGACTTGCCCTGCTCAAGCTTAAAGGCAATCTCGTCGCACTTCTCGGCACGCCTAGCAATCTTCTCCGATTGCTTTTCAGGTAGACCGGGCTCTAGACTGACGTACGCACGATAGTGAAGAGCTGCTTCACGCAAAGGTGGAGCAGACTTGTTGTAGAGCTTCTCCAACGTCTCCGCCAAACCCAAGTGAGCAGCAGAAAGGCGAGGATTGAGGTAGGCTGCATTTCTAAACTGGTCAATTGCGCTAGTCAACTGCTTCTTACGAGCAAGATCTTGCCCCAATGTCAATGACTGCCGAGCCTTGTCTCGAGCAGTGCTAACATTATTCAAACCCCGTTTAGAACGAGCGGCAGCATCTTCGTCACCAAATGTGCCACCACGCTTGTAGGCACTATCGGCGCTATCAAGATCGCGAATCATCAAAGCCATATCAGCGACAGCAAATACTTGAGCCGAAGTTGTGCAATTAGCAATGACAGTAGCAAAAGCTTGAGTGGCTTCCTGATACTTAAACTGTGCCAGACAAGCTTCAGCATAAGCAATTCGTTGCGCATCATTGGTCGGCGTTCCCAGCGTAGACAAATCAACGGGCTTGCCAGAAATAGCGCGTAGCTTGGCATCAGCCAAACGCAATTCCATATCATTCGGATTCAACTGAATAGCTCGTTGAATGAAATTCTCTGCTGATTCAAAATTGTTGGACACAAAGAAAGCACCATTGGCTTCCTTCTGAGCCTTAATCATCAAAGTTCTGGTCATGCCTTTGACAGCATCAACATCACCAGGGGCAAATCCCAAAACAGTTGTGTATTCCTTCAGCGCATCGTCGGTCTTTTCTAAGCGCAAATTGATATCACCAGCGCGACGATGTAAGTCGACGCTGTTCGGGCTTAACACTAGACCAGAGCGCAAATCACCAAGGGCCAACTCAAGGTCACCGCGCGACTCTCTGATATCTGCCATGCGCAGATACGCATCATCGCTCTCTGCTTTGATTAAAATCGCGGCTTGATACTCTTTAATGGCAGCAACTCGATTGTTCTGCAAGCGATAAACATCACCCAAGGCAATATGAGCTGGTGCACTATTGTTGTTAATGGAAAGTGAAGTGTTCAACGACTTGTAAGCATCATCAAGCATGCCCTGAGTGAGATAAGCCTTGCCTAAACCATAGTGAGCAGCGGCATTGTTGGAGCGCAGACTTATGGCCGAACCAAAATCGGTGAGCGCAGCAGCAGTATCACCAAGTTTCAAATCAATCAAACCGCGCTGAACAAAGGCAGAGCTATATTGGGGATCAAGTTTAATAGCCATAGACAAACTATTTCTAGCGTCTTTCAATCGCCCCTGCTCACGCTGAACCAAACCTAAAGCAATGTAGGCTTCTGCGGCTTTCGGATCCAGCTTCAATGCCTGCCTGCAAGCGGCCTCTGCCGAAACAAGAGTGGCATCACGCTGAGAAATAACAGTCATTGATGATGACTGCAATCGATAAAGCTTAGACATCGACTGACCAACGAGGGCCAATGGAGTTTTACTATTGACTTTGAGGGCCTTTGCAAATTGTTCATCAGCAGCATCAAGTTTGTATTGCTGAACAAGAGCAAATCCAAGCCCGGTCAGCGCGGCAGTGTCTCTGGAGTTCTTGTTTACAGCAGCGCGAAATGCATCTTGTGCTTGCGGGTACTTTCCGTCAAGCAACAATTTTTCAGCGGCAACAACATCGGCGGACAATTTTCCCTTAAATAGTCTATCGCGAAAAGCGTGAGGAGAGGTGCGGGAGCCCAAAGGAAGAGTCTTTGCCTTGGCAGTTGGTGCGGCCTTAGACTTCTGCGCCATGGCGCCGGGCACTGCCAACGACACCATACTCAAACTAAGTGAAAGACTTAAAACAAAACCGGCTGCACGATTAAACAAAAGGAAAACCTCCTGGCTACTAAAGCACATTGCCTAAAAGTCTTTGGCAACTTCCTAAGTTTGGCACAGATTAGCACCAGAATCATGGCAGGGAAATAATCAACCGGCAAGAGCCTGACTACAGCCACCATTGAGACTATTTGGGAAGCGCAGATTAAACCATAGCGGAAACAAAAGAAAGCACTGAGAGTCTGCACTCGCCTTCGCCATTAGAATAGGCAGGAGCGCGATTCCTATTCATCGTTTAAATTAGGATAGTAGCTAGTAATGAGAGCCAATACAGCGATTTACAAACGACCAAATTTGCAAACCACTGATTGGCCCTCGCGGGTGGCGCAGAAGCCTATTGGTGAGGGACTATCGTACGTAATCCCAACCAAAAGGTATCTACATGCTCGTTGTCAGCCATGCCCAGCACCGTGCCGAAGCAGGTGCATTGCAGTGGCAAAGGCCTTGGCACAAAATAGAATCGAGTTCTACTTTAATGCTGACCTTATCTGTTGACAGTCCTAATTTCCTTAACTATCAGCTAGATATACAACTGTTTTTCGAGTACTGGAGTGCAATGCACTCTCTCAATACCCTAGCCAAGGTTCGCTCGGCACGACAGGCGACGTAAGGGTTTTCGTCCTCTGCCAACTTTCTCAACAGATACGCAGGCAAATGCGGATTTTCCGCCAGCCCGTAGCGCACATCAACACTAATATCTTCAACAGCACGTTCGATTAAACAGTGGTGAGTGCTTGCATTCTCAGCCACTGCCAATCTCACGTTTGGGTTACTGTCGTAGCTTAGAACTACGAGCAGCTCCATCGGTGTGTGCTTATTTTCAGCTAGGTGCAGTCTTACTTTGGTGTCGGCATGCTTGCAAAGCCGATGAAGCAGACCGCTAGCTAGCTCATTTCTTGAAGTATTAGGTTCCGTATACTGTTTCGCATCTATTTTCATTGTCAGCCTCCCTTAGGCCCCCCTGCGTTAGTGCCAAACAATCTCGACACCACCCAATCTTCACGTTACGCTCACGTTGTGATCAAGAAGTGACCATCTGTGTTAAACCGCGTAAGAAACACGATCGCCCATTCCCCTTTCCGGCTTAAGCTGCCTGCTAAAATCCAAAACGAAGAAGCCGTCACAGCATGGGTTTTCAGCACCAAGCGAAAAGAGAAAAAATGCGTTAACATGGGGCGCAAACAAAACTTATATGGCTTAAAAGATGCATACAAAAAGTGCAAAGCGGAATTTGACAACTTCTAAAATGCACCGATTTTCCTAATAATTTGCCAAACTTCGCACAACAAAGCAAAAAGAAAAAACAATAAGAAGATGCAATGACAGGGTCAGAAATAATCGCCAGCGAAAAGCTAGAAATCATCAAGCACCTGGTCTCCCTATTGAACGAACATAAAGTGCCGTATCAATTCACCGGCGGATTGGCCGGAAACATTCACGGCTCCAAATGGCCCCTTAACGATATCGACCTAGAGATGCCTCGGGCACACATCGAATTAGTTGCTTATCTGCTTCGCCAGCACATTGTCTCGCCCCTGCGCTTCTATCAAGATGATGAATTTCAAATGGTGATGCTCAATTTGAAAATCAATGAAATCGAAGTTGATATCAATCAAATAGAAGCGCAACAAATTTGTCACAACGGCCAATGGGTTCCACTAATTGTTGACATCAAGAAGGCACAACTACTTCCGTTCCAGGGCCTAAAGGTGAGCGTCCAGCCCCTCGACCAACTTATTGCCTATAAAGCCATGCTCGGCAGAACTAAAGATGTTGAGGATTTAGCCAAGCTACTCAGTTTATAAATCAGGCTGTCTTGCCAGAGAGAGAAAGAGAAAGAGAAAGAGAGAGAGAGAGAGAGTAAAGGGCCCGCTAAAGACCCAGCTATATATCAAGTTCTTGTATGCCTTGGTCATCCACTTGGCAATCAAGAATACGAGGGGGCTTGTTCTCGGTCTCTACCCAATAGCCCAAACGTTCTTTCACCTGCGCCTTGCGCTTTTCATGAACAATTACAAGCACTGAAGAACCAGCCCCAGAAAGCGTGCAACCCATAATTGGTTCGTTCATCAACTCTCTGCGCAGTTTGGCAAGCTCAGGCACTAGTTGGGCCCGATAAGGTTCGTGCAATCGATCATCAAGGGCATCTTTAAAAGCTGACTCATCACGCCTGGCGACAGCGGCCACCAACGATGCCACTTTTTGCACATTGAATATGGCATCTTCCATCTTAACTTGAGCAGGAAGAACAGCTCTGGCATTAGCTGTAGTCAAACTATACTGTGGCGACACTACTAGCAAGTGCCACTCTTTAGGCCAATTTAAACGTTGAGTAACTATACTTTTACTAGAAGAAAAGGATGAAGGGCTCGAAACTACCATGTTCCCGAGTAAACAAGCTGCCAGATTTTCAGGATGCCCCTCCAGCAAACTGGCTTCGGCAAGCAAACTAGGAGCACTTGGAATGCGATCTTTCAAGACGCTGGCGGCCCAAAGGGCACCAAGAATAGCCGTGGCACTTGAACCCAGCCCCACACCCAAGGGAATCTCAGAATCTACAATGATACGCACCCTCTGTAGAAGGTCGTGATCACGCTGCCAAAGCTTGCTCAAAATAGTATAGGTTAGCTTGCCTTGCTCTTGCGCCAGACTATTCTTGGCAATGCTGCCCTTAAAAGTAATCAGCGGTATTCCTGGATCATTTTCGTCAAGAACGAAAAATGTCATAGTGCTATAAATATTCAACGCTAAGCCAACACAATCCAGACCAGACCCTAAATTACTGGTTGAACCAGGTAGCCTAAGGGTAAATCTACGACTTCTATCAAACGCTTTCTTTAAATCAGCCATGGCAAAAGAATGTCCAAATATTCAACCTTAATTTATCCGAATTGCCGTCAGAGCTGCCAAAATACCCTAGTAATAGTAGCAACAAAAATGCCATGAGACATCTCGTTACGGGCGGATCAGGCTTTCTTGGCAATCTAATCGCCATACATCTACTTGCCAATGGTGAAGATGTAAGTATTCTCGACATCTGGGAAGACGAACAGAGGCCCAAAAGAGCAAAGTTTTTTAAAACCAGCGTACTCAATCGTGAGGGCGTAGCCGCAGCCATGCAAGGTGTTGATATTGTGCACCACACCGCAGCTTTAGTACCGCTGACTAAGTCGGGAGATCTTTTTCGCCAAGTCAACGTCGAAGGAACCAAAATAGTTGCAGAAGAAGCCGTAAAGGCCGAGGTTAAATGCTTCATTCACACTAGCTCTTCGGCTATTTTTGGCTGTGCACCTTGCCCAATTACTAACGCCACTGCAACAAAGCCTGTAGAGATTTATGGAGCCAGTAAACTCGATGGTGAACTGGCTGCCAGAGAAATTGCAGACAAGGCCGGTATGCCACTAATTGCGGTGCGACCTCGCACCATTATTGGCGACGGTCGACTGGGCATTTTCCAAATTCTCTTTGACTGGATCAAAAGCGACATCAACGTCTATGTTATTGGTTCAGGCCAAAACAAAATCCAGTTTCTCCATGCCCAAGACTTAATCGATTGCTACTTGATGCTTGTAGAGCTGAACAAACCGGGGCTCTACAACGTAGGCACAGACCGTTTTAACGCCATTGGACCGTGCTTAGAAAATCTAGTTAGTCACGCTCACTCTAAAGCGAAAGTTAAACGACTTCCCCAGGCATTAACAGTAGGCACGCTGCAAGCACTTGACTCGATCAAGCTTAGCCCGCTCGCACCTTGGCACTACCTTACTTACGGTAAAGACTTCTACTTCGATGTAGAACCACTTAAGCAACTGGGCTGGAGACCGAGATATTCAAATGACGAAATGCTGGCTGAGAGTTATGACTCTTTTGTTGCCAACTATGACGTTCTCATGGCCACCAAATCTTCTTCAGCGCACAGAAGACCCTTAAAAGAACAGATTCTCAAAGTCTTAAAAGTGGTATCACGCCTCAGTTAATTCTCTAAAGTTTTCCTTTGACCTAATATGGGTATGGAGGGTAAATGAGCAAACACACAGGGAAAAGCCTGCACCCCAGTGATGAGTCACATAGCGCCGACCTCAGCCCCAACGCTGATGAATCAGCCCGTGCCACTCTGACCTTAGAAGCTCTGGGTGACAACGGCAAGGGCACAAAGAGCAGCGATTCTACAGCAGCTCAAATTTCCGACCAGGCCGACAGAAAACGACTAGAACAAGCCAAAGACGACTTTGCCCTGAAGCACCAGATTCTTATATCTCAAGATGCGACGGGCAAGCAGCTCACCTATACGGTACGCAGTGGCGACTCAAGTATTGACGTTTTAACTTCCGACAATAGCAGAGAAGCCTTAGCCAACGCCGAAAAACAGATTGAGCGACTAACTAAAGCCAAAGAAAATCAATTGAATGCTGATTTCAAGCTGCGCTTCAGCCAGGATAACGAAGAAGTTGGCGGTCAAGTTGCCATCGCCCCCGATGGCACAGTTTCACACGGCAAAATGATTTACGCCAGACCCCCTTTTTTAAGCGAGCTCTATGGCATTGAAGCCGTCATGGAACGTGCGTTACCGTCCCAACTGACAAAAGACGGAAAAACCGGTGTTAAATTCTATTTTCTCAAAGATTCGCTCTACCAAGAGGATCGTGGCGCCTCAGCCACCTACACGCATAGCGATAAAGAAGGCAAGCCAGCCATATATGTGGCTAAAGACGGCATTGGTGCCACCTTAGTAAAAAAAGGAGAAAGCTTTGAGTGGCAGGGCGGTATCGACACCCATATGATTCTGCATGAGTTCGCCCACAACTCTCAGCTTCGACTCGGTCTTGACGAAGAAAAAAAGCTCATTCAATTTTCCAATGGCTGTGGCTTTGCTCCCTTCGAAAGACCTGGAACCAACGAAACGATTTGGGCGCTAAGAAGCAAAGACGGCAAGCTCTATCGCCACGATAATGAAGTCGGTGGCTGGCAGCAGATCGACGACCAGGGCAACTTAATAAAATCAGCCGAATTAGCAACTGACAAAACTGAAACTTTGGACGATATCGAAATGGCGAAACTAGCCGAGGTTAGGCCTCCCACGTACTACTTTGACAATCCGGTCGAGATGGCCGCAGAAGGTATGGCCATGCTGAAAGAGGGTGCTAGTAGTAGAAAACAACTTCAAACAACCACGCCGGTCTTTTACCAGTTTATAAAAGAGCAAGATCAAAAAGATATAAATTTAGCTTTTGGCCTAGACACAAACGGAAAAGCGAAATTAATCAGGCGGCCTGATGGAAAACTGACAGCAAACGATGAAGCTGCCCAGAAAATAATCCTCGAATTTGAGAAATAGCCTAGGCAAAAGAGCCAGTCGTGGGCGCAGCAATCACTAGCCTGCTACAATCTTGAGGTTCCACGCCTTGAGAGAAACTATGTTTGCCAATTTTCTGAACACTCGGGTTAAGTCTAGAAATTCAGTACACCCGCTTACAACTCTAATGCTTCTGGCTTCTTTGGCGACAATATCGCTCTCGGCATGCTCCCCGGCTCAGCCACCTGCGGCCAAAGCGCCAGAGGGTTTTGTCGCAGGCAAGAAAGAAGATCCAGAACTAGCGAAGGTCAAGGCTGATGCCCAAGCGAACTGGAAAGAATTTGTAGAAGCTTTCAATGTCAAGCAAAAAGGCGAAAAGTTTGCTATCAACTCATGCCTCTATGATGATAAAAAATCTGAGTTCAAATGGATTGAAGTCGACAAAGTATATGACGACAAAGTTGTTGGTCACCTAGAGAAAGACTCGGTCTACCTGCCCAATGTCAAAGCGGGAATGGCTGTAACGGTACCAGTTGCTGATATTGAAGACTGGGCCTTCGTCGACGCCAAAGGCAACCAGCATGGTGGCGCATCACAGGCAATTTTGCAAAAACGTGCTCAAAAGTAAGGCGACAGACCAGCTAGTCACATAGATATTCGCTAGCAAAAAGCAAATAACTCTATTGCCAGGGCGGGCCAACCGGACCTATTGGCGCGGACGGTGGCGCACTGGCAATAGGATCAACCGGCTTCTTCAAAACTGCAGCAATAACGTTTTTGTTGAATTTAGCTGCCTCTAGCATAGGCAAAAGATTCTGTGCCTTTTCAAAATCGAGCCAAGCGGGCTCAAACTGTCCCAAACAATAATAAGCAAAGCCCCGATTATAAAAAGCTTGCGCGCATCTCCCGTTTAGTTTGAGGCACTGGTCATAATTGGCAATGGCTCTTTGCAGCTCAAGACCTGATTCTGCCCGCCAAGCAGAACCATGCAACGACACTATCTGTGATGCCAAATTCTGATGAGCCAAACCCCGATTATAGTAAGCCTGGGCTAAGTTTGGCTTAGAGCTAAGCACTTCCGAATAGGCGGAAATGGCATCCTTTGCCTGACCAGCAATAGCAAGTAAAGCTGCTTTGTTGTAGAGAGCAAGAGTTAACTTTGGGCTAAGCTTGTAGGCCTGCTCAAAACTAGCTAAAGCTTTAGCTTTATCGCCAGAAATGGCCTCTTTCACACCCTCTTGATAGGAAATCTGCCCTTCCTCAGTGACATCATTGGCGCTACCACCAAGACCAGCAGCTCCGGCAGGAGCAATTAGCCCACCGCCACTAGCAATTGTGGCATTCTCGCTAGCCAACAAATTCTGACTTTCGGCATTCTCACAAGCCTGTGCATCAGCAGCTGTCAATGGAGCTGCAGCATTAGGCGAATTGCTAGCAAGAAAACTTCCAGGGTCTCTGTTCAGAGCAAAATACGCTGCACCAAATACCAAAACCAAAATTAGCAGACTAAGACTTAACGCCACTGAGCGATTGGCCGGCTCGGCTGGAACCTGCACGGCTACTTGCGCTTCTAGCTTATCGTAAGCTTTGTGAGCAGCCATTTCAGAGGTGTCCGTAATCAGAGCATCAAGCTCGGCTAAACAGTGTTCATCAAGATCTATCTTAGATTTAGCCGCAGCGGAAACTTCATCAGCTTTCACTTTTTGTCCACTAGCAATAGCTGCGGCATAGACCGAATCATAAAATTCATCCGAATCAGGTATAGCGTTCTCTTGTAAGCGCTTCGACTCAGTCTCTACAGACTGGCGAATAGCGCTCTCAATCAGTGTTTGAATGCGCTGCATACGTTCGTGCACAGCCGCCAATCGTTTTTCAACGACTCGCTGTGGAGGAGGCTTAGGGCTTGTCTCACCCAACCCTGCTAGTAATTCGTCAAGCTCCGGCAAAGTCTCAACGCCTGCCTGCATGCGAGTAAAATAGCTTTTAAAGCGCACTGAGTCACTGAGCGCGTCGTAAGCCATATTTGTGATCGAGAGGCGCTGCTCACTCAACTGCTTCTGCTCTGCGGGCCCAACCAGCATCTTTTCACGCCACAGTGCGGCCCGGCGATCGCGAGCCGCCCGCAAGACTTTGCGAGAAGCCCCTGGGGGTACGGCTAAAACACGACGAAAATAGATTCTGAGCGTAGACTCGTCCATATAAAACCTTAATCAGTCATATTCTTTAGTTTACCTAGTTAACTGGTCGAGTTAACTAGCCCAATTCTGGGAAGATTTTAGCTGGCAGGCACTCTCTTTACTAGATACTGGGTAGGTATGACTACTGTTGCAAATTTAGATGGTTGAAATTTAAATGAATCACTCCGCCTCACAGCCTGAAAACTCAAACCCAGGCGAAAAAGGCAACTCGGTAACTCTCAGCAGAATTATCAAGTCGAAAGGAACCATTGTCGCCGGCGGCTTTATTATCAGCCTCTTCCTGCTTGTCATGACGGCAAAAAAGATTAATTGGCACCTAGTTCAGGATGCTTTCACCTCTGCCACCTGGCTACCTTGGTTGCCATTAGCCGTGCTGGTCTACCTAATTGGTATGCTCCTGCGTGGCCTCAGGCTCAAGCAGCTGGTCAGTAACGAGGCCAGCCTGACCGTTAGCACAGCCAGCAATATCATAGCTGTCGGCTATGCCACCAATAACATCCTACCGGCTCGCCTAGGCGAATTTGCTCGCGCTGGCATGCTGGCAGAGAGAACAGGATTACCCTACGCCCTCTCTCTCACAGTTACTTTTCTTGAGCGACTGCTAGATGGTCTAACTATTCTCTCGCTGTTTGTCTTAGCCATCTTCATCACCCCCACAGAGCAATGGCTAAAGCCAGCAGCCATGGTGGCAGGGCTGCTCTTTGGCTGTGCCATTCCCTCAGTTCTCATGCTGGCCTTCGCACCACAATTGTCACTATCACTGGCTTCGCAGTTGAGCATTCCCCTTGGCCGTAGATGGCACAACCTTGCCCTTGCCCTAGTCACCCAGGTAACTAGAGGCCTAAGCTGCCTGCGCGATGCTCCTACAGCTCTTTCAGTTATGGCCACAAGCCTTGTGATCTGGATAGTTGAAGGGCTAATGTTTGCCCTTCTGATGCCCTGCTTCAATCTACCAATGAGCGTAATTAAGGCCATAGCAGTAATGGCCTTTACCAATCTCGGTATTCTCGTGCCTTCAAGCCCTGGCTATATCGGCACATATCATGTTTGCTGCAAAACGGCACTACTGGCGGTGACAGGCAGCAATGCCGCACAAACGCTGCCTGTAATTGGAAATTCAGTCGAGCAAGGTGTATCACAGACCTATCCACTCGCAGACATATCATTCTTGAGCAATAGTATCGGCATGGTTTCAGAGTCGACAGCCTTGTCTTATGCCGTTGTAGTGCACCTGGTCTTCTACACAACTGTGACAATTTGGGGCGTAATTGCCATGGCTCGCTACGGCCTAGAGCTTGGCACAACCGCAGCTCTAGCTTGGCAGGCTAAACCTATTACCAACCTGCCAGACTCTGACACCATGGCAATTATCACCTCAGTGCCAACACAAAAGCACAGCAATCATTGCTTCACAGTCAACGCTTTCTGGCTTGCCCTTGTTGCTGCTTCAGTGCCGACCGGTAATCTTGAATTAAGCCCAGAAGAACGCGCTCAAGCAGTCAAGTATGCCACTGAATTTGTCTGCTCAGAACTAAGCGCCCTGCCCCCATTCTTGCGCGCTCCCTTCAAACTAGGAATTCTCTGCTTTCGCACCATCACCATTGCCACCAATTTTTGCCCCTTTGAAAATTTATCAAACGCACGACAAGCAAATGTCATAAACGCTTGGTCATACGGCCCAATAGCATTGACACGCAAACTCTTCAAACCATTGCGCAGTCTAGCTTTACTTGCTTTCTTTGAAAACCAGGCAGTACTAACTGCCATAGACAAATCAAATGATTCTTCTGAAAAATTTAAATCAAGTACAAAAATCTAGAACTAATTTTGCTGCCAATCAGGTTCAAAACAATGACCACTCAAAACGTCGACTCCACCAAAGAAAAACTCACTAGCAACAAGCCCCTCAGGGTGCAAGTATTGATTATAGGCAGTGGCGCCGGTGGTTCTACTACGGCACACGTGCTAGCTGAAAAAGGCTTTGAAGTTGTCGTTCTTGAAGAAGGAGAAAGGCAAACACTAGCCGATTACGGACAATCGCCAACCAAGGCAATGAAACTGCTTTATCGCAATCGTGGCATCATGCCAATCATGGGTAGCGTGCCCATAGGCTATGTCGAAGGCCGTACTCTAGGCGGCAGCACTGAAATCAATAGCGGTTTTTGGCATCGCTTGCCACCTGAGTTCTTGATGCGCTGGCAAGCCAAATTCAACCTGACTGATTTCTCTCAAGATACTCTATCTGAACACTTCGACTGGGCTGAAAAAACTCTTTCTGTGGGGCTGCACCCTGGACCTTGGCCAAAATCAACCGAAGTTTTCAACCGCGGCGTAGAAGCCATGCAGTGGTCTGGACAAGAGGTGAAACGAGCCGCAAGTGGCTGTGAAAATAACAATACCTGCTCGGCAGGCTGCCCCAAAGGTGCGAGGCAAGGAGTTAGCCTCAATCTAATTCCTGAGGCTCAAGCGAAAGGGGCCCGATTTATAACAGGATGCAAGGCCAAACTATTACTAAAATCGCGAGGCAAAATCACTGGTGTTTTGGCCGAAATACATAAACCAGACAGTACCAGCGATCTTGTTCGTATCGATGCCGATCACATTTTTGTCTGCGCTGGCCCCACTCAAACTCCAGGGCTATTGCGCAAAAGCGGCATCAAAGAACATATTGGGGATACTTTTCAAATTCATCCTATGCTCAAAGTTTCAGCACTCTTCGATGAAGAAATCAACGCCCAGCATAGTGTCATGCCCCTGCTGCAAGTAAAGGAATTTTGGCCAGACATATCGATGGGAGGCTCTTTCTTCTCAGTTGGGCACTTGGCCCTCAACCTCGGCGACAACTGGCTAGCCAACCAGAATGTCATTCAAGACTACAAGCGTATGGCTACTTATTACGTGGCAGTTAGAGGCACAGGCCGTGGCACAGTTCGTACATCGCCCTTGGGAGATGGTGAACCAGTGCTGAAGTATGAACTCTCCGATGTCGACATTCGCCACCTCAGCCAGGGCCTAGCTCGTCTATCTTCTCTTCTGCTGTCAGCTGGTGCTAGAGACGTTTATCCCTGTGTTCAAGGCCTACCCAAAATTAACTCAGAGCTAGACGCCGTGCGCTGGCTAGACGAAAACCTGCCGAGGTCAGTACTTAGCCTCACCACAGTTCATGCCTTCTCCACCTGCCCGATTGGCGAAAAAGTAGAACACTGTGCGGCCGATTCATTTGGCAAAATTCACGGCTTTGAAAATCTCTATGTCAACGATGCCAGTATGTTGCCCGACTCTCCTGGGATAAACCCCCAAGGCACGATCATGGCCCTGGCAAGGCGCAACGCGCTTCACTTTGCCGACCGCCAGAGAGGACACTAGATGACAGAGCTCGCTCTAAACCTAGCCATAGTAACAGGAGTGCCTGGCTGGCTCGGCTCCAACCTCGTCCAAGCCTTGCTTAACGGCCTGCCAGAGTCAAAAACAGCAGGTCACACAACCACGCTCAATCCTTCTCTACTCAAGCCGCAAGCCCGTGCCGTGCGGGCTCTCTGCCTCAAAGCAGGCGATACAGGCGAGCTCGCCGAACTTGGCAGCAACCTAAGCGTCATCAAAGGCGACCTGACAAATGGGGAGGGCTTAGAGGCCCTGACAGAAGGCGCCGGAGGTGCCACTGTTTTCCACGTAGCCGGCGTCATCCACCCCAGCCGCAGTCGCAAAGAGTTTTACGACGTCAACTTTGAAGGCACTAAACGCTTGCTTACCGCCGCCATCAAGGCTGGCTGCAAGCGCTTCATTTATGTCTCTTCCAACTCACCAATTGGCTGCAACAACAGCTCAAAAGCAGCTGATATTTTTGATGAACAGTCGCCCTACAACCCTTATATGCACTACGGGCGCTCAAAAATGATGGCAGAAGAGCTCGTTAACGCCGCTGGCCGAAAAAGCAACCTAGAAACTGTGATAATCAGGCCACCGTGGTTCTATGGCCCTCGCCAACCGCCACGGCAAACCATGTTTTTCTCAATGATAAAAAACGGCAAAATGCCCATTGTGGGCAGCGGAGAAAACCTCCGTTCAATGGCCTACATTGACAATATATGCCAAGGCCTACTACTCTGCACCCACTTGGAGCAGGCCAAGGGGAAAACCTACTGGATTGCCGACGAGCGGCCTTACACAATGAATGAAATCGTTGATACAGTAGAACGGGTCTTAGAAAACGACTTTAATATCAAATGCAGCCACAAGCGCATGCATTTGCCAAGTTTGGCCAGCGACGTGGCATATATTGTTGACAGCACATTACAGGGCTTCGGCCTCTATCATCAAAAGTTCCACGTCCTATCAGAGATGAATAAAAATATCGCCTGCAAAATCGATTTGGCCCAAGCTGAACTAGGTTACAATCCGCAAATAAACTTAGAAGAAGGAATGAGAAGAAGTATCAAATGGATTCTCGATCATGGTCAAACCATTTAAACTGCCGCAAAAATTGAACGAGAAAAGCCAAAGAGAGTAGAACTGATGACCAGATCTAGCCCAAAGAAAAAAAGCAAAGCCCCATTCGACACCACAGTCGCACCTGAAGCTATCAGCGCTGCAGCCAGGCTGCTTGAGCTTTCCGACAATGGCAAATGGAAAGAATTATACCCACCACTAGCCGACGAGAGCCGCTCACTCTCAGCCCTACGTGCAGATCTGGCTGACGTTCCTGTACTTTGCGCCGACGGCAAAGTCACCAATGTTTATCACAAAATTGAATCTGAAGCACTCTTAAAACGCCAAGACAAAGACATCATTTGGCGCTGCTTAACGCTTGTTAGAGAGGCCTATCTCAAGCTCGAAACAGCCGAAACCGATGGTGCCCATCGTGGCTATCAGTGGAACATGAATTGGAAGCACACTAGAGCAGAATTAGACCAGGTATACGAAGCGTCGAAGATCCTAAAGTTAAGCTCTGATGAAATGCGCGATGCCATCATTGCCTCTATTTTTTCAGATGCAGTAAAAACTCGCGGCAATTTTATCATTCACAACATCCACGGCTCACAAGCAGCGGCGCAAGCTCTCTCGTACCTCTGGGACGATGGCCAAGAATGCATGAAGTCGGTCGAGCGTATCGTCTTAGCAATCAAGCAGCATCAAATAGCACCGCCTGGCTTCATGGCGAACACCGTAGCAATAATGCTCAGCAAGAAACTCAACCTCGACCCCTTCGACCGCTACAAATTCAACCCTGGCAATCCAGACCCACTGCGCAATCGCAACCAACACTTAATCTGCTCAATTCACAACAAAATCAAAAATCCATTCGACAAACGACATTTAACCAAAGACCTAGGTCTAATTAAATTCACACCTGACGAACATGAAATTCTCAAGCTAATAGCCATTGACGAATGGTACGTGCCTCACCCTGATGTAGAAGGCTCAAAAATTGCCCATGCCTTAATTGCTGGCGACCACTCAATTAACTATAACAATCCAGATGGCTTTGCCAAAATTGCTTTAATCAGAGGTCCAGCGACAGAATCAATGTTTGAAGATGCCACCATATATGATTCACTCGAATCTGCCATGGCGAGCTTTGCCGATTCATTCAATATACTTTTACCTGAAGTAAAAAACCTAGCTCTGTCTGGCATTCGCCGCACCCAAATGGCTGTTATCCGCGTACTGCGTATCATGACCGAACTACTTAGCGGTGTTACTGTCGGTCCCCGAGACAGCCTGCACTTAATCACCGGCAGCGAACGAGTTGAGCTGGCCATGCAACGTGCGAGACAAAAGCAACCAGATGTTTTCCATACCGATGCCGCTTTCAGCTCTGAAACTGGCCACAAGTATCGAAGCCGTTCTATGGAGCGAGTGGGTGCGATATTACAAGAATGGCAAAACGAGTATGGTGACATTCCATTTAGCCCCAGACCAACCGGCCTAGTCGAGCCAGGCCCCGGACGCCTGCCCTTCTGGAATGTACCACTAAAGTATCCAAAACGTGGACCCAATGGCGAACAGTTAATCGACACACTGACTCATCATGAACAAACACAGTTTGCCTTCGCCATGAGAATCAGAGAAATCGCAGTAGAACTTCTGAGGGCAGAACAGTGGTTTTACAGCTAGATTGGCAGAAACCTGCTATTAAGGCTGCTTGCTCACTGACAATTATCATCACCGCACTTTCACAGAGCCTGCTTGTCTGCAACTATTCTCCCGATTCACCTTACTCTCTACATTCACCTTACTCTCTACAGTCACTTTACTCTGCATGCTTCTACTCGCCTTGCCAAGCCGCCCCGGCAGCGAGAGCAGGAGCCCCTCATCAGACTAGTGAAAAAAAGGGAAAGGGACAAATCGTCAATTTTCCCAAAAGCTTTTCAATCGGCACACTAACGATTACGCAGATCAAAGACGGTCCAGACACTTCCTCGCCCCTCGGACCAGCTCAAGGCCGCATGGTGTTTAAAAGCAAAGACTACTACGCCCTCGATGCCAACCACTTATTTTTCCTGCACCCTGAAGTACTAAAAGATATTCCGCCCGATTGTCTCGATAGCATTCGCATGCGTTTCTCATCATTCGACGACGCCGAAGATGGGCTCTGCGACAAGGCCATGAAGTATGTAGCCGGCCTAACTGGACTAAAAAAATTAAACCTGGATCGTTCCGAAGTCACAGACGAGGGGCTCTCTCAAGCAAAGAGCTTGGTCAACCTTGAAAGCCTGACATTATTTTCCACTCTAGTAAAGGGCAAAGCATTCAAAGACTTAACAGGTCTAAAGAAGCTGCATACCATCAACATTCCCCTCAATGAGCTGACTCCAGAGACTTACGAATTGTTTAGTGGATATCCAAAATTGACCTCACTCGACGTTGGTCGCTGCCATCCCAATGAGCAGGCAATCAAAAGTATCGCTAAGTGCACCAATTTAACGGACCTCGACATTTCAGGCAACCGCACTGTCAATGATCGCAACATCAAATACCTTACAGCATTGAAGCAATTGACCTCACTTAGACTATTCGGCACCAGTGTTTCACTCAACGGTCTTGCACAACTAAAAGATCTGCCCTTGAGGCAAATAGTGCTGCCACAGAGAGACTATGAACCAGCACAATTAGACGCTCTGCGCAAAGTATTTCCGCAGGCGAAGCTGATTGCCAAAGAGCGAGGCAAACTCAAGGGAAACGACGAAGCAATTTTTGCACCACTGCATTAGTGGTGCAAGTAGTGACATTGAATAAGCGAACGAATCACTTTGACACTACTGTAAGCATACAATCAGAAACCATCAAACAACCAATTTCAATGGTTGGAGAAACATCAAACTCTACCCCTAGCAGGTAAGACCAAAACTTAGCTTTCTACTAAGATAGCCGCCTCTTCCCGCACAGCAAGTGGAAGTATCGCAACATACATCAACAGAACATTGCGCATCTCATTAAGAGTTTGAGATTGCTCCACCCCCCGTCCCCGTGAAAACTCCATCAACTGAGTCCAGAACCTTACATATCCTACGGCCATAGCAGGGCTTTCAAGACTAATGAACAGCGAGCCTAGAATTTGCGCACTGTCAATGGAATCTCTCGAGAAGAAGCCGCCTAATTTACGCTCAAGCGGCTTCCCAAGACGCGCTAGACCTCCTGACCCTGCGGGCCCTCGTTGTAAATGCCATGGGGTACCGGAAGCTGGATATCGAGAAACGATGTCCGAATAAATTTGGCTACAGATGGAATCTTTTATCGACAGCTGGGAAACGAAAAAATCAAATACGAGGCGTTCGAAATGCTCATCCACCGGGTAGGTTACGGACTTATAACATCCTAACGTATGACCTGATGAAATTGGACAACTCGCACATTGAGGTATTCCTTCTTCGAAACCAGCAAGTTCTCGCAGAATGTCTTGGTAGGTGAGCTGATGCCACTGTCGGTTGGTGCCGAAAAGCTTGACCTTTGCCTGAGAGCGAGTAGCGGCAGAAAAGTTCGACTCGATTGACCTCTTCATTACCACCAATTTCATTTTCCAGAAAAAGCCTTGGACACCCAATCCGCGCTGCAGAGGGCAGGTGATCCATCCGACAATATCTGCACCCATTTGTGAAGAACCTCAATTATTTGCTTGCCATTTTACTAGCGAAAAACCTAGCCGCTACTTATTATTAAGCCACAGCTTCTCGTCAACACCAGGAACAGATTCACAAGGAAGCGTAGGCAGCTTGCTGAGACATAAGATCCTAAATGTGTCTTGGTCAAATAAGAAATAGGCATGCCAGTCACCATCAGTCTGAAGCGCAACAAAGCGACGCACATCGCCAACCTTCTCAAGTTCGCGATTGAACGCGGCTGCGATGTCATCGAGTCCCTGAACCGGAAAGGATAGCCTTTCACCATTACGCCGTTCGACTGTGAGGACCTCCGGTGGCGAACTACTGTGTTCTGCGGATTGCATTCCTGGCGCATAGCCAATCTGCTTTAGTAATTGACTATTGCCATCCACGAGCTGAGAAAACTCCGCCGGTGCATCAGATGTCTCATGACCAAAGCGCCAGTCATGATGGATAAACCCATCTTTTAGGGCCTGGTAATCATCTGAAGTGTAATAGGCTTGAAGAAATGGAACAACCTCAGCTTCTTCCTCATCGAAGTCATTACTGTAGACTTCTTCGAGCAACATCTTTGTTAGTTTTGGCGTCAAGCTACTGCAAAGTCCAGCTTTCTTCAGCACTTTCAGGGCTCGCTTAAATGGCATGGTAGTTGGGGCACGTTTAGGCATTGGTTCCCCAAGAACTTCATACCATGGCCGCGCAAGGTCATCCTTGCCTGCATTCCAGTAAAGGACAGCAAGTTTGTTTGCTAACAATGTGCGACGAGAAAATGCATCAGGACCTACTGCCAAATCAAAAGCAGCCATGTAATTTGCCGCCGCTTCATCAACTTTTCCTTCTTTCGCTAAATCTTGACCTCTTTCGTAAAACACAACTAGTTCATCCACTTGCAGTCCCTCTTCGCAATAGAAACCCTGAACTCACATAATTCTCCTGCAGCACTATACTTAAAAAAATGGAGTAAGAGCTTGAGAATTACTTTCATTGGATGTCACCACGCCGATGTACTTTTTTTGAAATACTTCTTCAACTCTGGCAAGAACAATAATTCAGGAAGCTACCATTTCCTTTTCAACCTCATTGGTTTTCACTTAACCAGAGCCAACTGGAAAAACCAAACATTTTTTTGACAGTAAAGACAATGATGGAGAGCATTCCTAGTGACTTCTACTACAGCAACCAAAATTAGCATCTGATGCTTGATAAACAAACCAGTTCACCAAGCGAACATACAGTTGACTTTTGACTTTTGCAAATGAAATTTGACTTGCTGCTATTGGCTCCTCACCCTTTCCTATCCAGGAGTGGCAACGAATCGGGGAACAAGTCAATTTTACAAAAGAAAACAAATATAAAAGCAGATTCAGCCAAATTGGAGACCCGTGCTAAAGCAATCATGATTGCCAAATAGAGCCGAATCAGAAGTAACAGCAGGAAAATATAAAACAGACTATTTAAACGAAACTACTATTTCCGACCAATATTGAATAGGCAATAAAGTACTTCATCTACCGAAGCAGTATGGGCAACTGACTTGGCTCTATGAGTCTTAGTACCATCGCAATACTCAACTAGAGCAATTCGATTGGACAGTGCAACATCGCGAAAGACATCTGTCTCTCCCAAGCAAACTACAGCTCCACCAGCACCAAGCGGCGCAACTTCTGGGGCTTCGCGAGCATAGTGCAACCGACCGACAAAAATAAAGACAAAAGTATTCACATCATACAATTCGACGACCGAGATCAAACTATCTCCAGCATCACTAAATGTATTTGCAGTGCGCCCTCCAACAACCAAGACTTTTCCATTGTTCAGCAGAAGTGCTTCATGATTTTCGCGCGGCTTGCTCATCAATCCAGCAGCAACTATTGCATTTAGGCTGGGATCAAATATCTGAGCTTGGCGCAACCTAGAATGCCTCCAGGGCCGGCCACCGCCAGCACCACCACCAGTGATGAGCACACCATCCTGCAAGAGTGTCACTGCGTGAGATGAGCGACGGTGCAGCAAATTTGGACCCTTAGAATATTGTTCCGTAGCAGGGCCAAAAAAGAAAGTGACTTTAGAGTTTTACCAGCATAAAATCGCCGTGCCTAAAATTGTGGAACTAAAGCCCCACGAAGCTCATCGAAATTGCGCACCACATGGGAGGCACCAGCCTCACGCAAACTAGCCTCTAGAGCCGCAGCAGAAGGCAATTTCAGTTGACTTTCATCGAGAGTCAGTCTCTCCAAACAAGAAGAAGAAGAAGAAGAAGAAGAAGAAGTAGTAGTAGTAGTAGTAGTATCAGGAATCGCCCCTGAAGCCACCAGCCTTTCCAAGCTGGCCTTTAGCAGACAGGCCGCAGCTAAAACTTGCGCGCTATCAATGTGATGAGCAAAGCCAATCGGCACGATAGAAAATTCAGCAGAAAACTCTCGGCCTTGCTTAATCTCACTGACAGCATCGGCCACATAATAAATAGTCTTAACTAACTCAGACTGAGGATGAGAAACAGTTCCGCTGAGCCAATCGCTCACATACTTGAAATGATCTCGACCTTTGCAAAAGTTGGGGCGCCGGCCAAGAATCTCGGTAATTGGTCCTGAGCGACTACAAATTTGTCGCCCCTGGGGGCTGTACGCCCAAACATCAAGCACTGCTTGCTCTACAGCCGAGGTAATAAAATTACTTGCTCTGCAAGTTTTTAGCCAAGTTAGCGTCTCAATGGCCCCGTCAAAGTAACTGGCTGAAGAGGCTGCATCCGTCGCCAGAGCATTGTAAAGCCTCACTGCAGCTTCAAAATCGAAGCCAGGCGCTACCTGCTCGTCTATTGAATGCATGGCTGCACCCAGACTAGAGCGCCTCAAGGTCATTTTCTCAAGACACGAAACTCCAGATTGAGCAAAGGCAAAATTGACAAGACTAGTGACGTTGAGCGTCTCTTGCTCGACAGCCGGGGCGCTAAGAAAGTAAGCATAAGCAAAAGCCACAGCATTAATAGGCATGCGATTGACGAGAACGCCATCGCGAATCCACATCACCGCTACTTGGTCGATCTTACTCTGTTTACTCATAGCTTTATTATCACCGAAACCTTGCATCGGTGGGCCATCGGCAAGCAGACATACGGGGGCCATTACTAAATGAGTCATAAACAAGTACTAAATTAGACACACCGACTTGCAAAGCGATAGGCTTTTTGCCTAAAATATGGCAGCGTTCATGGAGAATTATAATGAAGTTTCACAGCGATCTCTTCGGCTGGGAGTATGTTTGGAGAAATTTCGCCGATGAAAAAGGCGGCCGTGCTGTAACAGATTCAGGTGAAGAAGAAGGCAAGCTAACAATGCTTTCTATCCCTGTCGAGGGTACTGGCGTCAAAGTTTTATTCATCCCTGAAGCTCGTCACGGCAAGAAAGCCACAAGCAATAGTGTGATAGTTTGCTACCCTCCAGAAGGCGACTTTGCTTTCTCAATTTTCCAAGAAAAAGTGCATCACCAACTAGGCAAAGCCCTGGGCATGCAAGATTTGCAAGTGCAAGATGAACTATTTGACGGCAAGTTCATGATTCAAGGAACTTCCGCGCTAAAAATTCAAGAACTTTTCCTTGATGTGCAACTGCGCGAACTAATATTGCTTCAAGCACCGTCACTGCTTCACATCGATACTAAAGCAGCGAAGAGTTACCCTAAGCTTGGCATTCCGGAGCATGTACATGCGGTTGTCTATCAATATGACGGCGTTATGGACAAGCTACACCAGCTGCAGGCAGCCTACGACGTTGTTGTCGCAGTTCTGGGCCAACTTGGTGCTATTGGCGCCATTAGCGGTGTGGAAGCACGCGAAGCTGACGACTATGAAGAAGAGAGCCAACTACAAACCCAACCGAAGAAGCTGCGCAGCCCTCTTCTAGACCGCTAACTTTAAAATCAACTGGCATCTCTGACTATTAGCTCAGCCATATGTCGGCCGCTTAAAAAGGCTGCTTCAATGTTATTGCCCTGACACCAATCACCGCAGTAACCAATTTTGTTCGCGCTATCAAGCAATGAACCAACAGCAAGGGGGTTTGGAGCCAGGGCATAGCGCCAGCGGTGACATTTGCTGAAAGTGACTGGCGGCAGCTCCTGGCCGTTTAGAAACCCTAGCTCGGTCAACAGAGCGGCAGTGACATCAGCTAAAGAATCTTCCAGGTGTAAGTGCGACCACTCAGGGCTGGCATGCAGCACCCAGTTCTCACCAGTGCGACCAGGTTTGCTACTGTCACGGGCAACCCAGGCCAGAGCTGAATTTGATACTTTTATGCCATCAAACTCTAGCGCCAGCGGCTGGGCAAATTGCACCATCAAAGCAAAGCATGGCGATAGCTCTACCTGGTCGACGCTTTCGAAACATTTACTAGCCTGCAGAAGCCCAGGCAGCGCACCGCCAGCAGTGGCAATCAATGCCGCTACTTGCAGCGGTGGAAGATTGAGGACAACATAGTTGAAGCCATTGAGTCCAAAACAATCAAGAGCTTTTTCCTGACCTGATTCCGGCTCTTCTTGAATCCGACCTTGACTCCGCTCTTGTTCTAGCGAGGAATCACCAGGCTTCTCGCCTAGGAGGCGATAACAGCTATCCGAATCAATTTCCAATCTTGTCACCCGGTGCTGAGTGAGCACAGTGGTTGACTTAGCTAATTCACACGAGAGCGCTAAAGCGAAAGCATTCATCTTGGGCACACCGACATAGCGCTGTTTGCGGGGTGATGACGGAGACAGTGAGTAGTCTTCGCCCACTCGCTCCTGCTCGGCTATGGCAAAACAGCCATTCCAAGGCAGAACCAGACCCTTCTCTAGCCAACCATCAACCACTTCTCTAAAGTGCAAGTCGGAGACAGTGAAATATTGGGCGCCATAGTCAAAACTTGGCTCACGTTCGCGGCTAGCCAGCCGGCCGCCTGGTTGCCGCCCTTTATCGACGACCACCACCTCAAAGCCTTTGTCAGCCAAGGCTTGCGCGCATACCAAACCGCTCAGACCAGCGCCGATGACGGCGACTTTGTTTGTTTTTTTCTCGTTACTCATAGCTAGAGTTTAGCCGCATTAAGTGAATATCGTATAAACATTGTTTTCCGTACCAATCGAGAAAATCGCTGCCTATAATTTCAACTTGAGACTTCAGTGAGGAAATTTAAGTGGCTACATGCGTGATTCTAGGAGCTGGTAAAGGTATCGGCCAATCTGTAGCCAAAGAATTTAAAAGTCGCGGCTACCATATCGCCCTATGTGCTCGGAGCAGAGATAAATTAGCTGAGTTAGCACAGCAGTTAGGCGACGATACATCAACCTGGGCCGTTGATGTGGCCGATTCAGAAAACCTCAAGCAAGCATTGGCCGACATTGACAGCAGCCATGGCGATATAGAAGTGCTTATTTACAACGCTTACAGCGCGGAACCAGGCAAGGGTTCTACCCTTGATGTCGATAAGTTCAACCAATCATTGCTAGTCAATGTCTCAGGCGCCCTGGTGGCGGCTCAAGCAGTAGCGCCAGCCATGATGGCAAAAGAGAAAGGCACAATTATTTTTACTGGTGGTGGCTTTGCCTTGCAACCATTCCACAATCAAACAGCCCTTTCAGTGGGCAAAGCGGGCTTGAGAGCACTTTCTATGTGCCTGCATCAGGAGCTTGGACGCAAGGGTGTGCATGCCGCGACGGTCACCGTATGCGGTATCGTCAAAGAAGGCACAGCTTTTGCCCCCGATGCCATCGCCAAGAGCTTTATTGCCCTGCACGATCAGCCCAAAGGAGCATTCGAGGCTGAAATCACCTTCACCGGTAAATAGCTAAGGCCCCCTGCCATTCTATAATTTACCTACTTAGCTTACTGCTTACTTACTGCGCTTGCTGATCGGTTCAAAGACATCGAGTGGCACTTTTCCGGCACGCGTATTGGTGATTTGACAACGGGGCATGAGCCTACGCAACTCAGCCAGTTGCTTGTCACTGACGCTACTGAAGGCGAAACCAAAATGCCGAAGCTTGGGCAACTTACTCAACTGCCTGAAGCCTACAATAGTCACTGAGGTATCGGTCAAATCGAGGTGAGCGAGATTCTTAAACGAAAGCAGAGTCGGCAAACACTTGTCGGTAATATTCTTATTTTGACCAATATCAATATGAGTTAGACGCTCACACCCCTTCAAATGGGCCAGGCCAGCATCGCCAATTTTACAAGCCTGCAAACGCACAGCCAAAAGACTTTTCAAGTCTTTGAGGGACGCAAGTGAGGCGTCATCAAGGTCGTTATGGTCGACCACTAACCGCTTTAAAGTGGTAAGGTCTTTCAAACTAGCCAAAGCAGGCCCAGTTATTAGACAACTATTCATCACCAGCTCTACCAGGTTAGAGCAGGTCTTTAAGTGCTCAAAACCGCGATTACCAATATCTGTTGAACTCAGCTCCAGTACTTTCATCTTCTCTAGATGATTAATAGCAAGAAACTGCTCATCACTTATTTCGAAATTATTGCATTGCAAAACAACAAGGGCGCCGGGCGCGAGCTTGTTCAAGAAAGTTAGATCTTGAGCCCCGTTATAGTTAACGACCAGTCCGCACTCAGCGGCCTGAGGAACGGCCACTCGACCGCAAGCATTAGCAATGCGGGTGGCCCCAAAGTCAAAGCTGTCAGGAGCGAAAGTGTAGGCTTGTACAAAACCAACTGAGCACTGAGGAAAATTGAGATACTTGACCGCCTTGACGACGGCCACCTTAGCATTCCTGCCCACAGGTGCATCTGACGGCCTCTCCGCCAAAGCAGACTGAGCTGGCAAAAGCAGTAGAAGACTAAGGGCCAGACAGGTCAATAGCGGCGTTTCTTGCTTATATTGAATCGGCAATATTCACCGGCCATAAGCATTTGGGGAATTCAGGAGTCTCCAGACTTTCATTATAACCAGGAGAATCTGCGCTAAGATTCTCCCAGCAATTTCTTTTTGGTCGTGGAGGACTATTAATGAACCGCACTCTGGCAAATCTTTTCTTGGGCCTGGTTATTAGTGCTAGCTTTGGCACAGCGCTGATGGTTGCTGCACCTGAAGCACAAGCCAAACCCAAAGTTACAATCACTGACCGCATTGAGATTCTCAGTAAGAAAATTGACAAGGGTCAGAAAGCTAATGAGCTAACACTGAAAGAAGCAGACAAACTGCGCAGTGACATCACTAAAATCAATGAAAAGATAGAAAAAGCCAAATCAAAAAATGCTGGCAAACTGAGCTACGAAGACGAATCAAAAATTGAGAAAGACCTCAATAAAGTAAGTGTAAAACTTACGGCGAAAGAACTCGACAAGCGCACAATTAGCCCTAACTAGTACTTCAACCAAAGCACATAACAAGTTTCAAAATGAAGTCTAAAAGAAAGCTCCTCTGCCCTAAGGGTTGAGGAGCTTTCTTCTGCGGAATCTATTTAGGTCTTAGCTTAGGCTTTGGCTTGGCTTTTACAGCTATGAAACCAACGACTTTACTGTAGCCACAATATGACTAGCAGTAATGCCAGCGGCATCCATCAACTCTTCAGGTGTACCCGAACCAGGCATGTCACGTACCGCAATCTTGACGATCTTAGGCAAAATGTCGAGACTAACCACTTTGCCACCACGGGTAACTGGGCCTTTTGGTGTGAAGGCATCAAGTACAGCGTCACCCATACCGCCTTCTGGCCAGTGGTCTTCGACAACAATCAAAGTTCCAGTTTCACGAGCAGCAGTGGTTAATGTGCGAGCATCAATTGGTTTGATTGAATAAAGATCGATTACACGAACATGAATGCCTTGAGCCTTGAGTTCATCGTGGGCTTTCAAACATTCATGTAAGGTGATACCAGCACCAATCAAAGTGAGCATATCATCGGCAGAGCTGCGCACCACTTTGCTGCCACCAATTTCGAAAGTATCATCTTCTTTGTAGATAACCCTAGTCTTTTCGCGGGTTGTGCGCATATAAGAGACGCCTTCCACGCCATACATTTTTTCGACAAGCTTAGCTGTCGAAATAGGGTCTGATGGATAAAGTACGGTGCTACCGTGAATAGCGCGCATCATTGCCAAGTCTTCTAAGGCCATCTGAGAAGGGCCATCAGCGCCAATTGAGCAACCAGCGTGGGACCCACAAAGCTTGATGGTGGCACGAGAGATAGCAGCCATGCGAATGAAGTCATAAGCACGGCATAAGAAAGCAGCAAATGTAGAAGAGAAGACTTTCTTTCCACGAGTAGACATACCGATTGCCACACCAACCATCAATTGCTCAGCAATATACATTTCGAAGAACCGATCAAGATATGCCTTAGCAAACTTATCAGAATAAGTGGAGTTGCCAACTTCAGCATCTAAGACAACGACATCGCTGTGAGCGCCACCAAGAGCCTTGAGAGCATCTCCGTATGCTTCTCTTGTAGCAGCAGGACCAGTGTAGACAGGAGCTACAAATTTGCCAGAGCAACTAATCTCAGAAGTCGGTGATTTCTTTGATGGAAGATCTGCGGGTTTTTGCACAACCACTGAGTGACTAGTGACACCACCCAAAAGCTTGACAGCCTCTTCCGCTTGTTCTTTAGAGAGTGGCTTACCATGCCAATTATCTTGATTGGCAGTAAGGGGAATGCCATGACCTTTTTCCGTCTTGGCAATGATCAATGTCGGTTTGCCACTGACCTCAATTGCTTCGGCTAATGCCTTATCAATTTGGCCAAGGTCATGACCATTGATTTCAATTACGTGATAGCCAAATGCTCTAGCGCGCTCACTGTACAAAGCAGAATTCCAACCAAAAGCGGTTTCACCGCGCTGACCAAGACGGTTCATGTCAAGGATGGCGACCATATTGTCGAGTTTGTAGTGCGAAGCACATGACATAGCTTCCCATACCGAACCTTCGGCCATTTCGCTGTCGCCCAGCAAAACCCAAACCTTGTAGGGAAGTTTATCGAGATACTTTCCAGTTAAGGCCATACCAACGCCCATGGCCAGACCTTGACCCAGTGAGCCGGTGGCAACGTCCACCCAAGGCAAGAGCTTAGGAATAGGATGCCCTTCAAGTCTTGAGCCAAACTTACGCAGGGTCATCAGCTCATTGTCAGTGATGGCGCCAGCGGCCTTATACATAGAGTAGAGAAGAGGGCAAGCATGACCCTTTGAAAAGATTAAGCGGTCGTTGACAGGATGCTCAGGCTTGCTGAAGTCGTACTTCAAGTATTTGGTCATAAGCACAGCCATGATATCGGCTGCTGACATTGACGATGTGGGGTGACCGGAGCCCGCCTCGGTAGTAGACCGAATGCTGTCAGCTCTAAGCTGGCTGGCCAATTCCTTAATGGTTGCAACGGCGTTAGCCTGCACTTCTACCATAGCTTTTCCTTTCCTCACTTATAAAACCAAGATTAAATCAGCATACGCGGTCTATATGCTAACCCTTCGTCGCCTTTCTTGCTTTAAGCAATCTATAGATATGGGCGACTGATTTAGTAAATTGATGCTGACAACTAACAAATTGGAACCAGCAGGCTTGGTAGTCGTCAGAAAAAACATCAAGCAAAAACCGAGCAAGAAGACATTGCTCAGAAAAGCTCACACTTACTGACCTAAATGAATTCAACGCTTCCAACAATTGTCCTTGGAGGACTTATGGCTAATTTATCAATGCTAAAATCAAGGCTAAAAGTGATCGCTAGCGTGATCGTGCTGAGCACGTCCATCGCGCCAGCTTTCGCCGATCGAGATGACGATCGCGACCGTCGTAATGATAACAACCGCAATCACAGCGCGTATTACAACAACAACCGTAATAATTACAACAATGGCCGCAGCTGGGGACGCCGCAAGAACGATCGCAACAACAACGGCGTTAACGACAGAGTAGAAAGACAATGGGCCAAGCAAGACTTACGTCGCGCTCAAAACTTCCGCTCTTATCCAAGCAATTGGAACGACCAACGAGTTTATGTAGCCAATAACTGGAATCGCCGCAACAATAGTTTCGACCTCGCCCAGCGCCAGGCTCTTGAAGCACAAATGAAAACTCAGTGGCAATCGTACAATCCAAACTACACTGGTCAATATAACTGGAACACATATAATAGCCCAGGCTTTATTGACTACGTACACAACCGCAACCCAGGCCTGTATACACAAATTCGCAGCGCCATCGGTATATAAAGAAGCGAAAGCCCATTTATCTATCGCGAGACTAAAAAAAGCCATTCCCTCTTTTGCCAGGACGTGCGTGATATCATGCCTTGCGCAATCGAGGGAAGCTTTAAATGTCTGAACAAAAACCTAGCCAAACACTGTCAAAAGAAAATGCTTATCGTCTGCCTGAAACTGTCACGCCGATAAGTTATGAAATTAAGCTCAATCCTGATCTGGCCAGCTTTAAATTTTCTGGCAGCGAAACTATTGCCCTTAATATTCACAGTGCCACCAACGAAATATTATTCAATGCCATAGACTTGCAAATTGAAAACGCCCGCATTGAAAAAGATGGCGGCGAAACTTGTGAGACGGCTCAAGTAAAAATGGAAAAAGAAAACGAGCGTGTTCGCTTGGTTTTCCCCACTACGCTTGCTGCCGGTAACTGGCATCTCAAGCTAGATTTTAGCGGCGAGATCAACGACAAACTGCGCGGTTTCTATCGCAGTGCCCAAGCTCTCAAAGATGGTGAAAAAAGCTGGATTGCCCTGACTCAGTTTGAAGCAACTGATGCCCGTCGGGCCTTTCCTTGCTTTGACGAACCTTCATTTAAAGCGACTTTCAAGCTAACACTTTGTGTTGACAAAGATCTCACCGCACTTTCAAATACATCGGTTGAAAGCGAAACTATTGAAGGCAACAAAAAAACTATTACTTTTGCCAAAACCATGAAGATGTCGACTTATATCGTCGCCTTCGTCGTTGGCCATTTAGAAATGAGCGAAGCGGTAATGGTAGATGGCATTCCTATGCGTATCTATGCCCCTATGGGCAAACTACACCTAACAAAATTTGCCTTAGAAATCGGTGCTGCGGCCCTATCATTTTTCAACAAATACTATGGCATTCCTTATCCGGGCGACAAGATGGATATGATTGCCGTGCCTGACTTTGCCTTTGGTGCCATGGAAAACGTCGGCGCCATTATTTACCGAGAGAGCGCCCTTCTTGTCGATACTGAACAAGCCTCTCACGCCGAGTTAGAGCGAATTGCCGACGTTGTCGCCCACGAGTTAGCACATATGTGGTTTGGTAATTTGACTACTATGAAATGGTGGAATGGCATTTGGCTAAACGAAGCCTTTGCCACATTTATGGAACTAGTGGCAGTTGACAATTTAAGGCCAAACTGGAAACGCTGGGAATCTTTCGGTGCATCTAGAGCCATGGCCTTTGCTACAGACGGGCTGCGCGCTACTAGACCAATTGAATTTCCGGTCAATGCACCAGAAGAAGCCAACGGCATGTTTGATGTACTGACCTACGAAAAAGGGGCATCAGTACTGCGCATGCTAGAGCAGTTTATTGGCCCAGATAAATTTAAGAGTGGTGTCAACAGCTATTTGCAAAAACACAAATTTGCCAATACCGAAACCAATGACCTCTGGCAGTCTCTAGAAGCAGCCTCGGGTGCACCCGTGCAAGAAATTATGAATTCGTGGATCTTCCAAGAAGGCTATCCGCTGATTTCAGCAAGCTTAGATGCTGACAAGAAAGCCATTACGCTCAATCAGAAGCGTTTCTATTACCTAGATAGCTCTGTTGATGGTAAAGGCGGCAAAAGCAATGGGAAAGCTGATAGCAAGGGCAATGACAAAGCGCAAGTACTATATCAAGTGCCGATATTGCTGCGTGCCAAACTAAAGGGCGAAAGCAAATTAGTGGAAAAAACTATTTTGCTGAAAGAGAGCGAGACTAACTTAAGTTTTGAAAATGATCTTGAATGGCTCGTGATTAATGCTGGTGGTAGTGGCTTCTATCGAGTCAACTATAGCGTCGAACTGCTAGAAAATCTCAAAGCAGTATTGCCGCAATTGAGTGCCTTAGAGCGTTTCAATCTGGTCAGCGACCTCTGGGCCTTGACCATGAACGGCACAGTCAAACTCAATCAGTTTCTACAATTTACAAAATTGTTCAAGGAAGAAACCGATAAAAACGTCTGGTCTGTAATTGTCGGCGCCCTGCAATATTGCGATCGCGCCTTCAGTACAGACAAGGAAGCAATTGAGCGCCTGCGAGCAATGACAGTTGAAATATTGAGCCCCACCTACAAACGACTGGGCTGGGAGGCAGAAGCCGGTGAAGGTGAACTGACAAAGCAGCTGCGCGGTCTGACAATAGCAGCTATGGGCACTACTGGTGGTGAGGCGAGTGTAGTTAAAGAAGCAGCTTCACGCTACGACAAGCATCTGAGCGGAGCAGCACAGCTAGCACCCGATGTGCTCTCTGCTGTTGTCGCGGTACTAGCATCAAACGGTGATAAAAAACGCTACGAACAATTTGAAGCATCTTTCAAAAACGGTTCGTCGCCTCAAGAACAAGAGCGCTACATGTATGCTCTAGGTATGTTTCAAGATTCAGATCTACTAGAGAAAACACTGGCAAAGACACTGGCTGGTGAAGTGAAGGGACAGAACGCCCCATACCTGGTTCGCAACATCATGCTTAACCCCCAAGGTCGCAAAGTCGGCTGGCTCTTTGTGAAAAACAACTGGGAGCAAATCAATAAGACCTTCCCCAGCCTGATCATGACCAGACTGGTAGAAGGTGTTACTGGGTTGCTAGACGAAGCCCAGGCCAAAGAAGTATTTGCCTTCTTTGAAAAATATGAATTTGCCGGGGGCCAAAAAACCGTTGATCAGCATCTCGAAAAGCTACAGGTCGGACTGGCCTTCATAGCCAAGCAAAAAGGTCAACTGACGCTCTAGACTCCACTAGGAGGACGACCGTCAGGCAATTCTCCTGCTGGTTCAGGCATTGGTCCCATTGGTCCAGGCATTGGCCCGCCTGGAGGGCCCATAAGGGGCTCGTGCTCCAGCATATGGCGTCGCATTAGCTTGCGCTGCTCATCAGTGAAGACGGCCTTAGCCTCTAGCATAGAAGCTACCCGATCTAACTGATTGGCATTTTCAAGAGTATTAATCTGACGCTGAATTGCTAGAGCATCGCTTTTGCCGTCAGACTTGTCAGTGCCAGTCAGCGACTCCATCAGTTGCTGGCGCAGTTTAGTCAATTCAGGGATACGAGAGACCGAAGAGAGATGCTCTTTCTCGCGAATAGCGTGTAGTTTCTCACGCTGTTCATCGCTCAAGCCAAGTGACTTGAGAAATTCAGGATCGGGCCCTGGCGGACCGTGCCGACGCATTGCCCCTGGCCCCGGCGGTGGGCCGCCATGCCCGGGGCCACCGCCACCATCTGGTCCGCAAGCTGGACCGTTAAAACGCCCACTAGAAGCAACTTTGCTCGAAATATTACCCTTTGTTTTGTTGGCTACTGAGCCATCGCTCAGATATGGCATCGCCTGCGGTGCTGGACGCAGCTGTGTCTTGATCAAAAAATCTTCGCTAGATCCGTCGACCTGAGCTGATACCGGTAAATCAGCCATCAAACCTCCCATTGCACCGCAAAAAATGGCTACCAAGCAAGAAGCGTGAATCGCTTTCATTTAAACTCCTCCAACCATAACCAGGCGACTCAAGAAACAAGAGCTGATAACGTCAAGCTCTATCGCCACCCTTTCATTTAAGAACATGGCGGTAAAGGATTTATGTTGACAAAACGCCGACTTTAAAGGATTTGTAAAGGCGCCTTAATAGCAATAGGCTAACATTGGAATACAGTAAATAAGTAGCTAGAAGGAATTAAGTAGCTAGAAGTGAATAAGCCTTGAGCAACCAAGAAACTAGCGCCAATGAGAGCCAATCGACCCAACGCAGCCGCCTGCTCTTAGTTGACGACGATCAAAAGTACTGCCGCCTTATTTCAGACTACTTGAGCCGCTACGGCTATGAGGTCACCGCTGTACATGACGGCCAGTCAGGTCTACAGCTATCTGTTGGCCACGGCTTTGACGCCATAATATTAGATGTAATGCTCCCCGGCCTTGACGGTTACGCCGTATTGAGAAAATTGCGAGAGCAGACTCAAATTCCGGTTCTCATGCTAACTGCACTCGGTGACGAAACAGATCGCATCGTCGGCCTCGAAATTGGGGCCGATGACTACCTGCCTAAAACTTTTTCTCCCCGCGAATTATTGGCTCGACTTAGAGCGGTTTTGCGCCGTACTAAAGCAGCAGAACAGAGTAATAAAACAGAAATTACAGTCGGGCCACTGGTGATAGATTTGCTAGCCCGCAGAGCCAATCTTGGTGATGAGCTTTTGACACTTACACCGGTTGAATTTGATTTATTAGTTGTGCTGGCTCAGGCCAAGGGTCGAGTGCAAACCCGCGAACATCTATTAAATGAAATACGTGAGCGCAACTATGACATTTTCGATCGCACCATTGATGTGCACATTTCAGCACTGCGAAGGAAGCTCCAAGACGATCCCAAAAACCCCAGATTCATTCGCACCGTGCGCGCCGCTGGCTACATGCTAATTGACCAGACTGACCGGGAGCGCCCATGAAGCTAGGCGAATTTCTGCCGAGAAAGCAAAGCTTGGCCCTAAAGTTTCTCTATCTTCTCATTGCTTACATAACACTTCTAGTAGTTTTTCCATTGCTAAGCTTCAATGCGAAATTCGGCATTGGCTGGGATGCGCTGCTGCAAAGCCCAGCCGGAAGCCATGTGGACTCAGTAGCTGATGCCATAAACGAACAACTGCGCACGTCGCCGAGTGCTAGCTGGAATGGCATATTAAAAAACTTTGGTGGCATCTATCAAGTCAAATACTATTTGTTCGACGGCAATGGTGAACAGTTAGCTGGAGACCCCATCAACCTTCCACCTACATTGGCCCAGAAGATACGAATGATGCCTCCCTTTCAGAAGCACAAACCGCCTCCACAGGGAGCCCCATTCAGAGATCCGCCACCGCATTGGCGTCCACCGGATAGACAGCACGAGCGAGAGCCTGGATTAGCCCTTGGACCAGACAAAGAATTTCAAATGAGACCACAATTTGGTCCAGACTTTGGCTCAAATCGAAGCCCAGACTTTGGTCCGCCCCATGATTTTAGAGACCGTCCTCCAGAACCAGTAAGTAATGAATTTCTAAAGGCTCATGGGCGCTTCTTGGTGCATACCAACAATCCAGACATATTTTGGATCGGCACGAGAATGATGCTCTTTTCTCCAGAGCGAGGGCACCCAATACCAGGAACGCTACTGGCAGAATCAGACAATATTTGGCAAAGCAGTTTGCTCGTAGACCTAAAGGCTGCCTTACTTGTGCCTCTGGTTATTCTCTTGCTATCGCTGTGCTTTTGGTTGCCATTTATCTATCAAATAACAGCAGCTCTGACCGAGCTAACACGAGCAACAGAGAGCATTGCCGAAGGACACTTTGACACCAAAATCAACAGCAGTCGCCACGATGAAATTGGCAGATTGGCCGAAGCTGTCAATTCAATGGCCGATCGCATTAACACTTTTCTCACCGGTCAGAAACGCTTGATGGGTGATATTTCCCATGAGCTTTGTTCGCCCATCGCCCGGCTGCAAATGGCCCTTGAGCTTCTCGAAAGCAGCTCAACACCAGAACAACAAAGCCTACTCAAAGATATTCGAGAAGAAGTAGTTGAGATGAATAATCTAGTCAACGAACTACTGGCATTTTCTAAAGCCGAACTGAAAGGGCCAATGCAGAACCTAGTGGCTGTGCCGCTCAAGCCCCTGTTCGAAAATCTGATAACGCGCTTGAGCCTGAGTGAAATAGTGGCCCTGCAGGTGGCAGACAACCTGGCACCATTAGCGGATCATATGCTGCTTGAGCGGGCCGTAGGCAACATGCTGAGAAACAGCGTGCGCTATGGCGGTGGAGAACAGATTTCACTGACAGCCCTGCGTCAAGGCGATGAAGTGGTGATAACCATTTCTGACCAGGGCCCTGGGGTGCCAGCCGAATCGCTGAAGCACCTTGGCGAGCCATTCTTCAGACCTGAAGCGTCTCGCAGCCGCAGCTTTGGTGGGGCTGGTTTGGGCTTAGCCATAGTCAAATCTTGCGTCACCGCCTGCCAAGGCACCATGGTCATTCGCAATCGCGCCCCCCATGGTTTAGAAATTGAAATTAGGCTTAGGGCTACTAGCTAGGAACAAAGAAACCGCCGGCCAAGCCAATAACCAAATTTCTTGTCACGCAAATAGAGTGAGAGGTTTATGGAACATTGATAAAGTGACTGGATAAGTGACACAAAATTGCCTGATTTTGCTTGAAAATAATTTGTCTCGCAAACGGCCGTATAATTGACAGCACAAAAAGGGGAGCAAAAAGATTGCTAATTGGCTATATGCGGGTATCAAAGGCTGACGGCTCCCAAACTGTCGACTTACAGAAGGACGCTCTCGTGGCCGCTGGCGTCACGAAGAAGCGAATGTATGAGGACCAAGCCTCAGGCAGAAAAGACGGCCGCCCAGGTCTAGATGCTTGCCTCAAAGCGCTGCGAGAAGGCGACACGCTGCTAGTGTGGAAGCTCGATCGGCTGGGCCGCGATCTAACTCACCTGGTCAATCTCATTCAAGACCTCTCAAAACGCGGCGTAAAGCTCAAGGTGTTAACTGGCCGGGGTGCCAGTATCGACACGACCACTGCTTCTGGCAAACTAGTCTTTGGAATCTTCGCAGCACTCGCTGAGTTTGAAGCTGCCCTTATCTCTGAGCGAACCAGGGCCGGGCTAGCCGCCGCCAGAGCGCGAGGAAGAATTGGTGGTCGCCGCCACACAATGACGCCTGCGAAAGTACACATGGCCAAGGCAGCGATGGGCAAACCTGGTACGGTGGTCAATGATCTGTGCCAGGAGCTAGGTATAAGCCGCCAGACCCTGTATCGCTATGTCAGCCCGACCGGGGCATTAAGGCCTGATGGGAAGAAGCTTCTCAAGAAGCGGTGAACGGTAGAGTCTACTTCGCAAGATCGCCTAAAATGTTTATCGGCCACCCACGCTCCAAGCCACTCAAACCCGCATGGTTGCGTGGCAATTAACGGGGATATGGCCTATCGCGTTCATTTTCGGTGACCTTCCTTCTCAAGCCTTGCACACTCTATAGTAGAAAAATTTCACAAAGGAAAGAAAAGTGCCACCGGTGAGAGTGGCACAAAAAGTCAGTCGCTCCCCTCAATGAAGATAGGAGCGACTGTAAAGATACTCGACTGACGCCAGACAGATCGGCTAGAACTTTTGATTTGACTTCTCCCGTTGATTTTTTCTAATTTCTTTGCTTAGGCCTAGGAGCATTGAATTGGCAAATTTGATTTGTTGGGAGTGCTTTTCAGAAGGCTGTGTAAGTTGCGCGTAATTTACTGATCGCTCACAGCACCAGCGAGCTAATAGCAAACGGTTTAAATCACGACCGTCACGTCGAAATTCATCAACATAGGTAAAACCCAGTGCGTTCATAGAGTCCGCGAGGAACTCAGACGAGTAATTTTTTTCTTGCTTAGCGAGGATGCAATTCCACTGGCTAATACGTGATTCAAGTGATTGGGAGCTTCCAAACTGTAGGTCTAACAAAGTATGAGCTAATATCGGATCAGAAAGCTCGCAGGCTAACACAAAGAATACGCCAAGAACAGCTAAGCTGCATACAAAGATAAGCATCAATTTTATTGCTGCTGCAAAATTTAGCAACTTTAACTATCTCCAAAAGCCTGCTCAGACCAGACTAACATCTTGCAAACAGCATTTCCAGGACGGGAAGCTCAAACAGACAATTCAACGAAGAGCGAAAATTTTCTCACACAACTACAATCAAATCGAATAAACTGTACAACTCACAAGGTGAAGAATAATTATATTCAATATCACAATTTCAAAACTGCTGGCCCAGATAGCTCCGTCAAATTGGTTCTAATACTGGCGTTAGAAGGCGCTTACGAATCAGCCGAACATCTGTCATGAACCAATCTACTCCTTCTTCATTGCTGAGAAACTTATCTATAAAAATTACTATCTCTGACGGCAATTCAGCAAACTTTGATTTCCAATACGAGTCCCCTTCAAATCTAATCTCATTATTTGAAATAGTCATTTTGTGGAACAGTGTATTTGCTAGAGCATAGTTTTCGAACTCCAATAGCTTGCGTTCAGTTAATTTTCCACTAACTCGATCCTTTATAGCTAAGGTCAATTCGCCACCAGCCGCAATCGGTCCACCAGGCGACATGCCCAAAGAGGCAACGATGGCTCTCGATTTAACAACCAGACGTGGAATAGGCACTGATACAGACTGCCTAATAGCCTCGCGTACCATATCGGTTGATCGCAATTGAGTAGCCTGATCTTGACAAAACAGTCTAATCGAATGATATGTTGCTTCGTTCGCCATCTCAACTAGATTCTCGACTTGATTATCAGGAAATATCGATGGTACAAAACAATAAATACGTCGGTTCGGACCACTCGATGGTGCATCAGCTAGTTCAACTTCAATGTTGTCAACGCTAGGGTTCTCAATGATCAATATGTCTAGTTCAACAAAGTTAGGAAAGGCGAATTTTTCATTCCTTAGTAACAAGCACCAACGAAGGCCAACTTGCCGAACAATAGGAATTTGAAACCTACGGACATTAGTTGATGGCTTGTGACAGCCAATGACGATATCTTTGACTATTTTTAACTTCATCTGTTACGCCACCATTGCATGTGGATTTATTTTACACGCTCAAGAAAAGAAAGTGGCGGAACGAGCTTTAAGTTCCGCCACCCAAAGATTCTAACTACTTAGAAATAACCATCCACTGATGGTTTAATGGTAATTGTCGTTGGCAGGAAATGCATCCATTGACTTACCATGAATAAGGTCTGATCTCTCCCCGTCATATGCTTGCGCTCTAGCCCCTTTCCCGCCAGGAATACGCTCAACAATTTCTTCGGACGTAACAGTATTTCCCTTGCCTTCTACCTCTTTTCTGCTTTTTCCAATTCTGTTTTGTGGGTTCGAGCCTCCAGCAACACCAGTTTTAAGCTTAAGGTTATCTACAGGACCAACACCGCCAGGAGGGGTCGGGCCTCCTTTGAACAAATACCTGACCTGGTCCTTAGTTGAGTTCCTGCTATTGCCATGCGCGGCAGTCATTTGAAGCATGCTACTTCCTGGGCTAGGCGTTCCCGAATTCTTGACGACAGCTTTAAGGGCCTGTACCGCCTGTTTTTGTGCGGCGGAACCGACTCCTCTAGCTGCAGACTCAAAACTTCCTTTTAGGCTCAATGCTGCCGGAGAGGGTCCCGTTTGACCTGAGTACGGGTCTCTTATGTCGGTGAACCCAAATAGGATTCGTCCCCATGAACCCGCACCACCATCAGGAGCATCGTGCTCCAATCCATCAGGGTCAGTGTGGTTCAGCCCGTCGTTCGAGCAATACGCGTACAGGTTCATGCCTGCCTTGTAGCCAATTGGGTCTGGCTGTAAGAAACGCCCCAACCCTTGGTGGAAGTATCTGGCCTTGTAGTAGTACAGCCCAAGCTCGGTATCATATCGCTGGCCCGTGTAGCCAATCGTCGTGCCAGGCAGAGTTGCTGCACTCTCGCCGAAGGGGCCGTACTTGTACTTGTTGCCGACAGCACCGGTGGTGGCATTTGACTGGGCTATCACTGAGCCGTGGTGGTCATGGTGAATGTAAGTAACCACGCCAGCAGAGGTCATCTGCAAGACCGGCTCGTCACCACCAGCAAAGACATAGCGACGGGTGAGGGCGTTGGTTGCCCCGTTGCGTTCCTCCATCATGTGCGAGCCAGAGTAGATATACTTGGTCTTGGTGCTGCCGACCGTCTTCTGAATCTGACGCTGCTTGGGATCGTACACGAAAGATGCGCTGGTACCAGTCTTAGTGGCAGCAGTGAGCATCTGCTCCGTGTTATAAGAATAAGTCCACGTGTTGTACGTGGCCAAGGCCCCAAGCGTGTTGTACGTGGCTGCAAGAGCACCAACCTGAGGGTACTGGTTCAAGTTGTTGGCTGCCGCATAGTTGACGGTGCCAGCAGTTGCCCGCCAGTAATAGCTAGTGTCAGAGCAGTTCTGAGACAGCATCTGGTGCACTTTGTTGTAAGTGTAGGTCCAGTTGCAGGCACTGCCCACGAAGGCAATGTTCAGAGTCAGCAAATTGTTGCCGAGGTCGTAAGAATAGGTCGTGTTGGCCCCATTCAGGTAGTTCTTGCTTGTCCTCCGCGAGAGTTGGTCGTAGCCGAAAACGACTGAGCTGTTGGCCGAGCCATTAAGCTTGATGTTGGTCAGCCTATCAAGCTGGTCATACACTCGATCGACGAAATAACCGCCCGGGTGGGTGATGCGCGTGGTATTGCCATTGGCATCAAGGGTGTAACCCATGACTTGAGCCTGCGGGTTGGTCTCAGAAATGAGCCTGCCTGCGGTGTCGTATCCGTGAGAGAAAACACCACTTGCCGGGTTGTTTGCCACCACTGGGGTGCTGACCGACAAGAGACGGCTGGCATTGTCGTAGCTGAAAGTTACTACAGCTTGACCTTGCGGCGACTTGGTGGCGATTCTTCCCAGCACATCAAACGTGTTTGTGATGACGTTGCCGTTGCGCATGCGGTGTGTGAGCGGGTTGCCGCTGACATCAAAGGTGTAGCTTTCAAAGCTACCACCAGGGTAGGTGACCTGAAGCGCTCGACCAAATCCATCTCGGGTAATGCTCGTCAAGTTGTTGCGAGCATCTTTGATTGTGTCCAAATAACCAGCCGCATTGTACGTTCTGGTCTCTTCGGCCACTCCATTGGCGTC
>JAUYRX010000019.1:0-139124 GCA_030696635.1 Candidatus Melainabacteria bacterium
GGAGAGGTCTTTGGCAGCCCCTATTACATGAGCCCCGAGCAGTGCCGGGGTGAACAGATAGACTTTCGTTCAGACATCTATTCAGTGGGCTGCACACTATTTGAGGCATTAACAGGCTATGTGCCTTTCGAAAGTGCTAACTCACTTGAAATAGCCATGCTGCATGAAGAGGGCGAGATTCCACTGTTGTCGGATGTCTGCGATATTACTTTCCCACCATCTTTAGATGTGGTGATTGCGAAGTGTCTAGCCAAGCTACCCCAAGACCGCTATCAGTCAGCCAAAGAGATGGCGATAGATTTGACGCGTATTAGAGAGGGTAAAAATTTAGAGGCTTATGCCGGGGCGGCGACTGCAGCGGCGAGAAATAATAGAAGCGATTCAGGGGGTGACCAAGTCGATTCTAGCGGGCTCTCTGGACACACAGGGCTCACGGGGCAAGGTTTGATCGGCTATGGGCTTGTGGCGTTAGCAGCTTTTAGCTTAATTGGCGTCGCAGTCTTTGTCATTGTTTTTCAGCCGATTGCGCCGAAGGGCCAGCCGGTAGTGAACAAAACTGTAATGACCGTTGCTGAAAGAAACTTGCCGCGCATGACAGACGTAGCCGAGGAGCTGACGGGAAAAGATGAAACCGCTGTCGACAAAGAGGTCAAAGCTTTCTTTGCCAAGCCATTCAAGTACTACTCGCAGATTGTCACAAAGAACGGTGTGGAATATAGGGTGTTTACTTTTCCTTCTGGTGTTTCGCTCGGTACAATGCACTGCACTATGGGTTTTGGCAAAGTCACACATGAAGCTACCGGTACGGTTACTGTGCCGACCAAAATGAGGGTGACTTTGAATGGCAATGCCCTGTTGCAGTTCCAACCAAAGCTTTTAAGCCATTTTCGCAGTGACGACTTGAAGTCACTTGTTCTCTCGACAGAGCCAACACGAGTTGATCTTATGTTGGCTGAAATTTCTCGATTGACAGCGCTAGAATCTCTTAAACTGCAACGTATGTTGCTGACTGAAAAAAGTACTAGCTACCTTAATCGATTGACTAAACTCGAATCACTGACTTTTAACGAGTGCCAGATAGAGCCTAAGATATTTAGTCAGTTGTTGCCTGTGACTAGGGTGCAGAGCTTGGCCTTCGACGGTGGTCCTAAGATTTCACCACAACTAAAGGTGATAGCTAGAAACCGGCGTTTGACCGCACTAACAATTCGTTCTGCCGTTTTATCGAAAGCCGATCTTAAGGCTCTTGCCTCAATCAGTTCGCTGGAAACACTATGTCTAAGATATTGTTCTCTCACTAACGATGACTTGAAAGCGCTAACTCCATTGAGCAAATTGCGAGATCTAAACATCGGTTTCACCAATGTCGATAGAAATTGTATTGAGTCACTGGTCAAGTTTCGTAAGCTAGAAAGACTAGTTGTTTCCGGATTGTCGCCTGCCGATCAGAAGCGCTTGCAGAGTGCTCTGCCCAGTCTTCGCTTGTTTGAGTGATGGGAGCTAAAAATGCAAGATAGAGATGGAAGCTAGTGATAAAACGAGTGAACAAGTAAGACCTATTCCCACTCTTCCTGACTCTTGTGCTCGACTGTTTTCTCTAGTCGAGAAACAAAGTTATTAAGGCCAGCGGGTTGATTAGAAATCTTGTTCATTATTTTGCCCGAAGCCAGCGCTACTTTTACTGCTGAGAGCTTTGGTCTGGTGAATAGAAGTTTTAAGCCCAGACCAGTGCGGTAACGCATTGATAGGCTCTCGCCAAAGGCATGCATATGGCCGTGATAGCTTTTGACGAATTGCACCACGTCGTGTGCGAGTTGTTCTGGTGCTTTCTTGTAAATGGCATCGTGTTTGCGAAGCTGGTGTCGTTCTTGGGCAATCGCGTAAGTTCTCACCGCTTCTTTAGCAACAACGCCGCAGGCATATTGGTTTAGTGCGGCTTGTCGGGCGGCCTTGCCCGCTTCAAGGCGCTTGCCGTCATCAGATAGCATTGCGATTATAGCCTCGGCCAGAGCCGTAGCATCAGCTTTCGGTACGTGCAGGCCGGTAACATTGGGCTCGATATATTCTGGTGTACCTCCGGCGGTACTACCGATTACAGGCTTGCCGCTAGCTAGTGCTTCAAGCACTGTGTATGGTGCATTGTCAAATAGTGACGGTACTGTGCAAACGTCGGCTATGCGGTAATATTCAGGCATTTGAGCGAGGGCGACATGACTGACAAAATGCACTTTGTCTAAGCAGGAGTTTTTAGCTAGAAATTCTTTCAGTGATTTTAAAACCGAAGTTTTGCCCGCACCAGTATTGGTGTCGGCGCCTACGACTATAAAACGTGCCTCTGGCACTGCCTTAACCACTTGCGGCACTGCTTCAATGAGATACTTAATGCCTTTGCGCTCTTCTAGTCGCCCGGCAAAGTAAACGAGTTTGCTTCCTGATTGGGCATTAAATGGGCTTTGTAAATCAGCAGTTTTGCCTTCTGGTGAAAACTTCTCTGTGTCAACTGGATTTCTGACAATTTGAATTTGTCCTAAAGCGACCCCAGTGTCTTGGGCGACATATTCGGCGAGATTGACGCTAGGTGAAGAAAGTAAGTCTGCTTCAGACATCGCTAGTCGTTCTAGGGTTGAGACAATAAAGCTATCAAAGTCGTTTTTTATATTGTGATAGCCTTCTGCAACAAATTTTGAATAGGGTGTGTGCAGGCGAATAACTAAAGGAGCTATGCGCGTAATTGCTAAGAAAATTCCTTCAGCTAAATGATCTGGTGCCTCAACGACATCGAAAGGCTGAGCTGAGTGCAGCTCCAAAAACTTTTTCCACATCGGCAAAGCCGCACGCAAGACGTGATGAGTATTTGGTTGGGTAACGTTGAGAAGAGCAGCTAGGCGTAATGAATCGGCCCAAACAACGCGGTGAACGTGCACTTGATCGTCTTTGGCCATCGGCGGGTTAGGGCCGGTAACTGTTTTCTTGGTTAGGCACACGACGTGTACGTCGTGGCCCTGCCGTGCCAGTTCGCGGCAGAGCTGATAGGTGTATGCACCGATGCCGCCCCAACCTGTGTCAGGTGGGTATTCGCGAGAGATGAAACAAATTCTCATGCATCCCTCCAATTTATATTCATGTTTTCAGAATCATATTTTTAAAGGCTTTAGCCTTTTTTGATTGTCCAGAAATCTTCGCCAAGAATGTCCCATGGCAGTCTTCTTTCATCAGGCTCGTTAGCATCAAAGCACTGATTGACGAAGTAGATCATATTGGCTGGGTTTTGGAAAACATTGGCCAGACCGTGAGCAACACCGCGCGGAATGTAAAGGGCCTGGGCGCGGCCTGAGCCGAGCACAAAGCGCATGCTTTGGTTGTAGGTTGGTGATTCTTTGCGGGCATCAAATAGACCAATTAGCAGTCTGTCGTAAGGCATTACGAACCAAACATCTTCTTGGTTGTAGTGCAAGTGAAAAGCTTTGATTGTGCCTGGTAACATTTGCGAGTAAGTGGTCTGTCGCACTTTGAATTCAGGCAAAATTTGCAAACAGCCATTTTCGTCTAAACGCACTATCTCTGCCAGTGAGCCACCATCGTCGTAGAACATGGGCAAGTTGATAATTTGAACACCGTCAATGACGGTTTTCTTAGAATAGTCTTGAACAGACAATTCTTTTTTGTACTCTTGGCCGATTGCTTCTGGTGATAGTGGTTTCAAAATAGTCATTAATTGAGGCACGTTTTTGAGGTGTTTCTATGGTTGGTTTGTAATTACTAGTACTGATGGCCTTAAGAATAACAGATTTGAGCCCAGATTGGCTCAGTCTCAGGCTGTGGCCTTAACGCTTCTCATTTGTAGGTAGTCGTGCAAGGCCTCTTGCCATGGTGTTAGGGGCCGCCCCAATGCCTGTATCAGGTCGCTCTTGTCGAGGGCAGAATAGGCTGGTCGCGGCGCTGGTCTTGGCATGTCTTTTGTTTCGATGGGCAAGACTTCTACTTTTTTGCCTTTGGTTTCTAAGTCCTTGACTATCTCACGGGCAAAATCAAACCAGCTGGTCACGCCATCGTCGGTGGCGTGGTAGATGCCATAGCGCTTTGTTACGATTAGATCGGCGATTATTTCAGAAAGCGTGGCAGTACTAGTTGGCGAACCAACCTGATCTGCTACAACTTTAATTTGGTCGCGTTCTTCTGCAAGTTTATAGATGGTGTCAACAAAATTGCGTCCATAGGGGCCGTAGAGCCAGCTCGTGCGCACTATATAGAAGTTTTGGCAGTGACGCTGAACGGCCAATTCACCTGCTAGTTTCGACTTGCCGTATACCGAAATTGGCGCAGTGGGGTCACTGGTTTTGTAAGGCATGTTATTGCTGCCATCAAAAACGTAGTCAGTGCTGACATAGAGCAGCGGTATATTGAGCTTGCTGGCGGCCATTGCCACGTTTTCAGTGCCACGCTCGTTGATGGCAAAGGCTGCTTCTTGTTCTGTTTCAGCTTGATCAACTTGCGTATAGGCGGCGCAGTGCACAATTAAATCTGGACGCTGTTCTTCTGCAACTTGCTGAACCAAGTCGCAGTCAGTAATGTCCAAATCTTCCTTGCCAAAGGCGGCCACGTCGTGGCCGCGCTTAGCTAAGTATGGGCTGAGGGTCTGTCCAAGCATGCCACCAGCCCCGGTGACAAGCAATTTCATTTGTTTGCTACCAGTTCTTTTTTCGCTGCTACATCAGAACTATGTGGCTTGGTTACAGCTTTGACCCAGGCGGTGTTTGATGTGTACCATTTCAATGTTTCATGAATACCAGTTTCGAATGTGTGCTTTGGTTTCCAACCAAGTTCTTTTTGAATCTTAGAAGAGTCAATGGCATAGCGGCGGTCATGACCAAGGCGATCTTGCACATAGTTGATCATCTCTTCACCCTTGCCTAGCTCTTTTAGAACCAGGTTAGTGATTTGCATGTTGGTGCGTTCGTTATTTCCGCCGACGTTATAAACTTCGCCTGGCTGGCCTTTGTGGAAGGCTAGGTCAATGGCGCTGCAATGATCTTCAACGTGTAGCCAATCGCGCACATTGAGACCGTCACCATAAACTGGCACCTTAATGCCGTTAAGTAAGTTTGTGATGAAGAGCGGTATGAGCTTCTCTGGGTGCTGATAGGGGCCGTAGTTGTTAGAGCAACGTGTAATTACTACCGGCATACCAAAAGTGTGGAAGTAAGCGCGGCAGAATAAATCGGCGCTTGCTTTGCTTGATGAATAGGGGCTATTAGGGGCCAGTGGTGTTTCTTCAGTGAAGAGACCAGTTGGTCCAAGCGAACCATAAACTTCATCAGTTGAAACTTGTGTATAGCGAATCTTATAGTCTTCTGGCTTAAATGGCATCTGGGCGCCATCTTTGCGGCCATATTTGAGAGTGGCTTCCAGTAAAACTTGTGTTCCTAGTGTGTTCGACTTAACGAAGACACTAGAGTCTTCGATAGAGCGGTCAACGTGGCTTTCCGCTGCTAAGTTGATAATGCCGTCGATTGGTCCAAACTTCTTGCCTGAAACAATTTCGTCTACTAGTGCGGCATCTTCAACGCGGCCTACAACAAGTTTGTACTTCGGATTTTGAGCAACGTCTTCGAGATTTTCTCTGTGACCGGCGTAGGTTTCAGCATCAAGGTTGATGATTTCGTATTCAGGATAGGTCTTAAGCAAGTGGCGTACCAGGTTGCTACCAATGAATCCTAAGCCGCCGGTGATCAGAAGTCTCATGGACAATTTCCTCAAAACATGACTATGCCTAGATTTTCTCTCTCCAGACCACTTTGGATCAAGCCAACCCCTTTCATATTAGGGCCTAGGCGTATGAATATTGTTTTATCTAGGCTGCGAAGTGCTAACTAGTCAACTTCTTCCTCAGACAACTTCCACTTTAGAGTCATCGCCCAGCATCAGCCTGAATGCCTGTGGTTTACCGGTCGAACGGGTGAGTTCGACGCCAACGCCAATCAAGCTGTCGGCTATGCGACCGTGAAAATCTAATATTTGAGCTTTCTCTCTGAGAATGCTGTGTTCAATTTCGGCATGACTTACTCTGGCGCCGTCACCAATAGACGTAAAGGGCCCCACATAGGTATGCTCAAGCACGCAATCTTCGCCAATAACTGCTGGCCCGCGCACGGTGCAGTTGATTAACTTGCTGCCTTTGCCAATGTGCACGCGACCTGAAACTCGTGAATCGTCGTCGATTGTGCCGAGCATAGCGACATCGGTCATCTCGTCTAGCACTACGCGATTGGCTTCAAGCATGTCATCTTTTTTACCGGTATCAAGCCACCAGCTCTGCAAAATGTGGCTATCGACGCGGTTGCCGGTGCTGATCAATTGTTGAATGGCGTCGGTAATTTCAAGCTCACCGCGCTTGCTGGGCTTGATTTGGTCGATAGCTGTGTGAATTTTGGGAGTGAACAAATAAACCCCAACCAAGGCCAGATTTGATTTCGGCTTGGCAGGCTTTTCTTCAAGGCCACTGATACGGCCGTCTTTATCTAGTACAGCGACACCAAATGAACTTGGATTAGCTACTTCTTTCAGTAAGATAAAGGCGTCAGGGCCTTCTTCTTCGAAGCGCTTAACTAGTGGGCCTACTCCGTCTTTAATGAGGTTGTCGCCCAAGTACATGACAAATGGTGAATCACCAAGAAATGGTCTGCCTGTCTTAACAGCGTGAGCAAGGCCCATCGGTTGATCTTGAAGGATATATTCGATGCGAATGCCCCAGCGGCTGCCGTCGCCAACGCAGTCCTGCACGTCTTTACCGGTTTCAGGGCTGACGATAATGCCTATTTCTTTGATGCCTGCATCAATTAGAGCTTCGACGCCATAGAAGAGAATCGGTTTGTTGGCGACGGGTAAAAGTTGTTTCGCCGCGGTGTGTGTGATTGGCCGCATGCGTGTGCCTTTGCCGCCACTGAGAATTAAACCTTTCATTCGTCCCACGTCCTCTTTGTTTTAATTGACTCCGCGTTTACTGAGAACTGCTCTAAAAGTCATGGCGATGATGCGCCAATCGAGCCAGTAGTTCCAGTTGTCGCAATACCATTTATCGGCTGCGACTTTGACATCGTCAGGAAGTTCATCACGTCCGTTAACTTGGGCCCAGCCTGTGATTCCCGGCATAAACTTCAGCACTCCACTAGCTTCGCGTTTAGTGGTTAAGTAGGTTTGATTATACAGAGCTGGCCGCGGCCCCACTAAACTCATCTGTCCAAGCACTACGTTAACTAGCTGAGGAAGTTCATCCAGGCTAGTTTTACGCAAAAGCTCACCTACTTTTGTCACAGGGCTCGGCAAGAGCAACATCTGGTCTGTGGGAAGGTCTGGCGTTCCTGTGCGCATAGTGCGAAATTTATAAATTTCAAACAATTGGCCATTCTGGCCCACTCTCTTTTGTTTGAAAATAATTGGTCCGCGGCTATCCAGTTTGATTGCCAAGGCTATTGCCAAGAGAACAGGGGCGCCCAGTATAAGGGCGACTGAACAAAGGGTAAAATCAGTTAGTCTCTTGGCAATCATCATCTTTAGTAATTTAGATGCTCGCTATTTTAGTGCAAAACAATAGGGCAAAATATAAGTAGGGCGTTAGCTTGAATAAACAAGGCACTAACTTTGTATGATGAAGCTATTTAAATTACCGATATTATTTTTTTCAGTTTTTATCTTCCTTTCAATTTCTGTGCCAGGTGTCTGGGCTCATGACGATTGGCGAGATGAGCGAGAGCAAGGCATTCGGCTAGAGATGGCTAAAAACTTCGCGACCGCCTTAGTGCATTTTAAAAAGGCCTTAGCGGCTGTCCCGACTGACTCTAAAGCTGAAGCTATAAATTTCAGGGTGCAACTTCAGTGTCAAATAGCCACATGCTATCTCCGTCAAGAGCAACGCCTGAAGGCTTTACCCTATATCGATAGCCTGCTTGTTTCTGCTGCTGCTTTGCGAGCCAGTGATTCAATAAAGGCCGATACCGAAATGTATTTGGTGGCACTGGTGGAAGAGTGTGACTCAAATCACTCTAACGTGGCCAAGGCTTCATGGAAAACATGGCAAGAATACAATATGCTCAGCCAGAAAATTTGCGAAATGGCATTGCCTGCAATGCTGACGCCTAGTCGTTATTCTAGTCGCGCTCGTTGTTTCCTCGCTGCCGGCGACAGGCCCGGTGCCTTGAAGTTCTTATCTGCCTATATGACGAAGCTATCGCCATCTGACCCTCATTATCTCGATATGCAACTGAAGCAAGCAGCTTTGAAGAATTTTCTCAATCAACCTGATATGTTGCGCGATCTCAGTCTGCGTCTGGCCAAAAGTAAGTCAGCAGCAGAGGTTGCTTGTTTAGTCGGACAGGCACAGACTTGGGCTACTGACTATGTCGCTGCTGATAAGACTCTAGCTAGTGCCTACGACAAACTCGAAAAACAAAAGAAGCTATCTAAAGTTGATCGAATCAACTTGCTGAACACGCGTTTAGATAACTCTCTCGATTGCGGTCGCTGGACCGAGGCTGAAGCGTTAGCACGGCAATGTCTAGCTCTAAGTCCACCAGAGCGTATACGCAATCTCTGCCTTACCGCACTATCTGTTAGCCTCGCTCGGCAAGGCAAAGCGAAAGAGGCTGTGAGTATTAATGAGCAGAAACGGAAGAGCAATTACAGCTTCTTAGAAGACGAGGAGCGTGATGCCACTGCTGAGACTGTCAAGCGGCGCGCTGGATTGAAATGATAATTGCCCCAGGCGTGAGCCCAATGAGGCTTGCTCTTCAGTTACCAGACAATGAGTAGATATCAATGCCCAACAAATTAAGTAATGCCAAACTTTCACTGAAGCTATTTACGGTGCTGCATCGGTCTACTGTGGCCGTTCAGAGACCAGCTTGGCAGCACATTCAGCAGGCTGGCCTTGGGCCTAGCGATTTCGCTGTGTTAGAAGTGCTGCTTCACAAAGGCAGTTTGCCCATCAGCACCATTGGTAGCAAAATTCTTCTCACTAATGGCTCAATGACCACAGCCGTTGATAGGCTGGCCGCTAGAGGGCTAGTAGAGCGTGTTGAGCACGAGAGTGATAGACGTACAAAACTTGTGTCACTAACGGGCAAGGGCCGGGCGCTAATTGAACCGATATTTGCTGAGCATGCTGCCGTCATAGAAGCCGCCACTGCTGGTTTAACCTACGAAGAGAAGCTGCAATTTGTAGAATTAGCAAAGAAACTTGGTAAGTATGCTGCAGACTGCTGCACAAATTGACCGGGCCTTGAATTGTGAACAGATGCTAGTGCAGCATACAGGCACAATGACCTAAAATTGGCAGATGCTTCTATCTGTAATTGTCGTTAGTTGGAATACAAGAGAGCTTCTGCGGGCCTGTTTGGCCTCGCTCAGGCAAGAGCTAGTAGCTTTGACCGGCTCTGAAGAACTGAAAGACGTCGAGGTATTTGTTGTTGACAACGCTTCTGCCGACCAGTCTGCTGAAATGGTGGCTGACGCCCATCCTTGGGTTAAGCTCACAGCCAACGCTGACAACCGGGGCTTTGCTGCTGGTAACAATCAAGCTCTAGCTCATGCCACAGGTCAGTTTGTTCTGTTGCTCAATCCAGATACTGAAATCGTTCCTGGTGCCCTCAAGACTTTGTTGAATTTCTTTGATAGCCATCCAAAAGCCGGTGTAGTAGCGCCGCAGCTATTAAATACTGATGGCTCAATTCAAAGATCGTGTCGCGCTTTTCCTACTTTCTTAGGTATGGTTTTTGAGCTGATTGGTTTAAGTCGCATGTTTCCAGCCGGTTCTAGCTATGGCCAAAAATTTCGCGAATACAAAATGCTCGATTGGAATCATGATGACGAGCGCCAAGTAGACCAGCCAGAAGGCGCTTGTTTGATGATTAAGCGTCAGCTATTAGATGAGATTGGCACTCTTGATGAAGGTTTCTTCATGCTGTTTGAAGAAGTAGATTGGTGTTTTCGCGCCAAGAAAGCGGGCTGGGAGATTTGGTTTACCCCGACCGCCCAAGTGCTGCACCACTATGGTCAGTCTATTAAGCAAGTCAAAGTGCGCATGATTCTTTCATCGCACAAGGGTCTCTATCGCTTTTGGCATAAACACTATCGGGGTAATCGATGGTGGCTTGATGGTATCGCTTATAGTGGCTTGATGGCTCTAGCCTATGTGCGTATTGCCGCTTATCGGCTGCGTGGCCTTATTAGTAGCTCTTGAACGGGTGAGCAATTGAAGGTATTAGGTCGGTATGCGATAAGTTTGATTGTGTGCCTCGCTGTCTTGTTTGGTAGTGCTTCTTCTTCTTCTTCTTCTTCTCTAGCTGCCGAGCCGATAACATCCTCCTCTTCCTCAGCATCATCATCATCATCATCATCATTGCCAGTTTCGGCCAAAGGCGCTGGCTCTATCGAACCAACAGAGAATGCTATGCAAATGGCGCGCCTGCTCAAAGTTGTCGATGTTATGAATGAACTAAAGCAGAAGGTTGCGCCAAGTGATTCAGGTCAAGCAAAACAAACAGAAACAACAAAACAAACAAGTGATGACCTGATTCAGATTCTTTTATTGCGGCAGAAATTATCACGGGCTGTGCAATATGCTTCTCTTGAGTTAGAAGAAGCACTAGCCAATATTGATGGTGACATTGCCTCCAACAGTATGCAACTGTCATTCCTCACCGCTAAGCACGATCGCTCAGCCTTGTTGAATGGCATGGCCACTTTTATCGCATCAGGGACCTTGGGGGTTTTGGATAGTAGCTTAGGTATTACCAAGGCAGCACCGATACCAAATATCTTTGGAATCGCCGGCAATTCGGTGGCCATCGGCCTGCCTCTTTTGGGTCTTTATCCCCCAAAGTATAAGAATCCAGAAGCGGGCCAGCGCAAAGGCAATATGTTGGCGCCAATCTTTGGAAGACCTTACAGTGGGGCTGGTTATGACCCATTGATCTGGAATTATTTAGAGGCTATCCCGGCCGTTCCGGTTGCCGCAGCTGCTGGCAAAGCTTCTGAACCATCAGCAGGTGAGACTAGGCGCGACCACCTATTGAGAGATTGGCAGTCTTATCGTGGGCTAACCAAAGGGGCGCAGAGTAAGACCTTTATTGATCAAGTCAGCGGTGTATCAACCAAAGATAGTCGAGTCAGTCTAGACTTACTTAAGGCACAATCAGAATTTCTAGTTGACCTGCGTGCCGTTATTCAGCAAATGTACAAAGATATTTCTGATCTTAATTCATACCTGATGACGCTTTAGGCTAGAGATTGAGACAGCAATAGCTTACTGTCATATACTATCTCTACTCAACCTGTGCTTTGCGTTAAGAGGCTTTAGTGCCCACCGATAATCTTACTAAGTCAATAGAAATGACAGAGCATCGCTCAGCACTATCTTATTGCCGAAAGTTTTTTGGCAGTGTAGGGTGTCTTACCATTGTTCTTCTACTTGTTGTTGAACTTTTTGTTCAAGTAGCTAAGCCGCTTACAAGGCTCAATGCAACTGGTTTAACTACCCTTAATCAGTACTATGTGGTTTCAAAATTACCTGAGTTTCTTAATTCGAGTGAAACGCCTGATGTGATCATGACGGGGTCGTCTTTGTTTCTCCACCCGGCAATTCGCTGCGATGATAGGCTTCGAGGTCGGCGCACTCGTTATGACTCTCACTATATTCGCGATGTTATCGATACTTATGTTGGTTGTGAGTATCTCGCTAGTTTGATCAAAGAAAAATCTGGCAAAACAGTTAGCATCACAAATCTTGCCACGGCCGGAGCCTTGTTTTCTGACCAATATATGGTGTTCAAGAAATGTCTGGCCAAAGGCAAGAAACCTCAAGTTGTTATGTGTGATATTTCACCTCGCTCCTTTCTCGATAGAAATCAATCGGACATAGAGAAGACTCCGGTTTACCTCGTTATGGCAGATTACTTGAGTCTTGAAGATTTGCTTGAGGCCAAAGCTAGCTTGGCCTCAATTTTGCAGTCGCTTGTTGGCTCGAAGTGGACTTATTTGAGAGATCGCAGCGATTATCGTGAAGTCTTCAGAAATTTTGCTTGTCGTATAAGCAATCATCCAGGCGATTTATTTAGTGCACAAAAGAGAGAGCAGGAAAATCTCGATTTAGAAGTTTCGAAGATTCCGCAGAAGTTAGTTCAAGATGGTGCGCCCGAGTCTAAGTTAGAGCCTTTGTATACTCCCAAAGCCGTTGATGAGCGGGACTTGAACTACTATCGAAAGGTCTACTTGCCAATTGATTGGAATATGTATGGCAAAGAAATGGAATTTCTTCGCCTGTATTTAGAGTTGGCGCATTCTAAGCATGTAGCGGTGGTGATGGTTAAAGTGCCGCTGCCTCATGCCAACCTTGCTCTTCTGCCAGAAGATTTGACTAGCAAATACAATTCTGATGTTGCTGCTCTGGCGGCGAAATACAAGGCTACGCTTGTTGATCCACTAACCTCGACTCAATTTAGCAGTGCTGATTTTGAAGACAATGCCCATCTGAATGCTGATGGTGGCGATAAATTATTCAAAGCTATCGAACCGGTTCTAAACGGAGCAATTCACTAGGCTCGCTAACAGCATCGATATCACGTTGGTGGTGGCGGAGGAGGCGGTGGCGGTGGAGTTTCTAGAGGTGGAGCAGTTTGCTGTTGTTGCTTTTGCTGCTGATATAGGTTGTAGAGATATGCCTGAAGCTCTTGTTCGCTCGTGCTTGAGCCTTGTTTGCCAGCAACGGCTTTACCAGCAAAGCTAAGAGTGCAGGTCGCAACTATTATTAGAGCTAGAACTTTAGATTTTCTCTTCACAATAAATCCCGAAGACACTTTAGTAATTGGCCGTTGAAAGACAACCTTCAGTAAGTTTATGCACTGAATGGACTTATCGCGAGTCTTGACATCGCGCTCGTGTTCTTTTACGGTTAAGTGATAACGAGCTAATGCTCCTACCACCGTGGATGGTGCGTTGTCATAAAGATAAAGAGCTGTGCAAATATCTGCGGTAGCATATTAAGATGGCATTTCTGTTAACGCAAACAATGATGACGCTTACCCTTGGCGAGCTGATAAAAACTTAAACAGGTGCTGGCGAATGACGGTTGCGGAAGCGTCTGACAGCTTACTCAAACGCGACTCCATGCCGTCGAAGTGGGGTGCTATTATTGAGGCTACGCGCTAGTGCATTGTTCCGGGGAAGACCATAGATGATTTTCACAAGTGCTGAATATATTCTCTTCCTGCCTGTCATTGTATTGCTCTTCTGGATTTTGCCTAAAGTTTGTCGCTTGCCAATGCTTTTGTTGGCCAGCTATTACTTCTACATGAGCTTTATTCCGCAGTTCATTCTGCTGATTTTGCCGATGACCCTATACAACTGGCTTTGGGGCAAGTTGATGGTCAAAGACCACACCAACAAGAAATTGTTGGGTATTGGTATTGCAGTCAATTTGATTATCTTAGGCGTGTTTAAGTACGCCAATTTCTTTGCTGATTCATTCGGTGCCGTGGCGAAAGCCGCTACAGGCAAGGCGATGCACTTTGATTTGCATATCATTCTGCCTCTGGGTATCTCGTTCTTTACTTTCGAGTTCATTCACTATTTGTTTGAGATTTATCGCGGTAAAAAACCGATTGATTCATTTGTTCTCTTCGCGCTCTTTGCTGCTTTCTTCCCGACGCAAATTGCCGGCCCGATCAAGCGCTATCCTGATTTTGTTGAGCAGATGCAAGCAGACAACAAGATCAAGCTCTCGTATTTTGATGAGGGTGTCCCTCTGATTATTATTGGAATGGCGAAGAAATTGCTACTTGCCGATAACTTGGCGGTGTTCGTGCAAATGGGTGTGGGCGCCCCTTCGAACTACAGCGGGCTTGAGCTTTGGCTGTTTGCTTATGCTTTTGCTTTCCAGATCTATTTTGACTTTTCTGGTTACACCGATATCGGTCGAGGCTCTGCTATGTTGTTTGGTTATCACATACCAATTAATTTCAACATGCCTTATATCGCCAGCAATATGTCTGATTTCTGGCGGCGCTGGCACGTTTCGTTGTCTACCTGGTTGCGCGACTATCTCTTTATTCCGTTGGGCGGCTCACGTGGTACGCGCCTGCAGGTTAATCGCAATTTGTTCTTGACCATGGCCCTCGGTGGCCTCTGGCATGGTGCCTCTTGGAACTTTGTCGTCTGGGGTGTGTTTCACGGACTGGCTCTAATTGTTCATCGAGAGTTTTCAATGTGGAAAGACTCCACGGTGGGCTTGAAGAACTTTCTTGATCAGAAGGTAGTTGCTTTTATTTGGCGCTATTTCTCAATCTTTTTGACTTTTCAGGCTGTTTGTATAGGTTGGGTATTCTTCCGCATTCAAGATATTGGCTTGGCTTGGGTGATGGTGCGGCGCATGCTTACCCTGCGGCCGATGTTTAGCATGCCTGCGCCGGAACACTTTATTGTTATGAAGCCAGATTTGCCGGTGGTGGTGCCAGTTGTGATGATTATGGTGGCAATCTTGCTGGCCACCAATCTTCCCATCTCGGCGTTAAATGAGAAGAAGGTATTTCAGAATCTACCTGCATTCGTTAAGGCCGCATACTGTGCCGTTTTGATCTTAGCAATCGTGACTTTCTTGCCAGATACGTCTCAGCCTTTCATATATTTTCAGTTCTAGTCTATTCCAGTTTTAGCCTGGGCGCAGTTTTAATCTCGAATCTTCTATTTGTTTTGAACTTTTAGACGTCTTTGAGCGTTGTTATAGGCATGCGAGCAATGGAGGTAAGGCTAGTGATTGAGTCCTTTATTTTGTTTCTGGCGCCAGCAATTGGCTCTTGCACAGGTTTAGAGGCGTCGTGTCTTGTCGCCGGGGTATTCTTCTCGACTTTATACATTCTTGCTCTGGGTTTATGGCTTTCCGGTGGGCGCTAAGCAGCCGGTGCCGACCAACCAAAGCAGTCTAAGGTGTCGTCAATACTAAGGTTGTTTTCTAAGGCGTAGGTAACAGCAATAGTCGCTTGCTCCATCTGTATCAAATTATGGTCAAGGTAGGTTTTGCACTGAGCTGCTAGTTCTAGCACTCTCTGGTCAATTAGATGGGCGTCGAACAGTGTTTTTAAAAGAGATTGTCTGTTGGCTAGGGCTAGGGCTGTTGCTATTTGCAACTCTTTGTCAGAGAGCAAGCCAGCTTTTTTGAGAATATCAGTGACTTCAAACTTGGGTTTGTCGTCTGGGTCTTCTTCGCCCATCTCGTTCAGTGACGAAAGTGCTAAATTAAGCTCTTCGTGTGAAGTGGCAAATTGAATTTTCTTGACTAGCTGTGCTGCTTGATCTTCAAATAGCATACCTTCACGAATCATCTTCAATAAATGGTTGATCGCCTGCATGCATATGGCAGTGGCAAAGCCATTTTCAGCCATCACTTGTTCGAGTGGCTTGTTTTCTGTTGCTTCAAGCTCGCGAGCACCCATTAATTGGCTTTCTGAAATGGCGCCAGCCATAACTAATAGTTCGCCCGGGCCGAAGTCTTCAGCTGCAGGGCTGGGGTCGATATTGTTTTCTTGTAGCGATTGAGAGAGGGCAATTGATCTAAGCCGAGCCGATTTCAGTGCATAAATAATTTTATCGCGCTCTGCTACTCCACGCCTAATTAGCTGTTGAGCCATTAAGGCTGAATTTAAGCCAGTTCGCGATATTATGCCGCGGCTGAGTAGTACCATCCCCAGTGGCAGTCCTGTTTCTGTAGCTGAAATTAGGCCATCTTCTATTTGTTTGGGTGAGGCAAAGCCAGCTTGCATCAATATTTCGCCTAGTCTATTGCTAGTTGGTACTGGTTTGGGCGCAGCTTTAGGGGCAAGCTTGAGCAAGGCCTCGTCTAGGCTTATTTTTTCTTGGGCAACAAGTCCAAGGGCACGCACGCCGTGTTCTACAGGCAATGCTTTGTCCTTTATGCGAGATTGCACTTCAACTGCTGTGGCTAAGACGTTGTCGGCTACGTGGCCGTGCATAGTCAAAATGCGACCGATAGGCAATCTCATTTTTACAGCAAGCCGATTTACTTCGTCTAGCAGATTCGGTTCAATGATGCCACTGCGAACGAGGAGGTCCCCGATTTGCAACATAGCAATATTGGCGGTTTCCTCAGTCATCAATCTCTCTTACTGGTGCGAGCAAGAACAATTGGAAAAGTTCCTTTCTTCGCTTCATCATGGGCATCAACAGCAGCTTGAATCAATGACTCAAGGTCTTCTCCATCTGATGGTAGGTTCGCTACACCAAAAGCTAGTGAAAGGTTGGCTTTGTCAATACCTGGTGCCAGTGGCGTTACTGTTAATGCATCGAGTACGCGATTGGCAACGAATGCTGCTTGTGAAGCTTTGGTGTTGGGCATCATTATGGCAAAATCTTGGCCATAGAAGTGAGCCATGGTGTCCAGTGGCCGTTTGACCAAGCCGATGCGCATTGCTGCTGTTTGCAGTGCTTGAACAGGTAATGGATCTTTTTCAATAATGCCACTGCCGCCAGTACGCTTCAGCATTAATTCGAAAACAACCAACGACATTGGCCAACTGTAGGCTTCATAGCGGTAGTATTCATACTCCATGAAGTAGAGCAGAGCTTCGCAGCTCATTAGGCCTGTGTCTGTGCGAATGAAATTGTAGGCCAGATTTTGAATAATTGATTTTGATTCGCCCAGAAAATCGAGGGCGCCACCACGGGCGGCGGCTGGTGGTCGAATTTCAATCAAGCCACAATAGAGTAGGTTGAAAAGCAAGGGTGCCCATTGAGTTTGCTCCATAGGCCGATCTCTGAGCAAATCTGTAAATGTTGTTTTGTGCTTCAGTGATTCATAGACTTCTTTTTGGGTGTTAAAGTCTAAAGGAACACCTTTAGATAGCATCAGCTTCAGCTCTGGTTCTCCCAGATTCTTTTGCTTTTGAATGATGGTAGATTCGTACACTAGGCCAGCTTTCTCAAGATGCTTGAGCTGGTCTAACAAAGCGATGCCTTCCATTACTGATGATTGCAAGCTCTTTTCTACAGACTGCATTTCAGTACGCACGCCTGGCTTAAATAAGAAGCTGCCTGATCTCCAGGTGACTAGCTCTTTAATTGCTTCGTCGCCTCTATTGTTTGAGGTCTGAGCATCTTTTGGTATGCCATTTTCAAAGTACACATGGCCAACAGCTGCCGGGCCCACAACCTCAAGCTTGCCAGTGACTTGCTGCATGCCAATGGTAGTTAGCACGTTATTCATTGGGTTCTGTTCGATAGTTCCTTCTATCGAATTAGTCTTTACAGGGGCAGCTGCAATTGTCGCCGGTGCCTCTGAGAAGAAGTCTGCAGGAAGAGTGCCCTCTGGCATACTTTGTGACCCTGATGGGCTGACTGGCGGGGTTGGTCTTTGCGCAGGATTAAAGCCAGGGTTCTGAGTTTGGCCCGGTTGGGGGAAGTTGCCTGCATTTGGGTTTGCAGCTTGGGCCTGTTGAATAGCTTGGGCCATACCAGTGCTTTGCATGCCGGTTTGAGATTGTTGTTGGAAGGCCGCCGCTTGTGGACTCTGGAAGCTACCCTGCTGTTGATTTTGAAAAGTGCCAGTAGGTGGGCTCTGGAAATTGCCCGTCTGAGGGGCTTGGAAGCCACCGCTGTTCTGTAACTGATTGTTTTGAAACGAGTTGTTTTGCGGTGTTGCAACAGGATCAGCTGGTCGCCAACCGTCATTAATAGCCGCGGCCGGTTGGTTGAACCCACCTTGTATAGGCTGTTGGGGGAAGCTTTGCCCAGATAGTTGTCCTGGGTTCTGTGCCGGTCTCTGAGAGGTAGAGAAGCTGCCAGAAGTAGTTGAATTGCCTGAAATTGATGTGCCTGGAGGCGACATGGCCGGCATGCCCTGGCGTGTGCCAAATTGTCCACTCGCTACTGGGTTAAAGCCGCCACTAGAATTGACTGTTTGAACAGTTCCTGTGGTTTTCTGATGGGCTACGTCTAGCATTGCCACAACGTCATATATCATATGAACATCTGAGGTTTCAAAGCGCCAGACCATTTTTGATTCGCGCCCGTTGTTTTCCCAGATGTTCCAGATCGGATGGGGCGTGACCCTGTCGAACTTGACATGTATGCTGTAGCTCATGCTTGACTGTGGCACTTGCCAGACAAGCTCTACCTCTCGGGCCCGGTTCTCGCGGGCCTGTTCATACAACGACGTCAGCTCTTTCACGCCTGGGGCGACGGTTTGCCTCGGTAGCCTAATTTTCGACTGGTCTGAGCCTCTGCTTGGACGGAACATATGGGTTTCTTCATTAGTAAAATAAGCCTACTAGTTTAAGGTACCACGGGAGCATTGACATCAATCGTAGTCAATATGCTTCAGGAACTGTCACTTTAAGGTGTTATCTGACGCTGGTCGGTTCATACCTGAATAGCTAACTGAATCGTTAGCTATTTTGTCTGCCAGTTGCTCAGCAACAAATTGATGCATCTTTTGCGAGAAATGGCTGCCATCAAGAAAATAGGGCTTGTAATCATTGTTCGAAACACGCTTTTGTAGGCTCTCGTCGATATTGATGAAGCCAGCATTAGCTGCTCGAGCTGTGGCTTTCAACTGCTCCACCTCAACTTTGTTTCGCGAAAGAATATACTCACCAGGGTGTACCATTGGTGTGCGCATGATCAGCATGGCAGTATGATCTGCAGCACATTCTTTGGCGAAATTCTTGATTAAAGCGTCGATTAGATACCAGTAGCAAGATACAAACTTTTCTCTGGTGCTTTCTTCTGCAATTACTGTTGGTGCTACTTTTGCCGCATTGAGAGCAGTCGGTAGCGTCGACCAGTTTTGCTGCATACGGCCAACAGTACTCCATATGCGACTATATTCTCTTAAAAACTGAGTGCTGATAAGGCGTTTGCCTTCTTTAGAGCGATAGAAATTGCTTACTGTCGTGTTGTCATACCTGAGTGTTTTGTCTTCAAGTGGAAACAGCATCGGCCGCACAAACGCCAGAGATGGCCTGTTGTCAGGTAAGACTTTCTCAGTCTCGCCCACTCTGTAGGCAACAATTACCAAATCTGGGTGGAATGATTTGGCTAGGTTTTGGTAGCGCAAGTAGTCTTGGGCGATTGAGTAGTTTGAAACTCCAAAATTGAGTACTTCAACCGGTCTGCCTAGTTTTTCGGTTAATGCTAGGGCCAGTAGGCTGCAATAATTTTGCTCGCGCGGTACTTGCAGTGACTCTACGTAAGAATCGCCAAAGACGGCAACGCGCATAGTTCCTACCTGCTTGCTTGGAGCTATTTCGTTATTTTGCATGCCAAACGAATTGAAGAGAAAGCTGCCAAAACCCTCGCTCCTTTGAGTGATTCTTTTGTTGGCGAATGGTTTAAATCCTAGTTTTAAATCGGGCCTGAGATGATCTGATTCGCCAACACGAGCAAAATAGAAGATGCATTCCACCAGCAAGAGGCTGGCTACTGAGAAAAACAAGAATTGAAAAGATGCTTTGAAGTATGGATAAGATTTTTTGATACCACTATTGGTGGTATCTTGTGAGCTCTTTTCATTGGTTGTCGCTAGATCGGTTTTCATCAGTTAAGCCTAGAACTGGAAGTATATGAAAGGAGTTTTGCCTGCTGGGGAGAGGCCAAAAGCGCAGATAAAGAAAGCGATATAGCAAGCAATTCGGGCCGGTGCTAGCGGTGCCAAACTAGCTCTTAGGCTTTGGGGCAGTAGGGCTTCTAACTGTTTTTTTCTGTCAACTAGCAATCGTCCGATGACGTAGGCTGCGATGGCAATTGCCACCGGATACTTCTCTAGGGCTTCAGTTAAGCAGCTAGAACTTTGTGTCGAGAACATGGCTTGCAATACTTGCAGGCTCTCATTAACGGTGTCTGCTCTAAAGAATACCCAACCAACTAGGACAAATAAGAAAGTTAGTAGCGCCGACAGCGCTATGCCCCCTGAAGTTGTATGAAATTTCGTCAGATTGCGCGCCAGAACGGTGTCTTTTTTTATTAGAGAATCATAGCTGTGGCAAATAACCAGGCCGATACCGTGGAAGGCGCCCCAGACGACGTAATGCCATGCCGCGCCGTGCCAGAGCCCACCGAGAAGCATAGTGACTATCAGGTTGCTATGCCGTCTGCTTAGACTGCACTTGCTTCCACCAAGTGGAATGTAGAGATAGTCGCGCAGCCATGAGGATAGTGAAATATGCCAGCGCTTCCAGAAATCAGGCAAGTTCTTTGCTATATATGGCCAGTTGAAGTTATCTGGGAGGTCAAAGCCCAGCATGATTGCCGAGCCGCGGCCCATATCGGTGTAGCCCGAAAAATCGCAGTAGATTTGACCAGCAAAGGCACACGCCGCAATCCATGCCTCCAAGCCGCCGAGAGAGCCGGTGTTAGCAAAGCCAGCACTGACAATTGGGGCTAAGTTGTCGGCGATAGCAACTTTCTTGAAAAGGCCCTGAAGGATAAGACGCAGTCCGCGTTCGATTGCTTCTGTTGAGAAGATACGCGGGCGCTCAAGCTGTTTGATAAAATCTTGATAACGCTTGATTGGGCCAGCAATCTGTGAAGGGAAGAACGACGCGAAGAGCGAGAAATTGACAAAATTGGCAATTGGCTTGCCGCCCTTGTAGACGTCGGTTAAATAGTGAATAAATTCAAAGACAAAGAATGAAATACCTAGTGGCAAGAGAATATTTTGCAGTGGGAAGCTCAGCGATTGAGTCGGCACCTGCAACCAAGGGCTGATGATTTTGGTTGCTGTATTCCAGCTTTCAATGGCAAAGTTGGCGTACTTGTAATAGCTAAGTGTTGTGAGATTGAAAATCACACCCAGGGCTAGGTATCGCCCTGAGTGTTTGCCTGAACCGATTAATTGCCCGAGGAAATAGTTGGTAACAATTAGAGCTACTAGGAGGAAACCATAGATAGGTAGCCAGCTCATGTAAAAGTAGAGACTTGCTAGCAATAAGAAAGTCGAACGAAAGCGATGCGGTAGCAGCCAGAAGACTAAGACCACGAGGGGCAGGAAGAGTAAATAGGTAAGACTATTGAAAAGCAAGCTCGCTACCATTGACACGATCGTCAAAATATAGCGCTGTTTGCTTGCTCTTGCCTTGACAAATACTTATCAACTATTTTTGTATGATCGAAAGCCAGAGCAACGCCACCAATCATCGAGACCAGTTTTGTCACGCCTTAAAAGTATTGCTAATCTTGAGAATGCCTTGCCCTTGCTTGCCTTGGCCTGGATAGAATTCTTTTGCTTCTTTCCCGCAATGCGTAAAGTGGGCTTCTACCTTGACGACTGGGCGACTATGGCCTACTTGCATTTTGCCCCGAAAAATCAAGGCATTTTTGAATTTTTTAAATACTATCTTTTAAACGATTCACGAGTTCAGAACAGGCCACTTGAGGTTATCCATTTTGGTCTGATTCACTGGTTGTTTGGTGGCGAGCCATTTCCCTTCCACCTCACTAATGTTCTTCTGGAGATATTTGCTGGCTACCTCGCTTACTTGGTTTTTCTGCGTGTGTCAGAATCAAGAGCTATCTCTCTGTTGGCTGCAATATTTTTCATACTGCACCCGGGTCACGACTCTAGTCATTATTGGGTAATTTGTAGCTCTGTTACTTTGAGTTTGTGCCTTTATCTTGGCTCTTTAGTGTGTCTCTTTCATTTTTCCGATGGTCTTCAGGCTGGTTCAAGCGGCGCACAGGGTCAGGGTAAGCCAAGAGTGTTATGGGCTGCAGCAAGTAGCTTGTGCTTCTTTCTGTCGTTGCTCAACTACGAGACATTATTGCCGCTCGCTGCAGTCAATGTATTGCTTGTCTTTTTTGCTATGTTTGCAGGTCGTGAAAAGACACAAGGTCAGCTGATGTATGCCCTGAAAGTAGCGGCTGGTGTGGCGGCTCTTATGGCACTGCCAGTGGTTCTATTGTTGGGTTACCTAAAAGTTGTTATGCCTCTCTTGGGAAAGGGCTATGTTCATGGAGTAATCTTCGATCTTGAGACGATGCTCCAAATCGTTGGTAGCGGTGTTGATTTAAATACTCCATTGACTCTCTTCTGCTTCGTTTTTCAGCAAGCTTCCAACACCTTTGGTGAAATCACTAAGGGCGATTGGCTTCATCTCGCTGCCATCTCGTTGGTATCGTTCTTGTCTGTCTTTCTGTTGTGCCAAATTGATTTGCGCCGCACTGACGAGGCGAGTTCAAAGAGTCAGTTCTCTAACAAAGGAACTAGTGGTGTATGGCTCGTGCTCATTGGTATAATTGGTGTAATAGCGTCATACAGTATATTTGGCCTTAACGCCGAGTACACTCCCACTTACTACACAATACTCAATCGCATCAACGCGGGTGCCAGCTTCTGTTCTGCCATCATTTTGCTGGGCTTTTTGAAACTTGCCAATGACAATGCACCGGCGCGAGCAAGTGGCGTTGTTCCTTTTGCCCTAGCGTTTTTAGCCGCTCTCTTTGCGTCTGCGTTTACATTGGCGAACCTTGCCCTGGCTAAACCATGGGTTGCTTCATGGGCGACACAAACAGCTATCAAAAAAAATATTGTTGCTCATGCCGCTGAGCTTGGTCGCGCACCCTCTTTACTGCTGGTAAATTGTCCCCGCTATGTTCTCTGGAGCCCGGTCTTTGATGGAGTCTGGGATTTTTCCAACATGCTGCGTATTGCTTTAGACGATTTTAACGTCAATGGTAATGTAATTTCTGAGCGTCTTATTCTCGATGCCAAAGGCGTAACCGATATCTCTCATGGCTTTAAATGCGGTCAATATCCATTTAGTAAACTGTTCTTGTTTGTGGCACCAGAAGGCCCATTGGAGCGCGTCGTCGATGGCCCAGGTTTTGTCGAAACGGTTGAGCGTAAAGGAATGAGCTTTGGTCTTGCTCCCGACACTATTGTAAAGTGGAAAAAGGAGCTCCACAGTTCTTCGTATTGACAAGTAATAAGCAGTTTATCCCTTCAGTAAGACTGCGAGGATGCCGACAGCTCTTAACTCTTCAGCTTTTCATAGACATTGCTAGATAATTCAAAACTGGACAGTCTGTTGTACTTTCCAGTTTCTTGATATCCTTCTGACGTTGCTTATTCTATATGCCAATTTCTATGCTGGGAGTCCAAGCTTGTTAACTGCGGCAAAAGTATATTCATCGGCCTTCTATGATGAGACGCTGCTCACTTCAATGCGATCAGCCGATGCTGTGGTACCGCTAATTCTCGAATTGACAGGTGCTGAAAGTGTTGTCGATCTGGGCTGCGGCACAGGTAGCTGGCTGCATGTCTTTAAGAAGAACGGTGTTGCGCGAATATTGGGCGTCGATCGCGATAGCCTCAGTCGGGCAAATTTGCAAATTGATGCCAGTGAGATCGTTCAGCGCGATTTGACAGAGACATTGGATATTGAGCAAACTTTCGATTTGTCCACTTGTTTAGAAGTGGCAGAACATTTACCAGCCGAATGTGCTGACAAAATTGTTCAGAATCTCACTGACTTGGCTCCAATAGTGCTTTTTTCTGCTGCGATTCCGCACCAAGGTGGAACTAACCACATTAACGAGCAGTGGCCGGAGTACTGGGCTGCCCTTTTTGCCGCTCGTGGTTATCGCGTGGTTGACTGTATTCGAGATTCGATTTGGAAAAACGAAGAAGTTGCCTATTGGTATGCGCAAAATCTACTTTTGTACGTGCGCGAAGATGTTTTGAATAGTAGCCCCAAACTGCTTGAGTTTGCTAAGCAAACTAATCCAGCTCGTTTGACTCTGGTTCACCCCAAAGTTTATGTGAAGAACTATAATACTCTTAGAAGTCCGAAGCTCTTTTTGATGCGCATGCTATGGAATTGCTTGCCAAGGGTGATTCGTTTAAGGCTAGTGAAGCCCCTTAGTGAAGTGATCTGGAAGCAAGTCTCAACTAAGTATTAACTTGAGATAACTGCTTCTTAATACTGAGAAGTGAATGTTTAGCGCTAATCACTAGACTAGCGACTAGCCAACCTTTTAAACTACTGCAATGAGTTTCCCTGTCGCCAACAGCCAGTTTAGAGTAGAAGTTTCGAACGTTTCGAAGCGCTACAACATTTATAATCGCCCAGTAGATAAGCTTCGCGAGATTCTTTCTGGTAACCGCCAGTGCCATCATCGTGAGTATTGGGCGCTGAGAGACATTGATATTCAGTTCCCTGCGGGAGTGACCGCACTAATTGGTCCTAATGGCTCTGGAAAGTCGACTTTGCTACAGATTATTGCTGGAGTTTTGGAGCCCACTAGTGGGTCTGTCGCACGGCAGGGGCGAATTACGGCAATTCTTGAGCTTGGTGCTGGATTTCAATCAGAGTATACCGGCCGCGAAAATGTCATTTTGAACGGCATTATCCTCGGTATGTCCAAAGAAGAGATAGAGAAGAAACTGCCATCTATCGCTGAATTTGCGGAGCTTGGTGACTTCTTTGACCAACCTATCAAGACTTATTCAAGTGGTATGGTTGTGCGCTTGGCCTTTGCTACAGCGGTAAGTGTAGACCCTGAAATTTTGCTGGTAGATGAAGCTCTCGCTGTGGGCGATTTGTATTTCCAGAATAAGTGCAAAGAGCACATCTGGAGTATGAAAAATGCTGGTAAGACAATTATATTTGTAAGTCACGATATGAATGCAGTGTCAGAGTGGTGCCAGCATGCTGTGCTCCTCAATGGCGGTCAAATTCGCAAGCAAGGCTCAATTGAAGATGTATTGCCCATCTATCAAGAATTGATGGACGATCGTGAGCTTATGAGGGCAAAAGAATTTACTTTGCCACCTTCGGCATACGGAGCGGAAAAGGGGTGATTCAGTGCCTTACTGCCTCTGGCAAACCGAAATTTCTTTTCTGGCATTCTTTTAAATGCGACTTTGTGGCAATGCTCTTTCTTCTCGTTTTTACAGTCTTTGTATTCTTTCGCACAGTCTTTCAGGGTAAACCAATTTCAAAACTGAGTCGCCTGGCCAATTGGGACTCTGCTTTTCAGCAATATAGCAATGCCAGCGTCGGCAGTTGCGATCCATCATTAGTGCAGTTGATTTTGCCTAGCTACTTTTGTGTGGCTAAGTCTTGGCACAATTTTGTCGCACCGCTGTGGAATCCTTACAGTGGCTGCGGCATGCCCATGGTTGGCGATATTTCTGCCGCTGTCTTTGCCCCTCTCCACCTGGCGTTGGCAATATTTCCGTCGGCAAAAACTTACAACTTGATTCTTGTGGGCGAAGTGATGCTTTGCGCAGTTGGTGCCTATTTATTGGCTCGACTGCTTAGTTTAGAAAAATTACCGGCAATTTTTGCGGCTATAAGCTATGCCTTCTGCCCCTATATTCTCTACTACTTAGAACTCCTTTCTGGTACATCACAGGCGCTTTTCCCCTTGCTGTTTGCTAGCTTTGTCTGGGCTGCGCGCGCTCATGGTGTCTGGCCTCTTATCACTGCAACAATTGCCACCGCTAGTTTTGTCTTGTCTGGCCATCCCGAATCTAGCCTCTACGGTGTGATGTGTGGAGTGGCTCTCTATTTCTCTGTGGGAGTTTCTTCACTAGGCAAAGCTCGAAATTCCTTGCTTGCACTTATTCCGGGCTTGATCTTCATTGGCGCTTTTTCAATAGCTCTTGCGGCGCCAATGTTATTGCCGTTTGTTGAGTACTTGGCTTGCGGAGACTCTTATAAGTATGGTGACTGCCGGGCTGCTTTTGCTCCGTGGCAGGGAATTTTTCTAAATATTTGTCAGCCCTGTTATGGCATGGCAAGCCCATTTCTAGGAATAGTCGCAGTCACTTTTCTGCCGTTTTGTTTTGCTGCGTGTAAGCGGCAGAGGGGAATGGTTGGCCTGCTTTTGGCGATCTCAACTATCAGTTTGTTGTTGATTTCACGCTGCGGCTGGCTTGACCAGTTGTTGACCATGCGCCCGCTTTCTTATCTGATTACCGTTTATCTCATCCCCTGCTTCTTGCTATTGATTGCCTTGTTGGCGGGAATAGGCGTAGAGACTGTGTCTAACCGAAAATATCTTTTTCAATGGTCTTGGCTCAGTGCTGGAATGTCGCTTCTCGTTGCATTCGCTTTCTGTCTTTGTGAATGCAATTTGCAGAGCTTTAATTTTGATGAAACTCTGCCTGATATGAGCTACAAGCTTTCAGATATTGGTGTTAATGCCATACTGATCAGCATATATTTTTCGCTAGCCTGGCTCTCTTTGCGAAATCCAGTGAAGAGAATTATTGATTTCAGAACAGGCTTTTCTTTGTTAGCTATTTTGATCAACACCACTAGTTTGTTAGTAATTGCTCGACATTCGCTGCCTGTGCAACCTTATTTCGATTTCCCTAAAACTGAGCTGACCGATTATTTGATTCAGCAGCAGGGGCGGGCTTTATCAATTACTGAGCATGTGCTCAAGCCGAACTCTAATATTGTTTATGCAGTCAGTTCATTTCGCGTGCACAATCCTATGCAACCGGGCCGATTCGCTGAGTTTGCTAAGCTTTGCGGCGCTGGCCTTGATGAGTTTCGCAATCAAACTTACGAGTTGGTTACTCCTCTCATAGATCTTGCCAGCATTAGGTACATAATAAGTCAGTTTAAGCCTCTGCCGCAGCGCTACAAACTAGTTTTTACAACGAGTCAGGGCATTTCGGTTTATGAAAATTCACACTCACTGCCAGAAGCTTACCTGGTCAATCGTTTCATCCAAGCAGTTGATGGCGCCGATGCCAAAGTCCAGATTCAATCAAGTCAGTTTGACCCTCGCTCAGAAGTGGTGCTCGAGCTGCCAAAGAATTTTGCTACTCCTGTAAATGGACCTAAGTTGGCACTTGTACCTCTTGCTTTAAAAAGACAAAGTTGTAATCAAATTGATCTTGAAGTGGCTAGTCCGTCTGCCGCTATTCTTGTACTTACAGATACGTTCTACCCCGGCTGGATAGCAACAATTGATGGTCGGCAGACGGAGATTTTGCATGCCAACTTTTTGTTTCGGGCAATCGTTGTTCCGGCCGGAGTTCATTCTGTGTGTTTTGCTTACCGCCCCCTGTCTTGGAGGTTTGGTTTGCTTTTGGCTCTCTTCTCCGCGCTTTCTCTACTTGCATTGGTTGTAAGTTTTTGCTGGGCTAATAGAAGGTTGAGAAGTGTTGAGAATTAGTCAGATTAGCTTACGCTCCTTTCCGTCCTTGCTTGGTTTGAGCTCTAAAACTAGAAGGTTGAAGCAAGGCTCAAAATGGTGAACAAAGTAGCGCTATTTTTTGTACCTTTTTTTGTTTCTTTCGTGGTCACACTTTGGCAACACTTGCGTGTTTTTGACACAAAGATTCTCTTTATATTTGATTCTGGTCACTATTTGTACACAGCTAGTCAGATAGTCACTGCGCTGACTTTGTTTTGTTCTGGTCGAGTTCCGGAAGGTGTGGTATTCATTCACACAAACGAGTTTGTCAGCAGTGTTATGATGGACGGGCCGATTTTACCTGGTCTAGCTGCCCTGACCTTTCTTTTAATGGGCCTTCCAGCTTCTGCGACGTCGTGGGTGCCGGTAATTTGTGTACTTACTTTTTTGAATGCAACGACAGCTGGTACGATATCTCTAGTTGCTTCGAGACTTGGTTTTTCTTTGCGGGCCTCGATCATTACGGCTCTAGTGTTTGGGTGCTACCCTGCAACTGTTGTCTCTTCAGGTAGGTTTTTGACAGAGCCTGTAGCGACATGCGATTTGTTGCTTTTATGCCTTGTGAGTTCAGGCATTGTGGACGAGCAAAGAAGTAAAAGACTATACACTCTTTGTTCTGCAGCGGGGCTTCTGGGCGCTCTTGGTTTGCTTACAAAGCCCGCTTTAATTCCTCTTTGGTTGGGTATAATCGGTCTTGCAATAGCTTTTCGCAGAGTCTCAATGCGAAAGAGGTTTACTTGCGCAGTTTTTGCGGTGCTAGGGGCAGCAATGCTGTTAGGCCCCTGGTTGTTTCTCACAAAGACATTGACTGGTCAGTTTCACTTAATACCGGAGCGAGTACCAAGCTACAATTTTGCTGTTGGCAATAATTTGAACACCGATGGAAGGGCAAGTTTGCCGCCTGAGCCACAGGCGGTGAGGTTAAGTGCTCTAAATGCCCCGCTCAAGATTTTGAAAGCTGCATGGTCTGAAAGGCCACTTCAGCTGTCGAATTTATATGTTCGTAAGGTCCCTAGAATTTTAGGCTTTGTCTGGAATGACTTTAGGCAAAACGTGTTTGGCTTAGACATTGATAAGCAGAATTTTGTTCACGGTATTATTCTCGCAATGGCCTTTATGGGTCTTGCTTACATAACTTTTGAACTTGTCGGCTCAACCAACGTTTATGAGCAACCTAGAAAGTTCTATCTTATCCTGATACCAACTGTTTTTCTGATTCACGTTCTGTTGTACTTACCATTTGAAGCCATAACTAGATATGGGGCTACTGCACAGCCTTTCTTGTTCTTGGCTGCGTCTTTTGGTGTGTTAAAGCAAGCGAGCCGAGGGAGAATCAAATTTGCATGCTTCATGTTGCTGGCATTAATTGTGGTGGCGGTAATGAAGCTTGAATCAACCTGTTTTCTCTTTGATGAATTGGATTTTGGTGTGGCAATATTTGTGCTCACCATTCTAAAAGTAGTAGTTCTACTCATTGCCATTGCGAGTGCAATATTGTTAGGAGCCGCAAATTCGACTGAGCTCAGCAAGCTAAGTCAGCCGCGGAAAGTGATTGTCAGTTTGCTAATCTGTGCGGTTTTATTTCTTGTTATTACTCCTGTGACATTCACTTGTTTGTTTCGTGACGATCAGAGAGAGTGTTTGCTTGAGCTTTTGCCAGGTGAGATTTTAGACCGTGAGTTTCTTGTCACTGGTGACAGCAAGAGCCTATCGCATTGGTTGGTTTACATTGATTGTGATGGACGATTTGAAGATGCACAATTTTGGGTCAACGGGCATAAGCTTTCTGGGCAGCTAGTTTCTGCCAATAGATTCGATTCGGCCAGATACTATCTGTACAATGTAGCTCGAATGTACTCCAGTATCTTAGACCTAGGCCCTGATAATTTGAGACAGTGGCGCGTTCTTAAAATTCCATCGGAGTTTATTCGTTCGCGGCCCGGTGCATCAACTCGATTAACGGTGAAGGCTGGTGCCTTGGGTTTAACTATTTACGCGGATCGATATGGCTCTGATGAAGATCAGATCTTTTTGCCAGATAGAAAATACTTCGGCTCCACTAGGTTGTCCTGCGGTGGGGCCGCCTTGGAGCCACGTCTACTTAGTACTTTACCGACTCCTCTGTTCGATGTGCCTGCAGACTTGAATTCTCAAGGGGTAATTCGTAAGTTAATCGGCTCTCAGCCCCGCTTCTATGCTCTAAGGGCGGTGCCTTCGAGCAATCTAGAATGGCTGAAACGTGAATTTTCTGTTCCATTGTCAGCAAAGTCTTTTCCAGCAGTCATGCAAAGCAGCGAGGGCGCGCCAGGTTTTGTTGATTTAATAAAACTAGACCGCTACATTTTTAAGCTGTCTCCTACAACCAGTCTGACAACTAAATTGCCAGCTTATTTCGCGAACAATATGCCAATAGAAATCATTTTAAATGGGCAGATTCGCTCCACTGGCAGGGTAAGCAAGGCGGGCGTTTTTGTCACTATGCATGGCAATAGAGTTGAATCGACCTCAATGATTTTGCCTTCTTCCCCACCGTTTGTTAGTGCTTCTAGCAGTTGGAAGCCTTTCGCTATTAGAGATCAGGTTTTTGTTGGGCGGTCATATAACGATGATGCACTGCTAACCGTGACTGTTTTTCCTGGACGCTGGGAGCAAATCAGTCAATATGGGTTGGACCGAACGGTTGGCAGTTTCCAGTTTAAGGAGCTAAGTCTTTTAGTTCGATCTTTGGAGCCTTTTGATTTGAATCAAATGGAGAGCACTCTGTACTGACGAGGAGCCATTGTGTTTCTTGATTGAATTTTTCAAACGAAATTTTATCAGTTTAGCAACAATTGCGTTAACGCTTTCACGGAGACTCTTCTGGACACTGAAGAGCTGGTGCATCATTGAAAATATAAAACTAGAGAAGAAGTCTTTTTTCATCATTTTCGACTTCATTGCGATGTTCTTTATAAGCTTAGAATTCATTCGCTCTGAATTTCGTCTCGCCTACTGGATTTGAAATGAGCATGAAGCCGGCACAGTAGCGTCTTGTCCTATTTTACTGTCGGCTGAAATGGGATCATCGGAATACACGAAACTAGAAGGAAGTATCTTTGGGGGAGAGCAAAGATTGTAAAAGGTGGTGAAGGACTATGACGCGAACCGATAAAACCTATAGTGGGTGCATCAGACCAGCGTTTTGCTCGTGGTCGATACCGAAAATACATACTTAGCTTCAATTGTAATTCCGGCTTTCAATGCAGAGCAATTTTTGCGACGAGCTATTGAGAGTGGCTGGCGAGTTGTCTCATTCAACATCTGTAGGTTTTGTCTCTCGAAAGGATAGCCTTGTCGAGGCGGGATATTGGAATAGGTCTCTGCTATTTCCAGTGTACGATCTGCTTTTGAGAACTTTGTCAAAATGGAAAGGCGAGTATTGCGCAACGCCACTACACACATATGTTCGCCGTAACAAGAGCGTCACTTTGGCTACGGCACAGGGGGATATGAAAGCGCGCTCGCATTTGCTTGCTATTCATCCTGAGCATTCGGTGCTAATTGGTAAGTTGCGAAAATTTTGAAGCGTGTATGATTGATTGTGTCTACAATTTCTTGCCTTCGAATTTTCAACAACCTTTATGACTGCGGCCGTACCAATGGTCTTGCCAGGTTTTGTCGCTTTTCCAGGAGACGGTGCGGAAGACCGGTTCTTGAGCATCTGATATATTTAGAACCCCAGCGGTTCAGCAGAGGCGGAAGATGTCAATAATAGCGATTATCCCGGCGCGGGGCGGTAGCAAGCGTATTCCTAAGAAGAACATTCGCCCCTTCAACGGCAAACCCATAATCGCTTATTCCATCGAAGCCGCCCTGCAGGCAGCTTGTTTCGATTCGGTGGTGGTTTCCACCGATGAAACCGAAATCGCCGATGTGGCAACGGCCTATGGGGCATCGATGCCCTTCCTTCGTTCGCCCGAGAATAGCAACGATCATGCTGGTTTGGCTGATGTGGCGCTGGAAGTGTTGGAGCGCTACGAAAAGGAAGTCGCTCCCGTAGAGAAGATTTGTCTGATTTTAGCTACGGCTCCGTTCATAAGCGGTGAGCACATCAAAGCCGGCTACAAGGCGCTGGTCGAGAGCGGCATGGACGCCGCCCTGCCGGTTGTGCGATTCTCCTATTCGCCCCAGCGCGGATTTCGTGTCGATGATCAGGGTCGGGCCAGCATGCTTCATCCGGAACACTACGCCAGTCGTTCTCAAGATCTGGAGCCTGTATTCCATGACTGTGGTCAGTTTTACTGGATCAAGAAGGAGACTTTACTGAAAGAGAAGCGCTTCTTCGCGGCCAATACTGCCGCGATCGAATTGCCTGAGTCGGAAGTACAGGATATCGATACGGAAGAAGATTGGAAGGTTGCCGAGCTGAAGTTTGAGTTGATGCGGAAGCTCAGCCCCTGCTCAAGCAAGTAGAGCCTTGATGCTTTTGAGATCGGCAATTTTGTGTACGCCGTCTGGCCAATTGTCAGCTGCTTCGATTTGCAAGGCAAAGGTGTAAAGCCCTGCCGCTCTGGCTGCTCGGGCGCCAGAAGGCGAGTCTTCTACAGCGAGGCCTTGCGTGCTGTCCAGGCCGGCGCGCTGTAGTGCCACCATATATGGTTCGGGATCCGGTTTGCCCCTGGTGACATCTTCGCTGGTCACTACATCGTCGATATCCGCGGAAAGCCCCACCCGCTTGAGCCAGCTTTTGGTTCTCTGCCTGCCGTTGGAAGTGACGACGGCCGTAGACATTCCAAGCGCCTTAGCATGTTGAAGCAGTTCAAGAGCGCCTGCCGCTGGCTCTACTTCTTCATAGCCCTGGTCAAGGATGCTCTGATACCTGCTAAACAGTTGGTCTTCCTCGTCCACCAGGTTATGTGCGCGTATGAGAATGCCGGCAATTTCCTTGAGCGGCGGTCCGTTCAGTCTGGCGAATTCTGCGTCGCTGGGCTCTTTACCCAGGCTTTCCAGAAAACGGCGATAGACCATCTTCATCACATCCAGGCTATCGGCCAGGGTGCCGTCCAGATCAAAGAAGATGGCTTTTGCATCAATCGGCCAGGTCATCAAAGCTGAGCCCCTGTCCTACTACAACCAGTTTCTGCACTCTCCTACCCTTGATCTGTTCCAGGTGTTTGGGGTGCAAACCGAGTTTCTGCTGACCCGGTCTGAGCACGGCGAAGTTGACTTCTTCTTCCAGCACTTCCCCCGGCTGTATGTCTTTTGTGGCTTGCAGCCCACGGCGGGCATATGCCGCCAGTTCCTGCTCTATGGGCAACACTTCTTTGACGCCCGTACCCAGCGCTTCCTCGGCCATGCGCACTTGACTGACCAGGGCTTTTAGATCGTCCGGATTGAGAGCGAAGGAATGATCCGGTCCGGGCAGGCGGTTATCGAGAGTGTAGTGCTTCTCAATCACTCTTGCACCCAGCGCTACCGCCATAACCGGAGCCACTGTAGGTTCGCGGCTGTGGTCGGAGAGACCGGCGTCGACCTTAAAGTGCTCTTTCAGCCAGGTAATAGTCTTCAAGTTCAGTCCGGACATGGGGGCAGGATACTTGGCTGTGCATTGCAGAAGGCAGAGTTCTTTGCCCCCTTCCTGGTGGAAGGTAGCCACGGCCCATTGTATGTCGTCGGGGTTGGAAGCGCCGGTTGACAGCACAAGCGGTTTGCCAGTGCGGGCGGCCATTTGCAAGAGATGAATGTGGCTTATCTCGTAGGAGGCGATCTTGTGAAGGGGGACGAAGGGATCGATGGCTTCAAAATCGCTCTTGGAGAAGGGCGTCGAAAGAAAGTCTATATCGGCTTTCCGGCAGTAAGAGGCAAGCTCCGGCAGCATTTCATAAGGCATTGAAAGGTCCGCAAAGATATCGAGGATGTCCTCGGTAATGCCAGCATCTGAAAGATAACCGCTTCTGCCTGCGTTTTTGACGTAGACGGTTTCCGGCTTGTAGGTTTGGAACTTGACGGCATCGGCTCCCGCCTCGACCGCCACATCAATTAGGGCCTTGGCCATGGCCATGTCGCGCTTGGGAGTACCCATACGCCAGTTGGATCCGGCCTCAGCGATGATGTACACCTGCTTTGATTGCCATTTGGTGCTCTTGATGGTCATTTCCTGTTACCTGTGCTGGGGAAACTGCCTGTTGTTATGCCGAGATTCAGTCGGCAGCCAGTTTGCGGCATTTAAACAGGCGATTCTGACCGTAAGTGCCGAAGCTATTCTTTTCTTCTGCAGAGACGGCAATACTCAAGTCTGTGGCAGCTTTAACGATGGGATGGTCGTAGTCCACTACGCCGCCGTTGGTCATCGGCACAAGCACGTAGAGAACCAGGTCGTGCAGACTGATGAAGTCTTCCGTGTCGACAAGCTCAAGATTGGCTTTTGCCAGACCGGCAATGATTTCCTTCTCATCAAAGAAGAGATTGAATTCGTATGGTCTGCGAGCCGGTAACGCCACAGCTTCTCTTGCCCGATTTTGCCTGTCGTAGGTGGTCGTTGAGTTTTCGATCATCAACAGGTGGCCGCCGTGCTTAATGTGTTGAGCCAGTTTTCCGATTGCTTCTACTTGCAAAGCTGTGGTGTTCAGGTTGATCAGAAGCCGGTCTGTGATAATTAGGTCATAAATCGGCAGGTCAGCCGGTAACTCCATTACATTGGCCACGTCGAAGGTAATTCTGTCATCCGGCAGATCAATCTCTGATTTCACCGACTTCGCCGATTCAATCATTTCTGGCACGAAATCTAGACCGGTAAAGATGGATTTTGGAAATCGTTCTAACAATTTAAAGCAATTTGTTCCGTTGCCGCAGCCTACTTCCAGCACTTTGAGGGCGGCATCGGGTCCGTACAGGCTTTCGATGCAGCGGGATAGGGCATCAACCTCCAGGGCTTTGGCCGTGACTCCCTTAGTCGTGGCACGCAAGTCTGTGCCATACTCTTTGGCCCATGTTTGCCAGTGATGTCTGATTCCTTGCAGGTCCATCGAAAATACTCCCTTAGATTAGCTATGCTGCCGGAAACCGGTAAACGGATAATCTGAATTTTGCCGGTAGGTCCCAAACAGTATCCTATTTCCGCGAGTAGTTTTGCCTCTATGATAAACGTTTATGAGTTTCAAGAAGATGGACTGGTAGAGCTGGTGGAGCCAGCGGTCAGCATTTCTGACGCTCTTAGGGGGCAGATAGATAGTCTCTGGCTGAAAGAGAAGGAGCGGCGGAGCGGCAGTTTATTCGACGGCAAGATTCTCAGTGTGGTGGAGCTTTCTTCCCGTCTCATTACTTGCAGACTTTCCGAGTACCGATACTTGACGGCCCAAAGGCTCAATCCTTCACTTTATCCTGACTTGAATGTCAGACCCCTGGCTGTAACGGGCTATCTACTGTGCCGCCAGGGCTTGGTTTTGGGCTTGCGGTCCAGGCTCAACTCCCAGGATCAGGGGCTCTGGGAAGTCGTTCCTTCCGGGGGGCTCGACTTGCAATGTCTGAAAGCAGGCTTTTCGCAGGGGGAACTGCCCTCAAAGGTGGATTATATAGCCCAGGTAAGAGCGGAATTGCTTGAGGAGATAGGGCTTTCCTGGGATGCGATCGATTCCTGTCAGACCCTGTTCCTGCTTGAGAATACAGATGAGAAAGTTGTGGATATTGCGGTGCGGCTTCAGGCTCCGCGCCTCGATTTCGCTGAGCTGGTGGAGATGCACAAGCGCTCAGGCAGTGCCGAGTACGAAAGATTAATGATTCTGCCTGCGGGCGCCGATGTTAATCGAGAGCTTGTGCTTCTCCTCGAGACGGCGCCGGTTACGACCGTGCTATTGCAGAGATTCTACCTTAATTGCTCTTAAGGACCTGTCGCTGATGTAAATCCGCATGGAAGACGTTCTGATGTGGCACGTCTTGAAAATCGAGCGCCAACTGTCCCCATAGTTCCTCCAGATTTCGCAGTGGCGAGCGGTGTTGAGTTCTGGGAGTTCTATTTTCCATGCCTGCGGCGCCGTTTCTTAAATAGTTCGTTTCTTCATTAACCTGTACCGGCAGTCGATGCTGGCATAGGAACTCTTACAGTGAAGACACTGCCAGCATTTCAGGCAGCGTGTAGACGATTTGTAAACGTCGACGCACGCGACCTGGTGGCATTATCAAATAAACCGGCCACTGGTATTGCCACCGCGAGGTTTTCTACAGGTGCATTTGTAGATAGTTTGTAGGCATCATTTTCTGTCTACAAAATCCTTTGATGGTTATCTGAGAACTAGAACACTCCCGACATAGACGCAGTAAGTATCACAGGGGGCGTGTAGGCGTTTCGCAGGAGTTAGTGCCAGCACTCTGCTGTGTCAATTTCACAAATGTGCGACATGCACTAACCCCGAAATTGATTTAGTGTGATGAGCTAGATAGGCGATTTCAGTCGGCTCAGCTTTTTTTACTGTTTTTCATTCCTTCTATAGCTGCTGTCAATCTCGTGCCGGTCCAGAGGCGGTGAGGCAGCTAGGAGAAAAGTTCAGTGGCAAAGTGTCAGTCGAAGACAGGACGTGCTAGAAATCTGAAACTGGGCGTGTTTAACTCATTGCTGTAGTCGACTAGGCGGCCGCAGGCCTAGTCGCTTTTCGCAGGTAAGCCAGTGGCATAGCGGGTTGCCGTAACAATAGCAGGCTAGCAATTTGATACCATTATAGGCGCCGATTGAATCGAAAGCAAAAGTCATCTAGGTAGTTTTGAATGTGTTGTCTACAATAGAGAAGGTATGTGCCATTGAAGAACCTTTTAAAATGAGAGATAGTAAGACTTAGGCATGGCAGCGTGGAATCCAATTCAACTTTCGAAATCGGACAGATCTTGATGGTGTGGCCAAACGTAGTCACTACAATGTGGTGCTGTTTGCCATCGCCGATGAATTTTTGTTTGCTTGTATCAGGCTCTACGTAGGCGGCAATGATTGGCGGGAGAGCTTCTTGCGTATCGGCGTCCATCACTTTGAGGACAAGCTTTTCGGCGTGAAAGCCCCCATTTTTAACTAAAATAGCCACCTCCACTTGGTCTGCAAGTTATGACAGGCCTGTCTCTGAGACCTTTCTCCGTCCCCCTAAGTAAGCATCATCAATCTCGATATAGCCCGCGAGCTTCAGCGTCTTCTCCTCTTCACTCATGGCGCATCTTAGCTTCCGTAGCATTCTAAGAACTGTTGCATGCCTGATTTCGAGCTGACGTGATAACTTTAAGGCAGACGCTCCTCCGGCCGGAGCAACAAAGTAGATGGCCAAGAACCAGAGCATGAGCTCTATATGTAACCCTTCAAATACAGAACCAGTGAGGATTGATGTTTGTCACGCCACACGATGGGTATTCAATGCTTCGTCGGCCAGCGAGCTGATATCCGTTATTGTGATCACAGTGGGGGCAGATGAACACCGAGTTCGGAAAAGGCTTGTCCGAGAAGCTGTCCTGAGCCACCATAAGCGGTGGCGGTGTCGAATGGTAAATACTTTTCAAATTAGGACTTACTCAGTTGTTAAAGTTGTTGGTGAAACTTGGTGAAAGGAGCTTTGCCTTTTTTAGTTCCTCGATCAATACGTCCCAAAACTTCAGAGAGCCCTTTTTGTTTAGGTGCACCAAGTCATGATAGTCGTCAGCACGAAAACGCTGGTCGTTGGTGAGATCAAATAGGCAGACTTTTGCTGTGCTGCAGGTTTCTGCCAGCTTTTCTGTAAAGGCATTGGCCAGGTCTGTTGGTAGAACTTCGGCGTGTTTCTTACTCAACGGCATAGCAACCACAAGGCATTTTATATTTTGTTCTTTGAGCAAAGAAAGTGCTTGTTCTAGAAATTTGGTCTGTTCACATAGAGTCTCGCGCCGAGAACTTTCATAAACAGAGGAATAATAGCTGTTGAGAGTGGCTGTTTCAGCTTCAGCTAGGTGATTTTCCATATCTATAGCTTCGTCCGTGTTGCACAGCTCTACTTTTGGACCTTTTAACACTGTGCCATTGAGAGCGGCATAAATTGAGGGAGCGCGGCCAAGTGCTGAGCAGACCATGGTTTCGAGAATGCAACGGTATTCAGACTTGAGTTGATAATAGCGGCTGAACTTATTGGCAAGAGATGTGGCCGAAATTTCTGTACCTTCTTCTAGGTCTTTGGCGCGCAATTTGAGACTCAACTTTACGTGTGAATCGCTTAGTGGTCTTGTGCTGTCTAGGAAGTCTTTCGGCGCTACAGTAAGGATGACAAATTTTGGTGGGTGCTTTGACTTAACTGCTATTTCTAGTAGAAGCCAGGAGTCGTAGAAAAAACCGCCGCCGACAAAAATGTTCAGACTCTTAGCATTGAGGTCAAAGTTGCTCTTGAGCAGCCGGTCTAGTGTCTTTGCCTGGAAATAACGGTTCCAGGAGTCGCTGGTTAAATGGCGATTTTCTTGTGCAGCATCGGCGAAGGCCGTAACATTTCGCAGTAACGAAGTTCCTAGCAAGAGCGTGTTGGTGTTGCTTGAACCCGTTCTCAGTATCGATACTTCTTCAGCAATGGGATCTTGATCCTGTAGAATAATTCCGGGTACTTTTACAAACCTTAGTGGGCGGCTCACTCTGACAGCTATTTCTGCTGTAATTAATATGATGATAGTCCAGCAAAAAGAGCTAAAACAAACTAGCTTGACGACCCCACATTCTTTTTTAGTTAGGGGTCTATCCTTGGGTGAAGGATTAGAGTTTTTCTTATCGCCAATCAGGCTTCCAGGCATTTCAATTTTCCCGGAGGGATTAGTTTTGGCTTTGGCCAGCCAGCGCCAGATTGCGTTTTTCTGACGCCTTCGCTCTGATACGGAAATTTGACCAGATTGACGGATTTTGTTTAAGCGCTGATTGCAGTGCCGGGGTTTTAACTTCGAAGCTTGATTTTGGATAGGGTGGTCCAAACAAACAACTGGCTAGTTCGAATTCTAGAATCAGGCGATTGCCGGTAGTGGGCATCTTCGCTTTGTGGAAGCCTCGTGTGTCTTCTATTATGACTGTACCTCTTGGAGCTGTAAATTCAATTAGGTCTGCGGCAGGATAATTTGACTCAACTTCTTCGTCACTAAAGCGACCATCACGCCGCAAAGCTTTTGGTTTTCTCTTGCAAGAACCTTTGACGTAGCAGTGAGGTCCGTCTCCCGGTCCGACATCCGTAAGGTAGCAGAACATTTTGAGAAACTTTATGCGATCCATATCGAAGTGATATAGCTGTGCCAGGCTTGAGGACGGCTTCTCACAGCGGAAAGTGGTTGTCCACCAAGCGCTGATAGTGGTGAAAACAGCATGCGACTTAAAATAGCGTTGGGCAAGATCGACAAATCCTGGATCTGCCATCAAATTTTGCACAGCCTCATTGTTGAGAACATTCTCTTCCGTAAACCGATAGTTTGTTGCCATCAGTTGGTCTGCGTCAAAGACAATGTCTGTGTTGATTGCATGCCCCATTGCCTGTACTGCCAGTACTTCGTCGCCGCTGGGTTTCATCGAGTCCTCAGCCATAGAGTTTCTGACATTGGCACTATCGTACTGGAGAACACAGGGAGTTGTCGTGGCAAAGTTCATCAGTCGGTCTAGATACGACTTATCTAGCCGGTTAGACAAGACATAGTAACCGTCTTTGTTTAGAGCTTGTAGTGCTCGTTCAATTTCCCTGGGCTCAAAGCAAATGAGCCCAGGGTCATTCGCCAAAATTGACGCTTTGCTTGGTAAAGATCGTGCTGGCTTATTGAGGCAGTACAAATAGTGAAAGACATCATTGAACCATCCGTTCGATACGACAAACAACCTACGCATGGCGGGGTAGGCAGCTTCGGGTGTGGTGCCGGTGCGTTGAAAGGTCTTAAAGCCGCTCCAGAAAGTTTTCCATACAGTTAGATTCTCAGACATCGTCATTTAATCCGCTCCAGTCAATCGGGCAACACGTGAGTATGTCATCAGAAAAACAATGATGTATTAAATGCTTTACATCCTGTTTCCCAAGCAGTGCATGGCATTGCCTCCTAGGTTTTTCTAGCTACTAAGAGCATGTTGCTCGATAGTCGCTGATCAATGAGATATTGCTGGAATGCGCCAGCGTGTTCTTCAAAGCCATCAATTAAGATTTGCTTCAAGAACGGCTGTGAATCAAGAGAAAATTCGCTACTGAGGACGCGATTTCTAACCAAGTCACAATCGAGTTTGCCTGGAGTTTGCTTGTCTATTACTTTGAAGCCACAGCGTTCCAGCATTAAGGAAAGAGAGTTGATATTGAATAAGTTGAGGTGCTCAGTATCGACAGCAGGAGAAGCTGCTCCTAGCGTGACGATGTCAAAGCCATCGCTGTTGGGGCATGTGAGAATCAATAAACCGCCTGGAGTCAGAAGTTCATAGCATTTTCGGATGAATCCATCTGGTTCCAAGATATGTTCGATCACTTCAAAGCTGCAAATGACATTTACTGGCTTACCACCTTGCACAATCTCTTCTGGAGATATCTGTTCGATTGGCTTTTCTAGAACCTCAAAACCGTTTGCTCGGCAGGTCGCGGCCAGTTCTGCTGTGGGCTCTATGCCAATTACTTTCTTGAAAAGACCTTGGCGAATAACTTCGGCACAAAACATGCCGAAACCGGAACCGACTTCGACAAGCAGATCATTTTCGACCTTGAATTTCTGACATAGTTCAGCTACCAGAGCTACTCGTGGCTTGAAGATTCGCTCAAGGCGAACTTCTGCCGAGGAAGGAAAAATAAACTCGTTGAAATAGGCGTAGTTTTCAGAAAACGCATAATAGTCGTCTACATGCTTCTGCAATGGCCTTGGATTGGCGAAGATGGTTCGACATTCATTGCACCTGGTAAAGTGCATTCCGAGCTTGCTGAAAACCTGCTCGTAAGAATTATTTTTGCACGCCGGACAATTACTGACGACAAATTCGCTGCTCAATTTCATCAGACGAGCAACATCATTTAAATAATGTTGCCTTTGCTTGTCCATGAGATGGTCGGGTCGAATTTCTTGTTCAGAGAAAGTGGTTGAATTTAAGTTAGTCATGTTGACTTATACTCCAATCAGGCTATGCGGAACGGCTGAGGAATTGCTTGTGAGCTTGGGTACTGGATAGGCAGAGCGACCGCCCCAGATGTTGTCTTTTTCCCAGAGACCATCTGAAGTTTTTGTCCACACGCGTGGATCTCTGAAGCTGTCGGCGATTTCATCAAACTCGTCTTCGCTCATTTCAACGTACGCAAGCCAGCGCAGAAGGTCGCGTGGTTTTATATGATCCATAGCTCTTACTTTTTCAATTGCTTGCTCTCGACTCATTAGGCCTAAGCGGATGTCTTTGGTGCAGTGATCAGAACAGCGGCCATAGCCGAATTTTATGAACTTCAAATAGTCGTGAATACCGTTTTCGTGCATGTCGTCAAGGTTGGACATTGTTCTGTAGGTTCGTTCAAAGGGTTCGGGTGCAACTTCAAAACCATATTTTTCAATCATTTCTTTGGTTTGTTTGTTGGCGTCCCATTCGACATAGTTTCCTAAATAGATGCCGCGAATGTCTACCTCTTCGAGTTGATCGTCGGTGGGATAGCGCGCCCAAATTAGATCGCCGGCTCGAATATTTTCACCTTCATCGATCATGTCGAACCAATCAAAGCCTCTTTGCGCATGCTCTAGTCTAAATTTTGCTGTCATTTCCACGAGGTCGTCCAGTGAGAACATTCCGCCGAGATCAAGGTAACCATGTTCGCCCCAGAAAATTAATGGTACCTTGTGCTGCACGGCTGCTACGACCGGGTATGTGAAAATACCGCAATGAGCGTGCCAGTTCATGTCTCCCATCTTCTTGAAACATAAGCGATTGAGCTTTTTCAGCAGGTCAATATTGGGGCTGAAAAAAATGTGATCACAGCCGAAAACTTCGCGCATTTTTCTCAAATTGCGCAATCCGACATCCATGTAGTTATTGCCGTTATATGTCACTAACAGCGGATTGAGATTGAGTACTTCTTTGACAAAATAGGTTTGGAACCAGCTATCTTTACCTCCACTTACCGGAATGATGCAGTCGTAATTGGAACCGTCAGCTACTCGATATTCGTCTGCAATTTTCTTGATTCTTTCCAGTCTGGCATTCCAATCAATATCAATTCGTTGTTCAGAGACCTGGCAGCCTGTGCAGACCATGTTTTCGTTAAAGCCGAGCGGCACCGCTGACGAGTTCGGGTAAACGCATTTAGAACAATAGTGGACCACTTTCAGACTCCTTCAGCGAGCTAGTTTCGGACATTTAATCCCATTTTAATAAGTGTTTTTCGTGCTTTCTTTGCACTCAATTCAGTAAAGTGAAAAATGTTTCCTGCTGCCGCAGCATCTGCATGGCCGTCCCTTAGGGCGAGGCCGAAATCTTCAAATTGGCCAACTCCACCACAGGCAATGACAGGAATTGAAAGTGCATCAGCTACTTCTTTGATCAGTGCAAGATCATAGCCTTTTCCTGTGCCATCTCTATCGACTGAATTCAAAAAAATCTCTCCCGCGCCAAGCTTTTCTGCATCTTTGGCCCAGTCAACTGGTTTCTTACCAGTTGGCATTTTGCCACCCGAGGACATCACCTCATATTCGCCGTTGGCATTCGTAGCCACGTCGATGGAGACAATTATGCATTGGCTGCCGAAGATGCGGGCACTTTCGGTGATGAAGTCTGGGGTGCGTAGAGCCTGGCTATTGATCGTGACTTTGTCTGCGCCACGTTTGACTCGGTCGCTTATGTCTTGGACTGTGTTGATTCTGCCGCCAAAGGTAAGCGGCATAAAGCAGCCTTTGGCCACCACCTCAAGAATTCCTAAGGCACCGTCCTCGCTTTTAATTTTGAGGTCGTCGCGACCGACGTCATAGCTATCGTCACTGGTGATATCGATGTAAATGAGTTCGTCAACAGCCCAGGCATTGAAGCGTTCAACTTGGTGAAGAGCGTTGCCCAGGTATTGGTGGTTAGTGAAGCGCTCACTTCTAACAAGGAAGCCGTTTTTTAAAAACAAGCAAGGAATCAGGCGTTTCTTTAGCATAATATTTCTGCACCACGCGCCTCTGTGAGAAATGCTTTTAAAACGCTGAGGCCGTCTTTTTGACTTTTCTCAGGGTGAAACTGCACACCCATTATGTTGTTTCGCTCGATAGCAGCAGTGAAATTTTTACCGTGGTGGCAAAGAGCCGCTATATCAGAAAGATCATTACAAACCATGTGATAGCTGTGTACGTAGTAAAAGCATTGTGTCGGCACTTCTGGCCAGAGCTTACTCTGTCTAGAAATATTGGTTTCGTTCCAGCCAACATGAGGAATTTTTACGCCGCTGACACTAAGTTTTTGCACTTCGGCATCGATCCAACCAAGACCTTCGAATTCACCGTTCTCAAAACCTCTTTTTGCCATTAGCTGCATGCCCAGGCAGATTCCGAGAATTGGTTTGCCCTTATTTATAACTAATTCGTTTAAAATTGGAATCAGATCTAAGCCCTGCAATTTTTTCATGCCATCTTCAAACGAGCCGACACCAGGTAGAATCAAACAATCAGCCTGATCAAGTACAGCAAAATCAGACGATAAAGTGACCTCTGTGCCAAGATAGGTCAAGGCGTTGCGCACTGAAGCGACATTCCCTAAGCCGTAATCAACAATTGCAGTAGTGACCGTGGACATTTTTAGCCTTCGAAGATATTTTTTCAGACCTATTGACCTTTAGTGCTTATGCCCTCAGAAAGCCATTTGATTACCTAGAAGCTTGCTTGATAAATTCTACTCATTTATCAAGCAAGGGAACAGTGTTTCAGAATAATTTGCCTACGGTAGAGAGCACGACAGTTTGATTAGTGACAAATAATGTCACTAATCGCCGACGGGAACTTCGGTTGAATCTAAAGTAGCGCCGATATTTTTCTATAAGATCTAGAGAAAATAGCCATTTACTGCCTTCATGCTTTTTCCGGTCATTTAATCATAGTTCATATAGCCTGTTCCTTATGAAAGCGCCTGATTAGCTGGTCTCATAAGTTTACGGAGGTTAGTGACCCAGCCCAAAGCAAATGGGAGTAGAATCGAGATCATCTAGTTGATGTGATTGCCATGTAGGAATATGAGGTGCGCAGCCTAAGGTGAAAACGCCCCAATCGAGTGGCCGTTCCTGGCTACACATTAACGACTATACTGATTTTAATTGTTCGATGATGTCCTGCATGGTCGGCAAATGCCTTAATTTACGGCTTCAAGTCAATAAATACTTTCTTTAAAGAATCTGTGTGAATACTAATATTATCGAACTAGGAACTTTTGGAGGCTTTTTGTGAATTTGCTTGGTAATCAAATTCGAAAACTTCTTAACAAAATACGCATGACTTCACCGGAAGTTGTTTTGCCGGCGGAGACCGGGGAGGGAGTATCGGGTAAAGCTCTTGATGCCGCCGATGGCTATGGCTGGGTGCCGGCCTGGGGAGAAATTCTATTGGGCGATTTAGCTGGTTGGCAGACTCGTCTAGAGGCAGCAAAAGGTGGACCCAAAGTGTTGATTGCCACTACCATCGGTGGCAACTCAATGCTCACTCCGCTAGAGTCGCTGCTCGGGGTTGCTCTCACACTGAGAGGAGCGGAGGTGCATTTCCTCCTTTGTGATAAGATTCTGCCAGCTTGTCAGAATGCTACTGGTGACAGTCTTGCAACCCAGCAGGACTTTCTCACAAACGGACCAAGCAACTGCGAATGGTGCATTGGAGCAGGCGATAAGACCCTGCTTCAGTTAGGTTTACCTGTACATAAGTTGAGCAGCTTGATCGACTCTTCTGATCGTCAGTTTGCGGCTACTGAAACCGCCAGTCTTAGTATCGAGCAAATCGAGACATATTGGCTAGACGATATATTTTTAGGCGAAGAAGTAAAAGCCTCTGTACTTCGCTTTCTTGCTCGGGGCGATTTTGAAGGCGAGCCTCTTGCTGAAGAAATTATGCAGCGTTATCTTCGTGGTGGCATCATCTCGGCTACCGCTCTCAAGAAACTTTTTCGAGAACACAAATTTGATCACACGCTAATCAATCAAGGAGTTTACATTCCTCATGGTGTCAGCGTGGCGGTGGCCAAGGCTTTTTCTTCTCATATAGTCACCTGGGATGTCACTTATAGGCAGCAATGCATCAATTTGAGTCATGATGACACCTATATTAAGACTGTATTTGATGAGCCCAATGATTGGCAAGATATTCAGTGGAATGAGGCTTTGGACCGCGAAATTACCGACTATTTGACCAGTCGCTGGTCTGGTAAAAATGATTGGCTTAAGGTTGTTGAACACGGAGCTGCCGACGAACCCACCCGCATTGCTCAAGAATTGAAACTTGATCTAAATAAGCCTGTGATTGGTCTTTTGACCAATGTTGTTTGGGATGCTCAAGTCAGTTACCCTTCTAATGCTTTTCCCGATATGCTCTCTTGGCTTAAGGAAACAGTTGAGTATTTTGCTAGTCGGCCTGATTTGCAGTTATTGATTCGTATTCACCCAGCGGAGATTTTGAGCTGGGTGAGGTCGAGGCAGCCTGCTGAAGCTGAAATTCGTAAGTGGCTTCCTGATTTACCGCCAAATATTTTCATTGTGCCGCCAGAGAGTTCTATTAATACCTACAAAGCCATGATGAACTGTGATTCGGTACTGATTTTTGCCACTTCTGCAGGGTTGGAGCTGGCCTGTCTCGGTATTCCTATCGTTGTAGCTGGTGAAGCTTGGATGCGTAACAAAGGAATCAGCAATGACGTTACTAATCGAGCTGACTATCGCAAGATTCTAGGTGGTCTTCCTTTGGGGCAAAGAATGGCTCCAGAACAGATCGAACTGGCAAAGAAATACGCTTATCACGTCTATCTGCGCAAAATGATTCCGCTGGGAATGCTGACTCCGCAACCGTTCGAGAATGCGCAGTACTCGATAGACAAAGTTGGTATCAAAGGTTTTGAAGCTGGTGCCGATGTTGGGCTCGATGTTGTATGCGATGGTATTCTTAAGCATACTCCTTTTACTTTACAGAAAGAAAAGCTCATCGGGGCTGAATTGTTGAAGCCTCTTGAGCAAGGCTTCCCTACTTTTCAGGAAAGAAATCTTTAGCAGCAGCTTACCGCCAGAAAGTCTTGGCTATTTTGTTTAAGGCCGTGACCACTGTGTCGATATCGCCATCAGTCATCGCCGGAAATATCGGTAAGCTAATTTCTCTGGCATAAAACTCTTCGGTGTTTGGGCACTGCTGCTGCCAGTTCTCGTTCAACAGCTCCTGGTAGAACGGCATCTTATAGGTCGGTATGTAGTGAACCTGGACCCCAATATTTTCGGCATGTAGTGCTTCAAACAGTAGCTTTCTGTTTTCGGCAAAAGGTTGTTCCTTTACCAGTATTGGAAAGAGGTGGTGAGCAGAATGACTGTCTGGCAATAGATCGAGACACTCATAGTAATGATTTTCGGCTAATTTCTGCCGATAGGTGGCAGCAATATGTGCTCGTCGCTCAACGAATGAATCTAGTGAAGCCATTTGGGATAGGCCTAGAGCAGCTTGAATTTCTGTCATACGATAGTTGAATCCAAGCTCTTGCATCTCGTGCCACCAAGGGCCCTCGTCTTTGAGCAGCCGATCTCGCCCTTTTTGAATGCCGTGAGAGCGAAACAGGACAACACTGTCGTATAGCTTTCGGTCGTTGGTCAGCACCATGCCACCCTCTCCGGTGGTAATCGACTTGACCGGGTGGAAGCTAAAGGTGGAAATAGCACCGGCAAACCCCCCCTTGTTGCCAGCGTATCTGCTACCTAGGCTATGAGCAGCGTCAATTACAAGTGGAATACCAGCTTCGTTGGCTAGTTCCTCAAGTTCTCGGTAGCGGCAAGGTTGACCGGCAAAATCAATTGCTACAATTGCTTTTATATGCTTTTTATCTGAACGCTTGAGCAATTTTCTAATGCTCTCGACTTCAATCAGACCTGTGCTGGGAGCGATATCTGCAAAAAGTGGTCGTGCACCAAGATAGACCGCGGCATTTGATGTTGCTGCAAAAGTCAGCGGCGAGGTGATGATCAAGTCACCAACGCCAATACCAAGCGCGTGGTAAGCGGCATGGAGAGCCGCTGTACCATTTGATATTGCCACGGCAAACTTGACACCGACATAATCAGCCACTAGACTTTCGAATTCAGGTATTACAGGGCCCTGTGTTAGGTAGTCGGAAGTTAAGGTGCTGACTACCTTTTCTACATCAGCCTTGCTGATTGTTTGCCTTCCGTAGGGTAGCCAGGTGTCTCTTATTGGCTTACCGCCGTTTACGGCGAGGTTGCAGTCACTGGCGATCCGCTTTTTATCAAGTTGCATAATTCTCCCCCGCTCATCCATTGAGAATTGGCGTCAGACCTATATCTGAAACCTTCACCAACTGGAGTTCCGCCTCGCTTAATAAGTTCGTCTGGATCCCACCATAGTTGGCTCGGTTGAATAACATAGCGATCTTCGAATTCTACGCACCAGGGAGATTCGTCACGAGGGACAAGGGTTTCGTGCAGTTTCTCGCCTGGGCGCAAGCCGGTGAACTCGAATCTGCAGTCGGGACCAATTGCTTTAGCTAGTTCAACTAGCTTCATTGAGGCAATTTTGGGAACAAATATTTCTCCACCTTGAATAAGGTCTATGCAAGACAGAACGAAGTCAACACCTTGATCAAGCGTGAGCCAAAAACGAGTCATTCTTTCGTCTGTCAACTTCAAAACGCCAGTTTTGCGCATCTCTAAAAATAGTGGGATGACACTACCTCTGCTGCCAATGACGTTGCCATATCTGACTATGCCAAACTTTGTTTCGCTTGTGCCCGCATATGAATTGGCGCTGACAAATAGTTTGTCTGAGCAAAGCTTCGTGGCACCATAGAGATTGATTGGGTTGGCTGCTTTATCCGTGGAGAGTGCGATAACTTTTTTGACACCCCTATCGATCGCAGCGTCGATGATGTTTGCTGCTCCTAGCACGTTAGTTTTGATAAATTCAAACGGATTATATTCGGCTGCTGGTACTTGTTTCAGTGCAGCTGCGTGGATGACGATATCGACCCCAGCGAAGGCTCGATATAGTCTGTCTCTGTCTCTAATATCACCAAGGAAGCAGCGCAGCCGACGGTCTTGTAGCTCTTGCTGAATTTCATACTGCTTGCATTCATCGCGACTAAAAATGATTAGCTTTTTGGGTGGGTTTGTGGCAAGCAGCCTCTTGACAAGAGTCTTTCCAAAAGAACCTGTTCCCCCGGTGATTAAGACGGTGGAATTGGGCCAATCTACAGTTCCAGAATCTATCATTTTGTAAGCTTACTGCTCCGAGATACGCACGCTGTCAATGTCTCAACGAAAGGATAGCACACCCCACCAGCACAGGCGTATCTGTAGCCTTGAGGTGCTAGTAACCATTGCACTATGCCGCATAATGCGTGAAATACATGCCAGTTCAATTTCGAACAAATTGGGCGGGTAAATATGTTGCAACGCCTGAGTCTATTTTCTAACGGTGGCACCAGTTGGTATTTTTACATGGAAATGATTTTTAGAATTTCAATCCATTGCGCTTACCCTAGTAGCTTGGCATTGCATGAAACAAACAGTTAAATTTCTGGCTTGAGATTTTCGCTGCTCGGTTTGGAGCGAACCGGCCGATTTCTTTTAAATGCGCCTAAAAGCCACTTTCTAATGGACAGGCTCGCCAAGTCTGACACAGCAGTGTCATACCGCGTGAGCAATTCCGAATAACCACTTTCTAGCTCCTTGAAGCCCTCCTCAAGCTGCCTGTACTCTTCCTTTGTTGTGTTCAATCTTGACTCGAGATGGCTAATCACAGTTGCCAGATTGTTATGATAAATTCGCTCATTGTTATTGAACAGGTCGCTAATTTCAGTTAGTTTTGTTTTTTCCGACAACGAAGCGCCATGCTTCCTGTACTTAAGCAATGGCTCAGGTAGCAATTTTAATTGACAATTTATACCTAGTGCCCTTAGCCAGAAGTCAGAATCAGGGGAGTTGCATTCGCTTCGAAAGCCGCCGACTTTGTCAAATAATTCTCGTCTGAAAATTATCGAGCTCGGAGGAGGTGCCCCGGTCAGGAGATTCGGAAGTGTGATTTCTGGGCACCAAAGATCAGAGCGGTCCCCGAAGAGCTGTACAAAGCTATATACACCATCAGTAAGCGGATCGTTAAGCAGTGGAATTGTTTTCTCGATGAAAGTCTCGGCAAGTAGGTCATCTTGGTCAAGTGGCAGTATCAAATCGCTATTGGAAGCCTTAATGGCGGTATTTCTGGCCTGGGCAAGGCCCAGATTACTCTCGTGCGTAACTACGGTCAGGCAGCAGTCAGCATAAGCTTTTCGTGCTTGGGTTTCATTGAAGTTGCTTGAACCATCATTGACTAGCACTACTTCATTAGGCTTAACTGTCTGTCGATGAATACTTTGAAGTGTTTCTGCTATGTAATCTGCGCCATTATAGTAGGCAATCACTATTGAGACAGAAAGTTTGTTTTTCATAAGCTCGGAAAACCAATTTACTCACTATCAGAAACAGAGGAGCCAGGAACATTGCAAGCCCTAAAATGACCGATAGTTGGATTTAGTGATTTAGTATAATTGACAGCTTCATGTTGAGGAGAATCAGAACACATCACCTAGCACAGTATAGACTTAGTTGTGTGCCGTCTAGCGCGGTGAATGTTTCAACTTCATTATAGCTTCTCTTGACAAATGCGATAAGTTTCTCATGAGCTTCTTCGCTCTCCTTATTTGCGAATCGAAAACCTTGATCTCCTTCTTTGATTATGTACCAACGACAGTGGCGTGCTAATTCTTCTGAAAAAACCTCTTTATCACCTAGAGCCGTCCAAAGTCTGCTTGTGGTTGGTTTAATGGGTAGGCCACGAAGCTTAGCTAGCAATTCCATCTCGTGCACGTCGAGGCCGCCACTTATGGCTGTTATATTTAGCCATGAAGCAAGCTTTGAATCCTGCGCTGAAATACACTCGAGAATTTTTATAGCTAGCTGACCACCTTCATTATTTGGCGGAATATGGTCGGCGTACACAATATTTTTCAATCTGTCAAAAAATGGAGATACATGCTCTCTTAATTTGCATGTCAGGCTGGGAGCAAGGCTAGTAAGCCAAGCCTGGTCTGAGATTGGATAGGGACAAAAATTGAATGACAAAAACTGCAGGCAGTTGATTGGCGATAGAAATGCCAAACAAACCAAGAACGCAGCTTTGCTTCGCTTTTTCAATTGAGCTAGTCCAATCCCTGCGGAGATGGCAATTAGAACGACTATGGGCGCTAGGTAACGATCTCTCGCTGGTTGGCAAGAAATTAAGCAGAGGGCTGCTGCTGCTGGGAGCATTGAGGCCCAGAGAATAGCGAGTTTTTTGTGTTGTTCTTTTGTACAGGCAAACAGGCCGACTAAAGAACTAAGAAAAACGAGCGGACTTGCGCAGTAGACCCAGCTTTCTAAGTAATACTCAATATTGAATTTGATACGGTCCCATGGCGTACCCCTTTTGGCTAAATCCGCTGCAATCTCAGCGTTTAGTTGCTGCATCGAATTAAAATTAAGGGTTGTCCACGGCAAACAGATCAGCGCCAATGGAAGCATCAGCAACAGTGTACTTTTTAGAGCTTTCTTGAGCCCATTCCTTTTTAACGTGGAGCCGATGCCAATTACTATGGGAAAGCCCAAAAACGCAATCGCCACTTGCTTGGTCATTATTGCAAGACCCAAAATTGTTCCGGCTGCTATCGATTTTGGGGTTGAAGCGCTTCCGCCTTTCCATATGACTGCTGCAAGACCAAAGGCGACCATTGAGACCAAAGGCTGGTCAATAAGTGAGCTATGGCTAAAATCGCAGACTATGATGCAAGAATTGACAACAGTAATAGCTATCAATACCGCTGTGCTGCTTTCTGCCACAATGAAGGCAATCAGGCCGACGCTTAAGGACAGAATTACTATCCAAAATAACTTAGCTAGTTGCAGCGCTAAAACAGAGTCTTTGATAGCCGCCAGGAATATACCCATAACCAACGTGCCGACGGGAGGGTAGTATGTATTCACTGTGAAGAATTTTTGCCACCAAGCTGCTCTAAATGGTCGGGCGTGTTGAAGTAGGTCGGCATAGGTCATGCCATTCATGACGTGGTTTGCTTCATCGCTAGTTGGAACATGCTTGTCGTAGAAGAGCCAGACCGAAAGCAAAACGCAAAATAGTAAAGTTGTGGTCAAACCCGTGGCTAAGGCTCTGTTGAGCTTAATTTGACCTGCTTGGCAAGGTGCTTTTGTTTCAGTTATTGAAACGGATTTTGGTGAGTCTAATTGCTCTCCCATTGATGGCCGCTTCCCATTGTAATTATCGCTACTTTATTGACTTGAAGGTTACTATGTTGTTCTAAGGGCGTCCTTGGATCTGTTTAATTAGTGCGAATCTCCAAACTGAATCATTATTGGGTCACTCTCAGCGCTTATGACTTTCTCGTTTTGATCTAGCAGCACCAGGCTTATTTGTCTGAAGGAATCAGATTTGAATTCCTTAGCGTTAAGGTTTAACTTGGAATGATTTTGATCGATAGGCACTGTGACAGTCTTCTCTACCGCATCATGGGGATTGTCGAAGGTATCGAAAAAGGCATTTTTAGCGGTTATGTAGACAACGGCTTTGGCTATAGGTCCAACTTCTGGCATGGCAACTTCTATTTCAATTGAGTCTTTGTTTGTTGGGATGAGATAGTGGCCGTCCTTTGATTGCTTATAGATTGGCGCTCGGAGCACTGGTTTGATCTGGTCAGCTTTGAGTAAGCCTACTCTTGCAATCTGGACGGTGGTACCAGGTGGCAGCTGTAGAGTCAGGCTATCGATCTTTTCTTTAGTAAACCAACGCCAGTTCTGCGACAGCGGTAATTGAATGAGAAGCGGTTTCTTCTTCTCAGCAGGTAGTTTTTGCTTGGTTGTGATCTGGCAGAGCGAATCATGCTCATCGAAGCTAGCCGTGAAGGACAATTCTTTGAGGTTTTCTGGATGCTCAAGTATTGTTATTTCAGCTTCTAAAACGTCAGCCGCAAGCGGGTTGAGTTGTAATTGCGAGAAGCCTAAACCATCTCCTTCTTGGATGTTAGTTAAGGTCAGGCCTGAGTTTTGGTTTGAGGCCATGACTGTCGCTCGTCCGAGGGTGTGAACGAATGCTGCTCCGGACTTGCCGCCATTATTTTCAATTGAGAGATTGGGAGCGGCGCTTTGGTTAGGTCTGGGATTGAGCTTGCACAGCCGTCCTTTTTTTCTGTCCCAGTAAGCTAATTGATTTGTTTGTTTTATGAGTTCTCTAAAGCGGCTGACGTCGAGTCTAAATCTCTCGCTAAAATAGACAGGCTCAAAAGTATAGAACTGGCTGCTCAGGTCAGCTTTGGTAAATGGTGGAGCTAGTGCTCTTCTAAATGTCGAGCTATTGAGCAGCATGTGGGCTCCGCCGCGACGTTTTGGAATTCCCAGCAATACAATTTCTTGCTTCTGCTCTAGTAATTGTTTGTTTAGAGCGCTTGCTTGTTGGAGAAACTCGCGCACCTCCTTGCCTGCATGGACCCATTCTAGGTTGGTGCGAATTGCTGTTTTGGCTATTATGCCACCGGCTAAGAGTGTGGCCAGAAGGCCAACTGTTGTCAGGTTGCGCTCAATATTTGAGACATTTTCGGCTTTTCTTTTTTTGTTTTCGATCAGCAGCAGTGCTGGTACTAGTGCCGCGAGAGGCATGGTCAAGAAAAAGCAAAAGCGGGCGCCTTCAAGTTCGTAGCCTAAGCCCCAGAGTTTGTATAGTGGAGCCAGGCAAGTGGCAATCCAGATTGGTAAGAGGGCCAACCATTTTATGCTGAGTTTTAGGCTCAGGGCCCGCAGCACCAGTACCGTCAAAATGACCAGGTAGCAGGCGCTCAATAGTGGAGCTAGACCCGGTTGCTGGCCATAGATGCCATTGGTGAACGGGAAGAAGAGGCGACGCAGGGTGTCGAAATCAAGCCAACGACTTATGGCATTGGCTGCCTGTGAATCACCAATGCCTTGAGTGTATCCACCTAACAAAGTACCCAGGGCGAGATAACGCAAAACGAAATATAGGGCTGTTGAAAGCCAGAGTGGGGCGCTGATCTTGCAGGCGTTTTTTAAGTCTAGTGGCTTGCTGCCGAATAAAAATATCAGTGCCGGTGCTAGCACTGGTGCCCCAATGGTCATCTCCTTGGTCCAAATACTGATCCAGAAGCAAGTAAGATAGGCCGCTACCAGGCGCCAGTATAGCTTTTTATTGCATAGAGCATGAGCCTTATCTGCTTTGACAAAGAGGCAGAGGCAGAGCAGGTAAAAGACGGCACAGACAATATCGACTCGACCGACCACCCAGGAGACACTTTCGCAATGTAGAGGTGAAACTGCAAATAGTGCTGCTGTGAGAAAGGCTGTCAGGCAAGATCTCGCCTTGGTTGCGCTTTCAGTTAACTGGCGCATGAGCAAATAGAGCAAAATCACAGTGACATTGTAAGAGAGTAGGTTGGTTAGATAGAAGCCAATCGGATTGGCTTTCCATATAAGGAAGTCAATTAAGAGGCTGACTAAGAGCCAGGGGCGCCAGACACTCATACCCGGAACAGACATAAAATTGCTGGTGAAGTTGAGCCAAAGCAGATTGATCTCGCCGCTGCAAATGCGATTGACATAGGCGATTTCGCCAAAGTCATCGGCTAAGAAGTAACTACCAATGGTGCGCGAAAAAACTAACCATACTAATGCAGTCAGTAAAAACAGGTGCAGCCAATGATTGAGCCAGAATTTCTTTGCCATCTAAAACAGCTCCTGCTCTGAGAAGAGAGGATGACAGTCAAGCACTTTGGCTGTCAGCTCGATCTGACAGTCTTTGTCTGGGTAAGAGCAGCTAACTCTATATTGGCTGCCATTAATTTGTTTGAGATCGAGTGGTAGAAACACTGAAAAGCGTGGTTGTGGCTTGCTGAGATAAGGCAGGTCCATTATTTGTTCTCTGCCATCGGCATCGAGCCAATGTAGCTGCAGAAGCGGCTTTGCGTTATTTAATTCGCTACTGAAGTGAGCCTCTGACCTGTAACTTTCAGCATAGCTTAATCTGGCTGAAACTCCTGCCAGCTCACCTTCTTGTAGTTCTAGTTTGCCGAGCGGCAAGTCAGTTTTTTCGTTGCCCTTAACAGAAATGTGTCGCTCCGTGGTTTTTATTTCTTCGTGGTTGCTTTTTACACTTATCAACCTGACGTTCAGGTCTAAGTCGCTTAGAGCCTCGCTCTTACCTTTGTAGCTCAGTGACCACTGCGAATTTCTTTTGTCGACAATTTCATCGTATCTTGGGCACGTTAGACCCTGATCGTTTTCGACACCATAAAATGCTTTTTCCCAAGAGTAAATCGCCCGTGATGGAATGACGTTCTTGTGCTTGGTGTGTTCAGCGGCGCTGAAGAAGTTAGAAGGGCTGCTGCTGTTTTGGCTGATGGAGATGTCGGCTATTTTTTGCTTTGTTATCAGGGCCCTTTGCTCAGCACTGACTGGAATGACAAACCATTGCCGCAATTCACTGTTATTCAAATTTGCTACGCTGCTAAGGCAATCAAAGATATAGGTGCACTCTAAATAGGCCCGTCCTGGTTTATGGTTCTTTAGATAATGCCAGTTGTCTAAGGCTGCAATTGACGGCATTGCTGGTGCGATAACTTTGATGCCATTGAGGGATATATTGAAGTTCCCTCTAGGCAGTTGCCCTAAATCGCTGTCAATTAATAAGAACCATTCTCTCATTTCTTGGCCCGCCGACATTGAGTTATTTATTGGTATTTTGCCGTTGATCTGTTCGCCCGGGCGAGAAAGGGTAAGAATTCCTTCTTTCATTCGGCCGTTAGCTCTTTGCGGAAATAGTGTCAGGGGAAGTAGTGCTATCGAGAGCAAGGCTACACAGATGTGGCCTATGGCTCTGGTTTTTGTCGATTGCTTGGCCAGTAAATTGACGCACAACCAGAGGCCTGCTAATAGGATTATCAGGGCAATGGTGGCAATTAGGCTTCGTGTTAGTAAATCAGTACCTTGAACAAAGTAGAGAGCGGTGGCGCTAGAATCGCCGGCCCCAAATGGGGCGCGCAGATCGTCTCGCAAAAAGACAAAAAGAAATAAGGCGCTGGCAGCAACTATTTTAGGTGCCCGAGCCAGTTTGTTTTCGCGCAAAATACTGATTAAAGCACAGACCCCTGCGGCCCCTAGAAGAATGAGGGAGGGCATGGCCATGAGGTTGTATCGGGGCACGGTGATAAAGGCCAAAAAGGGTAAGTTAATAGCCAGAGCGCCTATCACGGCGGCTTTGCCTAAGATATGCTTTTCTTTAGGGCTAAAAATCAGGCCCAGCCCCAGGCCGATTATTGCCAGTAAAAGAACAATTTGATGAAAGGCCACCTGGCCAGCCATTTTGATTGGACCGATTGGTGTGCGGAAGTCATTCCAGGGAAACTTATAGAGTCTGGCTGGCTTGTCTAGCATTAGTTTGAGAAAACGATTTGGACTGGTTTTGTAGGCTTCTTTTACCAGGGTGAAGAAGCTCTTTTTCTCTATGCCGCGGCCATCCGGATAGGGATAGGAAAGGAAGCCTTGAATAGTGCTATTGGTGCCAACAAATAAGTTGTAGTGACCGACGCGATCAACTACCAGGCTGAGTTTGTTAAAGGCCGTTTTTTCAAACCAGAGCCAGGGTGCAAGCACCGCCAGGCTGCCTAGCAACACTATTGCTAGATTGGTTATAGCTGAGCGCCAGTTGATTTTTGAGAGGCCACTGGCTTGGGCTCCAGCGATAAAGGCCAGCACTATACAGGCTGCGCTGAACAGAATCATTGATGAGCGGGTCAGTTGTAGTACTACTAGTAGTGCACCTAGCAATGCGTACTTATATTTCTGTTCGTGCGGTTTGCTTGTGGTTAATATTGCTAGGGCCGCAACTTCTATGCAAGTGGCGAAAGTTTCGCTGTATAGTCGACCGCTGTTGACAATAAAGGCTGGGTAGAAGGCTGCTATATAGCCGCCAAGGAACCCTACTTTCGTGTTCCAGATGTTTTTGCCAATGACTGCGATCAGTAGCGCCGTTAGAGCAGATATGGCCGACTGCGCTACTAGATATGCATCTAATTGCTGGCTGTTGACTGGGCTGAATGTGGCGAAAGAACAGAGCCACAAGAAGAAAGGAAAGGCAGGTCCGGTGATGACAAATTCTTTCCACTCCGGTCCGAAGCTAAGTGCGCTCCAGCTTAGCTTGCTTAGAGCGGTGGCGTAACGCAGGTATTCCGAAGCGTCTGAAGCGGCCGCTGCATTTATATGTTCGGTGCCAAAATTGAACCAGAGCCTTATGGCTAAAGCCGCAAAGAACAGGTAAAGCAAATTGAGCGAAGTTCTACTACAACTTTTATCTGCAGCTGGTTCGCTGGCTTCTGTGCTCAATAACTTATTATTCGTGCTTTCCAGCGAGCTTTCCACTGAGACGCTCTTTGTCCTTTGTGTCGATTTCAGTTTCTAGATTTTTTAGCATTGGCGGCATTTTGTCTTCTTTTGTGCCGATGAGCCGCAAGGCTCCTTTAGAAATTTTGGTCACTAGTTTGGCGCCAAATAGTTTTGGTCTTGCTTTGAGAATGCGCCACCAGTGAGCAATTCTAAAACGATAGGAGCGTTGGAAGAGGAGGTCATATATAGCTTTGTCAAAGCTGTCAATCAGGGTTGCTGCATCTGCTGTTGCCCGTCTAAAGTCGTGGTGATAAAGGCTGCGAGCAGCTTCTGAAGCCTTGCGTTCGTTGAATAATTTTGTTGCCAGGTCATAGCAAGCCACTGTCTGCCGGGCAATTTCAGTGCGATCAAAATGCTTTACTGCCCGCTCTCTTGCTCCATTACTGAGGCGCTTGCGCTCAGCGCTATTCGAAAGCAAATCAATGCAGGCCTGAGCCAGAGCATTGGTATCGCAGGCTGGAATAATCAGACCGGAAACGCCGTGCTCAATATATTCTTTGGTGCCGCCGGCATCGGTGCCAATCACTGGTTTGCCGCAGGCCATGGCTTCTAGACAGGTATAGGGCGAATTATCGTAGACTGAAGGCACCACTGAGATATCGGCACTGCGGTAGTAGTTTGGCAGTTCGTCTAGCGAAATGCGATCGATAAACTTTACGTGCTTTGTGCAGTTGCTAGCTTCAAGCGACTTCTTCAGGCTGGCCAGAACCGAAGTCATACCTTCGCCGGTGGTGGTGTCATCGCCAATAATGACAAATTCAACATTGGGGTATTGTGCCACTACTAGTGGTATGGCATCGACCAGGTAGGTAATACCCTTGCGGCCTTCCAAGCGACCGACAAATACTATTCTGAGCTTGTCTGACTTGCTCAGTGCCAGGTCGCCTTCTGGGGTAAAAACAGAGGTGTCGATAGGGTTTCTTACAATTTGAATTCTTTCAACTGGCAGGCCGAGATCACCTGCCACAAATTGAGCCAAGTCGTTACTTGGTGAAGTAAGTAAGTCAGCTTGAAGCATGGCAATGCGCTCAAGCATGGCCACAAATTGGTGGTCGAATGAGGGCACCACGTTATGAAGTTTTTCGGCAATAAATTTAGAATGCGGTGTGTAGAGTCGAATTACCTGGGGCACAGCCTGGGTGATTGCTGGAATAATGCCTTCGGCAAGCAGCTCTGGGGTGTCAACGACATCGAACGGCTCTAGAGCATGAAGCTCGGCGAATTTGTCCCAGAGAGCAGTGCAGCAGAAAAGCACATATTTACTATAGGGAATGCACATGCTCAAGGCCGCTAACTTTGAGACGAATGGGTAAGCTTCAACGCGGTGAACAGTTATGCCGTTGTCGTCTGCTACCTTGGCTTTGTCTTTAGCCAATGCTATGACGACCACTTCATGACCCAGATTCTTCAGCCCGTGAGCTAAGTGTTTGGTAAAAGTGGCAATTCCACCAAATCCGGTATCTGGAGGATATTCGCGAGAAATAAGACAGATGCGCATAGCTCGCTATTCTATCGTTGTCTGCGCGACCTTTAGCTCTTGTAATTTTAAACTTAGCAACCTTGCTGAGTTTAGCTTTTCTCATCTTGATAGTTCAGTTGAGCGGTATTATTGAGCGCTTTCTCTCAGGCGCCTGGGACCTATCCACTGTACTTAACTTGCGCCATCGCTGGAGAGCCTTTGAACTTTCGTTGGTTGTCCTTGAAGAAATGGACAACAGTAAAGCTTTTGTCGAGCACTGTAGTGTGGATTCTCCTTATCCTTGCAGTCGTTGATGTGTTTTTAGTGAGAGTGAGACCGTTACAGTACGTAACAGATTTGCGTTTTATTCCGCTGGCTCAACATCCAATGGTCTCGAAGATTCCAGTTTTTCTAGAGTCGAGAGACAGAACAAACCTTTTTGTCCTTGGCTCTTCGCAGCCGATGTGTGCCATCGCAGAGTACGATGAAAAGTGTTATGGCGAACCGCATTGTAAAGTTGGGTTCGAGCTGAGTAGATACATGGGTGCGAGGTATCTAGAAGAACAGCTCAGCCAAAAGGCAAGGCATAGAGTCAAGGTAGCGAACATGTCTATCGTTGCTTGCATGGCTTCCGACATGTTTATTATCCTCTCACACAGCATTCTCGCTGGGAAGAAGCCAGACAGCGTGCTAGTTTGTGTTGCGTCAAGAGATTTCGTTGATAATCATGTGCAACCGATTGGTCTAACTCCGCCGTTTGAAGTTTTGCAGGACTGGAAGTCACTAAATGAGGTCCTTCGGCCTAGTCTGAAACCTTCTGAAAGACGGGCTCTCATCATTTCATCTTTTTGGTACTTTTATCGTGTAAAGATTGACTATAGGACTGTAATTACTCAATACTGTTCTAAATTACTACGGCGTCCATCAAGTCTCTACTATGCTTCGCGATCGGCGTTGGATAACTCGCAGCCGAAACAGTCGAGTAAGAATTCAAGCAAGTTTGCTGGGTCTGATGCGGTGTTTGAACGAATCTATAGACCGCCAAATTTTCAAAGATTTGCAGTGGAAATGGAATTTTTTCAAAAATTGCTTTCTTTGTTTTCTAGCGCGAAAAGCCGATGTACAGTCGTTAATATGCCTGTCTCCCTTCCCTATCAGGCTTTCCTAGACGCGCGATTGCGTCATTCTTATATGGCCGGTACGAAGAGGCTCTGTGCTGTATACGGGGCAAAATATTTAGACTTTAATGACAGAGAATTTTCAAACCAAGATTTTTCCGACGGTTTTCACTTGAATGCGTTTGGAGCTGAGAAGTTCCAAAAAAGGTTAATTTTGAACATGGTGAAGAGAGGGGAGCTTGGGGCGGAAGGTGCCGGCTGCTGACAACCCAAGCGCTTGTCCGAAACAATGGTCCGAGGAAAGGGGCTTTGCTAGGTCGTAAAGTCCTTACAGGCTCACTGTTGCGGTAAGCTTGGCCGAATGAATTACATGTGAAGTAGACGAAGTGCGGGCCGACGCAGACATTCCCGAAAATTTAGATTGTGGATAGCGGCTAAGATTCACGCTTTTTGTCAGGGTTGTGTTTGTTTTCTTACCTTTTCGCGAATTACAGTAATACCTCGTTAGCTGACAGGTATTGCTATATTTTGGAGTATTTGGGGCAGTGCAGTAGATGAACGGTCCTCGAATTCCCCGACGTAAGCAATCACTAATTCAGCCAAGTTGCCATCTCCTTTGACTGCAACAGCTATATAGTCAGATTGGAACTAGGTTGGAAGCTAACCTCAGTGGGCATTTGGAACGGATAAGTATATTGCAATGGACACAAAATACTTTTGATTTTACTGTAGAATGCTCTCTCGAAGTTTAGAAGTCGCACTGATGCCGGTATAAAAAGTTTTGTGGCTACGCAAGAGTCAATCTGATGGGGGCGCTATGGTGATTGGTTGCGTCAACGTCAATTGTGAGTTTTTTAATGGAAGATGTTGACTATACGGTTTCTTCTCAAGAATGGAAGTTAGTGCATGAGGTTACTTCTCAAGTTGATCGAAAGCATTTTTGGCACGTAGCTAGAAACGAAAAAATTTTAAGTGCAGTAAAACTTGTCGCTCCCGATTTCAGTAATATTGGTTTCCTCGAAATTGGCTCCGGTGTGGGTAATGTCTGCGCGTATCTAAAAGACGCAGGGCTCGCCCGTGTTGAGGGCTGGGAAATTAATCCAGACGCTTTGCAGATTGCTCGTAAGCGCTTTCCCAATGTGCCATTCGAGAACAATAATTTTATAGATATACCAATTGGCGATCAGTTCTCATGTGTTGGCTTTTTCGATTGCTTAGAGCATGTCAAAAATGATGTGGATTGCCTTATTTCAATTGCATCACAGTTGCCTCGCGAGGGATACCTAATTATTACGGTGCCAGCTCATCAAAAACTTTGGTCTTGGCATGATTCAATTTTTGGGCATTTCCGCCGATACTCAAAGCAAGAGCTTGTTCGTAAAGTAGAAACCGCCGGACTGAAGGTTGTTCATACACAATATTTTATGGCTTTGCTGGCGCCGATCCTACTGCTACGAAAGATTGGCGCTGGTAAACAGGTTCCTTCATTTGCCGAAGTTGATCGACGCTATCGGGCAGAATCCGGCGTTTCGAATTCCGTGGCAAATTGGCTTGCGTTGTTGGCACTACGAATTGAAGCATCTTTATTCAAAAACCATGACTCTGGTTTTGGAGCATCGCTTCTTCTAATTGCTCAAAAAAAAGAGTAGCAGCTGACCAACAGACTACTATTTTTGAGGTCGATGAACCACAAACCAGCGAATAACCAGAATTGCCAGCACTAGAGCGTGTGTGAAAATAACGAACCACACGCAATACCAGAATGCTTTTGGTTCGTAAGAAAACTCAATTCTATGATTGCCTGCTGGCACATACACGGCAGTAAAATTGATATTTGCTGCTGAAAGTCGCTTCTCAATCCCATCAACTCTTGCCACCCAACCGGGGTAATATGAGTTTGTCCATACTAACCAGCGGTCAACGGGGCTCTGATATTGAATAAGGACACGATTTGGTTTTTGAGAGATTATTAATGGCTCCGAAGTTACTTCGAGTTCTGTTGGTTGCTTATGAGAGGCTAATAGGTCTTCTACAACTGCAAGTTTTGTAGTTGAGCGCCTACAATCTACTAACGTTTTATAGGCTTCTTCTTCAGAGCTAACTTGCTTTACCATTTCCGGAAAATAGACATACGGATAAGCTTCATTATTCCTATAGAGCCTGTGTCCTTCTCTGTCAATCTTTAGTAGTTGAAAGCGATGGTGATTTTGCTCTACTTTCCGTATTTCTGGCAACGCCAGTAAAAATTTCTTTTGATCTGGTCTGTAAGTATCATCAATTTCTATGGCTAAATTTACGGGGTTTTCAACTTTATTCGGCGAATGCCATACCAACTGAACATCGCCTGTCTTGTCGAAATTCACAATGGCTGATTTCCCTGTTGAACACTCATTTGAAATACGAACCAGCTTAGCCTTGTATCTATATTGAGTTGTCTGGTACACCAGTACTTTGAGATCTGCTAGCAGAGCATTGTCGTCTGAATTCAGGTACAAATTGTTCAGTTTAATACGAAGGCCATGTCCTGCAACCTTAAACTCTTTTATGAAGGAGCGATCAAAAGAACAGCCAGAGTAATCTGCATCAAAAACAGGCTCTTCGCTTGCGATTAGATTGACACTCGCCATATTGATCTGCCAGCCGACAACCAAGTTAAAGATGCGGTTGAATGTCCCTTCTGTATTCGCTTTGCAAAATTTCTTGAAAGTTACCAACCGTTGAGGAAGTGTCGCGTCAAATAGGCGCATGTCTCGGATTTGAAACATTGAAGGCAAATTAGGACCGAGATAATAGCGCCCGAGAACGAGTAACCTATCTTGTTTGCCAATTAGTGATTGAATTAGAGATGGGCACTGCAAATTTAATCGCTCATAGGAATCCAGTCGCCAACCTGATATGAGCATGTTTGAGCCTACGGTAGCACCGCATATTATGCCTGCAAAAATATATAGTTGCAGTTTCGTACTTAGCCTTGACGTACGTACGAATGCCACTATCAGCAGAGTTGTTGCAAAAGCAAATAGAAGTGTGACTTGCCAAACGGATGACTGCAAATCGAACGGTTGGAAGGTGCCTTTGGGGCTACTATAAAAATTTGAACTAAGCAGAGCTCCAAAAGTACCACTAGCGCAGATAAGAAGTGCAGAAATCTTCTCCTTCAGCAAGAGTTTCTGTGTGGTGAGTGTATGAAAACCGCGGCCGCAAATAAGCAAGCCTGTTATGTATACGAGAGGTAGCGCATATACAGGGTAGGGCCAAGCTAAAATGCCGGTCGATAGAAAATTCTGAAAAATACCAGGACGGCATATAAAAACAACTAAGGCAGAAAGAACCAAAGTAATTAAACAAGATCTGGTCTTTGTAGTTGTAGAAAAATACATTCCCAAAGCGCAGAGAAATAGGCCAAAAGGCCCCAAATTCAAGGAGAGAGACCCGTTAATTGGGCCAAAGAAACTTAGAAGCAACGAAAGGCCGCTAAATGTCCACTCCGTCGGCTTTTCTGCCTTGTACAAAAAACAATGCTTTAACCATTCAGCAAATGGGATGAGAACAAAACTACTGAGGGCAAAAGTGAGGATGGCTAATAATAGCAATCTAAGTAGCAAGTGCCGATATGTTGACTGTTTGGTTTCTGAAATAACAATAGCGAATGCGATGAATGCACCGACACCGATTGAAAAAAACGAAGTTTCTGGGTGTGCGCTCACTACTATGAAGACTAGGCCGGCAGCCGCAAGATACAAATGTGTCAACGATGAACTTGTAAAAGCTAGTACAAGAAAAAAAAGAGCAATTGGATAAAACCATGCTGATGATGATAGTTCATACTGGTAGAGGTGGGTGGGCGCTGAAGCCCATGCTAAGGCCAGCCATAATTTAGTAAACGATGTCCATCTAAGACGGCTTGCAACCAGCCCTATTGCTAAACTGCTCAGAAATATTTGAAGTACAAGACGACAGCTATAAATTGGTTCATCACACATCGGCGCTAGCCAAGAAAGTAGTGCAAATGGACGCGCGACTATATTGCCAATAAGGCTCACGCCGCAGCCTTGATAAGGGTTCCAGAGTGGTAGCTCAAAATGCTTGATCAAATGCGAGACAATTTGTTCGTTCGGCAGATGAAGCAAAAAGATTGACCAGTCGCCAGGCGGTTTTATTTGTGCGCGAATATCGTCTCGAAAAGCGAGGTCTACGCAACCAATTTGAGACGCCAAGCTTAAAGACTTCCCTTGAATCAACGGTGGTCCATAGACGATGGCAATAAATATCAAAAGTACAGCTACCCAAAGTAGCTCTGCTCTTGCGGTCTTCTTCCAAAAAGCAATTGAGTTCATTTTTCTTTGTAAAAGCTAACTTGCTGAATAGAAGATGGTTCCGTGGCGGAATATATGATTTCAGCCCAGATATTATTCTCGAAACATTTATAAACAGCAGGATTTGGCAATTTTTGACGAACTTCTAGATCGTCAATTTTAATTGATTCTTTTTTTGAATTGGGTATTGCCGCTTGATACATGTCGTTTAATTCGCCCAAATTTTTGTGTGCGAGTTGAACGAATTGAATCATGTTTACTTGCCGCTGATCACAGTTAACAACCAATAAATAGACATCTTTCCAGAGGAAGTTAGAAAGGAAAACAGTTCGGTATGGTGCTGAAGATGCGTAATCGATCCGAAACCCGCGCATTTTTCTTACCGCAGCCAGGCTATCACCAATCCTTATGGTAGGGAAGGCCACGGATTGGCGCTCACTCCAATTTGGTAACCATTTTATCGTAGTTTCTTCCACCAGGCTGTTTACTACGCAGTAAAGCAGCGGGAGAAGACCAACCGCTTGGACTAGACTTACCTTGTATTTATCATCCACAGCGGCTTGGGTTGGCCTTAAAAAAAGTACCTTGTTTGTTAAGGCTAACGAATTGCGCCCGAAAACGCAATCACGCATCTTATACCTATACTTTAACGCTTTAAAATGAAGTAATTTCTGATTGCACCATCTTGCCGCGGCTCTTGGTATCCTTGTATCCTGAATCAAGCTAGAACAGTGCCGGGGTAAAAAATGCAGGCTATCACTAAGCAGTATTCATCAGCCTTCTACGATGAAACACTTTTGACGTCCATGCGTTCGGCTTCAGCTATCGTGCCCCTCGTTTTAGAACTGACTGGGGCTAAAAGTGTTGTTGACTTGGGGTGTGGTACCGGTAGCTGGCTCCATATTTTTAATAAATGCGGTGTAGAGTGCATTCTCGGCGTCGATCGAGACAGCTTGAGTAACGCTAACTTGCAGATAGACCCAATGTGTATTGTTCAACATGATTTGACAAGGTCGTTAAATTTGGAACAATCCTTTGATTTGGCTACATGCTTAGAAGTCGCTGAACATTTGCCGGCTAGTTGTGCTAAGCAAATTGTTGCGAACTTAACCAGTCTGGCACCGATTGTATTGTTCTCAGCGGCCATACCACATCAAGGTGGAACAAATCATATCAATGAACAATGGCCAGAGTACTGGGCTGAGCTATTTGCTGCTCAGGGCTTTCAAGCAGTCGACTGTATTAGAGAGACCATTTGGAAAAATGAAGATGTTGCCTATTGGTATGCCCAAAACTTGATTTTGTATGTACGGAGTGATGCACTAGTAGCTAGTCCTGCGCTGCATGAATATGCTCGGCAAACTAATCCAAGTCGATTAACTTTGGTACATCCTAAGGTTTATGTAAAAAACTACAAAACACTTAGAAGTCCAAAGGTTTTTCTTATGCGTTTTTTTTGGAATCTTCTTCCTCGCACTATAAGGCTTCGGGTGGTTAAACCATTAAGTGAATTGATTTGGAAGCAGGTTTCTACTGAATATTGATTGAGTATCTAGCTAGCCTTAGTTTTCAACTGATTGTCACTACCGTGCTGCTTTATAAACAGAGCTAGAAAGGCAAGACAAACAAGACCAAAAAGAATCAAACCATTTGTTAGCGATTGGGGCTGATATTTGAAACTTATTGTAGATTTGCCTTCTGGTACAAGTACCGCGCGGAACAGGTAATTCGCCCTTACTATCTCAACTTGATTCTGACTCCCGTTCAAATAAGCTTTCCAACCTGGGTAAAAAGTATCTGTTAGCACTACATATGCTTGGTAAGGGCAATCGACTGTGACTTCAACCTGGTTGCTGTTTGGCCGATTTACCTCAGCTTGAATTAGATTTTGCGCGATGTTGAAGGAATTATTTGACCTCTTTTTATCAGCAACATGGCTATTTACTATTTTCCGCTCAGCCTCAAGTATGACCGAGGTTCTAGCGTTAAAAGAATCGGCTAGTATTAGTTTACTTGCTTCTTTCTTGTCTCTTGCGAAATTAGCATTAAAAGCTGGCACTGCATAGGCTTCAGGTAATGCCTGTTTGTTTTCATATACTCTTGTCCCGTCTGGAAGTTCTACTGACAGTCGGAATCTTTTTTGTATTGGATTTTTCAGGACAGACGCTTCGTGACTCTTTGGGTTAAGAGTGGCAATGACAACATTGTTTTTTACTGATCCTAATTTTGACTTTAGTGGCCACACTGGGCCGTTTGACCATGAATTATTTATCCGCAGTACAAGCTTTAACGGTTTTTCATCGATTCCGACATCAGGGATGAGCCAGCGACCAGCTTGCGAAATTTCGGGCACATTTTGGTCACCAAGGGTGAGTAGAAATTCGTCACTGGTCCAGATTTCATTGTTTGCTTCAGATAGAACTGCAAATTGGACATTATGGTTGTTTTTAAATTCATCAGAACATTTCCAGCGAAGAAGGCATAAAGCCTGTTTTAGATCACTGTCATACTGTACTGGTGTCGACAGGATCTCAAGCGGCTCCTGCATAGTTGCAACCGGAGTATATTCAGCTTTTAAGAGGTTTCTCAAATCTGAAGTGCTGTAGACCGGTGCGCGGCTGGTTATAAACTTAACGCTCGCAAGATCTATTACATTGGTAAGAGAATCTTCATAGCGGTAGTGTGTTAAATAGTAGCATCTTGCTCCGCAGAGACTTTGAAAATTTAGATAGCGCGGTGCATAGAGCCCGTTGAAGTGCCTAAAGTCTGACAGGCCCCAAATCAAATTTATGTTTGGAATGATAAAATGCCGTCCCATCGCCATTACTCTTCCGTGTTGGCGCTGAAGCCATGAAACTGGCCCAACCGCCTCATAGTTGAAATTTGGATGAACAGGCAAAGACATTCGGGAAATTGTTAGCTGGCTTAGTAGCGCTGCCAGCATAACTATTTCTACTGTTCTCTTGTTGGAAATTTTTATGTGCGTGCTTAGGGCTAGCAATAGACAGCTACCTATCGCTAGTGCGGCGTCTTTTTTCCAGGCTCCCCATACTATTGTGTATTTTTCGATTTCCCAATCGAGAGAAGAAAGGGGAACTTTGAAATAGCCGAGTGCTAGGGGCACTGCGATTGCTGCAATGCAGGCTGAAGTGAACAAAAATATTGGTATCAGTCTATTCTCTGCTTGCGCTAGCTTTTGAAAGCCCTCAGCCATTAAGCAAGCTAGTAGGAGCATGCAGATTGGCTGCAAGTAGTGTGGCTCTAGCATGTTAAACGGGTTGTGCTTGAAGAGCTCCGCAAGTGGACCGATCAGAGACGCCACGCTGATAGCTAACACTGTCGTTAGTAAGAGGCTAATGACCTCGCGCCTAGGTTTGTAAAATGCTAGAACTACAGATGGGATGCAGAAAACCCCCAAAAAAGCACTTGAGCCATTCATTGCCGGATGCACAAGTGTCAAAAGAAAAGCCGGAAGTGCCACTACTGGAGGTGTGCTTCCGGCAAATTTGTAGCAGTCAGAATTGCGCATGAATTCTGCAAATGGCAACAAGACGGGAGCTGCGAAACAGAAAGTGCAGAGGCCTACCAGTAGTAGCCACGCTGTTGATGAAAAGACTGTTCTGCCTAGCTCACTCAAGCCAGCTGGTTTGCTTTCGATGCAACGTTGCACGGTTAGCATAAAACTGCTAACCATGATTATGTTAAATGAGCATTCTGGGTGAATTGTGGCGCAAAGAAGAGCGCAGGCTGAAGCTAATGCTATTAAGTGTTTTAGCGATTGCTTCTTACCAACGGTCATGAATAGGAGAAGAACCCATGGAAAGCACCATGTTTCTTTTGTCAGTTCAATTTCTCTCATTATGTGAGGACATAGCGAGTAAGCTATGCTTGCTACCGATGCATAAATCGGTAGCAAGTTGAATGAGCGCGCAAAAAAATAGGTGCCTGTGGCTGCGACTAATAGGCGAGCAACTATTCCTAAGTTGTACATGTACTGCGAAGAGCTTGGAAATAAAAAATGGTGCCAGCTAAAGACACCACTTTCAATGTTCGCCATGATGGGATGCCCACAGGCATTGTCCGGGTTCCACAGAGGTATTTGTCCTTGCTTCCAGATTCTATCCACCGCTACTGCTGTAGGCAAAACGAAAAAATAGATAGAAGGATCAATAGGCGAGTAAATTTCGCCTGCTCTAAGTTGGGTGTTATAGAGAGAATCCATTGACGATGTGGCAAAAATTTTTGAGACCGGCTTACCTTGAAATATGGTCTTGTGGAAAAATGTTGTAATAACGATTGTGATTGCACAAAGACAGACGATAGTCGCCCAGATTTTGTTAGGCCTGGAATTTGTTCTTTCAGGCCTAAACGGTGGTTCTTCTGCGGGTTTCAAGGTTATACTTTAAACCCTTTGCGAATTTCTCCGCGAAATACGGCTAGCTCAAAAAAACTACCATATGGCACTTTCTTATAGCTGGTTTTCGTGGCTACTCTGTCAAGGAGGTGCAAATGGTCACTTTCGCTTCTCAAAAAATCACCGCGTTCAAACAGCTGAACTAGCCACCCAAGGCCAGAGCTGCATTTTAGGGTATCGATAGTAAGAAGCTTCACTGTGCGATCCGCAGGAATTTCAGCCAGAATATTTACAAAATCTTCTTCTGTCAGATGATGCACGACGCCAATCATCAGGACGTGAACTACATCGTCAAGGTTGTGACTGATTTCCTCTAGGCTGGAGGCGCGCAGAAAGGAGTGATCTGGGTTGTTTCGAGCTGCCCGGATAAGCATGCTTTCGTTGCAGTCGATTCCTAAATAGCGATCAGGCTCGCACAGCCCGCTATACGTTCCGCTTCCGCAGCCATAATCGAGTACTCGATATTTACCACTGTTGCTTTTCCGCAAGTCATCTAATTCTTGTTCGACCTCTGCTCTTAGTAAGGTCGGCTGTCTCAAAGCTCTTTGCTGCAACTCAAACATGATTGGAAACTGCAAAATTGCATTCGATAGATTAAGGCAAACTGCTCTAATAAATGAATATAGAGGAGAGAGTGGTTTGTTTCTAGTTTGCTCAGAACTTACTTCAAAGTAAGCTGCTTTCTCAAGAGTTTTCGAGACGCCTTCTAGAGTTTGCATATAGTATCCTTGACCTATAGTAACGTGACAATAGCAGCAGGCTGCTAGTCAGGTCAAGAGCACCTAAGAGTTCCGAAGATGGGATGTTTTTCCTTAACGGTTATCATTCAGTCTACATTTACTGGGCATCGGTATCGGAGGAAGATTTGGAAGGTCCATGTTCCCTTTCGCTATGAGAAGAGTTTTACTAACTGCCCATAAATTCTTTCCCGAGCATAGGGCTGGCACTGAGGTGCTAACGCTCAAGATTGCTCAAGAATTGCAGAAGCGCGGCTATGAGGTAAAGGTTGTAGCGGCTAATCCACCAGATCTTGATGCCCGACGAAAAGGTGAAACACCTGAATCTAAAGCTAACGTCAGCCGTGACTATGAATTTGAAGGTGTGCCAGTTCATATCATTGAAGAAGAATTAAGGCTAAAAGACTTCAAATTCAGTTTCGAATATTATCATCCTCACATAAAAGCTCATTTTGCCAAGATCTTGCAAGAGTTCAAACCAGATATTGTTCAGATTGTTCATGCTCAGAATCTCTCAGCTTCAGTGATTGAAGCTTGCCATGAACAGTCAGTACCTGTGGTGTTTTACTCTACTGACTTTTGGTTCGTTTGCCCCATTGTTCAACTAAAACGCCCTGATGGTGCTGTTTGTCGCGGGCCTGGCCCCCTTGCCCTTAAGTGCCTAGATTGCTACACGCCCAAACTTTTGCCTCCTGATCAGGAAATTGCGGAGGCCATCTCTTCTAAGTATCCTGCTATTGGAGCTGGTCTCGACGGCTTGGCCGCACCGTTTAAAGGCGTGGCTGTGACTATGCTCAGCAATTTGTATCGAGGAGCTAAAGCTCCGGCGGCAATTCAAGCTACTTTGGCTCGACCAGAGCTCTTAAAGAACAGTGCCAATTCGCTAGCCAAGATTTTGGTGCCGACCAAGCTCATGCAAGACATATTTGTCGAAAATGGCATTAATAGTCAGTTGATCAAGCATGTGCCCTTTGGTATTGACACTTCAAAGCTCGATAACCATCAAGTTAAGAAACCGTCTAGTGTGCTGCGAATTGGCTATATTGGCACTTTCTTTGAGCATAAAGGTGTTGACTTGCTGCTTAAGGCCTTTCTCGAATTGCCAGCCAGCTTGGCTGCTGGGGCTCGACTTAAACTCTATGGAGATGTTGACCAGTTTCCTGAATACGGCAACGCTCTCAGAGCATTGGTGGCAAAAGCTGGGACTGCAGGGAAGAACGTCAGCTTCCTTGGTACCTTTCCCAATGACCTGTTGGGTTCTGTTATGGAAGAGATTGATGTTCTAGTCGTGCCTTCTCGCTGGTATGAGAATACTCCTTTAGTTATGCAATCGGCTTTGGCCACTATGACTCCTCTTATCGTTACTGACCTGGGAGGCATGTCTGAACTTGTCAAACATGGTGAAAACGGATTATTGTTCAAACTTAATGATTACCTCTCATTGCTACAACAATTAACAGCAGTGCTGGAAGACAGAGATTTGCTGCCTAAGTTTGCCAGTAACATCAAGCCGGAGCGCACCGTTGGTGAGATGGTTGATGATATAGAATCAGTCTATGAAGAACTGCTCACTGTGCGGCCTGGTTAAATGAAAGCTTTAGTTACTGGCGGAAATGGATTTATTGGTGCCCATCTAGTCGACCTTCTGCGGGCCGAGGGTCACGAGGTCAGGGTTTTTGATCGTTATCCCAATAGATTTCGGCCAGAGCGGCCCGATGTCGAATATTTTGTTGGCGAGCTTGGTAATCACCACGAAGTCGAAGAAGCCGTGCGAGGCATAGACTGGGTTTTTCACCTGGCCTATAACACTCTGCCTCAGACTTCAAATGATGATCCCATTCACGATGTCACTTCTAATGTGGTGGCCACTATTCAGCTTCTCAATGAGTGCTTGAAAGAGAAAGTGCGCAAGTTCGTTTTTGTCTCTTCTGGTGGCACTGTATATGGTGTACCTCAAACCGACTTGATTTCGGAAGATCACACCAATGAGCCTATTTGTTCATACGGCATTACCAAGCTCGCCATAGAAAAGTACTTGCATTTATTTCAGCGCATTCATGGCCTTGAGTATGTGGTCGCTCGCTTTTCTAACCCTTACGGCGAACTGCAGAACCCCAATGCTAAGCAGGGTGCTATTGGTGTATTTCTCGGCCACATTGCCCGCGAGCAACCAATTGCTATCTGGGGCGATGGTGAAGTAGTACGAGATTACATATACATCACTGATGCTGTTAAAGCACTTTTATGTGCCGCTCAGTATGAGCCCAAAGATAACTCATCGCCACGTATTTTCAATATTGGCTCTGGTGAGGGTCATTCGCTCAACCAAATTGTTGAAACCATCAGGTCTGTGGTGGGCCCCCATGTCACGGTGGAATACACTGAGTCGAGGTCGGTGGACGTACCTATTAACGTTCTCGATATTCACAGAGCAAAGACATATTTGAACTGGCAACCTGAAGTTCCCTTAATCAAGGGAGTGGAAATCAGCTGGAATTGGATTAAATCCCTCCAATTGGCCAAGTCTTAAGGCTGCCAGATTTAGTTAGATTAGAATTGCCAAGTTGACCAAGAGCCGAGTCTGTTGGACAATTGCTCAGTTGTTGGCAATTGCCAGAGATTCATCCCGGCACCGCAGCGTTGAGGAATTTTGATAGAGCTTTCAGTAATAGTCGCTGTATATAACGAAGACCCGCGCAACTTAGCTAATGTGATTGAGCGGCTCGACCAGATCATCACGCCGACTGGCACTAGCTACGAAATCATTTTTGTTAACGATGGCTCTCGTCCTCCCGCCACCATGGCGTTGCGCCAGCTCTCTGCCGACAATGACAAAGTCAAATTAGTTGAGCTTTCTCGCAATTTCGGCCAGCAAGCGGCCATAACTTGCGGTCTGGATCATTCAGAAGGTTTGGCTGTAATCAACATCGATTCTGATTTGCAGGATCCTCCTGAACTGATTCCTCAGATGCTAGAGCGCTGGAAAGAAGGTTATGACGTCGTCTTTGCTCAAAGACAGGCTCGTCGTGATCGCTTCCTCAAGCGTGCTTCTGCTTTTATCTTCTATCGTGTGCTCGGCTCGATTTCGTCGGTGCAGATTCCTTTCGATTCTGGCGACTATCGCTTGATGGATCGCAAGGTCGTTGATGCTCTGGCATCTCTTCCCGAAAAGACCAGATTTTTACGCGGCATGATTCCCTGGTTGGGCTTCAGTCAAATTGGCATCTCTATAGATCGCGGCGCTCGTGAAGTTGGTCAGAGCACTTATACGCTGAAGAAACTCTTGAGTCTTGCTATGGACGGCATACTGGCTTTCAGTGTCATGCCTTTATATGCCATTGCTGTAGTTGGTGCTGTTGTTGCTGCCATTTCTGCTCTAGCCCTGGTTGCTAGCTTGGTGTTTGCTACGGGGGCGGCTTATTGGCCAACCATAGTAATTTCAAGCTTGGGCTTATTTACCGGTTTGCAGATTATTTGTACTGGGGTAGTTGCTGTTTATCTGTCCAGCGTGCTTAACGAGAGCCGCGCTCGGCCAACTTATGTGGTTGGTGCTAAGTTGGGCGCTGGTTTCGCTCGCGTGAGTTCTTTCAATGCAGCAAATGTTGCCGCTGTATCTCTTCGCTGATAATCTCGGTAAGTTTTATGCTGCCTTTCGAGCGAAGGTGCACGGTGTCGCTGAAATCTGATGGCGTAAATCTGGGATCCGCCATCAAGTCTAAGAACATGGTTGGTGGTATTTTGGTGATTTCGCTCACTAATTTGACGTGCTTTGTCAAGAAGTCTTTTGGGAGAAGATTCCTATTCCGCTCAGTAATCGGCATTGCAACCACTAATAGTGGGATTCGTTCGTTTTGACAAAATTGAGTAAATTGGAAAAGTGATTCCATCTCTAACTTCCAGCGATCTGTGTCAAGGGGCAGGTAGCGACCCCGGTAGTCATTGTCAAACTTCACCAAAACTTCTTCTGGCAATTTATCGTCTTTTAGGATCAGTGGTGTGAGGCGAGGTGCTTCTTGCTTTGTAGGTTCGGGAGTTTTTTCTATTTGAGCTGATTTGGTTTTGCTGGTAACTTGTAAGTCTATTGCAGCGAATAGGCTGGCAGAGCGATTGAATGATTCGCAGGCTTTTTTGACGGCTAGGTCACGATACTCTACTCGCTGCGAATAGTACGGCCATGCTTTGCACAGTAACTTATCTAGATTCTCTTGAATCGACTTTTTCAGATCCCAAGACGGGCTAGCCTGACGGGTTAAGAGAATCTGAGCGAGGCGTGAACGATGGTAAGCTGCTGTGTAGTGGTCAAGAAAATCCCGAGGGGCGATGGCTAAAATTATTAGTGATGGTTTGCTGCCTAGTCTAACTGCCTCTTTTGCAATTAAGAAGTCTTCGGATACTAGTGCTGCGACACTCGAGAGATTGATGGTTCTCACTGTTTGCCCAATAGATTGAGAAATCTGCCGATCCAGGCACTTGTAGTGTGAATACATTATTGCTGGTTCCGAGAGCGGAGAAGGATCTCGATGTATTTCATAGTCAGCCAAGTATGCAGCCGCAACACCCAGAGACGAGCTTACAAACAAGATCGTCTTCTCCGGAGACGATTTATATTTAGGTCTTTCTCTGATCCATGCGTCAATTTTGAGTAAAGCAATTAGTCTTTCAGCTGGACCTAAGATGACGCTCTTTAGTGATGTGAACTCAACTGCAACCCAGCTGAACACATTGAGAAGAGTCAAGCACGGAAGAAGCAGTATTGAGGTGCTGCTTAGATACCGAATCAATTGTATTTCCTCTGGAAAATTGAACTAGCTTTGATTGCTTGAGTTACTTCCCTCGCTAATTTTATGCCACCGCATGATCGCAAATGAACTGTATCCATATAGTCAGCGATTTTAAAATGATCACTTTCAAAAAGATCGAGTAAAATGATGCGGCCCAAATGTTTTCGGGCGCTGTTCTTTAGCATATTTCTATGTTGGCACACAAAGTCTTTTGGCAGAAGGTCTCTATTTATTTTGCTTAAGGGCATTGCTACGACTAATAATGGAATCTTTTTATTATCGCAATATTCAATAATTTGTCCCAAAGCTACGCACTCTAATTTCCATCTTTGCCAGTCAATCGGCAGATATCTAATTTTGTAGTTAGCCGTATAGAAGTCCATCATTTCAGGCGAACCAGGCTCATCTTTGATTGATTCGAGGGAGCCGCCGGTTGCCACTGGTTTGTCGCGATAGGGTTTGTTCCAAACAAAAGCAATTGTCTTCTTCAGGCCTGTGGTTAAAAACTTTGTTACCGCATCTCGCTGGAGAAATAGGGGGAGAAATCGACTAGCCAGGGTCTCAAGATTTGTCGTTGGGGTCTCGGAAAAATTCCAGAGTGAGTCGGAAATTCGCACTAGCAGAGCCTTGGATAGTTTCGATTCGCCAATTTTATTGGTTTGGTGATCAAGAAAATCTCTTGGGCCAGTTAGCAAAATAACTAATTTGGGATTGATGCCAGCTTTGAATGCGCCTTTGAGCAAGAGCAGGTCTTCGGAAGTCATGCCTCCCTGGTTCGACAGGTTTAGAGTTTTGACGGGAGAGCCATTATCTGCGCTTAGTAATTTGTCTAGATAACGATAAGAAGAGTAGTGGAGGAATTTGTCAGCTCCTGGTTTCGGTGCGCCAAATTCTTTGAAATCGGCTAAGGCTGCGGGAAATATACCCAGCGATGAGCCCAAAATCAGTACGGTGTTGGGTGTGTCCTTTGGGAACTGGTCAATTTTGTCTATTACATCAAGGCGGTCAGACTGGTTGGATATTTCACAGCCAATAGCCGTGAACTCTAAAACATATGAGCTGGCCAGGGCCAAAATGAGGGTGTTTACGACCAACCAAATTGATGTGCTTTTATGGTAGCTCGTCATAATTTTTGAGGTTTCCTGGGGTTAGCCCTCGATTATTTCGAATAGCTCCGCCTTTCGTTGATCCAAAATTTGTTTAGAGACGGCTCCAAGAGTCAATCTTAATACAGGCTCGGTTTGGGAGCCACGAGCAGAAAACCACCAGTCATCAAAATTGACAGAAAGACCATCGATATGTTCTTTAGTGCCGCCGGTGATACCATTTTCAAGTTTGCTCAGGGTGTCTTGGATATTGCTAACGCGTAAGTTAATTTCACCAGAGCTAGAGTAGACCATCAGTGGTTCAATTAGCTTAGATAGGCTGGCTGTGCCGCGAGCCACTACGTTGACGGCCTCAAGCATTGTGCGCAGGGCGTTGTCTGTGGCGTACATGTCGGCATAATAATAGTGGCCAGAGAGTTCACCAGCAAATAGGGCACGGTGATCTTTCATACTATTCATCATAAATTGGGTACCGACACCAGTGCGAATTGGTGTTCCACCTTGCGAAACAATATATTCTGGTACAGCTCTGCTTGCTCGCAAATCGTAGACAACTTTTCCACCGCCGTGGCGGCGTACCAATTCAGCACCGATTAAACCAATCATCAAGCCAGTATCGACTTGTTCGCCGTGTTCATCTACAAACACTGCGCGATCGGCGTCACCGTCGAAAGACACACCAAAGTCGCATTTTTCGTCTACTACTAGTTTGCTCAGCTCTGTCAGTGAGCCTTCGTCGAGTGGGTTTGGTGTGCGCTTAGGGAAGGTACCGTCTGGTTTTGAGTTGAGGAGAATGAATTCAACCAAATGTTTTGCCGTTTTGGCTAGTTCTTCTAGCTCAGGGCCCGCCGCGCCGTGACCAGCATCTAGTGCAATTTTAAGGCGACGTTCTGGGCGCACGTGACGGAGGAGAAAACTGACATATTCGGGAATGATATCGACGGTGGTGAGTTTGCCGCTCTTGTTGTTGGCTAGACCAGAGCAAGTTCCACCCTCTACTTTAGTGCGAATTTCGCCCAGACCGTTGTTAGCCCCTAGTGGCTTCGCTTGGCTGGCATATAGCTTTAGGCCATTGTATTGTTTGCCCATATGGCTGGCTGTGACAACTGCGCCACCATCGAAGCCTGCTTGAGCGGCGTACCATACTGCCATAGGTGTTGAAGCGATCCCTATGTCTAGCACATCGTTGCCGCTACTGAGAACACCTTCAATAAACGCATCCTTCAGCGCCGGTGAAGAAGTTCTGGCATCTGAGCCAATTAATACTCTTCCGCCACCCTGCGGCTTGAGATAGTGGCCGTAAGCGAAGCCGACATTCTTGGCAAAAGGCTCGTCTAAACCCTTGCCGTATATGCCGCGAATATCGTATGCCCCGAAAAGTTTATGCTGATCAGTCATCGGAATTGTCTCTATGCCTAGGTTTCATTCAGTGAACTATCATACGCTATCGTTGCCACAAGGTCGCAAGACTTACATTACGTCGGCAAAAGATTTTTTTGTGGCTTCGAAGAACTTGAAGCCGATTAGGCAGACTACTAATGCTACCGCTGTGTAAACGCCATAGTGCAGCCAGTCGGGTGGAAGGCCTTCAAGTACTACTCGACGATAGTCAAGTACGATGCCAGCCATTGGGTTAATCCATAGTATGAATTGAATTTGTTCTGGTAGTGCTGTGGCCGGGTAGACAATCGGGGTGCTGTACATCCAGGCCGATAAGCCTAAAGCCATTAAATGGCGGATGTCTCTTATGTATACGCTTAAGCTGGCGACAAACCAGCTAATGCCTGCAGTGAGAAGCAATTGTGAAATAATAATAAGCGGTAGAAAAATCAGAGACGCAGGCAAGCCGTGGTTGTAGATCAGCACGCCAGTGAGCAGAATAGTAAACGCAATAGCTTCTGTAAAAAAGGCAGAAAGAACGGTTACTAACGGCAATATCTGAAGAGGAAAGACCACTCTTTTGACTAAGTTCGGGTGTTCCAGGATTACAGTTGATGAGCGCGCCAGGGCCTCGGCAAATGCCCCCCAGGGTAACAAACCTGCCATCAGGTAGAGAGCGAAATTGCTCGTACTGGCGCTGGTTCCTAATTTTACTTTCAAGACGATACAAAATAAGAACGTATATAGCAGCAGATGGCCAAAAGGGTTTATCAGTGGCCAGAGTAGACCGAGAAGAGAACCTTTATAGCGACCCAAGCAGTCGCGTTTGACCATTAAGGTCAAGAGGTGACGCTGAATCCAGAGCTCTGAAAGACCGCTCTCTACTGCTACTGCTTCGGATTGAAACGGGGCGTTCGTAATTGAAGATGTACTCATTACTTTTTAGATACCAAATCAAAGACTAATTCTTGCCGATATCGCTTTCGGTTGCATTAGTTTTTAGTCAATTGGCACTGCTATTTGGGCTCGTGGGCTTTGTCCACAAGTGGCTTTAAGGCCTCTTTTTCTGCTGCGGTCGCCTTCTGGGCGCTAGCGGCAAGGAGAATGTTGGTTGAAGTTAAGCTTGTCACCTGGCTTTTTTGTGCATCTTTGAAACTTAGCTCTCCAGTGTAGTCTGAGCCATAGTAATAAACATCAGAAGTCAGTTTCTCTTCCACCCGCGATTGTTCAGGAGCCCCTGCTGGCAGAAGTTTGCCCAGCTCAATTGCAGCTGGCTCTTTGCTGGTCGGCTCAGTAAATATCTCGCTAATTTGGAATACTGTTCCATCTTTGCATTGCACCATGTATTGACCACCAGCAGCTGTTTTTTCGCGGCTCAAATATTGACTTTTACCGCCAGCGTTGGCCGTAGCTGAAGGGTCTTTGACGAAAGTGACCATTGCTTCTTTGAGCGTCGACTCGGGCACACCCAGGGTGATTTTCTCTAGGGCGATGGTGCCTTGGGGGGTTACTTCGTTGCTTTCAGTCTGGGTGCAGCCGCACATAATTGCGACGCTGAAAACTATCACTAAAGCTTTTTCTATGTCTCTGCTAAAACGCACTGTTTAACCTTTGCTATCTGTTCCGCTAATTTCAGCGGTTAGTTTTCCCATGATCTCTTTGGCTTTTGAGAGTAACCGATCTTTTCGCTCTGGTGCTACTTCTGTGAGATATGTGTCAATGGCTGTAAGCGGGTTGAGAACTGCGCTTTCCGTTAGTTGCGGTAGGCGCGCTCGTTGATGTGAGGGCACAATTTCGGCGCTAAATTTTACCGACAGGGCCGCCTGCGCTACTTGTTTTAGAGCATCTTCGTCGATTTGATTGAGATTTTCTTGGCCAATTTTGTATCGTATGCGCAAGACGCAGCCGGGCACGATTACCTTGCTAATTTTCTTTGTCAGCAGCTCTAGAGGATTGTCACAGTCGATTAAGTCGGCTTCTACTGTGATGAAGGGACGGGGATTTATAGAAATGAACTTAAACTCGGTTTTGGCACCAGCACTAGTTCTATCTATTTTTACGTGGACGAAACCTTTGTCTTCTTTCTCTTCACCGAAGTCGACTCGCTCTAAAGAACCGGCGTAGACGATGGCGGGATTTTCTTGACGTAGCACTTGATACTTATGGATGTGACCGAGGGCGACATAGTCGACTCGCTCACTGACAAACATTTCGGTGGGGAAGGTCAGGGTGTAACCAACCAGAAGCTCCTCTTCAATGCCAGCTAGGGCTGTGTCTGTGCTCATGTGGGCTGTAACCACAGTTGGTATTGTTGGGTCAAGCTTGAGATAAAAACCACGCAGTAAGTCGCGAATATGTTCTTTCAATACTTTGTCTATTTCAACAGCTGAAAGATCTTTGTATTTGTCTAAGGTCATTAGCTGATGCCGAGTTATGTGCGGCAGACCGACTAACTGCAGAGCACCATTCTTGGTATTAATTACGGTAGAAATTGGTCTGTCGACCATCAGTACGCCGGGCACTTCAAGGCTTTGAAATACAGACATGGCATGGCTTTGAGAGGCACGCAATACTTGATCGTGGTTGCCGACGACCAGAATGCTGGTAATACCAGCATCGCTGAGACGCTTTAGTTGGCCTGCAAACATCTTTTGATAGATTGGCTCTGGGGAAGCGTTTCGGTAGGCATCACCAGAAAATAGAAAAATATCGCATTGCTTCTCTATGGAGTAGTCGACCACCTTGATTAGTGCCGCTACAAAATCTTCAAAGCGAACATTGAGGCCAGTCTCGGGATTAAGTCGGCCATGGCTCTCGCCGGAGCCGAAGTGGATGTCAGAGACGTGAATTAAATTGATAGTCATAGATGTCATTATAGCTGTCTAGGCTGAGAGTTTAAGGAGCCAGTTCATGTACTGCGGTGAAGCACATGATAGATTTATTCTGCTTAATTAAAAGCGGTAAATATAGTGCGCCCCCCAGAGAAAATGTCAAAAGCTTTTCTAGCTCAGCTTGGCCAAATTGGTCGATTCAGTATTGTTTCGCTGCTTTGTCTTGGCAGCCTCTCCGTTTTCTCAGCTTCTCCTGCTTCTTGTCAGGAGGCGACTGAGATTTCGCAATGTCTAAAACACAGTAAATATGTTTCGCAGGCTGCCACCGCTCAGTTCAAGATCGACGCCGGTAGTTTGCAACTCAGTCTCTATCAAGATCCGCGGGCACATGTTAAAGATCTCAAAATCAATTCTATTTTGCTCAGCAAAGAGCTTACCGATGCTTTCCCGCAAGCTTTTGATCGCTATGTCTTTTTCTATTTTCCTGTAGTGGCCCAGAGTTGTTACAGCCAAGTCGTTGTTGCAAAGAGCGACTTGCTGCTCTTTGCCAATCGCAAGCTTTCGAATAGTGAGATTCTCTCGCGTGTTACGCTCGAGCCATATCTTACTAATAGTCTGAAAGATCGTTATCAGGCCTTAAGTTATGCTGAGATTCTTAATTACTCAGACAATGAAAACAGTAAAGAAATCAAGCAGCGAATTCTTTCTCTCAAAGCAAGTGGTTATGATGTACGTGGTGCCGAAAGGCAATTTCTCAAGATGGAAGACCTGGCGCGCAACAAAGACGAAGCAGCATGTGAGGAGGCCAAGGTCGCCCTGGCAAAATGCTTAGATGAGTCTGTTCTGCAAAAATCTGTTCTGCAAAACTATGATGCCCCTGGAAAAATCAGACTTGCAAACGAGAGGACTCTGTGGCCAAGGTAAAGTACACCCACACGCTTGAGCGTGGGGACCAAGTAGAAGTAAATGTCGAATCGCTGGCCAATGGCGGCGATGGTGTAGCAAAAATAGATTCTATTCCTGTTTTCATTGAGCGAGCCGCTCAGGGCGACCGTTTAGCTGTGCACCTCTTTGATGTGCGCAAAGATTTCGCCCGCGGAGCCATAGAAGAAATCGTCAAGCCCTCGCCAGAGCGGGTGGAAGCTCCTTGTTTCCACTACGAGCGCTGCGGCGGCTGTCAGTGGCAGCATATTGATTATGCTCACCAGCTACAGCACAAAGAGCGCTTAGTGGTTGATGCACTTGGTCACATTGGTGGTTTTGCCAATGCCAAAGAGTTGGTTCAGCAGATAGTGGGCTGCGATGATCCTTTTCACTATCGCAATAAAGTGCAGTTTCCGGTTAAGTACAAAAATACTCAGGTTTTGGCTGGTTACTACGAGCGTGGCAGTCATGATTTGGTCAATATCGATGCCTGTCCGATTCAGCCGAGCATTATGGATGAGCTTTTGAAAACAACCAAAATGTTGTTCAAAAAGTATCGTATTTCTATTTATGATGAAGAGCGCCATCGCGGCATGGTGCGGCATCTCAATTTCCGCATGAGCTTTGCTACGGGCAAGATTCTTGTCACCATTGTGGTCAATCACGCTGCCATCAAAATCAAAGAATTCAATAACATTGATTATCTTCATGCCTTCACTACTTTGGGTGAAGAGCTGGCTCACTTGCATGGTGAAGTGGAATCTGTAGTCGTCAACTTCAATCAAGATAAAGGCAATCGCATTCTTGGTGAACACACAATCACCTTGGTTGGTAATGGCTACATAGAAGAGAAATTGGCGACCAAGCGTTCTGATTTGCCGCAGAAATTGCAAGATGGACTCCGCTTCAGGCTTTCGTCTAAGAGCTTCTTCCAGGTAAATAGTTTGCAAGCAGTCAAGTTGCTTGAATATATCGCTGTCGCTGCTAAAGAAGACTTGGCTGCTAGCGAAAAGCCCGTTGTTGTTGACGCTTATGCCGGTGTGGGCACTATTGCCATGTGGCTCAGCCCCTTGGCTGATGAAGTGATAGCAATTGAAGAAGTAGGCGATGCAATCACCGATGGTGAAGAAAATGCCGCTCTCAATAACCTCACCAATGTCAGCTTTGTTGAGGGCCGAGTAGAACAATCTCTAGCTGTCTTGATGGTCGAGAAGAAGCGGGAAAACAAGAATATCGACTTGATCGTGCTTGACCCGCCGCGCAAGGGTATCGATCCTAATATTTTGGCTTTGATCAAAGAGCGTGGGCCAAAGCACATCATTTATGTCAGCTGCAACCCTGCTACGTTGGCGCGCGACTTGAAAATTCTCTGTCAAACCAATGAAAATGGAGAGAACAGCTCCATCGGCGGGTATAAAGTAAAGCGAGTACAGCCTGTGGATCTTTTCCCCCAGACTTACCACGTCGAATCGGTGGCTCTGCTAGAGAGGTTATAGATGGTTCTTTCAGGTATTTGGCGGAGAAACGAGAATTCGAAGGAACCTCTGCCTGACAACCTGAGCGTTTCGCACGACAAGGCCGTGCCACCTAATGCCGTTCAAGAGTTGTGTGCCTCGGTGGGCTGGAGTCGACGAGAACCTGACTTAATTGTGCGAGCTTTAGAAAACTCTCTTGCGGTTGTCTCAATTTGGGATAAAGATGAACTGGTGGGCTTTGCCAGAGCCACCGGTGACAAAGTTTTCAATGCTACGGTCTGGGATATGGTAGTTAGGCCTGATTATCAGCGCCTTGGTGTTGGCCGCCTGGTGATGTGTGAGCTATTGAAAGAGCTAGATGAGTATTCGATTCCGCTGGTCACTCTTTACGCCGATCCCGGCACCGATGGCTTCTATAAGCGCTTCGGCTTCCTCGCCGACCCCTCTGGGGTGCGTGGAATGTTCCGCGAGCGCAATGACTATTAGGTCTGTCATTCAACCTTATATTAGGAAATTGATATTTCGGAAGGTTTCTAATTAGGGGCTGTAAAGTTGGCAAGGCTGCTCGACCGTGCTAATCTAGCCTCCCGTATATATGTTGTAGGCAACGCGTAAGAGCGCTTGGAGATGTCATGAAGGTAATTTTGCACCACTCTGTTGAAAAGCTTGGACAAGCTGGAGACATTGTTGAGGCCGCCCCCGGTTATTTCCGTAACTTCCTTCAACCGCGTGGTTTGGGTGTTGAAGCTACTAGAGGCACACTGAAGAAGCGCGAAGAAGACTTGGCTGGTTTGAAGAAGAAAGCTCAGCAAATGCATCAAGCTGCTGTTGAGAAGGCTGAGAAAATCACAAATCTAGGCGCTATTCATTATGTTGCTAAAGTTGGCGAAAGCGGCAAGCTCTACGGCAAAATCACCAACAAAGAAATCGCTGATTTGATCGAAAAAGAAGTTGGTTTTGCTATCGACAAGCGTCTTGTCAAAACAGAGAACGAAATTCACGCTCTTGGCGTTTACGAAGTAACCGTCAAATTAGCCAACGAAGTAACAACTAAGCTACAGCTAGAGATTCTTCGCGAAGGCGCTACACCTACTACCGGTAAAGGTGCCCCAGCAAAAGTTGAAGCTCCAGCAGCTGAAGAAGTTGAAGCCGCCGCAGTTTAAATCCAGAGATTGATATTCAACAAACTCTATTTCAGACAAAAAAGCCCCTATCTGTTGATAGGGGCTTTTTATATAGTGGCATTATTAACCATTGGAATGGTTGGCGATTTCCCCCTCAACGATGACTGGGCCTATGCCGAAGGTGTCAGGCATTTGCTATTAGGTGAGGGCCTGGTTATGCCTAACGTGTGCGCGGCTGGAATCGTTCATGTTGCCTTAGGGTTTTTGACAACGAAGCTGATTGGCTATTCCTATACAAGTCTGCGAATTTGTTCCTTCCTCATTACTATTTTGGGTGCTGTGGCCATGTTCATTGCCGCTGCTTCCTTACGCATCCCGCGCAGTCAGGCCATATTTCTAACGCTTTTGTATGCGGCCAATCCGCTTCTTCTTAATGTCGCTTTGGGCTTTATGAGCGACTCGACGGCATTGTCTTTGAATATGATTTTTCTTGCCTGTCTCTTGCGTGGGCTGGCAAAGAAATCACTCAAGACCATGGTCTTAGCCTTTGTTGTATTGGCTTTAGCTGTAAGTGTCAGGCAGTCAGCTTTGATCTTCATCTGTTTGAGTCCATTCTGTCTAAGTAAGCGATTCGGTGGTGGCAAGGCGAAGCTTTTCGTCTTTAGTCTAGCCCTAGCCCTGCCCCTGCTCTCGGCTTGGGCCTGTGATCAATGGCTGGTGGCCTGTCATCTCCATTCTGGTTCTATCAATAGAGGATATGATTTAGTCAGGCAGGCTCATGCTCGTGTTGTCAATCAATGTCTTTTCTCCGCACCACAGATGGTTCTGCCCACGATTAGTGCTATTGGCCAGGTGCTGTGTTACTTGGCCTTGTTCTGTCTACCAGCCTTGCTGCCATTGCTGTTCTTGATAGTTTTGCCTAGGCGAAACAAAGGGCTGCCTGTCAAGATTGTTCTTTGTATAGCTGCTCTAGTGCTATTGGCTGCGTTGATCATCGTGGCTTACTATCACCAGACCATGCCCTTTTCAGAGAACATTTTGCGCTTTACCACCACTGGTGCTCAAGGCCTTTTGGGAATAATTAGACCTGCGCTAGCGCCGAAGGCGCGAATGATAATAACCGTGATAGCGTTCATACTTGTTGTACCGCTGGTGGTGGTATTGGTTGGTGTGGCTAGGCCGTTGCAGAAGAAAACATTGGTTTGGCAGCCTGCTGTAATAACTGTTTGCAGCACCGTTTGCTTGGCTTTTCTTACTCTTGAAACTTTGGTGCGCTGTGCCGATAGATACTATCTACTAGCCCTCGGACCAATGCTTCTTGCGGTTGGTTTTTATGCCAGGCTGAGTCGTACTAATTTGGTAAATCCGCTAGCTGTTGTGCTGCTACTTTGCATAGCTTCTTATTCAATTGCGGGCAATCAGGAATATCTAAGTTCTAATCGCGCCCGCTGGCAAGCGATTGCTTGGTTAGAGAAAACTGGTGCTAAGTCAGCGCAAATTGATGGTGGCTATGAATACAATATTCTTCGTGATCTAAGTGTCTATAACTCTACATATAGAGGTGAACCACCGCGCAATAATTGGCGTTGGTGGCCGATCAAGGGCGAAAACAATATTATTTCATTTTCGCCGGTTCCAGGGTACAAGACCATTCATGTAGAACCATATTTCAGTCTGCTTGACAGAAAGACCCGAAACATTGAAGTGTTGGAACGGATAGTTGAGAACCAGTAGTTTCGTATACTACGCTCCGTGGGGGGGCAATGAGTAAGTGCCGTCTTTGATTCTATGCTTTCTGAATCTAATCGTCTAAATCAACACGTTCGCCCTGAAATATGTCGGTAGCAAGCGAGCCATCGGCCTGCTTTTTCAGTATTTCAATTTTGGCTTCAGCGCCTTTGATAAATTGCTCGCATTCGACTGAAAGCTTGATGCCTTGCTCAAATAGCTTTAACGCTTTTTCGAGCTTCACTTCACCGTCTAGTTCTTTGACAACAGTTTCTAACTCAGCTAGAGAAGCTTCAAAATCGATTTTCAACTCAGGTTCGGTGACGTTCATTATTACTGTTCTCCTAGAATCGTTGGTTGCTGGTAGATTCGCAAGTTCTTCTTTTGCCGCGTTCAGCACGGTGCTGTCGTTTTCTTTTTCTCGTTCGGTTGTACTGGCCGGTTTTGCTACTTTGCTCTTGCTTCGGGTTTTCTTGGGCGCCGCTTCAACTTGAACTGATTCTTGAACTGGTTCTTGAACGGGTTCAATATTTAGCGGAGCTGCAAAGAATGAGAGCTGCTGGAAGCCGTCGTCACTGCTACTGGGTGGTTCATTACTAGTCATTGTTGGTTGACTCCATTTCAATCGACTCCACTTTCAGTTTGACCTTGCCTGATCGTAGTAGCGCCTCTACCATGTCACCAACTTTGAGGTCTTGAGCTCTAGTAATGATCTTGCCCTCGCCTGTGCGTAAGACTGAAAAGCCTCTGCTCATCACATTATCTGGCCCAAGGGCGTGGAGTTTTTCTCTCAATTCGTAGAAGCGATGAGTGCTGCTCGCGAGCAATCTTTCCACTCTATTGGTAATGTGTTGCCTGCGTCTAGAAACATTTACTGATGCTAGCTCTAAGCGATCTTGATATCGGTTCAAGGCGTTTATTGGTGAGAAGCGCGTCAACTCTCGTCTGGCGTAGTGCATTCTCTCTTCGATAGATTGCATCATGCGGCGATTGAGATGGCTGAATTTCTCCAGTAGCTCGGCGCTACCTCGGGCTACTAATTCAGCTGCTGCAGTCGGTGTGGGGGCGCGTAAGTCTGCTACCAGGTCGCAAATGGTGGTATCAGTTTCGTGTCCCACACCTGAGATGATTGGCACGGTACATTCTGCCACTGCTCGTGCCACCACTTCAGTATTAAACGACCAGAGATCTTCAATTGAGCCCCCGCCGCGAGCAACAATGATGACATCAATATCGGGCATGGTTTGCAAATCTCTGATTGCTTGAGCCACTTCTTCGGCCGAGCCTTCACCCTGCACTTTGGCTGGAGCAATCAGCACTGATACATTGCGGTTGCGACGGTAGAGGGCGCTGAGAATGTCTCGCAAAGCAGCGCCAACGGGGCTCGTCACTACGCCGACACGGCGAGGCACCATTGGTATGGCTTTTTTGCGGGCCGCATCTAACAGGCCTTCGGCTTCTAGTTTCGCCTTGAGCTGGTCGAAGGCAAGCTGCCATTCGCCTACACCCACGGGCTCGATGCCGGTCACTATCATTTGATAGGCACCGCGGGGAGGATATACGCTGAGTTTGCCTTTTGCCACAACCTGCAGGCCGTCTTCTAGTTTGAAGCGCAATGCAGCATTGGAATTTTTGAAACAGACGCAGGGCAGAGTGGCTTCTTGATCTTTGAGTGAAAAGTACCAGTGCCCTGATGGATATACTTTGGCGTTAGAAACTTCGCCGACAACTTGTACTGCGTCGAATTCGCCTTCGAGGGTATCGCGAATGCGGTTAGTTAATTGCGATACCGTTAGAACGGTTTTTTGTGAATGGGCTTCTTTGAGGCTGTACATATATGTGTTCTCTGTCGGTAGAGTTGTTCTATCTAGTACAACGTAATTTTGCCGCTCAAAGTTCGAAAAAATTGAGAAGATTTTTTGTGATTCTCTAATTTTATCGAGCTTTTCAATTTTACAGGGCTTTGCGGCGAAGGTCGAAATATAGCGAAGCGATCGCTTTTGCATGTCCGGCTTGCAGTCTGGGCTTACCCTTGCGTATATAAAATGCCAAGTTGATGATATCTTCTGAAACCCTGATGTCAAGCCGGTTTCGGAGAGTGCTACTTGGGAACAATATAAGTACAGAAGCTGTCTTAACAAGCAGTAACTGCCAAAACAAACGATCCAACATCTACTTATATAGAGGCCTCAAGTTTCATTTGACGGCCCCGGTTGTCATACAATATATTAGTATCACATACAAAAATATGGTACTTCCAAGAGGGGGGTCAAGCGATGGACCGCACATTATTTACGCCAGCGATGCTAGAGACATTTCGCGCTTGCAAGCGGGCCTATAAGCTTGCTTTTGATAATCAATCAGGTGAATCTGGGCGCGTTAGCCCAAGTGCTATCTGCAAGCGTTTTGTTTTGCGTGGCCTGGCTGATGTGAACCGTGGCAAAGTGGCCAACCCTAGTCAGGTGCAAAAGTTCATGGGTCAGCATTGGCCCCTCGATAAGCTGCATGACCAGCCCGGTGGTAAAGACTCGGCCACCCGCGCCTTCCTCTACGCCTATAAAACACTTTTGCGCTATGTCGCTAATCCTTATAAGCCAAAGGGTGCCGAAGTAGTAGCGGTGGCTACTAAAGTGCGCGCTCGCGTGCCCGGGCAACGGCTATACCTAGAAGATGTCTTTGACTTGATTCTTTGGTATCCCGAAGAGAAGCGCTTAGAACTTGTGATTTTCCATCTTAAGACCTTGCGCAAGAGTGACCCTTCTTGGCCATCTCCTGCCACTTTGGTGCGCCAGCATTTAGCTGAGCGTTTGAAGGTGCGTTGGCCCTATGAAAAGCTGACCCTGACAATGGCCAAAGTTGGTCCAAGCGAAAGTAAAGACGTCTCGATCAATTTAGAAGAAAGTCTCTATCGCATTCACTGGCCAGAGATAGTCAAGAATTTGGAAGAAATGAAAGACCTTGGTGATGTAGAAGATCACGGCCCAGAGTTTGCAGATAAACCCTGTAACTACTGCAAGACGATTGAGAGCAAGATTGCATCTGAGCGACATAGCGGAGATGATCAAGTTACGCTGACTGCTTGATAACGCAAGGCCGAAGAAAGAAGCCTAGAATCTAAGGCTCTACTCAAGTGATATAGAATGGGCGATTCATCTAGTAGGTGAATTGCCTATTCTTGTAGGCATAGTTATCTTCGATATTCAGAAAGAGGCAAAAGTGTCAGTAAGTCTTGTAGTCAAATCAATAGGTGAGCTAGCTACGCAAGCTTCAAATAAAGGCTTGGTCAAAGGCGGCGCTATGCAAAACGTAGTGCGCATCAAAGACGCCTGCATTGCCATAGAAGGCGACAAAATTGTGGCCGTTGGTACTGAGGCTGAAGTCTTTGCTGAGCACAAAGAAAATGGCCTTGGTGACTACGAAGTTATAGATGCCGGTGGCATGTTGGTAACGCCAGGTTTGGTTGACCCTCACACCCATCTAATTTTTGATGGCAACCGTGCTAACGAATTTTTGATGCGCTGCCAGGGTAAGACTTATACCGAAATTGCTGAAGCTGGTGGTGGCATAGTTGCTAGTATGAGAGCCACCCGTTCGTCGCCTAAAGAGCGTTTGGTTGCTCTCGGTCGCCAGAGACTGCAAAGAATGCTAGAAGCTGGCACCACCACCTGTGAGGTCAAGACCGGTTATGGTCTCGACATTGATAGCGAACTGCGAATGCTCGCGGCAATTCTCGAACTTAAGCATAGCTGCGCTAGCTTTATGGATATTGTGCCAACCTTCATGCCAGCTCACGCTATCCCCCCTGGGGAAGACAGGCAGCGTTATGTCGACCACTTGATTTCGGACATGCTTCCAGCGGCATCATCTATGGTGACTGATGGTAGTCCAATATATGCAGACGTATTTTGCGATCGCGGCTATTTTACTCTCGAAGAAACCAGCCGAATTTTCGCTGCTGCTTCAGCTCTTGGTTTCAAGTTGAAGGTGCATTCTGATGAATTCGTCAATCTTGGTGCCACCAAGCTGGCAACCACTGTTGGTGCCGATAGTGCCGACCATCTGCTCAACATTTCGGACAGCGAGATCGAGGCTATGGCTCACTCTAATACCGTCGCCGTGTTGTTACCAGGCACGTCGTTCTATCTCAACTTGCATGAGCATGCGCGAGCTCGCACTATGATCGACGGCGGGGTTGCTGTTGCCTTAGGCTCAGATTTCAATCCAGGTTCGTGTCATATATTCTCTTTGCCTCTAATCTGGGGCCTAGCCTGTCTACACCTCAAGCTCACAGTTGAGGAGGCGCTTACGGCCCTTACAGTTAACTCTGCTTATGCCATTGGCATGGGGGAGAAAGTCGGTCGACTATCCCCCGGCTATCAAGCCGACATAACTATGTGGAATGTCGGTACTCTAGAGGAGGTGCCTTATAACCTCGGTTGGAACTCAGTGGCTCAAGTGATCAAGAGAGGCCAATCGGTCTTTAAGAGCTAATCAGGCTGTTTACCGGGCGTTTTGCCTGGCCTGATCGAGCTTAGTGTTGGTGCGCTGGTGGTATCAAGGCTTTTGGGATCTGGTATCAGATCAGGCTCAGATCTAAAAGGATATCGAATACCGATGGCGGTATCAGATCTGTTCGCTAAGGTCAAATTGAAGTGGTATCAAAATAACTCATAAAATCTTGCGATTTCCTATTGCCTTATTAAAGGCTTTCGTTATAATTCTAATCGGTGCCACCATTGATGGCGGCGTTCACTTTATAAACTGTGTCTCTTTGGAGAGCATCCAGCGCTGCTGTTGGTGCCCTGGCTTGGCGACTTCTATTGTGGGGGATTTTAACTAATGGCAGAGGCTAAGCGAGTTCCTGAGGAGCGGCCCGAATCAAACCTAGGACTTGATGGTTTTGACCAGTTTTTCACTGACAATGCCCAAGAAGCAAATGGCGTCCCTGGAAGTACCGACCCCTACATGCAGGTTCAAGTCGAGAAGTTGCTCGACCGCTTTACCGAGCTGATGTCATTGAGCGTAGACCAAAGAGTCGAGACAAGCAAAATTGCCAGTCAGCTGATTGACAATCAAAGGCAGCTAGTTGCTACTCAGCAAATTTTGATCAAATTGATGGAGCGCTCCATTGAGTTGACTCGCCATATCACCACTATTGAAGAGAAACTGCCCGGTCTTTATGAGCTGCCACGGGTTGTAGAAACTCTGCGTCAGCGAGTAGCTGAGCTAGAAGGCATCGAAACCCGCTAAATTAGCTTCGGTTCGCCATTCGTGGATTCACCATTTACTTAAAGCCAGAATTGTATATACAATGCTTAGTATGAGCGGAGTATTTATGGATGGCGGCGGTGAGGGCGGTGGTGCAGACCACGGTCACGACCATGGCGACCATGGCCACGATCATGGCGGTCAACCTAACCAGAGCCCGAGCTGGTCTCAGGCTATGCAAGCAATGAAATCGGGTGATTTCTTTTCTAACATCAAGATCACTCCCAATCACCTTTTGCTCTTTATGTTTATGGGCTTCACTGGCTGGCTTGGTGTTATTTATTGGATTCGCCATAACGAACCACTGGCTAATCATCTCGTCGGTTCTGGGCCGGCCTATACAAACTCTCATGCTGATAGGCTTTTGATTAATGGTGCTCGCGAAGCCCTGCCAATCAAGACTACTCCTAGCTCTGGTCAAGTTTATACACCAGGCTCAAATAGCGCTGGCATGAATGTTGCGGCGCCTCCGCAGCTACCAGCTTATTCGTCTGGTGTCCGGTTCTCTACTCCACGTCAAGGTTTGGCTATTCAGTCAAGCGCCATTAATGCGCCAGCTTCTGCCATGAATCACGCTATGGCGCCAGGCATGAATCCAGCTATGAATCAGGCCATGAATCAGGCTATGACTTCCATGGCTCCCGCTTCTAATGGCATGGGGCATAACGCGCGCTTATTTAGTAACCGTGATCGAGTTGGCCCAGGTGGTCACACTGGTATAAGGGGGGTTCAAGGGCCTACTGGGGCTTTTGGTCGTACTGCGCCTCATGCTCCTACTGACCAATTTGCTGCTAGCCCACAATTTGCTGCCCCTGCGCCTCAGCCTGGCTGGAGCTTGGCTCGAGATGGCTTCTCTTCTGACAGTGCCCATTTTGACAGTCGCTTTGGCAGCCCGTCAGAATCTAGTAAGTAGAATTCAGGCAGAAAGAGTTCAGCTACTTAGAATTCAAGTGCTTAGTAGTCGATTTAGTAAGGGTCAAGCCTATTTCTATTCATATATAGGTATAAGCATAGGTACGAACTGTCGTTAAGATTCTGCTCTTCAATTGCCAACGTTAAGTTGAAGCTTTGAGATTGAAGCCAAGGGCTTGAAGCTCATGAATCTGTTTTATTTCTTCTGCACTCAACGGGCCGGCGTCTGAAGCAGCTAGGTTCTCTTCCACCATTTCTGTATCTTTCATGCCTACAATCACAGTTGAGATTGCTTGGTTGATTAAGGGATATTTGAGTGCTGCCTGAGCCATGCTCTGCTGGCCGTTCTTCTTCAAGAATGACAGTTGTCTTGTAGCGTCAGATCTTGCTTGAACGTACTCCATTGGCCAAGTTTTGCGGAAATCACCCGAGGCAAATTTAGGTGCAGTGTCATACTTTCCTGTGAGGAAGCCGTTCGCCAGTGGTTCTCTGGCAATAATGGCGCAGCCTGTTTCGAATGCCCGCGGAAGAAGTTGCTCTTCGGGCCGGCAGCTAAAAATGTTGTAAGTAATCTGGACGCAATCTGGTTGTCCTACATTGATCGCTGTAATTCCTTCGATTGGTGTGAATACTGAAACGCCAAAAGCTCTAATCTTGCCTTCTTTCTTCAGTTCTCGCAGGGTGGCGAAAGTTTCTTCTTTCGAAATTAGCTTCAGAGGTGGGTTGTGAAGCTGGTAGACGTCGATATAGTCTGTGTTTAATCTGGTTAGCGACTTTTCAAGTGCAAACCTTATGTAGTCAGGAGTAAACGTCTGGAAGCCCGTACCCTGATAGAAATCGGCTCCTACCTTTGTGGCGATCACTACCCGATCTCTTTTGCCTCTCAATGCCTTGCCTAACAGCTCTTCGCTATGACCCCAGCCGTAGACATCGGCTGTGTCGAAGAAATTCAAGCCCAGTTCTAAGGCTTTGTTAATGGCATCTGTTGAACTCTTGTCTGTGGTCGGGCCGTAACTATTTCCATGGTCGTTACCCCCTATAGCCCAGCAGCCAAAGCCAATCTCCGATACTTTTATACCTGTGTTTCCGAAGTCTCTATACTTCATGCATTGCAATGCCTACGGGGCCGGGTGTTTCAGCTCCTTCATTATTCATGAACACAGGGGCACATTGCAACTTAGGTGTACTACAATAACCCTCTGAAAGGTTAAGCTGGAGACTTGGATTCGCTCATGGATCTATACGATATTACGATTATTGGTGGTGGGCCGACTGGATTGTTTGGCTCATTCTATGCCGGTCTTAGAGGCCTTAAGGTAAAAGTCATCGACGTTCTTCCCGAACTCGGTGGGCAGTTAACTGCTCTTTACCCTGAGAAGTATGTTTACGACGTGGCCGGCCACCCAAAGATTTTGGCTAAAGATTTGGCAAAAAATCTTGCCACCCAAGCGCAGCTTTTCAAGCCGACCATATCGCTTGGTGAGAAAGTGCTTAACTTGCAAAAGACCCCTGAGGGTCATTGGCAAATTTCCACAGATTTTTCTGAGGCGCATTTCAGTAAGACAGTTTTATTGGCCCTGGGTGCTGGTGCTTGCGTTCCCAAGAAGCTTGACCTCGACTATCCAAAAGAGCTCGAAGGCGAAAGCATTTTTTACGCTGTTAAGAACAAAGAGAAGTTCCGCGGCAAGAACGTACTAATTATTGGCGGCGGCGACTCTGCTGTTGACTGGGCCAATGAATTTTCAGTGCTAGCTACAAAAGTGACTTTGATTCACAGAAGAGATCAGTTTAGAGCTGTGCAGACTTCTGTAGAAGAGATGAAGCGCAACAAAGTTGATATCAAGACTTTCTATGAATTGAAAGAAATTCAATATGACGCTGGCGCTATCAAAGGCGTGGTTATTTTCGATAACCGTACTGGCAAAGAAGAAACAATTGCTGTTGATGCCATCATTATCAACATTGGCTTTGTTATCAACCTCGACTTCTTGAAGAGCTGGGGTCTGCACATGGACGTCAATGCTATTACCGTCAATGAAATGATGGAAACTAGTTTGCCAGGCGTTTATGCTGCTGGTGATATTTGCGCCCACGCTGCTAAGTTGAAGTTGATTGCAACCGGTGCAGCTGAAGCGGCTACCGCCGTAAACTTTGCTGTAACCTTTATCAATCCTTCGGCCAAGGCCTTCCCTGGTCACAGTTCAAATCTCAATTTGAGCATGTAATCTCAGTTGAACTAAAGGTTTAGGTAGAGCTTCTATCTATCTAGAACAAACGGTCGCAGCGCAAGCTGCGGCCTTTTGCTTTTGAGCAGTTTTGGCTTCTTGCTTGCGGCTCTCTTCTCTTTCGTTTTCTATCTTTTCAAAATGCTTCGGCGTAGCTTGTGGTGTTCAAGCTATTGCGTTGCCAGAAGTTATTGTCGCCGGAAACTATATACATGCGATAAGAGCCGCATTGGCGGCCGAGGGCAGGCGATAGGTCGTTTTGCTCTAACAGTTCTTTAGACGGTGGTAAGCATTGCGATTGCTTGGCCTGAAAAGTCGGTGTGATTATTCTGCCGTCTGGGCTTTCTTGTTCGTATAGAAGTTTGGCCGCGCTTAGGTAGTCGATGGCTGGTATGAAAGCGGCTTGTTCGTTTGTTTGATTGCTGTCACCAAATATGGTGAGCGCTTTGCCTGCTTCGAGGGTGATGGTGTTGATCTTGTCGCTATCGAGATAACCAGTGGGAATATAGTAGGCGCGCCATTGTCTCAAGGTTGATGGCGCTTTACCAAAGATGCTAGCGCAGTCTAATTGCATTTGATCGAGCTTGGCCCAGGTCTGAATAAGGCTGACTGGATTAAAGCTTGGTTCAGTTAGCTGTTTGCCGTTTATAGAAATGGTGCTTCCACTTAGCGGGTCGGCCCCGTCATTTGAAGCTCGGTTGCCAGGCCTTCCTTTGTCAGGCGCCGCTTCGCAGTCAACTAAGAGTAGATGCCAGTTGATCTTACTATTTGCTGTGTACTTAACGCTGCGGCTAATGCTTTCGCCAGCTTCTAGTCGGCACTTCCATGTTCGCTCTTCGCGCTCGTAGGCGTAATGTGCCAAGAAGGCGACAATGACTGTGACGCTTAGAAAGACTGCTATGGCTTGGCTTGATATTTTTAGAAGCGGGCGATTTTGGAATATGTCAAATCGGCATAACCGCCTGGCTATCACAAAGACTAGAATCATCACTGTGCCCTTGATGGCGTATTCAAGCAGGGCGGCCAAAGCAGTTGGCAACATCAAGCTCTGAAATAGTGATAGCAAGTCAGCTCTGGCAATGACAATGGTGGCAACTACAGAAAGAACAAGGCCTATCTGTAGAACTCTATAGGTTGGCGCCTGCTTGCGGTAATTGAGCAAAGTACTGATGGCAATTGTGCAAAGCAAGAACACCATGGGCATGGCAGTAAAGCCATAACGCGAACAAGTCTCAAAGGGAATATAGGCCGCGTGTCCTAATATTACCAGCGGTGCAGCGACTGCGATAAATCGGGCTGCCTGGTCCTTCAGTTTCGGTAGGCTCAGAGGCATCAATATCAGGCCAATGGCCGACAATACTAGGATGAATTGATGGAGGAAAATTTGCAAACCCAAGCCTATACCAAGGCATTTGTGGTGAAAATCGTTCCAGGGCAAAAGCCATAGCCGCTCTGGTTTGCGTAGAGCTAAGTTAATTGACTGCCAGGGCTTTTCTTTGACTATGCTAGCCATACAGTCAAGGGCTTTAGTATCTTCACTATAGCCTTGCATTGTTGGGTCGAGGGGCACTGTGCCCCAGCCCTCAGAGTCACAACTCAGACCGCGGGTAATGTTGTAAATGGGCACGCGGTGGGCACTAGCCCGCCAGCTACCAGTGGTGCTATGAGTAAAGACTAGCCAGGGCTTGAGAGCGATGGTCGCGCCGATACACACGCTTAGAAGTATAATTACTTTGCTTTGGATCTTATTGTCGGCTTGCTGATTGTTTGATGGTGGCGAATCTGGTCCGAGTAGCACTGCGAGCCAGAGCAAGACGAGCAATCCTAGACTAACTACCAGTGCTGGTTTTGACATGAACACGAGCGCGATCACTGAGCCGCTAACTAGGGCGAGAATGTTGGATTGAAGGGCGGAATTTGCTGTTGCTTTGAGTCTAATTGTTTTTGCCATCAAGCACATAGCAAAAAGTACTAGAGCTGTTACTGGCAGCTCACCAAGGAAACTATTGGTGCCTAATATTGCTGGCGGATAGAGAGCCCAGGCGAGGCCTGTTCCGAGTGCTAAAAATTTGGCGTGCTTGCTAGCGCTGAGGTTGAAAGCTAAAGATGTTAGCGACGCTGTGGCTAGGGCTTGAAAAAATATCTCAATATAGACGAAAGTGCACCAGTCTTCGGTTTGCGGTATCTTACCTAAAATGGTGAAAACCAAGGTTCCGGCTAGGGGAACGAGTGGGCCGTCAAGTAATAGATAAGCGTAGAGTTTTTGGCTTTCTGCGAATGGCAGACCAGCTGTATAGGCTTGAATAGCCTGGCACAGCATTTGTACTGTGCCCATGTAGTGCCCTGAGTCAAAAACTAGAGTGGTGCCCGACGGGTGAATAGTGTTTTGTACGACACAAGCGATCACAGCTACGATAACGCATACTGTAATGATTAGATATTTGCTGCGAGAGCTAGAGCTAGAGCTAAGTGGCATTGGCTGATTATACTCGCTTAGAGAGCTGTAGATCCTCGTCTTCAGTTAGGCCTTTCCCTGTGACGCACGCTATATGATGGCGGCGATTTCGAGGAATTCCTCACAGGAGAGCATTGGAATCCCTGACTTTGCCGCGACACTGTCATTAAAGTGCTCGCGATTGCCCGATAGAATAACAAATGGCCTGATTGTCAACGCACAGGCCAGGATTGGGATATCGTTTTTGTGTCGCATAAGTGCTATGTAAGATTCGTATGTTTGCCGCACTAGGTCTGGATTGGCATCGGGTGCGATTTGTAGATTTGCTTCTTGTTGCAGCTGGTGCCAGTCTTCAATGATTTGATCCAGCCGCTCTGGAGCCTTACTTAGCTTACTTAGTATTGCTCTCTCCACATCGTCAATAACAGTTTGACATGTGCATAGTCGGTAGTAGCCAGCTGCAACCATGTCCACCACAACGGAGGCAGCGGATTCTGCAATAAATAGGTCTTCCACAAATACGTTTGAATCAGCAAAGAGAAGTCGTGCTTCTGGATTGGTCATTTATGCGAGATCCGGGAATTGCTCCGCGAAGCGTTCAGCCTTCAGGCGCTCCACCTCTGCGTTTATGTCATCTATGCTGGCACCGGATTTCTCTAATGCCGCTTGGGCGCGGCTGCGGATTTGCTCTAGTGCTTGATTCTGGGCCATGAGAATGACGCAATTGCCAACTACTACTTCAGTGAGGGTGCTGCCTTCTTCGAGCCCCAACTGTTTGCGGGCATGGCTCGATAAGGTGATCTGTCCCTTGCTGGAAACGCTTACGCTTCTCACTTTGTCCATGGGAGTTACTTTCTCAACAGTCTTTACCTTTCTAAGTATAGCTCTCTTCGGGCTGGCAGCAAGGCCGAGAACGTGTCTGAGGATCGGCTTTGCCAAGGCTTACCTGAGCCTTAGGGTTGAGCTAGCGTGACCAGCCTGAGCTTCGTCACGCTAAAATAGAGCGGGCGGGAATGAGGCGAAAGCCTTCTTCTGCTTGTAGCTTTTGTCCGAATATTGTTAGTGGAGTATGGGCGGTTACTTCTATTGTGTTTTCTTGATCAGTGCGCAAAAGCTCAATGGGTAAAGTTATCACTGAGTAGTGAGCGAGTTTTTCTACTTCGACATTGCTAGTTCGGCTCGAGAGATTTTGAATGTCATCTATCGTAGAGCGCCCAGAGCAGCTCTGCGGCTGATCAGGCAACGCGCAGTTCCATTCTTAGGGCGCAGGTACTTGCTTCTGCGGCAAGTTTGAAGTTGCAATAATAACCGCTGCTTGGCTCGGCTGTAAAAACAGTGGACGATACCATACGGATGTAGTATATTTGATCTACTGCTGACAATTTGCCATTTGCGACTGCTACGATTAACGTGTGCGGGAGATTATCTATGTTCACTGATAACGCTATCAAGGTTTTAGAGAAGCGCTACTTCTTAAGAGATGACCAAGGTCAGATTGTAGAAGATGTAGACGCCCTATTTGCGCGGGTTGCTTCTGCTGTGGCGGCCAGTGAAAAGCGCTATGGTCTTGATGTAGCTGGTGTAGAGAGCCTTTCTGCCCGGTTTAAGCAAGCTATGCTTAGCCGTGAATTCTTACCTAATTCACCCACTTTGATGAACGCCGGAAAGCCAAGCGGGCAGCTCTCTGCTTGTTTTGTGTTACCGGTACCAGATAACTTAGAGGGCATCTTTGAGACCTGTAAGAACGCCGCGATGATTCATAAAACTGGCGGTGGTACAGGCTTCTCATTCTCTCGCCTGCGTCCAATGAACGACCGTGTTGCTTCTTCGGTGGGTGTGGCATCTGGGCCAGTTAGTTTCATGATTGTCTATGACGCTGCCACTGAGGCTATTCGTCAGGGTGGTACTAGGCGTGGTGCCAATATGGGCATGCTGCGCGTCGATCATCCAGATATCGAGCAGTTTATAAGCTGTAAGCGCGATACCAGTAAGCTCAACAACTTCAATATTTCAGTAGCTATTACTGACAAGTTTATGGAAGCAGTTAAAGCCGATCAAGCTTTTGACTTATTGCATCCTGGCCGCAGTGATGCCAATGGCCCTGAGGTTGTGCGTCAAGTTAGTGCTGTGGCCCTTTTTGACAAAATGGTTGAGAATGCACATGCGACTGGTGAGCCCGGTATGGTCTTTATTGATCGCATTAATAATAGTGATCCGATCAGATTGGCCTTTGATGATAATGGTCAAGCCATTGCCGGAACTGAAGATATTGAGGCTACTAATCCATGCGGCGAACAGCCCTTGGGGCCTGGTGATGCGTGCAATTTAGGCAGCATCAATGTCTCGCAATTCGTTGACGAACAGACTAAAGCTTTCGAGTGGAATCGTCTCAGTGAGATGATTGAGCTTGGCGTGCGCTTTCTTGATGATGTCATTGACGCCAATGTTTATCCTTTTGAGTTTATTGCTCGGGCTACTTTGAATAACCGTCGTATTGGTCTAGGTTTGATGGGCTTTGCCGATTCACTGATCAAGCTGTCTATTCCTTACGACAGTGATGAAGCCATAGCGCTGGGCGAAAAGCTAATGGCATTCTTTCAAGAGAAAGCCCATCAAGCGTCCGCTGCATTGGCAAATACACGTGGAAATTTCCCTAATTATATTTACTCTGACTTTGCTCAAACAGGGCAAGCTGGCTTGGCTCGACGCAATGCTACTGTCACAACCATTGCTCCGACCGGTACTATTTCGATAATTGCTGGCACAAGTTCTGGCATTGAGCCGCTCTTTGCTATTTCGTTTGTGCGTCGTGTACTGGGTGGCACTGAGCTTGTTGAAGTCAATCCGCTTTTTGAGAAAATTGCAAAAGAGCGAGGCTTCTATAGTGAAGACTTGATGCGTAGAATTGCTCAAGAAGGCACCGTGAGCCATATTGATGAAGTGCCTGAAGATGTTCGACGGGTCTTTGTTTGTGCCCATGATATCGACTATCTTTATCATGTCCGCATGCAGGCAGCTTTTCAGCGTCATACAGACAACGCTGTATCTAAGACAATCAATTTCCCCAATAGCGCTACCACCGAGCAAGTCAAAGCCGCTTATCTCGCCGCCTGGGATCTTGGTCTAAAAGGCATTACTGTTTACCGCGATGCTTCTCGTCGATCGCAAGTCTTGAATATCGGCAAGACTGACCCTATGCGAGATCTCAAGAAAGATCCCAAGCAAGATCCTAAGCAAGATCAATTGAATAATCCTTCTACCTTAGAGCACGCACGGGAGTTTGATGATTCCCTAAAAAAGCGACGTTCTGCTGGCCGCGCGGGGACTGTGACTAGTTCCCCGGTTAGTGGCACCTCTGCTTTGGCTTTTCTGGCGCAAAGATCGATAGCGATCGATGGTATTTCTCTGGTCTCACAAGATATATCGGTAGAGAAATGCCCTGAATGTGGGGCATACGCTAAAAGTTTCCTCAAGTACGAAGCCTGCCGAGTTTGCGTTGGCTGCGGTTATACTAAATGCTGATATGTGATGCATCTGATTTATCTAAGTCATCTGATTCATCTGAGTCATCGTTATATGTGATCTCCGCCTTATCTGAGGACAACAGCTATGTCGATTATGGTCGATCGGGAAATCCGTGAAGAGATTGCTAGCGGCAAGCTGATCATTGAGCCCTATGAAGATCGCTTGATACAGCCAAATTCTTATGACGTTCGCTTATCTGACCGTTTCTCTTGGCACCTTGCTGGCGAAGGTGTAATTGATCCGTATGAGTCGCAGTCAATACTTGAGGGCGTCCAGCAGGTAAGTCAAGAAAGCATTGTTATTAAACCCTACGAGTTTATTCTCGGAGCCACTCTTGAAGCTGTTTGTTTGCCAGACGATATTGTTGGCCAGTTAACTGGCAAATCGAGTTTGGCTCGCCTCGGAGTAATGGTTCACGTTACTGCTGGCTTCATTGATGCAGGCTTTAGCCATCCACCGGCTCAGATTACTCTTGAGATTCTCAACGTCGGCAATCGGCCTGTTCGCCTACATGCTGGCATGAGCATTGGGCAAATGGTCTTTACCCGTACAGCCTTTTGTGATTTGCCTTATCACCGCAAACCAGGAGCCAAGTACAACGGCCAAGCCGCAGCGGCACACAGCAAGTATTATTTAAATCCACAAGAAGCCGCTGTTTAGACTTATTAGTTTAGTTATTCTTGGCTGCGCCGTTGTTGTAGCAAGCGTTGCATGGGCGAGGCTTTGGCAGCTGATTGTTGGTCGGCCGAAACTGCTGGATTTTCGGCACTTGTGACCCTTCCTGATGGTGGCGAAATCACCAAGGCATCTTGCAGTGTGATGTCTTCTTCTCTAGCATTGCGGTAGTTTTTTCTGGTCGAACGTAGCGCTATATTTGCATTGGCCGTATTCGGTTGCTCGCCAAAGGCCGAGTTTAAATACATGTTTGCCTGAGTAGGCCTGGCTAAATCAACCGGGCTTATGTCGGTTGTAGCAGCTGGGTCGGCCAGTCTAGGAGCTGGGTCAATGGGCCTGATGTCCGTAGTTGCAGCAGGGTCTGCCATATTCATTTCTAATTCAATGGGCCCGATATCGGTAGTGGCAGAAGGGTCAGCGATTGGCGCCACCGGGCTTACTGCTCGGTTAGCTGGGGTTTCGGCTACATACGCCTTGTAGGTCCCTGAGCGTCTCCAGTTACCAGTTTTTGCACCTTCAATACAAGCTTCAAGATGCTGGGCTTCGCGCTCTCTGTGCGTCTCTTTCAGGAGGCGAGCGTAATTGGCGATAACATTAAGCGTCTGTGGGTGTGCGTTGCCGAGGGCTTTTGTCTGAATGCTGAGAGCCTTTTGGTATTCGCTCTCGGCCATAAAGTGCTTCTTTTGGCTATGGTAAAGGAGCCCGAGATTGTTGGTAAAAACACCAACATCGGGATGATTTGGCCCGTATCGTGCCTCATATATTGCAATTACACGCTTTACCACCGGTTCTGCTTGGGCGAGCTCTCTTTGTCTAAAGAGAATTTCGGCCAGACATTCTAAGGTCATGGTAAGCCTGCGATCATCAACGGGAAAGTCTTCTGCAATGCCTAGGGCCGCATATAGCAGCGGTTCTGCATGGTTGAATTTTTCCAACGCAATAGCTTTGCCAGCAGATTCCCAATAGCTAGTCCATTTTTCTTCTTGGTTCATTGCAGTTTTATCCGGTAGCAAAGAGGCTATATTTTAGAATACCCCTTGGCAACCAATTCTACTACTGCTATTTTTCATAGGTTCAGGCTAGATTCAAGGAAAACTGGTAGTTGCGCCGGAGAGATTAGAAAAATAATGTCTCAGATTGCCCTCGGCAGTGGGAATTTTACGAATTTACTCTTGTCTAAGTCTTAATTAATATGGATAGATGCGTGGCATAAAGAAGTATCCACTCCGCCCCGCGCATTTTTCTACCGGCCTCGGGGCCTACCCGTGACCTAACATGGAAGGAAGTTCAGATGACTGACGCACCTGACAAAGGACGTAAAACAGACGAAGTACAAGATGCAGCAACCCAGAAGTTGCTAGAAGGTCTTGGAAATCAGGTAGCCCAGGCCCGATATGGCCAGGTGGCTCCCGCTTTTAATCCTGGTGCTGAGCCTGGCAAGGGCCGCGACCCATATTATGTAGGTCCAGCTGATGGCAAGCCACAAAGAGCTCCCTATGGGGCTGATAGCCCTCTTTTGCCGGGTGGCAACCCTAGAGATGGTAACCCCCCAGCTGCACGAGAAGAGGTACCAAACTTCAGAGATCAGCATAAAGACAAACAAGTAGACCCAAACAAGCCATACGCGCGTAGTGATATTGGCGAACAAGTCCGCACTGGCAATAATCCACAAGGCCAAGGCCGTCAGTTTTCCTGGCAAGGGGCCGATTTCTTTGACCCTAGGGTGCAGCAGACGATCATGCTGCGCGGTCAACATCGCGATTTGCTCAATTCAACAATATTCGCTGGTGCCGCTAGTGTTCCGATACCACTTCTTCATGGCGCTATTTCAAGACAAGCAGACCAGGCCGTGGCTAAGGCTGCAGAGACTGGTGGTGAGAGCCGTTTTGGCAAGTGGTGGCAGAACAATGCTGACCCTTCAAAATATTCAACTTCTGATCTGTTAAAGACTGACCAACGGCATGTTCAGGCTTTTCAAGACTTTGAAGGATTGCAGACCAAGTTAGCGAAAGCCGTTGAAGCCGGTGGTGATGACGCTGCTAAGGCTGCTGAGAAACTAGACTTCTTGAAGACACGCAGTGCTGCCGGTAGCTTTACGCCCCAGAGCCTTATGGAAGCCTCAGCCAAGGAAGGCGGTAAGTTTTTCGATGGTGATGAACTTAAAATTCTTGAAGGGCGAGTTAATGCTGGCAAGATGATTGACGCTGCTGCAACTAAGCAGAGCAATCGTATTGCTCAAATCTTAGACAATACGCCTGGATGGATGTCGCGAGTTGGTACTGGCATGCTTTCTTCAGCAGTGCAATATGGAATTGTCTCGACTGATCGCGGTATGACCGAGAAAGTCGCCGGTGCCACAGGTTTGCATGAATCTTGGAATGCCAGCCAGTTTATTGGTCCTATGGCCCTAGCGGCCTTGCCTGGTAGGTACAAATTACTGGCTCCTGTTGCTGCAATTGGTGGTTCGCAGGCTGTCGATGGCTTTGCGCGGATTACTGGGTTGACTGCACCTGACCGATTCAATGCCGCTACCGGTGTTTATGACGGTTGGAATGGTGCCTTTGTCGCTGGCAGTTTGACCCTAGCTACTTATGCCAAGAACCCCTGGGCTAAGGCTACCATCGCTGGTGTTGGTACATTGGCACCGGTATTGGCGCACGCCTATCAAGACAATATTGGCGGTAACCTCAAGGGGGGCGTCGAGAATGTCAGAGAAAGCATCAGCTACGATCATAATAAGCGCTCGTATGGCTCTTTGAGAGAAGTTGATAGCTCAATGCAAAAAGTGCTCAATAAGAAAGAAGATTGGATTGTTGCCAATGTGGACGCTAGTTTTGCGGCGATGAACGATCGCTGGAACAAGCCTTTAGCAAACGGCGGTTTAACTACTGAGCAGAAGCTTCTAGGTTTGCGCGATGATGCTAGTGCCACTGGTGCTCTTTCGCGCAATATTCTCGATAAGGGTACGCGCATTTCAGACAAAGGCAGCGAACCTCAGTATATGCTCGATGGCTATCAGCTTGATGTTGGTGGTCGGTCGTTGCATTACATGTTGCGCACCAGAAATAGTGCTGACAAAGCAGCGGTGCTGACTGAGCAAATTATTCGTGATAATGCTGATCCGAATAAACAAGTCACTATCAAAGGTGAGTTGCCGAAACAAAGCGAAGCAGACGACTTGAGAAAGTATTCTGCTGAGGCGCAGACTGACATCACTAAGATTCTCGATGGTAAACACGACATTCGTGGCGCCTATGCAGAGCTAGTGAAAGACGCTGAAGTACTCGACAAAGAGTTTCTCAAAACCTATATCAAGGGACCTGATAATCTAATTCTCTATTACAATGACAAGGCATCTAAGGCCCAAGCAGCGGCTCAGAGAGCGGCTGCAGAAGGCAATGAGCCATTGCGCCAAGAAGCAGAGTTGAAAACTCAAGAGTATGCCAAGGTTGTGGCCAAGCTTTATCGTGACCAAGCTTTAGCTTATATGGCTATGGCTGAAGCCAAGATGAAAAATGGCAAGGACGGTGGCGGTGCTTACGATTTATTGATTGACGATGGAGTGAATCGTAAAGACATTTTCCCCAATGGCATGAAGAAAGGCTACAACGGGGCTCAGGGGGCTTTGCGTATCGCTGATACCTATTCTCCAGGAAACCCAGATACTCAGCAGCTCGCTGAAATATTCTCGGAATTAGTGAAGAAGATGGAACAAGAGCGCAAGCTGCAACTGACAAGCAGTAGTTCTAATGTCTTGGGCTTCCGTGACCAATTCACTAGGCCAAGCCAGTAGAACTAGCCGTTAGAGCTAGGCAGCAGGCTTAGAACGAGACCTATGCAAAGACTTAGAAAGTCCTTGTCGGTAGAACGAAATTGAAAAAGCACTAGGTCGGCGATGGCTTGGTGCTTTTTAATTTTTTCACCCAATTTCCAGCCTAGGCTGATACTCAATCGAATTAGCTTGAGTTCAATCAAATGTGTTTGAATTTGCATTGAACTTTCATTGAACTTTATTGCTCTGTTCAGCGTTTATTCAAAAGGAGACTAGGTGGCTTAAGAGTGGCAGGCCCTCTTTTGCCTTGTTTCCTTGTGCGTAACTTCTTAGCAGAGAGTTGATTTATGACAAATAGAGAAACAGCCAGCCTGGCTCCGTCAGGTTATACCCCCGCACGTGCCTTTACTTTGTTTTCTTTGGCTGTGCTCATAGGGGCCCTGCTCGCCAGTTTTGGCGTTAATCCAGTTATTGTCTTGGTTAGTGCCATGCTTCCGTTGCTTCTTCGCCCTCTTTGCCTCTGGCCCCTGCGTGTTGCAACATTGTTGAGTCTAGCTCTTCTGCTTAGCTTCTTTTGGGCCGTGGTGCGCAAGGACAATAGTGGGCCGGCCCAAAACGATCTTTACTTTGTTCACTCTGGTTCTGCTCTACGTTCGCTCTATACAAGCACTCGGGTTCATATTCGCGGCCAAATTGAAGAAGTGCGAGAACGAGTACGCGAAGTTGAACGTGAAGTCGAAAGCGAAGTTGGCCCTGAACGTGAACATGAAGTTGAACGGGAAGGCCCTGATGCTAAGCAGCAGAAACATGATTTTACTTTGATAGTGCGTGCCGATGAGCTTCTGTATCCTACCAGGCAGACCCTTGAAGGCCGGGTAATAGTGAGTATGGATGCTGTTGAAGGAAAGATTTTGCAGGCTCCTTTGCCTGGCGACTTGGTGGAGATTGCCGGTGTTTTGCGCAAGCCCAAAGGCAAAAATTTCTCGTTCGAATTCGACGAGGCGGCTTGGTTGGCGAGTAAAGGCATATTTGCCCGCTTGAGCGTCAAGCCTTCTGATATGCATATTGTTGAGGAAGAGCAGTCAAAGGCGGGGAATGTATCAGTTAGCCTAAGCCGCGCAATTGCTGTTCTGCGCAAGGAGATAGTCAGGGCTCATAGAGAGCATCTTGGTGTAGTTAGGGGTGGTCTTTTTTCGTCAATGGTGTTGGGCGATCGAGTAGTAAGTCTTGACCAAGAACTGAAGCGACAGTTTTCGCTAGTTGGTCTGTCTCATCTTTTAGCTGCTTCTGGCCTTAATTTGACCATTATTGTCACTGCGGCATTGGTCCTTTGTCGTTTCTTTCAGCCAACGGCACGAAAGGGTCAGAATACTCGCGCTAATTTGCTCAATACATCTATTCCCTTTCTTTGTGTTGTTCTTTTTACTGCCTTTGCTGGCGCTGGACCGTCTGTTAGTCGCGCTGCCATAATGTGTCTGGTTGCCCTTTGGGCTAGATTGGCCTTTGTTCGTTTAGCTCACGGGGCGGCTTTGGCTTTGGCTCTTCTATTTGCTTTGGCCTTAGACCCAGTTAGCGTTTCAGACGTCGGTTTGCAGCTTTCTTATGGTGCTACATTTGGTATCGTTTATATTTTCCCCTTGCTAGAATTAGCTTGGTTTAAAGATATTGAGAATGCATGGCTTCGAGCTCTCTATTCCCTAGTGGCTGTGGTTGTGGCTGCTCAGATTGCAGTGCTACCCATCCAACTTCATGTTTTTCAGCAGCTCTCGATACTTGTTATTCCAGCTAATTTGCTGGCAGAGCCAGTGGTGGTGCCTCTCACGATTATGGGGTTTGTCTCTTCCATTCTTGCTGCCATTGCCTCATGCCAGTTGCCTCCAGTCTTCCAATTTTGCCAACCTATCTTTGACGGTGCCGCCAGCCTGGGTTGGGGCATTGATTGGCTGGCGAAATTTCCGCTCGATTGGCTCACCTGGTTGGCTCAATCTCTGTCACGCCTGCCGTTGGTATCACTTTCAGTGGCAAAGCCTCAGGCTGCTTATATTTTTCTCTATTATCTTGCAATGTCTCTGGTGTTGCTTTGGGGGAGGGCGCGGCCCCGTCTAGCTTGCTTATTTTTATGCTTCTCTTTTGCTCTCATGGCCGCAGTATCGTATATTGAAAGCCCTCTACTCCAGCTTTTGTGCACTAACCGTGAGTTAATCGTTAACAGAGGTAATTTTGAGTATTTCGTTTTGCCCTTCGCTAGAAAATGTTCTCTGGTGCGGCCTGAACTTCCGGAAACGAGCTTGGGGAAGAGCTATGTGCGCTGGTTGGTGGGTAGGGGCATTCACTCGGCTAAAGCACCGCTGGTGGGCGACCAGTTGATATTGACCCCTGAAGCTTTGAAAATTGAAATTGGTGAACCTAAATTGCCAGGTTCTACTTTGCCGAGTTTGCAGGTTGTTGTTCTGCCAGTTTCGCATCGCAATTTCAGGATTAGTTCTGAGCCTAGCTCTGAGCCTAGCTCTGGGTTTAGTTCTGGGTTTAGTTCTGGGTCTCGGCTAATTGCCCTGCCTTCCCGTCAGGGGCCAGAATATTGTCGGCTCAACGGTGAGGTTTTTACACCTTTGTTCGTTCCGTATTGCCCGATGGCTATGCCAATGAGCTTCCCCCTAGTTTCAGAAGTCGAGGCGGTAAAGTCTGCATATCTAATTACACTCAGGCTTTGACCGGTTGTCAGAATCTTTTAAACCTGCTCGATCACCCTTGCATGATATGGTAGCTAGCGTTTTCCCAATCTGCCCTGCATGCATCTAACAGCTGTTTAATGTCAACGAACCAGACAATCGCCGTTGCCCCCTAGAATTAGAGCAGTCTGTAAAGACTGCTACTCAGGCTAAACCGCTTTCTAAGGCCGCTGTGGCGGCTTACTGGCCCCAGTTAGATGGTCTGTGCTCAACTTGCCTTCCTTCTGGTTTTTATGCATCATCTAGGGCGAGTCGCCGATACTGAACGCGACGCTCTTGGTTCGGCTGTTGCTCCAGCTTTGCCTGTTCTTGATGCTATCTGTGCCTGGGGCTGGGTTGGCGTTGATGTTTTCTTCTCACTGAGCGGTTTTCTTATAACCCATTTGCTCCTAGCGGAGAAGAGCCGGTTCAATAGCATTTCGTTCAAGCTTTTCTTTGCTAGGCGCGCTTTGCGTATTTGGCCTGTCTATTATCTGGTTCTGCTTTTTGCTTGCGTGGTTGTGCCGCTGATGCAATGGCAGACTCTCAACTGGCCATTGTTTTACGAGTTTTTAGCTAAGCAGGGAATACCGCTTACTTTCTTTGCTGGCAACTATAGTTTGACTTTTGCCACTAATATTCTGCTGAAATTCACCAGTGCTTTGGCCTGGCCAGTAGTCTTTCTTCTCCTGCCACTCTGGTCGTTGGCAGTAGAAGAACAGTTCTATCTCACCTGGCCGTTCTTGCTCAAAGCACTACCTACAGCTAAGGCTCTTTATCGGGCAATTGCTGCCCTGGCCGTCTTTTCTCTGGTTGCTCGGGCTATTCTTTGGTATGTTTCGCGCTACCAATACCATATTGCGTTTCCCGTCAATCTCTACTACCAGACCACCTTCGCTCACCTAGAGCCTTTGATGGCAGGCGCTGCTTGTGCAGTAACTGTCTTTTATTTCCCGCAAGTGATGGCTAGGCTCAAGCGCGCCACTCCACTGCTTATATCTGCTCTTATAGCTCTGGTTGTGCCTTGCGCTATCTTCCTGCCCGATATCGTCTACAACAGCTATTACAATATTGCCACCTTTAGTCTTGCTGCCCTTGCTTGCCTAGTGCTTTTGGCTACTACTTTGGTTTCGCCAGCCTTTGCTCGGTTCTTCAGCAATAAGGCGCTCTCTGCCTTCGGCCGCCTTACCTATGCCATGTATTTGGTTCATTATTTTGCCATTGCTATGGCTGAGAAGATTTGGCAGGGCAATGCGGCCCTAGCAGCCAGCTGCCACCTTCAGCACTGGCCAACAAAGTTTGTCTTGGCTTTAGCTATGACCTATTTGTTTGCATTCGCAAGTTGGCATTTGCTTGAGCGGCATTTCTTGAAGATGCGCAAGCTGTTTAGCCGCTAATTTGAGTTCAATTATTCGAGCCTACTTCATCAATCTGGTTAAAGCGATAATTGAAGGTAAATCGCACATCGAGACTGGAAGCCTTAACCTCTGCTGGCAGTGGGTGGAAGGGGAATGACTTTTTGATGGCGGTAATGGCGGCGGCTTCAGCTTCCACGTCAGTCTCGATATTAGTATTGCCACTATGGGGCAAAGCTTTGGTTGAAACCAGCTTGCCGTCTGCGCTTATGCGAAATTCAATAACGGCAATTCGGTCAATGCCGCGGGGAGGTATCCAGTGGCTTTTAACTTTTCGGTTGAGTAACTTCAGGTAGCTGTGCAAAGTTGAAGGTGCACCAGTGCCCAAGGCAGATCGGCCGCCTGCCTGCGTGGCCATGTGGGTAACCAGGCCATCGCTATCGATAGACTCAATCATATTGGCCGGCTCAACTTCGCTGAGAAATTCGCGGACCTCTAGCGGTGCCGCTTGAGCTTTTGCTCTTGCTGTTGCTTGATTTGTCGCTTGACTTTTAACTTGATTTGTCGCTGCATAAGTTGAAAAGGCAATAGATTTGTCTTTTTCCTTTGCTACAACAATTGTTTTCCAGTTATCTGGGGCTTTGAAAGTTAGCGGAAGTGTTGTTAAGTTCGCCTTCTCCTCGGCTGTTGCTCTCGATTCAACCTTTGCTACTGATTCAGCTGCCCTCTCTTTTGTTGTAGTGATTTGCGAATGACTTATTGATTTTTCTGTCTTTACTAATTTGTCGGTCTTTAGTAATTTGTCTTCGACCCGCCCTTTGTCGCTAGTATCAGCTTTAGCACTAGGTGTTGACCGTGGTATTGCAGCACCGATGAGGGTCGGGCTTGCCACCGTGTATAGTGCGCCCTTGTTTGCCCGGCTTGTCGCTTCTTTGTTTATCGCCGGTAGAATATCTTTTTTGTCTATGGCATCGCTTAGTGCTACAAGTTCGATTTCTACCACTTGCCTCTTCACGACTGGCTTTGAAAGCCGAGCAAGGTCGATATGAAAAATTAGAAAAGATACCAGTAGCACTAAGGGCAGTGCTATCGAGAACACGGCAATTATTGGTGCTACAAGTTCTTCTAGTTCGCGATCGTCTGTTCGTTTATGTGCAGTTGCTCTCACCTCACCTGTAACATCAGGCTGAAATCTCGGTTCTATGCAAAAGAACAATTCTTGTCGTACGCTGAGCCAGCGACTCAATGATGATAGCAATATGCCGCCTAGCACAAATACCCAAGCAATGGCCTGGGCGACATGCTCGCCGAGTACTATATAGCTAATCCAGATACCACAGCTAGAGCCCATTAAGGCGTGGGTTTTCGCTTGGCGCTGAAGTCGACTGTAATTGCTTGGCAAAGTAGTAGACGGCACAGAAAGGCTTGCCGCACTGCTGGCAGTGCTAGCGTTTCTTGCGCATTTTTCTTCTTCTATTACCGCTGTGCTTTCGACCATGACATCACAATAAAAAATGACAACCCCATGCTAGCACGGGATTGTCATTAGATTATTCAAGCATTTAATTCAAGCCTCTAGTTCTAGCTTGTCTTACGTACTTATTGCTTGCTTATTTGCCCATGGCTGCGAAGTAAACAGCGCAAGCGTGGTCTAGATACTCTCTCGAGAGTCTAGGATCGGTCTGCAAGAAGGCACAGAGGTTGATTACCTGGTCGACGATGTCTCTTGGGTGGCAGCAACGCATCATGCGTTTACCGCTGCGATATTGAGACTCAATCAGGTAGTTCACGGCTTCTTCGTTGTATGGAACACCGGTTCGTTGGCAATACTGAAGGAAGATCCACTTGAACTCGTCTTCTGTTGGGTTGGTGATATTGATTTTGTAAGGAATCCGCCTTAAGAAGGCTTCGTCAACAAGGTCAGCTGGGTTGAGGTTAGTCGAGAAAACAATCAGCTGTTCAAAAGGCACTTCTAGCTTTTTGCCTGTGTGCAATGTCAGGTAGTCGACCCGTTTTTCCAACGGTACAATCCATCTGTTCAACAGTGATTTGTGGTCAATTCTTTGACGGCCAAAGTCGTCGATCAGAAGCAAGCCGCAGTTGCTCTTGAGCTGAATTGGGGCTTCGTAGAGCTTGGTACCGTAGTCAAATTGCAATTCGAGCATGTCAATCGTCAATTCACCGCCGACTACCACGCAAGGGCGCTGAATGCGAACCCATCTGTGGTCATAGTCTCTTGGATAGTTAGCGGCTGAAACTTGCTCGTGGTTGTGGTTGTCGTACAAACGAATGATTTGACCGTCAATTTCTACTGCATACGGTATGAAGATGTGGCCTTTGAAGGAGCGCACAATTCTTTCTGCAATTGAAGTTTTGCCATTACCAGCTTCGCCGAACAAGAACATCCCGCGGCCAGAGTTGATAGCTGGACCAACGGCGTTGATCGTGCGGCGGTTGACCATGATGTCAGAAAAAGCAACTTCTAAATCGCGAGGAGTTACGTGCTCTCGGCGAATAGTTTGGTATTTCAAAGAGTCAATGTAACGGCTCCATGGCACTGGGCATGCGCCAACATAGGCGTTGTGGTCGAAATAAGCGCGGGCTCTGTCGCGGCCTTTTTCTGTTGGTGAATATTCGTAGTCGGCTAGACCGCCAGAACTTTTAACTTCAATGAGGAGCTGCTTCTTCAGAACTTCCAAGATTTCTTCAATGATTTTGAATGGAAGCATTGTTCTTGACGCGATTTCGCGACCCAGAGCAAAGTTGACCATGTAAATATCTTTGAGAATCAATTCTTCTAAGAAGCCTTCTTTCATCCCGGTTTCGAGAATCGTTGAAGGATAAGGAGGAACGAACTCCTGTTGCTGCTGTGCTCCGGTTCTAACCTGTTGCATATCTTTTTTAGCCTCATAGAGCCGCTTCTGACGGGCAATCTCGTGTACTGGATTGGTACTAGATTGTTGTCTTAGCTGCTCAGCATTCTAATTGTCTGACAAACCTAAAAACTTGACTTCTTATCTACTCTCTTTGAAACTCAATGAGAGAGCCAAGTCATGCAAGTATATTCACTTTAGCGCGTTGGGCCAGTTTCTACCAGCTCTTAAGAGCTTTTCTTGGCTTTGTGAACAAGAAGGTAAAGAACTTCTTATTTGCGAGCCTTAGATTGCACAAGTGTTTTGATTTGTCCCGACATGGTTGTCAGCTCGTCGAGCTTGTCCGCTCCGCCAAAACGATCTTCACTATAGATTTCCATAAAGCTGCTCACCATTGCTGGCAATTCGTCAGGAATGTAGCGGCCGCTTTGGGCTAGTTCGCTGATGCGATCGCCAAGACGGGTTGAGAGTTCATCAGCTGTCTCTGTGGGCCCCTTCAAGAGTTCGTAGCGTTTCAAGTCTGATAATACATCGAGGAATATTAGAGTCGATGGCTTGTGAGTCTGTAGGTACTCTTTGCGTTGGGTCTCTTTGCGCTGTTTTAAGTAAACGTACAAAATCAATATCAGCGCTAAAAGGGCAATTACAACAATTGAGTATTTGAAGAATTGCTGCATTACACCCTGGTCAACACTGCCGATTAGCGGCAGTTGAACTTTCTGATTCTTGCCTTTGTTGTTGCCGAAATCAAAGAACCCTGATTTGTCGTTTTTGGGGTCATTGCTTTGGTTCTGACTGTCACCTTGTTGTGCTCTTTCCCGTTGCTGTTTGGGTTTGCGCGAAGGGGCGTAATTTTGCCCAAACGGATTAGCTAATCCACTTTTGACAAAGCGGGTGAGTGCATTTCCCCCTTCTTCGTGGGCGGGCAGTTGACCAGGTGGTGTGGCATCAAACGGTACCCAGTTCCAATAAGGCAGGTAGATCTCGGCCCAAACATGGGCGTGTTTGCCGCGTATCTCCCAATATCCGGTGGTCTTATTGAGTTGGCCTGGCAAAAAGCCCGTGACTATGCGGGCGGGAATGCCCTGTGAGCGGCAGAGTACGACAAAGGCCGTGGCAAAGTGGCGGCAGTTGCCGCGCTTTTTGACGAAGAGAAAATCTTGGACAAATGACTCTTTTGGTGATTCTTTTGGTGACTCTTTTGCCGATTCTTTGGCCTGTTCTTTTGCCGTCTTGGTCGCACTGGCTTCAAGCTCAGGTGCCGCTCCGGGGCTGCCCGCGGTTGCTGGTGCCTTTGGCGTGTCAGCAGTCGGTGCTTTCGCGGAAGCGTTCGGATTTGCAGTTACAGGTACTTGTGCTGAGTCAGCCTGCACCGCGGCATCTTCGGTGTAGAAGCTGCCGGGATCGTATTTGTAGTTCTTGCGCAAATATTGGCAGATTTTGTCGCTGCGGTAGAACCAGTTGCCTTCTTGGCCAGCTACTTCATTGCCAAGCTTTTGAATCTCGTCACCGCCAGCGGTGTAAGGTGTCTGGCAGCTTTTGGCCATCTTGATTTCGTTGTCACGGTCATCAGTGACTGATTCTATTGTCTCAAGCTGCAAATGGCGCATTTGGTCAAAGTCATAAACTGGAGTCTGTGACACTACTGAATAGCTTGAACCCTTTTTGAGCGCGCTAATCAGCTTTATGGTGCCGTCGCCGTCCATCCTGATTTCACTGTCTTCTTTGCCCTTTTGCTTTACCAGTTGAGGAATCCAGCTGGCTGGAAGAATGTGGCCGAAGAGATTGTCTTGCTCGACGCGGAAGTCTTGCTTTAGCTCAAGAGTCGGTAGTCTTGGCGGGACGTAAACAGCGTCACTGGCTGTCAGGTCTAGTCCTAGTTTACTGTTTGGTGTTGGTGTAATTTTGGTTGAGGCTACGGGAACAGATCTGGTCCATTGCACGCCATCAAAATTGTTGAGTGAGTAGCGTCTGATGTAAGTTGGTTGCGGCGACGACACTTTAAGAACGATAGTTTCAAGCTGATTGGCAGCGCCGCGCAGTTCTACGGTCTCTTTTTGGTAAGCGTCATTTAGGGCATTCTCTTGAGCCATGGCTTTTAGTGCTTCGGGCGATGGTAAGCCACCTTTCTTACCACCAGGGCCTGAGTTTTTGCCTTTGCTTCCTGGTCCAGGGCCGTCTCCCTTACTGGGCTCTGCACTGCCCGACCCACTGCTGTTTCCGTCTTTACTGTCTTTGTTGATTGCGCCACCACTGGCGGAGCCTTTTTGGTTGCTTTTAGTGACGGTGTAGCTTGCTCCTCCTTGAGCTTTGCTGTTGGGTGCTCCGCCCCTTATAGATTGGCTTCTGCCTCCCTTGCCAAGTTGGTCGCCGAGGGCGGCCGAGATCGGTAGCTTTGCTCTAACAAAATTGTCTTTAAAGACGTCAATGACCGAGTCAATTCTGGGCATGCCGGTAAAGGCAAGATAGCTAAGAAAAGGCAAGATAAAGACTGGTATAAGCGGGCTCAAGGAGGCAATGCGTAAGCGCCTGATCACCATTTCTGGTGGCTTTACCTGGGTGGCTGCTTGCGCGTCTTTTTGCGTTGCTTTTGCCGCGGCTATGGCTGCTGCAGAGTTATTTGAGGGAACTGCGCGTGAAGGGCCAATTTCATGAGATCGCGATGATGAGTCATAGAAAAGCAACAGGCCGGCAAGAATTGTATAGGTAAATATGTAAAAACCATAGATTACATCTTTGGCCATTCCAGCTAAGCAGGTGAGCAGACCAAGGCCGATTAGAGCCGAGATGGAGAAGTCTGTGCGGCTGCGCAGATCGAAGCAGTGAAGAGCTAGCAGGCCGGTGAGCAGGTGAATGAAAGCTCCCACAGCTGTGTATGTGCCAGTAGTGTAACCAGTGAATAGTTCGAAGAAGAAATTAGTAGATAGCAGAATGGTGGCAACAATAGGAATAGTTCCGACCCAGGCTGGGCGGCTGTTTCGGAAGATGAAAGCGAGATAGCTGCCGAGCACTGCGGTGGCGGCGAACATAAAAGTAGCGATCGGCAAAGTGGGCACATAGCTGGCTGAGGCAATGATCAGCAAAAGGTTCATAGTCAGAGCCACAATCCTGATACCGAAAGATTGTTCAACTAGCGAATCTTTTTTTGTCTTCTTCGTTTCAGCGAGGCTCTTGGGCTTGGCTTTAATCTTTGGTTTAGTAATCACAGCTGCGACATCTCCTCGTATTCAGAGAGTGTAGCGAGAATACGGCCGGGAGGCGCGCTGCTGCCGACAATGGGGCCTTGTCTGCGGTCTCCAGAGCCCTGGGCGTGTAGCGGAATGCGAGCTTTGACTGCCATGGCGTCATCGAGGTTGACGCTCTCTTTTCCTCTGGAAGAATCTGCCTCTAGGTACTGTCTCGACATTACCCAGATGTCTACTTGCTTCGGTGAGGCCACAGGAAGTTCCGGCTCCATCAATACGGTGCGGTCTTGTTTCGAGTTTTGACTGTCGAGAAATGCCTGGTAGGCTTCCACAGCATCGGGGCTCGGTGCTGCCGGTCTTATGGTCAGAAGTGCTAGTGCCTCTGCTTCTCCCACTCGCGGAACCTTGACTGCATAGTCTGAATTAGCGACAACCAATGCATCTACTCTAGCAAGAATCTGCGCGGCCCACCCGATTCCACGGGCAAGTGGCGGCAAGTCGGTGAGAATACTGGGCAGTTTATCTAAGTCTTCATCTAGGCTGGGAATGATAAACAGCTCTGGTGAGCCGCCCAATTTAAAGCCTAGTTGCAGCAGTGAGAGGGCAATTGATATGGCCAGTTCAAACTGCTCTTCGCTTTGCCAGGCTGATGTCAGGTCGAGTAAGACGTCAAAGCCCGGTAAGCCTTCTGACTCAAATTCGCGAATCATTAGTTTGCCAGTTCGGGCGCTGGTTGGCCAGTGAATTAGGCGGGGGCTGTCGCCTTGTCGAAATTCACGCAACGATCGAACCGATGATGACGAGAGCGCAGCGATGGGCCTTGAGGAAGAGAAGAAGAGCGCTGAGTCGCCAACGGCTCTTAGGCGGAAGAGGAAATTGCCATCGACGCTATCGGTGCGAGGGAAGACAATCATTTGTGGCGCACTACCCGTGGTGCGAGCAGCGTCGGCCGCAAGAATGCTGGCATAGGTAGCTGTTTGGCTGTGACGTTCTTCTGTAAACTGGGTATTGAGGGGATAACTCTTCACCCACCATGCCAGACCAAAGGGATAGCATGAGTATAGTTCTATTGATTGCAGGGTGTAGAGCCCGCGTCTAAGTTTTGGGGTTTGAGCAACTACCCAGGCTTCTTTTGATAGCTGCTCAACCATAATTGAACGCAGCATGTTTTCTTTTTCGCCTAGTCGAGTCAGTTTGATTTTGACTAAGAGCCACTTAATTGGAAAAACTCGGGCCAGTGGCCCCCACCAGTTTTTTCGCACCACGTGCACACGCAGGTTGAGTCTTTCTTTTGATACTGCTTCTTTGGGTAAATTGAATTTGACGTTTGTCTCAAGCACTTGCATCAGCGGTATGAAGATGCCTAGTGCAAGCACGGTGATGGCAATGGCTGTGAGTAAATAAATGTACTCGCTGCCGGTTTCGCCGGCAAAGACATAAAGTATGGCAATAATTACTGCCATGACAAAAAATCGCTCTTCCAAAACTAGTTTAAGATGAGACTCTGTCAGTGGAATAGTTATGCGAATGCCTTTCAGGCCGCTCTCTTCTTCCACCGCCCGGGCGCGTTTTTCTGCTTCGGGACCAGTGGCGAACCTAAACCGGTACGGCGACTTCTTCGAGGATTCTTTCAATAAGTTGAGCATGGCTAACCCGGTTATCTCTCACCTTCGGAATGATTCTGTGACCTAAAACATAGGGCGCAAGCAGTTTTACATCGTCAGGCTTGACGTAGTGTCGACCGTCAACCAGAGCTGCTGACTGCGCTGCCCTCATTAACAGTTGGCTACCGCGGGGGCTGACTCCTAGCACGATTGATGGGTGTTTGCGGGTTGCTCCTACAATCGAGACAATATAATTTTTGATTGAGTGATCAACAACTATTGTTTTGACGACATGCTTGGCTTCTAGTACTTCGTCTTCGGTCAAAACAGCTTCTACAGCAAATGAACCTTCTTCAAGGGTTTTTTCTAAGATTTCAATTTCTTGCTTTGGTGTTGGATAACCGAGCGACAGCGAGACCATGAAACGGTCTAGTTGGGCTTCTGGTAGAGGGAATGTGCCGTGGTATTCAATCGGGTTTTCTGTGGCAATGACAAAGAAGAGATCAGGCAATCTTCTGGTGGCGCCGTCGGTGGTGACCTGATTTTCTTCCATAGCTTCTAGCAAGCTTGACTGGGTTCTTGGGGTAGCTCGGTTAATTTCGTCGGCGAGCAGAATGTTTGTGAAAATTGGTCCTGGCATAAACTTGAAGACACCTTCTTTGGCTTCGAAGATGCTTACCCCGCTGATATCTGATGGTAGAAGATCGGGAGTACATTGAATACGCTTGAACTTGGCGTGTACTGAAAGGGCCAGGGCTTTGGCTAATAGGGTCTTCCCTACTCCCGGAACGTCTTCAATTAGAGCGTGGCCGCCAGCCAGAAGGGTTATAACTGCGAGCTTTGTAGCGTGCTCCTGACCGACGAGCACTCCGTTAATGTTGTCGAGTAGCCGTTTGACCTTTGGCGCTAGCGCCTGAACCATGAAGGCGGGGCTGCTTGATTCTCTAATTTGAGTCTCGTCGTAGTCGGGTGTCGCCTGCCTCTCCAATGTGCTCTCCTCTAAGTGGTCTATTTGCCAGTTTTCTATTTTAGAGTCTTATTCTAATGGTTTAACAATGAATGCACGTAATATTTGTCATTGCCAATATTTACCCGTTCTCTTGACGTGTTAGACTTAAAACCGCATGAATAGAGGAACTCAGCTATGGCGCTCACTTTCCAACAAGTTATCCACACACTCAATAGCTTTTGGGACAGCCATGGCTGCGTGATTATGCAAGCTTACGACCTTGAAAAAGGTGCTTCGACCATGAGTCCTGGTACTTTTTTGCGGGTATTGGGCCCAGAGCCCTGGAACATGGCTTGCGCCGATCCTTGTAGGCGGCCAACCGATGGGCGCTATGGCGATAACCCCAACCGCTTGCAGCATTACTTTCAATATCAAGTGATTCTCAAGCCGTCTCCTGACAATGTCCAAGAGATCTATCTTGAGAGCCTGAAACAGTTAGGAATTAATCCGTTAGAGCATGACATCCGCTTCGTTGAAGACAACTGGGAGTCACCAACCCTTGGTGCTTGGGGAGTTGGTTGGGAAGTTTGGTTGGATGGTCTGGAGATTTCGCAATTCACTTACTTCCAGCAGGCCGGTGGTCTTGAAGTGCGACCCGTGGCTGCTGAAATTACTTACGGCTTAGAGCGGCTTTCAATGTATTTGCAAAATGTTGATAGCGTCTACCAACTTAAATGGAATGATAAAGTGACCTATGGTGAGATTTATCACTTAAATGAAGTGCAGCAATCTACCTACAATTTTGAGCAAAGTGACCCGGAGATGCTACAGACTCTCTTTAACCTTGCTGAGAAAGAAGCACTGCGCTTGCTCAGCATAACTCCTAAGCTGGTCTTGCCCGCTTACGAGCAGATTCTTAAATGCTCCCATGCCTTTAATTTATTAGATGCCCGTGGCGTGCTTGGTCGCGATGAGCGTATGGCCAATATTTTGCGTATTCGCAAATTGTCTGAGCGCGTGGCCCGAGGTTACCTAGAACAACGCATTGAGATGGGCTTCCCCCTGATGGCCGAAGAGGCCAGGCAAGCGGCTGTGGATACTTATCGCGAGCGCTATCTAGCGGTTAAATAGGCTGAGCTCCTTACAACCATTGCGGCGGAATGCCTTCTTGTGGGCCTTTTGGCTGTCTTGTGTATATATCTGAACGCTGAGCGTCGCTTTACATGCGGGAAATTGAAGATTCTTAGTTGCGTCTAAGAGAGATTCGTAGTAGAACTGGGTATATGTTAGCTAAGTGTAAAAAACTAGCTTGCAGCCGTTTTGAACCGTTACTACATCTGTCTTTGCCGTTTTTGACTTTATTTCTTTCTTTCTCGCATCCGGAAACACCTAAATTGAAGAGTAAATCCACAGGATTAAAACCATTCTCGAATGGTTCACTAGCTAACAGCAGTCCTTTGCTTGCGCTATCAGTAAGTTGCAGCCTTGCTCTAAGTCTGATTCTTGTTTCGGCCACTGCACAAGCGGCCTTGGCTCAGCGCGATTCTTCTCCGCTAACTTCAGGCAAACACCGACTGGCAACATCTAATTTGATTGCTATGGCTGTGCCCCACGTCAGTGGCTATAGAGCGGGTTCTTCTTTAGGCAGTCTCAATCGTCGCGCCAGTGGGCAGCACGGACGTAAATTTGATAATTCTTCTGGACGGCGCCTGAAAACCAAGGTGCACACAGGCGCCTACACTAAACTTACCTGGATGAAAGCTAAGCCGCTAGCAAAGAGCGCCGCTAAGCCAGTAGCCAAGCCAGCTTCGCCAAAAACTGTAACTAGTTCTGGCTCAGGTTTAAGCTCAAGTATGGCTGCGTCGTCGGTGAGAAGTATCGGGCCTGGCGTTCTTTATAAAGTCTATGGCGGACGCACTCGTATCAATTTGCTTGACGTTAATATGTCGGTTTCTCCTGTTCAAGTTCGCCCGATGCCTGCTTCATCGACGTTTCATGCCTTGAAAGATGTGCATGATCATGTGCGCGATAGTGGTGCTTTAGCAGCCATCAATGCAAATTATTTCAAAGGCAACGGTACCCCGCTTGGCACCTTGATGCTCGATGGTGAATGGCTCTCTGGGCCACTTTACACCAGAGTCGCTTTAGGTTTTACCGACGGCGGCTATGCTCGCATCGCTCGGGTGGCCATGCACGGAATTTTGCATACATCAATTCTTGGGCATGAGACCCTTTGGGTTAATAATATGAATCAACCCAGAAGCTCAGGCTCTCATTGTGTGCTTTATACCAGGCGCTGGGGTGAGTCGGTTTCTCTGCCGTACGAAGGCACACTAATTGCCGTCAATAGCTTTGGTGAAATCGTCGACAGTGACAGCAAGCATATTGCCATTCCTTTTGGCGGATTTGTTCTCGCAGACTCAAAGGACAGCCCACTGGCGGCCTTGCGTCAAAACAATGGTGCTAAAGTCAGTGTTGACTGGAATATCACTCCGAAAGAGTGGACTAATGTCACTCAGGCTGTCAGCGGCGGTCCGTTGCTGTTGAAAGATGGCAAGTTTGCTTTCGACCTGAAAGCAGAGAAGTTTCCCGCTAGCTGGACAGGTAGTCATATTACCCGTCGCACTGCCGTTGGTATTACCGCTGATGATCATTTACTGATGGCAACTTTTGAAGGGCCACACTCTCTTTATGATGTCGCCAAATTCTTCCTCAAGCATGGTTGTACCGAAGCCATGAACCTTGATGGTGGCGGATCTACGACCATGGTGGTGAATGGCAACACTGTCACCCGCAACGCCAATGATTCTCAGCGTAGAGTGGCCGTAGCACTTGGTTTGTTTAGTGCCGAGAAAGCTCAAGCTGTAGCCAATGCCAACAGCTTTGGTGGTTACACTGGCTCTAACTATCGCCCTCAGGCCGATATTGCTTCAATGCTGCCAGCTTATCATCGTGAGAAGGCTCTGCATCCTACCGCCCAATCGACTCAAGAGGCTCTTGAGCAAATCAAGGCTTTTGTGCCGGTGGCTCATTCTTCCTTGGCTGATGCTCCTGATTTGGCTGTTTCTAACTTGGCCAATAGTATTCTGCGGTCACCGCTGCCTACTGAGGCTATCGCTGAGTCTAGCGCTGTGGAAAGTAGCGAGGGTAGTGAGCAGACTGTTACTTTGGGCCAGTTCGCAGCACCAGTCAGTGCTTCACCGCATAAGAATATTGGTCTAGAGCCGAGTCAAGAATCGAGCCAAGCACTGAGTCAAGAGCAGAGTAAATTACCGAGTAAATTACCAAGTGCGGCAATAAATCAGACCGTACCGAAAACCAGTAAATCTGCTAAATTGAAAATCGATTTTGCCACCCGGCTTTTCAAGGGGCTTAGGCGTTAAGTCTGGCAATTTTGAAAATTGAAGTTGCAAATTGATGTTGAAAATTGATTGAGATTTTTCATAGGTGCAGTTTTGGCTGAAAAATTAGCTATTGGCGTTGACTTGGGCGGCACCAAAATTATGGCTGGGGTAGTCAATCTGTCTACGGGCCAGATGATAGCTTCAGCCAAAAAGAAGACTAGATTAGTGGCTGATGGCCAAGATTTAGTCAAGCGTATCGCGTTGGTCATTGATGAAGCAATTGCCGATTCTGGTGTTGACGTCAGAAAGCTTAACGGTATCGGTATTGGTGCTGCCGGTATGGTCGATAGAGAAAAAGGAATTCTTTTAGCTGCTGCCAATATTGGTGCCAATGATCTGGCTATGGCCGAGCCCCTGCAGCAGCAATTTGGTCTTAAGGTCAAATTAGGCAATGATGTAGAAGTAGCTACCATTGGCGAACTAGCCTTTGGAGCTGGTCTAGACTGCGACAATTTTGTTTGTATTTTTGTTGGCACTGGTATCGGTTCTGGTATCGTACACAATGGTGAAATCTTGCGTGGATTTACCGGAACAGCTGGTGAGATTGGTCACATCGTTGTAGTGCCCGATGGTCGTGACTGCGGTTGCGGCGGCTTTGGCTGTCTCGAAGCTTATGCCTCGCGCACAGCTGTTGCGCGCAACTGCATTTTTGATATCAACCGCGGCTACGAGTCAATTTTGCGCGATAAAGTAGACCCAGCTAAAGGTGGCTTGCGCTCTAAGGCAATCTCGCAAGCTTATGAGCTGGGTGACTCAGTTGCTGTACGAGCAGTTGATCATGCCGCCTGTATCATGGGTATCGGTCTTGCTAGCGTCGTAAACTTCTACAATCCACAGCGCATTATTCTTGGTGGCGGGTTCATCGAAGCTATGCCACTTTATTTTGAAAAGGCTGAAGCCGAAATGCGTCGACGCTCACTGCGTATACCTAGCTTCCAGACTGAGCTAGTTCGAGCTGAACTTGGTGATTACGCTGGTACTATCGGCGCGGCTTTGCTTACAAGATAAAACAACTGGCATTGATTACAGGCCTTTTTGCTTGGCCAAAATTGAAACGCGTGCTTGAATCCAGGCGCGGCTGCGGGGAAAGGCCCGATCGAGTTTGTGGGTGAGAGTGCAGTCGTTGCCCATGATTGACGAAGCGAGCCCGGCAAATGTCTCACTGGCCCCGCTTTGATTGTTTTGCACATAGAGCTTCAGTAGGTCGTTGTCTGAGCCATCGTAGTCGGCAATATCTTGGCGGTGAAGTCGCAGAAATTGTTCATCGTTAGATGGTAGTTCTAAGCAAGAATTCAGGGCGTGGGCCAGCATGGTGTAGGTAGTGGCTTTGATCAATTGCGGAATCATTGGTGGTTGCAATTCAGTACCACCAGGCTCTGCTCCTAGGCGCTCGCATACATACACATCTCTATCGTAGGCTCGACCGAATTCAGCCGAGAAATAAGTACCTAGGGTAGGGTGTGTTGCGTGAATTGCGTCTGGAAACTTATCAATCAGGTTGGGAGTAACAAAAACCTTTACCTGACCCTGATCAAGAATTTTGTAGATTTGCTCGGGAACGCTAGCAACTACTTCTTTGACGAGCGTCACGGTGCTTGCGCTCACCGGGGCGTGGGCGAATCGGGGCGGCACAACATAAACGCGGTCTTTCAGTGGCGAAGCCGCCGGTTGGGCTGATTCTGTCGGTTTTACTGAAGAACTGCGGGGCTGTGCAAGTTGGTTGTTTGGCTTGACTGCTGCTATCTTTGGTAATTTTTCCAATTCAGTTGCGGCGATGGCTTTCTCTGGAGAATTGGGAAAATGTTTGCAGACGCATTCATATGTTTGCCTTGATGCGGTGATTTCTCCCATCTTTTGATACGACCTTGCTAGCAATAGCCAGACAGCAGGCGAGTTGTTTTTGCTATAGATTGCTAGGCGAGAACTTTCAGCGGCACTCTGAAATTGATCCTTTTCAAATTGTTGTTGTGCTAATTCAAAGTAGTCTGGTTTATCTGCGGCGAGGGCCGCCTGGCTTACAAGAATAATTGCAAATGGCGGGGTAAGTAGAAGGCTAAGCAACACGTTAAGCATGATAGAACTCGCTGCAATTGAGCAGTTCGGAATAGGAATAATGTTTTTCATGTGGGTTGTAAGTAGCCTTGATGAGCGCAATTTGACTGCGTAATATTCGTCCATGACCATGAGCTGCAAAGATTATCTCTTATAATTGTAGAAAAACTCTCATTGTGAATTATCCGATTGCTATGAACATTATTTTCGCCCGCTTGAAGCCTTGTATTGTTTTGACCGTGGCTATCTCTCTGGCCGTGAGTAGCTGGACGAATTCAGCCTTGGCCGAAGAGTCGGCTAATTTACTTGAATTTGCATACAAAGCTAATGATTATTCAGCGGCAGCAAATTTAGCTAGAGAGCAGCTGAAAGAGAATCCCAAAAATGCTTTGGCGCACTATTACTTAGCTAATTCACTATTTAAGTTAAAGCAGTATGGCGAAGCCGTCGAGGAGTACAAGCAATGTATAGTTCTCGGAAAAGGCAGCCAGATAGAGTCTAATGCAAGACAGGGCTTGAAGTCGTGTTCACAATTTTCTCTCGCTTCAGACCGCACTTCGGCAGTTTTACCTACTCCTCCTGCCATGGCTGCAAGCCGCTCGAACGAAGAAGTTGCACTTTCAAGCTTCAAAGAAAAGGTTCGTTTAGAAACTGAGCAAAAGCGCAACGACTTGCTTGAAGCATGCAAGAAAGAGAAGAAAATGGCTCAGGAGCGTTTTGATCAGACTGTGAAACATATTCGTAGCGAGAATCGCGGTGATTCAGAAGAGACGATTAAATCTACTATCCAGTCGGCTTTTGAAAAGTATTCTAGCGAGGAGAGCCAAATTACTGAGCGCTATCAAAAGCAAGTTGATCAGCTGCTCAAGAGCTCTACTGTTATGGCAGACCCGAAGAGAAATCAACAAGGCTCTTCAAGGCTTGTACCGGGTAGCTCGGGTATTTATGTGCAGAGTTTCGAGAATCTGGGTGACGAGGATGAAGCGGTAAACATACCTTCTGAGAATCCGATGAAGGCTACTGCAGGTAAATTGGGTGCGAGTGGCACTATGACGAACAGGCAGAAGGGCTTCAGTAAAGGAAAAGTCGCTAAGTGAAATCAGCTATCTTGCTAATAAGTTTGCATTTCGCGGCATTGACTTCGATTGCCTGCAGCTATGCTAGCGACAAGCACAGTCAGTCAACAAAATTATACGGACAGATCAGTCGATTTGGCGCCGCCTGTGTTTCTAGCGGTGTGATTCCTGTGAGCACTCAACTGCCAACAATGGTAGATAGGGTCAAGCCAGGCTCATCCGGTTTTTATGCTGGTGTTTGTGCTGGTGACAAGATTCTTTCAGCCTCGGTTGAGGATGGTTTCTTGCAGCTTAAGATAGAGCGTGCTAGTAAGGTTTACCTCGTGAAAATGAGGGCGAAAACTGACAGTCCTGGTCGAGTTTCTCTACAATCTCAGGTCACGCGTTTTGATTTGTGGGAGAAACTAAAAGGGTTTCAAGTGTCAATGGTAATAGATCATTCTGGGTCTATGTCTCGTACGGTTGGTAACACAGATAAAATTCGCTGGGAATGGATTAAGGAGCAACTAGGTGCTTTCTCTCGAGAAGCAGAGCAAAAAGGTGGTAGCAATTTTGACCTTTGTCTGTTTAATCAAAGTTTCAGCTCTGACAAGGGTTTAACGGCTGCTCAATTGACGCAAGCGCTTAATTCTGCTGTCACTACTGGTGATACCAGGCTTGCGCCGGCTCTGCGGGCGACATTCGAGAAGGCCGTTGGGGATGATGCAAAGAAGTCGCTGCTTCTATTCATCATAACTGACGGTGAAGGCCTGGCTGGTGGCGATAGTTTGGCGGTCATTCGTGAGTATGCGACCAAGTTCAACGGTGCTAAAAGGCTGAAACTTGTCTTTATTCAGGCGGGCTATAGCGAAGCTGGCGCACAGTTTGTCTCTAGTCTTGATACTGCTTTGCGCCTCCAAGGTTCAGCTATTAGTGTACACACAGTCTCGTTTGATCAAGTCTCTCAAAGCGGATTGGCTTCGGCCATCACGCCATTTTTGCAACAGTGAGTTTTATTCGGCAGTGTAGAATGCCTGCTTCAGGGCTGTGCCTTTAGCTTGGCTGCTGCTGAAATTTCAAAGGCAAGCAGGTCTGAGTTTTTCTGCTCTAAGAATTTTTGAAAATTCTCCCTTGCCGTTTTTTTGTTGCCTTGTAGATAGTGATTGACACCGATCCAAAATTCAGCGCTACCGCGAGATCTTCGGCGGAAGTCTTCTTCGCTAGTTTTGCCTAGCAAAAATTTGGCTATAGTGACGGGCTCGTGGTCAACTAAGCCTTTCTCAAGATTACTGATGTCGATTTGCTCTGTCTTATCGTTTATTTTATTGGCAATATTTTTATTGGTAATATTTTTATTGGTAATCATTCTATTGGTAATCATTCTATTGAGCCATTTATAGATGGGAAATAGCTTTTTATAGTTGTCGCACTGTCTATAAGAAAGACGAGCGGGACCGTCTACTGTCGCTTCTAGATCGTCAAAGCGCGAATCAAAATTAGATTCACCCAGGGCTAGACCGAGCCTGTAAGTTTGAATCATGGCCCACTGCTCTTGATTTATTTCTTTTGCTGCTATGGGCTTTCTTGTGGTGCCGTCTATAGCGTCTCTCATATTGCTGAGCAAAGTCAGCGAAGCATTGATGACTTCGCTGGCTTTTTTGAAATTGCCTTGGCGCAGGTAGTCAGAAATTGTATCTGAAGCTAATCGGTCGTTAAATTGATATTGATTGCCTAGTAAGTCGGGGCGATAGAGATCGGAGGCTGTGAGTGGCGATGGTTTGTCTGGATGGGCCGAGGAGAAGACAATAATGCCCTCTGCTTGGCCTTGGGGAAACCAGCCAACTTCATGCACTTGCTCAAGGCCGCCGTCTCCCACTGAGCATGTTCCTAGTGAGACATAGACATAGTCTTTGGTCGGATTAACTTCAAGCTTATCTGGTGACCAGCCGCAATAGACGTCGCCATAAACATCGTCATACGAGCGCGCTTGCAGGTAGCCAGGTTTGTCAAACTTGACATAGCCGCTGATGGCACCTCGGTCTAGAACAAGATAGTTTGCCGCAAGTTTTTTAGTGCGTGAATAATCTATCTGGTTGTTCTCTCGCCCATACAGATTCCAGCCGCCGGTGGGGCCAAGTGGATGCATAGCTGCGCGTTTTACGCTGGCTGAGTCGTTGAGGCTGCACTTGCTGCCCACTAGCCGTTCTTTGGAAAGAGCAGGGTATTTTTTCTTGTCAGCCTCGAGGTCAGCACCGCAGGCAGTGATTAGTGAGGCCGTTAGGGTTGCAGCTATGGCTGTAGTTAGAACACCCTTAGCAAAGTGAGAAAAATTTTTGGCGCCGAGGCTGGGAGGTTGCTTTGCTGCTGTTTTGTTCATTTAAGCACCCATTGCTCTTTTGTTATGACAGTAATGCCACTTCGTTGTAGCGAGAGCCTTGCCTGGTGCCGCGGCGCTCTAGCTCAGCTTCAATTTTTTGCATCACCCGTTCTTTTTCAAAGCACCATTCTGGAGCGATGATTTCGTCTCTTGAACCTTCAGCTACCAGTCTCATTATTACTGTTTCTTCAGGAATTAATTCGAGGGCGTCAGCTACTAGGCGCACATATTGATCTTCTTCTAGTAGGGGCAGGCGACCGGCTAGGTAGTCTGCTTCCATCGGTGTGCCTTTGTAGATGCAGAGTTGGTGAATCTTAAGCGCTTCCAGTTTTAGCGGCGCGATAGCTCTCACCGTTTCCATCATGTCGGCTTCTGATTCTCCGGGTAATCCGAATATAAGGTGTGTTGCCAGGCGGAAGTTGCGTTTCTTTGCTCGTTCGACACTGTCAAAAAATTCTTCTGCTGTGTGGCCGCGATTTATTGCCTCCAGAGTGCGGTTGTGAATTGTCTGCACTCCTACTTCTAAAAACAAGAAAGTGCGCTGGTGATAGGCCTCTAATAAATCGAGAATATTTTCATCGAGACAGTCTGGCCTTGTGCCGATGCAAAGTCCAACCACGTCGGGGTGGTCAAGTCCTACGTCGTAAAGCTCTTTGAGGATGCCCTCGGGGGCATAGGTATTAGTAAAGGCCTGAAAATAGGCGAGGAATTTCTTCGCCTTAAAGCGATTGCGGATGCGCGCTATGCCAGTTTCTAGCTGATTCTTAATAGAGAGGGCAGTCTTGATTGTGGGCGCGCCAGAGCCACGCTCGTCGCAGAAGGTGCAGCCGCCGAAGACTTTTGTGCCATCGCGATTGGGGCAGGTAAAGCCAGCATCGAGGGGCACGCGATAAACCCGTTCGCCAAATATTTGGCGCAGGTAGCTGTTGAAGGTGCGGTAATAACTCATGTTACGTTTACTTGCTGAAGGCGAGATGCCGCTCACTGTGCCCACCTGAATGTTATCAGGAGCTTCCAATAGTACTACGAGTGCTTACAATCTTGAGTTCTCTCTTCATTGTTGTTGACACTATTGTTTCGGGTTTGTTATTCTACGACCTGCTTGCGGCACGCCGCACCTCTGATGCCCCCATCGTCTAGAGGCCTAGGACACCTCCCTTTCACGGAGGCGACGGGGATTCGAATTCCCCTGGGGGTAAATTTTCTTCTTAAAATTGCCTTTTTGGCTTAAAATGTCCTTTGGTCGCTGCCTTATGGCAATTAACTGAAGGATTTTTTTTGCGTATTGGGCAAACTGCTCACTTCTGCATCGATAGATAACAAGAGGACTAAGTGAAACCAGGCACCAAATCTCCAAATTCGCATCGTTTAGGCGAGCTATTGATGGAAGCGGGGGTTCTCAGCTTAGAAGAGCTGAAGCATGCCATGGAGCTAAATGGCGAAACAGGTCTGCCCCTCGGTCGCGTGCTTGTAATGTGCGGCTATATTAATGAAAAAGAGCTTGAGTCCGCAGTGTGGGCCCAATCTCTTGTTAAAGATGGAGCGATCACTTTAGAACAAGCACGAGAAGCGCTTAATCTATACAAGAGAAGTAGTAACGACTTTGAAACTTGTTTGGCGCACATTGGTTTTGTCAAAGAGTCTCGCGTTCCCACGGCTCGCTTGGGCGAGTTGTTGGTTGAGGCTGATATTCTCGGTAAGCCACAGCTGCAGGATGCCCTGAGGACAAGTCAAGAAACAGGATTGCCTCTTGGTCGCATACTAGTGCTGACTGGGGCAATCTCCGAAGAGATGCTCTCGGCCGCTCTTACTGCTCAGGTCTTGGTGCGCGATGGCAAGATTTCGCGTTCACAGTCTTTGCAAGCTCTCAAATCTAGCCGCTTTAGACAGGTCAATATTGAAGTTTCTTTGATGGATCTTGGCTTTTACCGGCCACCACCCCGCCAGCGCGTTAAGTTGGGCGAATTATTGGTTCTATCGGGGATGGTCAATGAGCCTGATTTGATGAACGCTCTTGAGATGGGTTTGATTCGTGAAGTGCCAGTGGGTCAGATGCTGGTTGAGGGCGGCTTTATTACTAAGCGAATTCTTGATTCTGCTCTGAAGTTGCAAGAAATTGTTGCCAGTCACTCCCTTAGCGCCCTGAAGGCCGCTGAAGCATTGCGTCAGGTAGCCGAGCGTGATATTAGCTTAGCGCGGGCGATTTCTGAGCTTGATTTGACAGGCCCTGAGATGAAAGAGCGTATTCGCCTTGGAGAAATGCTCAAAGCTGCTGGTATTGTCAATGACAATGATATTCGCAAAGCTTTGCGAGATGCCCGTCGTAACTCAGCTTTGCTCGGTAAAATCTTGCTTGTCACTGGTGCTATTGATGAGCCGACACTGCATGCAACTTTGCGTTCGCTAGTGCTGGTGCGCGATGAGAAGATTACAATGGAGCAAGCCATTGTTGCCATCAATCACGCTCGTAAGCATCAACTTACTCTTGATGAAGCTCTGACTGAGTTGAAGTGGACTTCATCTGTGGTTGTCGACCGAGAAGCTTAAGGGACAAAGAGCTAGAGAGTTAGGAAGCTTGACCCGAGAACCTTAGGGTTACCCTGACTTAACAACAGACCACAAAATAATCACCACCGCTAGATCAAAGACTAGTCCGTGCCAGAGTGCTGGAAGCACTAGTGAGCTTTTGCGGCGATAGAGATAAGAAAGAAAAATTCCTACAGCCATAACTGTACAGAAGGCAATATACATAAACGATGGCGCTACGAAAAGCCTGATTACCAGTATGTGCCAAGCGGCAAAGAGAAGATTAGTCCAGAGCACAGGCAGGCCGAACGGTTCTGTATCATCTTCACTTAGTTCATTGTCACTTAGTTCATTGAGCACCACTCCCCGCCAAAAGAGCTCTTCAACCAATGGGTTTACTGTCACAAAATAGACGCTGAGTGGCACTAGCCAGAATGGCTGAAAGCCCCTATAGGTCAAGCTCTCTATTGCTCTTTGCTTGTTGAAGATGTAGGGTCCGAAAAGTTGGAAAGCAACATAGGTAAACAAGCTAAATAGAATAGAGCCGGCTACAAGACAGGCTAGTTCTCTTCTTGATGGTAGGGCTAAATGGTTTTTCCAGTGATGGCGCTTCCAGATGATGGCGGGCAGAAGGCAGCAGCCATGGTAGAGAAAAAACGACCAGAAAATACTATGAAATATATGGAGGCCAGCGGCTAAGAAGGGCCATGGCGCAAGGGTCCAGATTATGACTATCAGTTTCGTTGGCAAGCGCATAAAATCAATGGTACTGCACTGGCGTATTACCTTGGCTAATTACAGTAAACTTAGGTAACTCTGGAGAAAGAACTGTGAGCGATTCGGAAAACGAGAACACGAGCAATAATTCTGCTAGCCAGAATAATTCAGGTAACAACAATAATTCAGGTAAATGGATCGTGGCAGTCATTATTGGCGGTGCCATTTGGGTTGGTGTTAGTCCGATAGTCGGCGCCATGCTTGTCAAAGATAAGCACTTAGAGCTTAGTGGCAAGCCTCCAGAACCCCTGAACATCTCTAAAAGCGCAGGTTTTGGTTATTTAAATAAGGCCCGGGAAGGCAAGCCATACACTTTGCCCGCCGACCTGCAACCAAGTGCTGCGCCTTCCCCTCCCAGTTCAAGCTTGTCAGGCCTAGGGCTTTCTGGTTCTGGAATAGCTAATTCTGGTATAGCTAATTCTGGTATAGCCGGTTCTAGCGCGACCGCTAAAGTGCTTAGCCACGCTGATACTAATGCTATTAGAGAGCGATTTGCTCGCTCAATAATTGCCATGAAGCCTACTGCCAGCCACCCAGCAGCTTCAACGTCTTCTTCTTCTTCTTCCTCTTCTTCCTCTTCCTCTTCCATTTCCTCTTCTTCGCTCGGCCTAGAAGAGCGAATGAATGCTGTTACTAAGCTTTGTGTCGCTGGTAAGAATGCCGAGGGCTTAGCCGAAGCCGACAAGTTCTTAGCCTATATCGATAAAACCCCTGGAATTGACCCGCAGTACAAAGTTGCCACTGCGGCTCTTGCCATGCAGATGGCTGACGCTTTGCATCAAATAGATCGCGCCAAAACCTATAGCCAAACGGCTTTGACAGCCTCGCGGGCTAGTGAAGATTATTTGATTGAGAAAATTGAGCCTGTCTATTACGTTCTGCGCGGCTCCAAAGTCAATTTCTCGACACTGCAGCAATTGATCAAACAATATGAAAGTGATGTAGCTAATGCTCGTTCGGCAAATGCTCTGGCTCAAGCTAAGCAAATTGTGGCAGCCACAGACAGTCTTCCACCGCAGAGCTTCTTTCGTATAAAAGCACGAATATTTCTAGCTCATAGTCAGTTCGTCAATGATCTAAATGAAAGCGCCGCACGGCGCGAGCTGATTGACATCAAGCAAACGGCAGAGTCAGCTGGTGATAAAGAAATGGCTAAGGTCTGCCAGAACATCATCAACGGCCTCGGTGGTCCTATTTAGATAATTATTGTTTATTTGATTGCTTGACGACAAAGATGCCCGATAGTGCGATTAAGCAAGTGCCGACAACGGCCGCCTGGCCTGGCATTTTAGAGAATAGAACTATATCAAGAAGAGCGGCCCACACCAGTGCGCTGAAGCTCAGTGGTGCTACTGTCGATGCTGGTGCATGGCGATAGGCGTCGGTCATGGCCAGTTGCGCCATTCCACCAATAACGCCAATACCAAGCAATATCAGAGCGTCGTGGGCGCTTGGTATTACCATCTGAAATGGCAGTGAGAGAAGGCCTCCCAGGGAGCAAGCCAGCATGAAATAGGTGACAATTGTGATGCTTTTTTCGGTGGCGCTCATCTTGCGCAGCTCAATGTAAACAAATCCTGAACTGACGGCCGATGCTAGCGCCATTAGGGCCCCGGGAATGCTTGATGAGAGCTGGGGTTGCATCATGTAAATTACACCAAGAAAACCAATAGTAATTGCCAGCACTTTGCCTTTGGTGACTTTCTCCCCGAGGGTGATGATGGCTAGTACAGTGGTTATCAGTGGTGCGGCGTAGAACAAAGTAGTGGCCTCTGAAAGAGGCAAAAGTTTGAGTGATTCTATACAGAGGCAAGCCGAGGTTAGACCCACTAGCGAGCGGGTTAAGTGCATGAACGGGCGCTTGGTCTCGAAGACTTTTATGCCCCCTTCGCGCAGTATTACTGGAACTAGGGGTATTAGCGCAAAGAAGCTGCGGCAGAACAAGACTTCGCCAGCTGGATAGCCTTTTCCTAGAAGCTTGATCAGTGCAAACATCAGTGAAAAGCCAAACGCCGATAAGAGCGCACACTCGACGGCTTTTCTTGTTGAGCCGGTAACCGGTCTAGGTTCCTGTATAGGTCCCTGTATTGGTTCCTGTATAGGCTCTGGGCCAGATTTCGGTGTCTGTGTGGTGGTCACTTTCAGTTTCGCTTTGTATTGCTAATTATCGCACTGCACCAACTGTCCGATTCCCCCTTATTTCTTGTTTCGTAAAATAGGTGTATATACACCTATTTCGTCGTGTGACAGACAGACAGACAGACAGACAGACCGGAGAGTTAGATTTTGCAAAACACTTGAGTACTCAGTATTTTCGCAAGGCGAGGGTATGACTTTATTTCATTGAGATATATACTTTGTGAACTTGCTATTATTAACTTGCATATAATCTCTTGCGTTTAAACTCTTGCGTATACAACAGGATCTCAAGCATGTCTGAGCAACCCGGGCAAGGTGGCGGAACGGCAGTAGCTACCGAAACCAAGACAAAAACTAAACGGCCAGCACTTTATAAAGTTTTGCTGCACAATGATGACTTCACAACCATGGAGTTTGTCGTATTTATCTTGCAGACGATCTTTCATAAAAATCCCATAGATGCCCATGCCATCATGATGGCTGTGCACCGAGCAGGCGTTGGAGTCGCGGGAGTTTACTCTTATGAAATCGCCGAAGCGAAAGTCAACAAAGTAGTTGATTTAGCACAGGCCAACGAATTTCCTTTACGCTGTTCAATAGAAGAAGAGTAACCCATGATTACGCGCGAATTACAGAACACTTTGAACGAAGCTTATAGCGAGGCCATGCGCCGTCGTCATGAATTTCTCACTCTAGAGCATCTTCTCTATGCCATGCTCAAAGAAAAGACTGGCCGTGAAGTCATTGAAAATTGTGGCGGGGATGTCAGTTTTATTAGTCGTGAGCTGGAAGTTTATCTCAAAGAGAAAATTGAACAATTGCCTAAGGGCAAAGATGGTCTGCCAGAGCAGACTGCTACCTTTGAGCGGGCAATTGAGCGGGCGCAAATACAAGCGCAGTCGTCTGGTCAAACCAGTATTGATAGTGGTCACTTGATTGCAGCGATGTTTCACGAAAGACGCTCATATGCAGTCTATCTGTTAGAACAGGCTGGTATCTCGCGGCTTGATGTACTTAACTATATTTCGCACGGAATATCGAAAATTAATTCTGGCGATTTAGATGGAGATGCAGACGCTGTAGCCCCAGGGGGCGAAACAAGCGGACGGAGAAAGACTAATCCACTTGAAGATTTTTGTGTTGATTTAATTGAGCAAGCGCAGAAGAACAAGATTGATCCCCTCATTGGTCGAGAGGCTGAGGTAACTCGAACGATTCAAATTCTTTGTCGTAGGCGCAAGAACAACCCTATTTATGTTGGTGAGCCTGGTGTTGGTAAAACAGCCATTGCCGAAGGCTTGGCTCTGAAGATTCAACGTGGTGAGGTGCCCAAGCAGCTCATCGGTGCAGAAGTTTATGCTCTAGATATGGGATCTCTAGTGGCGGGAACTAAGTTTCGCGGCGAATTCGAAGAACGCCTAAAAGGTGTTCTGAAAGCATTGAAAGCTAAGCCAGGGGTGATTCTCTTTATTGACGAAATTCATAGCATTGTTAAGGCTGGCGCGGTTGAAGGCGGCTCTATGGATGCGTCTAATTTGCTTAAGCCAGCTCTTGCTTCTGGTGAATTGCGCTGCATTGGCTCAACCACTCATAGTGAGTATAAGTCTGCTTTTGAGAAAGACAAAGCATTGGCTAGGCGTTTTCAGAAAATTGATGTGACTGAACCAAGTATTGCCGATACCATCAAGATATTGAAAGGCTTGCAGGGTCACTATGAAGAGTTTCATGGTGTGACATACACTGATGATGCCATTATTGCGGCTGCTGAGCTTGCCGGTAAACATATTAACGACCGCTTTTTGCCAGACAAGGCGATTGATGTCATCGATGAAGTCGGCGCCACTGTAAAGTTGTTAGATGAAGAGCTGCGGCCGAAACGCATTGTCACCAGCGAAGACGTCGAAACCACAGTGGCTCGCATGGCTAAGATTCCACCGAAGACTGTTACTGGCTCTGACAAAGACAGGCTGCGCAATCTAGAAAGTGAACTGAAGAAATTTATATACGGCCAAGATCACGCTATTGAGCAGTTGGTAAATGCTATTAAGGTGTCGCGCTCGGGCTTAGGTTCACCTACCAAACCGATTGGATCGTTTCTGTTTTCTGGGCCAACAGGTGTTGGCAAGACAGAACTGTCGAAGCAACTAGCCAAAGTGTTGGGCGTTAATTTCTTGCGCTATGACATGAGCGAATATATGGAGAAGCATACAGTTTCTCGTTTGATTGGTGCCCCTCCTGGTTATGTGGGCTTTGATCAAGGGGGCATTCTCACCGATGCCATCAACAAGACACCACATGCGGTGGTAGTGCTTGACGAAATTGAAAAGGCTCACCCTGACCTCTTTAACATTCTCTTGCAAGTAATGGATCATGCCACCCTTACTGATAACACTGGTAAGAAAGCCGACTTTAGAAATGTCATTTTGATTATGACTACTAATGCTGGCGCTCGCGACATGATGGGCGATAACATCGGCTTCCAGCGTGCCTCTGTCAAAGACGAAGGGCCTAAGCAAGTTAGTGACGCTGAACGGGAAAAGTCGATTGCCCGGGGTGAATCTAATAACCAGGGCTTCGGTATGGGCATGGGGCGCGGCGCCATTGAGCGTACTTTCTCCCCTGAATTCCGCAACCGTTTAGATGCGTGGATTGCTTTTAACCCACTTACCTACAAAGATATTTTGCGTGTTGTCGATAAGTTTATCAATGAAGTCAAAGAGCAATTGATAGAGAAAAAAGTAACTATGAAGTTGAGCGAGGATGCTCGCACCTGGTTTGCTGATAAGGGCTTTGATAAGCAGTACGGTGCTCGTCCGATGGCTCGTCTAATCAAGCAAAAGATTCGTGAGCGCTTGGCTGATGAGCTTATTTTTGGTGTGCTTGAACATGGTGGCAAAGTTTCTGTTGACGTGCAAGATGGTGAGTTTAAAATTGACTGCCAGCAAGCCGAGGGAGACGATGACGAATATGATGAAGAAGCTGCAAAGCCGCTTGAGAAGGAGAGCTAGCGGGTGGATTTTCAGGATCTATACAAGCATATAGATGCAGTTTTCCAGTTGCAGTTTTTGCCCATAGGCAAAACAAAAATCTCGCTCTGGATGGTGCTTTACATTGGCGTGCTTGTGACTTCGTTGATTGTGGTCACCAATCGACTGCGCGACTGGACTGAGAAAGCACTTCTTTCACATACGTCTGTCGATGTTGGCTTGCGCCAAGGAATCGCTGCGATCGCTCGCTATGTTGTGATTTTCTTTGGCTCGCTGGTAATTTTACAGACAGCAGGTATAGATTTAAGTTCGTTTACTGTACTGGCCGGTGCCCTTGGCCTGGGTGTAAGTTTTGGTCTGCAAACTATTACCACTAATCTTGTTAGCGGCCTGATTATATTGTTTGAGCGGCCCATAAAAATTGGCGATCGTATTGAAGTAGATGGTATCACTGGTGATGTCATTCGTATTTCACTTCGAGCCACCACTATTGTCACCAATGACAATATCGCCATTATTGTGCCTAACTCCGAATTTATTAAGGGCAAAGTAACTAACTGGAGCTACAAGAGCGATCGAATTCGCTTTACCTATGCTGTCCCAGTTGCTCTTGATGCCGACCCAGTTAAGGCTGCAGCGGTTATCCTTTCTGCAGCAGTAGGGCATCCGGGGGTGCTTAGTGATCCAGCACCGGATGTCTTGTTTCTAGAGTTTGGCCAGAACGCTATGAATTTTTCGCTACGGGTTTACACCGAAGATTTTCTTACCAGGCCTGGTTCTTTGCGTTCGGAGTTGAATTTTGCCATTCACAAGGCTCTGACCGAGCAGGGTGTAGGCTTAGCTTACAAGCCCGGGGCACAGGCCGAGAATGCTTGAGATGAGAGCTGTTGAGATGATCTCTAGATCCGCAGCTAGAACCGCAACTAGATTCTCCGTTACCTAATTTGCCCCATGCGCCCCTCTTGATAGTCGACTAAGGCCTGTTTTATTTCAGCCTGATTATTCATAACAAAGGGCCCGTAGCGTGCAATTGGCTCGTTGATTGGCTCTCCGGCAATGAGCAATAGGCTGAGTGGTTCAGCTCCATGGGCCTTGAATGAAACAACGTCGCTGTTAATGGCGCTTTCTTTCGTGTCGCGCTGTTTTGTGCCATTTAGGTTCGTGCCGCTTTCATCTCGTTCAAAAACAACAAGCTGATCGCTGCTCACTGTTTTGTTGCCAAATTTCCCCTGCCCCGATATAACGTAAGCTAGAGTGGTTTGGTTGGTGGCAATTGATTGGCTAAAACTGGCGCCTTCTTTGAGAATGACGTGTAAGTAGAGAATGGGAATACGAGTGCTTATAATGGCCTGCTTGCCCATTGATTGGCCAGCGATTACTTTGACCCAGACTGATTTGTCTTCACTTTCATAGACTGGAATATGTGCGCTCAGTGTGTCTTGATAGCGTGGTGCTGTCAATTTGTCGCTCTTTGGCAAGTTTACCCAAAGTTGAAAACCGTTCAACCTGCCGCCGTTTTTGCGAAAATTCTCTTCAGGCATCTCAGAGTGTACAACTCCTGCTCCAGCGGTCATCCACTGCACGTCGCCAGCAGCGATTACGCCTTTGTTACCCACTGAATCGCGGTGTTCAAGAGCCCCTTCTAACATGTACGAAACTGTCTCGAAGCCGCGGTGTGGGTGGTCGGGAAAGCCCTTTGCTGTGTCCGGGGCGTAGTCGTTGGGGCCCATGTGGTCCAGTAAGAGAAAAGGATCGATATTGTCTATTTCTCTTGTGGGAAATGGTCTGTGAACAATCACTCCAGCGCCTTCTCTGACTGCTTCGGCAGTGATTATCTCCTTGATGGCTCGCATGATTGACCTCTCTGTGGAACAAAAATAATACTTTGATATCAAACTATTATAGCGCTTGCTAACTTAGTTTGACGTCAAAGTAAATTAAATCTCGCTGCTAGTCGGCTTGGTTGCGTTGGGTTTTGTTTGGCTTTTATATGGCTTGTTTCGCTGAAAGTGTTACTGCCGTTCTAGTTGGCGGCATAACACTTTAATGCCAGAATCAATACTGATATTACAAGAGCATCAGAGTGAGCCAGATTGTGCTGCCATTGAATTGGCGCGCGCAGGCTACAGGGTTGTTTCTGTGCCCACACTTGCAGTGGCAATTGCTTGGCTGCGGGTGAACGATCCTGCATTAATTGTTGCTCCGGTTCATCTGATAGACGACGATATTTTTGAGCTCTTGCGTTTTGTTCGTAGCGACTTTCAGCTTAGATTCACCAAGATTTTGCTCTGCTGTTTGATGCCGTCTCCATTCACCACTGGCATGAGCCGAACAATTTCATCGGCAGCCAAGGCAATGGGGGCCAATGCAGTCTTTATTGGTGAGGGCACAAAAGTCTTTGATCGCAGTGCCTTTTGGTTAACCGTTGGTCCACTATTACCCGAAGCTTTTGTGCCTGGTGCTTCTTTTGCCGCGAGTGAGTCGACTGAGAGCTTCATTGACCGCTTCCAAGCCCAAGAACAGACTTTTCCGCCGGGGGAGTAGGCAGAACAACTTGGATGGGTCTTTGGGGAGCGAAGAGCCTTTGTGTCAGCTCTGGATGTTTTCAGGTTAAGGAGGCAGCTGTGGGCTTTTCTATGAGCGCTTTCATGCTGATTGGGTAATAAAGGCAAAAGCTTCAGTATTATTGAGCAGTCGCGATTGAAGCAGTTAAAAAGTAGCTTGCGAGAATGGCCAAGAAGAAACTAAGAGACCTACCGAGAGCGAGCAGTCGAGTCAAAACGATTGGCCAAGATCCTTTGATGAAGGTCTTTCGCGGCATTCCGCTAAGGAAGAGCCACCCGGCATTAGCATGCGAATACGAAGACCTTGGGCCTTATTCAGCCGATGATATTTCTGCTGGTTCAAACCGAATAGTCCGCTGGCGCCATGGCCGCTGTGGTGAGTTTATCGAGGTCGCAATAAACATCAGAGCGAGGGCCTGGGATGAAGGGACCAAAGACCAGGGCTGCTACATATGCGCTGGGCGCGACCCTAGGCCGAAGCCGCCACAAGTCATACCGAAGTGGCTGCAGAAAGAAATAGTTCGAGATAGCAGGCGAGCTACCAGGGTCAAAGATATTTCGCCTTGGTCGCAGAGCTATTGGTTGTTCAAGTGCCCTAGCGGAACGGGGCTTGTATATAGTTCGCGCATAATGGACCGCCTTAACCCCATTAGTCAGGAGCCGAAGCAGGGCTGTCCGTGCCGCAAATGCTGTAAGGATAGGCGGGTAAATCTGATGGCTGAGAGCGTTAAAAAGAAGCGCGGTCGGGCGAATGCCTGGAACATGTTTCTTAGAACGCGAGAGAACGTTGGTTTCGATCCCAAGAGACTGCCTGTCAATCATCGAGTTCGCTGGAAGTGCCGAAAGAATGCTAGTCACCGCTTTGCTCGCAGCTTGACCGAGTTGTACAAGGATGGCTGCCCGACCTGTGCAAAGGAAGATGATGAGAATTCACTAGCGGCTCTTAAATACAGACACATAGCAAGAGAGTTCCTGTTTGTTCCAAGCAATCCTGAGCTTACTCCAATCAATATCAAGCCAGGTAGCCATGTTGTAGCTGCTTTCCGCTGCTCTGAGGGGCACACATTTAATAAGGCTGTTTGTCGCCGCACGCAGCCCAACCCTGAGAATTGCCCGTATTGCGCCGGCAAGAGATCAGATGCTCCTACGCTACTAAGCGTCTCTCCCTATATCTTGAAACGATGGCACCCAGAGAAGAATGTTGTAATTGACAGCAAGAGTGGAGAAGAGAAGCCGATAGATCCAGAGCTGATACTGGCTGATTCGCGCAAGAAATATTGGTTCTATTGTTTCTATGAGCATATCTATCAGGCCTCGCCAATAGAGCTGCTGGCGGGAGCTGATCAGTGCCGCAGCTGTGCTTTACTGCCCGACAATGTGGACAATGCCAGAGAAGGACTAGCTGACCAGTGGTTTCAGGAGCGAAATGGCGATCGCACGCCTTGGAATACTGCAGCAGGTTGTCGCAGTAAAGTTTGGTGGAAGTGTCAGGTTGGGCCAGATCATGAGTGGATGGCCGAAGTCTATCAAAGAGCGATAAAGGGCACAGATTGTCCGTTTTGTGCCAACAGACAAGTTTCTGTCACTAACTCTTTAAGGACGGTCCACCCTGTATTAGCTAAGTTGATGCATGCCGATGACAATGCTGGCCTAACAGCCAGTGATGTCGTTGCCACGACAACTAAAACAATTAAATGGCGCTGTCATTGCGCCAAGACATATGGGCGGTCAGTACAACATATGTTAGAGAGAGGCACTGGTTGCAACGTCTGCCGAAAAGCAGAAGCGTTGGCTAAGAAACAAATGATAAGGGATTGAGTTAGTGAATCATTGAGCGCAACAGGAGCCTTTAGCAATTACCTCATGAGAAGCGGAGATAGCGATGTTTTGATCTGGGCCAGATATCATTACTACTAATTTATTGTGAAGCGTTTTTATTATTGGCTTAGAAATTACCCTGCAAGAGGCTGATGAATAAGCCTTTTCAGGTATCTAAAGGAAAAGTAAATAAAATAACCAGTCCTGGTTCAGCGCGAATGCTCGTTCGCTAGGACGCAGATTATTGCTTGGGAAAGGCTTGTTGTCGAGAGATATTTCTGTCAAGAAAAGAGATGCTTGGTGAAGAAATAGCTAGAGCATTTTCAATGATCCTGAAGTCGCAGCTGTTGAAGACGCTATTGGTGAATGCAAAGGGTCTCAGCTGTGAGTGTCACTTTCGGCAGCTATCAGTAAGGTTTGACTACTCGTTCTGTTGTGAAAATCTTGAGAGACAGGTATTGCATGTGAAATTCTTGATTCTATGAATAACCCATGAAATGGAGGTGATAACTCAATGTGGTCCCCTGCTTGAAAACAGGCAAGTAATTAAAAACCAACAATATTGCCTGTATACAGACATTTATTGTCGGCCAAGAGATTGGAAGTGGTCAATAAAAATACTTCGGCAATGAATGGGTGTAATTAATGCATATAAATAGAGCATCACAGCTGGTGACTAGCGCGAGGATTTTTCTTTACTTAGTTCATTGATTCTGAGTTCAATAGCGTTTCAAAGCATCAGATTTTAGCTTTGCTTGGTCGTCGCAATTGCTGAATTAGCAAGCATTTTGCGTATTTATGCAAAAAGCTTTGGTGATCTTAGCGCTAGGGATAGAGCTGAGGTCGCTTTTATTTTGTGTTAAAGATTCGGCGCTAACGAGAGAATGGAATATTAGTGTCAATAAATGAGTGTGGATTGCGGTGAGTAAGGAACAGTGGGCCAATGGCCTGAGGCTGTATGGGTTACAGAGTTAAGGTCTTGCCCATGTGAATTACTGCCCGGTAGAAGAGCCAGCGAAATTGACTGCACTTTTAGTGGTGGCTTTTGAGGATGTGTGGACTCTATAGTGAGGAACAATTTCAATTCAGTTTTTTTCAAAGGCCAGCACCAACACCTCTCCTATTTCCCCTTTCACCTCAAGTTCACTTCATCCTTTACCGGGCGGTAGCAGCACAACTAAGACTATTGCCGGCAATTTTGAGTGACCGAGCGAGACGATATTAAATAGGTTGATCGTGATGGTTCATGGAAAACGCCTTCGGCAATCTATATAGATTGAGAACAGGATAGATTGAGAACAAGTTTGCTTGGTTTGCGCAGCTCCGTTTGCTTGAGCACTTTCTGATCCATGGCTTGATGCTCTTCCAAAGAGCCAATGTCTCGTATGAACCGCTGCCAATGAGTTGAGTTTAAGGAAGGTTTTGTCAATAGAAGAGCATGAGCACCGAATCTTCAGTTGAAAAGGAAGAAACTGTGCTTGTCGCATCAAGGGTGTTAGTCATAATGCCTGGATAAATGAAAATTGCAGGAAGCCTAACAATTAAGGCTAGTACTTCATTCCGTCTTGTTGTGTGCTTATTTTGAAGCGCTTGGTAAGGCCTGTTGATAACCGCACTTCGATCGAAATCGAGATCGAGATCAAGATATACAAGGAATTCCCACATGCAAAATAACTCAGTACCAAATCCAGCCTTCCTTATTGAAATGAGCCACGGTCTGCGGCACATCATCATGAAGAGAAGCTATTTCCTGCGCTCGACAAGAGCAAGAACACTTTTCTGCCGTGAGCAAATTGCTGGCAAATCTTGGCTGGAAGTAGCTTTGATAGAGAAACCGAAAACCGATGTTCTTCCCTGGGACCAGGCTCACAATCTCGCTGAGCGCTTCAAGGCAGAGCTCAAGAGCGATGTTTTCGTCGAGCCTGCACACCCTGCTGGTCGGCACTATCAGCTCACGGTAGCGAAGAATCCGACCAATCTTCTCAGTGGAGACGAGCAAGGCTACGGCAATCACGGGCACGGAGCTTTTGGCTTCGACCCGGCGACTCCTGGTGTCGGTGCTGGTGCTGGTACTGGAATGGACGTGTTTGGCGGTTCGGTGCGCAGAAGCGGACCTGGGAGTGGTCAGTTCGGCCTTGGCGGTGCGAGTGTCGGTATGGGCATGGGTGTTTCAGGTTTGTCCAATATCCCGGGCATGCCCAATATCCCGGGTATGCCAAACATTGGTGGGTTTCAGAATCCTGCTGACTTCCTCCCGGCTCAGGTTCGCCAGGCACTGTCGTTTGGTGATGAGAAGAAGAGCAGTGAGATTACTCTTCCTGCTCTGCGGGAGCTGCCTGCCTTTGGCGAACTTCCAGAAGCCACCAGGCTCATGTATGAAGTTGAAGCAGTGCAAGTTCTTCAAGGCCTAATGGCTCAGATTGGACCTTCTGACCACAGCGAACAGAGCCTTGTTGCTCTGACAAAGCTCGACAATGTATCCAAGCGGCTGAAGCGCTTCTTGGCAGAAGCTTTGCCTGTGGCTGCCTGAGCGAGATATTGGGTGCGAGGGGAAGATCAACTCGGATCTTCCCCTTAGGCAATAGCGTTGACACAAGCCATTTGAGAGCATGATTCTAAATGGTTTCTGCCAGCGCTATTGATGCATTTGTTGTATATCGCTGCATCGATTGTCTGGCCATTGCGCTG
>JAUYRX010000006.1:0-58380 GCA_030696635.1 Candidatus Melainabacteria bacterium
CTGCTCGCGAGCCTGGTCGGTGCTGGAGCCCTTGCTCATGTCGTTCTTGGCGCGAGCGATTTCCAGTTCCTTGTCGATCTCGGCGGAGGCCTGGCCGGCACCGGAGATTTCGGTCTGGATGTCCTTGAGCTCCTGGCGAGCGGCGGCGGCCATCTCGAGCGACTTCATCAGCTCGACCTTGTTGGCGTCCTGCTCGATGCGACCCTTGAACTTGCTCAGGGCCTTGGTGGTGGCTTCGAGGGCCTGCAGGGCCTCGTCAGCGATCTGGGCGGCTTCGGTGGCGATCACCTTCTGGGCTTCGATGGCCTGTTCGGTGGCGGCGTAGTCGGCCTCGATGGCAGCGACGACGTTGGCCGGCATCTTCTGTTCGTCAGCCTGCTTGAACTCGGTTTCGATGGCCGCGAGCTTGGCGGTCAACGTGGCGAGCTTCTTCTGCGCGATCACGGCACCGGCCTTGGTGGTGGCAACGGAGGTGCGCTGGGCGGGAATCTTGGCGACCAGCAGCTGGTACTGGTCCTGTTGCTTCTCGAGAGCGGTGGTGCCGGCGTCGACAGCCTTGCCGCCGCGGATGCGCAGCAGCTGACGGAACTTGGGCGAGAAGATGGCACCGGCGACGATGGCGGCGGCGACGACGAGAGCGATGGAGAGTAGTGCGGACATGGTTGAGCTTCCTTGGTGAGGATTGATGGATGGAAGAGTGGGGTGAAGCAAGGTGATTGCTCACCTTGCTGTTGCTTACGGCTGTCGGAAGACTAGCTCGACTCGAACTACTTATTCGAATCGAGCAGCTTGGAGGCCCTTACTGGTAGGGCTTGAACTCGCGCGGCAGCACCTTGGTGGCGCCGGCGGGCAGGTCACCGGCGTTGGTGAAGCGGTAGTTGAACTTGGCCATGGCGGCGTTGTACTCGGCGGCCAGGTTGTTGTAGTTCGCCTTCAGGCCGGCCACTTCGTTCTGCCACAGGTTGTACTGCTCGAGGTCGGCGCGGGCCCACTGGGTGCGCGGCGTGCCGGCGTAGGTGTCGTCCATCGACTTGATGCGCGCCTGGGCGGCGTCGATGTTGGCGACCTTGGCGTCGAGCTGGGCGCTGGCGTCCTTGAACCATTCGTACTTCTGCAGCAGGGCCTTGGGGCCGAACTGTTCCTTGGCCACCTGACCGGCGTCGCCGATCCAGCCAGCGCTGTAGCTGAGCACGCCGCCGAAGCAGACGAGGGCGAAGATGATGAAGATCCACTTCATGCCGAAGCCGATGGGGCCCTTGCTCTTGGACGGGTCGATGTTGTTCCAGTTGTCGTTCATGATCTGTTCCTAAAGGTTGTGTTGAGTTGACTGCGGGTTTTTCGGTTGGTGCTGACGGAAGAAGCGTTTGAAGCGCTTACTTCTTCTCGACAGGGGCGGGAGCGACGGCGGCGCCGTTGTTGGCCGGAGCAGCAGCCGGAGCAGCGGCGGGAGCAACGGACGGAGCGACGACGCCGGGGGCGGCAGTGAGCTCCATGTTGATGACGACGCTCTTCACCTGGATGGGCTGGTCGGAGATGTGGATGATCTGACCGCCCGTGAAGTAATGCTGGTGGTAGCGGCCCTGGGCGTCGAACCAGTAGATGTACTCGGCCGAGCTACCGTAGGTGCCGTCGTCCTGCAGCACTTCGTTGGTGTAGTGCGTCTCGTTGCCGAACAGCACGTTGAAGCCGCGGGTGGAGTTGTTCACGGTCGTCGGGCTGAGGCGCTTGCCGGAGCTGGTGACCTTGCCCTGCACCGTCGAGTAGATGATGGTCTGGCCGGATTCGGGGGCGATGATGTAGAGGTGCTTGACCGAGCCCGGGGTGTTGTCCATCTTCAGGCGGCCGGCGATGTTGTCCTGTTCGACGGTGCGACCGGTGGCCGGGTTGACGGCGACTTGAACGGTGGCCTTCTGCACGCCGGAGCTCGACTGCGGTGCGTCTTCATTGCAGCCGGCCAGAGAGAAGGCGACGACGGCGACGGCGATGAGGGAGAGAGTGCGCTTCATGATATGTCCTATAAAGGTTGGGTTGATCTGAGTTGAAGGGATGATCTGAACTGGAAACCGCTCGTTACTTGCGAGCAGGGATGTCGGCGTTGATGATCACGCGTTTGCCGACGAGGGGCTGGTCGAGCACGGCGATCACTTGCCCTTCGGTGAAGAAGTGCTGGTGATAGCGGCCGTTGCTGTCGAACCAGTAGAAGTACGGCACCGAGTTGCCGAATGTGCCGTCGTCTTGCATCATTTCGGTGGTGATTTGCACTTCGCCGCCGATGAGAATTCGCATGCCCTCGTAGTGCGTGCAATCCTTACCGCAGTCGTACTTCTCGATGGAAGAACGCGGGGTGAGGCGTTTGCCACCGGAGGTGACTTTGCCTTCCACACTCGAGTAGAGAATCACTGCCCCGGTTTTCGGTGAGAGCACATAGAAGTGCTTGACCGAGCCCGGCTTGTTGTCGCGGCTGTAGCGTTGGGCGATGTTCTCTTGTTCGGTTGTGCGACCAGTGGCAGGATTCGGGCGAACCTCCACATGGGTGGGTTTGACTCCAGATGACGATACGACACCCTGAGCAAACGCCGCACCGACCATGAGAGCAACACCAATCGCCACGGCTGTGGAGACTGTTTGCAATCTGTTCATTGGGACTCCTAAAGTTTGCGTAAACTCTCGTCAACCAGACACCCCGGATTGTTCGCTCTGCAACTTCACCTCAGCGCTGCCATATCTCTTTTGTGTGCTCGTACCGGCAACTGAGTTGCTGGCAGAAAGAGTGGTGGCAGTGAGTTGGTTTGGCTGAAGAGAAAAAACGACCTGGAGTGAATTGAGTTGAAAGAGATAACTAATGGTTAGCAGCTGTGGGGATAGCGGGGAAAGGTAAGTAATGTAACAGGGATAAAAGCCCTTCTCTTTACACTTCTTGACAAGCTGTCACGCCCCACTGGGTCAGCATCTTAGCCGCTAGCAAGTTGGCGCAAAGAGGGTGAGCTTTGGTGTCTGTTTATTGCAGTCAGCGAGGGGTGGGGAATCTACGCATGTGCTATCTATCGCGAGGGGTGGCGCGAGGGTGGAGGTGATTGAAAAATTGCTCGGCGCAGACCCGCCATGATTTAGTCTCAGCAAAGGCGCGGCAAGCAGCCGGGTCAAGTTGCAGAGCCTCTAGAGCGGCTTGATTCAGGTTTTCGTTGAGACAGCCAACACTGGTAGCGCCAAGGGTTCCTCCAATAATGTCTTTAGGACCTGTAACCGGATAAGCCGCCACCGGCAAGCCTGATGCTAGCGCTTCGAGCACAACCAGGCCAAAGGTGTCGGTGCGGCTAGGAAAGACGAAGACGTCGGCGGCTGCATAGTGCTGCGCTAACTCTTCGCCACTCTTGCTGCCGACAAAATGGGCATTGGGGTAACGGCTTACCATCTCTTTATATTGCGGGCCATCGCCAACCACTAATTTGCTCCCTGGCAAATCTAGGTTCAAGAAGGCCCCAATATTCTTTTCTACAGAAACACGACCAATGTAAGCAAAAATCGGTCGAGGCAACTGCAGAAACGATTTGTCACGGGGGTGGAACAGTTCAGTATCCACTCCTCGTGTCCACTCCACTACATTAGCAAAGCCAAAGTCACTAAGAGCTTCTTTCATCGAGGCTGTGGGCACCATCACTGCCTTTGATTGGGCGTGGAAGTGTCTAAGCCAGGCATAAGTGATGCTCTTGGGTACACCCATCTTTGCTTTGAGATATTCAGGAAAGCGGGTGTGGTAAGCGGTTGTGAAAGGGAACTTGCTGCGCAGGCAGAGTTTTCGTGCTGCCATTCCCAGTGGGCCTTCGGTAGAAATGTGGATGGCGTCGGGGTTGAAGCCCTCAACCATGGTCTTGAGTTTCTTGCCTATGCCCACTGCCAATCTTATTTCTGGATAGGTGGGGCAAGGAAAGTTGCGGAATTGGTCGGGGCTGATCAGCAGCACATCGTGCCCCATTTTACGCAGCTCCGCTAACAGGTGTGTATGTGTGCGAACGACACCGTTCACCTGTGGATGCCAGGCATCCGTGATGATTGCGATTTTCATGATTTAAATGCTTTCGTTAGATCGAGCGAAAGCTCAAGCCAATGCTTGGGCCTTCGCTGAGGTTGGTTAAGCCGATGCGGCCGGATTAGTCAGCAGTTGCTTGCAGCGGGAGATCTGCCTGTAAATGGCGATGATGGCGATGGAGCACTTTGGGCTCAGTGCCCATTTGCCATTTGATCACAGCCAGACTGCCGTCCATTTCTTCTACCAGGGCGCTGCCTGTCTCTACCCAGTCTCCATCGTTCAGATAGAGAACTCCGTTGAGTTGGCGCATGGCCGGATGGTGGATGTGGCCGCAAAGAACAGCATCAAAGCCGTTTTCGTAAGCGTGCTTAGATACTGCTTCTTCAAAGTTGGTGATGAACTTGACCGCTTCCTTTACCTGCTTTTTGATGAAGCCAGAGAGCGACCAATAAGGCAGGCCAAGTTTGCGCCGGGCGAAGTTGAGCCAGCCGTTGAAGACTACGGTCATGTCGTAGGCCCAGCTGCCCAGATGTGCCAACCATTTGTGATAGCGCACGACACCGTCAAATTCATCACCGTGGATGATGAGAATTTTCAGGCCTTGCGCTGTGGTGTGTTCAGTGCAGTTGCGCACTTCTATGTCGCCGAAGACTAGACCGTCGTAGTCACGGATGAATTCATCGTGATTTCCTGGAATGAAGACTACCTTAGTGCCTTTGCGGGCCTTGCGTAGTAGCTTCTGTAAGATGTCGTTGTGGCCTTGGGGCCAGAACCAACGGCGTTTTAATCGCCAGCCATCGATAATGTCTCCCACCAGAAAGAGATTTTCGCTCTCAGTGTGTTTGAGGAAATCGAGTAGAAGAGCTGCCTGGCAACCAGGGGTGCCAAGGTGCACATCAGAGATAAATATGCTGCGATAACGCATAGAAATCTTTGCATTTACAGTTGTTTGCATTGCGTCGCTCATGATTGCTACCTCCAGTGTTGATGGTGGAAAGAAAATCCCAAGTTTCTGCATCTCTTCTTCACTGCCAAGGCCAAGCTGCGCCCGTTCTTGATTGAATTCCAGCATGGAACTGAGAAGGGCTGCTTTGGGCTTGTTTGATTGGTTTTAGTAAAGGCTGCCTGATGAAGGAATGGATGAGATTAGGGATACCTGAAACTAGCAATGATTGGTTTCTGTTCTGGGTAGTAAACCTGAAATGAAAACTTGTATGACTTTTGTATTCTCTCTGTAATAGTGTTCGAAAGCCGCATTTGAGCGCTTACTGGCAAACTTTGCCGATTCAGCGCGGGCTGTTTATTAGCGTAAGTAATTGTTAGAGCCGTTAGCGAGGCTCGCGCATGCCACCACTGGAGGTGCTATCATGCTGAGGTTATGGTGGGGTTAAGGCTGGTAGATCGGCGCTTGCAAAGCGCTTAAGCCCTTCAAGTACTAAGGCCTCAGCGTTGATTGCTGAGGCCTTAGTATTGTCTGCGGTGTTGGGTGTGGGTGGTGTTAGATTTAGATGATGATTAGGTTTAAGAAGCACTAGCCCTAGTCAAGAGATTGCCATACAAGTGAAGCCATAGCTGCGTTTGTTTCTGGTTTTAAGCCCGGTCCAGAGTATGAAGCAACAACTATGTATGGGTTGTTCTGTCTAACGCATGACAATTCAAGTAGAGCTGCCGAGCGTAAATTGGCAGTCGAGTAGACGTTCACAAGTAGGTAGTTTTCTTCTGAGCGCACCAGAGTCGCTAATATTCCCGGTTGCTCTTTAAGCTCAAGGTGAGAAATGAAAGGCCCGTCGAAATCGAGCGGGCCAATCTCAATCACTGCACTCGGTTGCTCGAAAATGTGACTATCCATGAGACAGCTAGACATATCTTTTTTAAGCAAACTGCAAAGTTTGCACTAAAGGTGGTTCTGCATTTTCGAACCAGTCTTCAATGGTTTTGACAAGCGAACCAGAGAGCGCTTTTTCACTTTGATTGATGTAGTGAACGCCGATGAAAAGTAGACCAGGATATTGTTTGGTCCATTGTTCAAATTCGTCCGGGTCAACTAAATCCTCACGGAGGCTATCGCTGTAACCAAAATCTATGACTTCGTACTGGTCATCATATTCTTGCATGACAACAAAGATGCCTGCTTTATCTTCGATTTCGATTGGCGTGCGATAAGGTCCTGAGAACTCAATATCGGCTACTAAAATTGACATAGTAAATACTCGCTGGTAAGTGTGGCGTGATTACTTGGTTGCTATATAGAAAGGTAAAAGGGGAATGTGTATAGAATCGACTAAAGCAGTTAAGACGAGGTAAAGATGTCTCGGTCATTAGTTAGTCAAGACGTTGATTAGTGCGCGTGACGTAATGAAGATACTTATGAAGCTCTGCAGGGATGTCCTTTTGTCCCCGTGTATTCAGATCTGTTGATACTGCGCAAGGCTGACAGCGTGCACGAGCGTGAGCCTTGCAATAAATTGGCATTTTCTCAAAGTCATTGATTATTGAGACTAAGTCTTGGGCAACAATTTCTAGGCTCTGATAACGCTCTTCTAGTTCCTTCGCCAGCATCTGCGCCACGATGTACTCAAGTTCGTTAGGGAACCTTTTTCCGCCTGAGGCTTCGGCCAGTGTAGGCGACGGCTCTGCTAGATGCATCATCAACGTTGCCATGGCATTGTTTCCAGTAAATGGCGCTCTCCCAGTTAAGGTTTCGAATATGGCACAACCTAGCGAGTAAATATCAGAGTGATAATCAACCTGGCTACCCGGGCACTGTTCGACGCGATAAACTTGCCCCGTGCCGCCTTTTCCCAAGAGGGAAAGCTCTTTGAAGCGCCCTCCAATATTTCCTCCTGGGCAAATTCAGCCCCGGCCGCACCCTTGTCGGCATCGCTAGAAGGGCGGGTATCATTGAAATCAGACGGCGTCCATCGATTTAATTACCGAGAGAGTTCAGTAGCTAATCACTAAGCTTTCAGCATCTGTTTTTCCCATTGTTCTAAGCTTTCTAAAACCTGGGCCTTGAGTTGCTCTGGATTATTCTGGACGCGTTCGAATATCAATTTCATTTCTTTTGTTTCTGGCAAATAGGCTGCTCCCCATTTGACCATTTCTACTAAAATTGGCATTAGATCTTTGCCTTTGCTGGTCAGGTAGTAGAGTTTGCGTGACTTGTTTTCTGGGTGGGTAATTTCGCCAACTAGGCCTTCGTTGCGTAATTTTTTGAGGCGGTCCGCCAATATGTTTGTCGCTATGTTTTCTGGGCTGGCGAGAAATTCTTTGTATTCATGTTTGTTGAAGAATAGGAGATCTCTGACGAGCAAAAGTGTCCAGCGGTCGCCAATGATCTCGAGCACGTTGCTGACCACGCAAGGAGATCTCTGAATCGATTTGGTTGTCGCTGATTTCGTAGTCATTGCTTTGCTATTTTAGCATCTACTTGCAAAACGCAAGCGCTTGTTGTAGTATCTGCTTGCGAAATGCAAGTGGTTTTTTTTTGGGAGGGTTGAGAATGGACGCTGCGGTAGAACCAGATTCATTAGAACCAGGGTCGGACTATGCTAAATCGGCAGTTCCCAAAATGGCTATGCCAAAATTAGCTAAACCTGGGGCCGGTCTGCCCCTTATTGAATGGGCTGTGGCCAAGTACATAATATTTCCCCAGCGTTTTAAAAATTCGAGCAAAGAAAAAGCACTTTCTGATTTTGCTGAGCAGTCTGACAAGATACTGAAGTTGGCCCAAGGGTTTAGCTCTGAACAGCTTATTGAAAGGCGTTTAATAGCTCGCTTGCGCGGCCTAGAAGACAGTTCGCGCTACTGGTCAGTAGCGATGACCCTAGACCATCTAACAATAGTGGGAAACTTGATGTGTCATGCCGTAGTTGAATTGTCTAAGGGCAATAATGGTCTCAAAGTTGTGGGCACAGCTGAAGTGAAGCCAGGTGCTGCTGCTGATGCTGCTCTTTCGCTAAAAGATTTTGAGAAAATGACGGAGTGCTTTTTGCGTGAAACTGGGGCCGCTAATATTGATGTGCACTCGAAAGTGACTCATCCGCACCCCTGGTTTGGGCCACTCAATGCTTATCAGTGGCTGGTCTTCGCTGCCCCTCATGAGAGCATTCATCGAAAGCAAATCGAGGCAATAATAGATTTGCTGTAGTGGCGTCAAGCCAGATAATCATGCCGCAACAATGGGATGAACAAGCCGCCGACTGAGCAGGTTAACGGCATCTCGGAAAACCTTATATAATCCTTAAACCGACCCTGCTTGGGCACTTCCATAACCGTCTCTTAACCAGCCGAAGCAAATACTGAAGTTGTCAAGAGATTGCTCAAAGGGGATTCTCGATGCGTCATTTTTCTAGACCGACACTGATCTCTGCAGTTTGTGCTTTTCTCGTAACGGCAGCTCCAGCATATGCCGATGAAGTCAGCGATTTTACTGTTAATGCAACAGTGGCGGCGACAGGCGACTTGAATATAGAAGAAAAAATTCTCGTAGACTTCGGTAATAACAAAAAGCACGGACTGCTGAGAAAAATTCCTACCTACTTTGCTTCAGACAATGCCGAGCTAGATTTGATTTCCGCAGAATGTCCGCCCGGTAAAGCTTGCCCAAAAGTTATTTCACAACTGCATCAGTCTTTGCAGCTTAAGCTCGGTGAGCCAAAGGTTCTTATCTCCGGCAAACATACATACCGCCTCAAGTATGTCATTAAAAACCCTGCTAAGACTGCAGGTAACACCCTTAGTTATGAATGGTCGCCAAACGGCAAGAACTGGCAAATGCCGATCAAAACTATGACCGTAAATCTAAACGGCATAAGCCCGGCAGTATGCAAGTCACTCGTTACAGCCAAAGAAGATGGCCTTCCCGGTGCCACCATTTACGGTACCAGCGGTAATTATAAAGTTAGTGCTCATGATCTGCAACCGGGGCAGGTGGTATTGTTGAAAATATCGCTGTCCGCTCCATCCGGCCAGATTCTGTCAAGCAGCACAACAGCGAACAAGAAAACAGGTATTCTGCAGAGCCTGACCTCGCTAGATCACAATGTGCAGGTGGGGCTGTGGATCATTGTTATAGTCGGCTTTGTGCTCGTGCTTGCGGCATTGGTAAAATCGCAATCAAATTGCAGCTGCCGTTGCGGCCCAGTCTGTAGCTGCATGTGCGGTTGTAGAAAAGGGTGCACTTGTCAAAGTACCAGCTTTAAGGAAGAACCAGTCTCAGCCAGGAGATCTGTTTTTGGGAGCGGGTACAACAGCTACGGCAATAACGATAACTACAGCAATAACTACGACAATTGGGATAGCAATTCTAGCAGCAGTAGCAGCTCTTGGAGCAGCTCTGATTCTAGCAGTTCCAGCTCCGACTCTGGCGGATCCGGCGACAGCGGCGGTGGTGACTCCTGGTAAACTCGGCAGTAAAAACTAGTGAAGTTCGTCGGCTATCTTGAGCAAGTTGAGATCTTACCCGCAGCTTCGACATTTTTTGATTGTTTATTAGACCGGTCTATTAATATCGTTTTAAAAAGAAAACAGAGGCGCCTGGCCCCTGTTTTCTCCAGGTCAAGCCACTAGTTCAGTCGGCTTGGAGTCAGCACTTTCAAGCTTGTGCTGTTCAGCCGGCCGGATAGAACATCCAGTTGCGGACCATCTTCGTCTGCGAATCCATCAAGCAGATGCCGTGCTCGAGGCGGTTGCCGATTTCGTCGTTGGTGAGGTCTTCCAGCTCTTCGCCCATGTCGTAGCGGTGGCTTTGGCCGTTGCGGTTGCAGGCAATGGCCAGATGCACAGCCTTGGCGGCAATCACCGAGTTGGGGTCGGCGCTTGCATAGCTGACAGCGTCGTGGGCCACCTTCCAGAACCAGTACTGGTTGGGCAAAGTGAGCATGACGCCCACTGCTTCGGCGCTGAAGAATGCATGCAACATCTGCTCTTGGGTGATGCCCGGCTTGAGAAACTTCGCCAGGGCAAAAGTCGAGCTGGGCAAGTCAGAGAGTTTGATGGGCTGAGCAAAGACGCGCTGAGGCTCACACTTGCCATACTGAATGAAGGCGTGGCGCTGCAATTCGCTGTGCAGGGTTATCAGTTGTTTTTGCATATTGTCCTCGCTGAAAAATGCGTTGAATAACTACAGGCAAAGCGCATGATGCCGAGCGAGTTTTGAGCTGCTCGGCATTTGCACTTCAGCTGTTGGCCTGGCCGAAGGCCTTCTCGACCAAGGTGGTGGTGGTCCAGCGGCTGGCACTGTTGACGCCCGGGGTGCTGTTTTCGCGCAGGCGAGCGATCAGCTCGGCGCGATCGGTGCTGCCGACGGCTGCCACCGCAGTCAGTGCCGCTTCCCAGTCGGAAGTTGCCGACAGCAAGCTGGCGTCGCCGTTGCCACGCAGTGCAGTTACTGCCTGGGCCACGGCCGTGTGCAGTTCGTCGCCGTTGACCACCGTGGAGAAGCGGTTCTGGCCATTCGCGCCTTGGTCGAAGGGCTGCTTCCAGCTCGGGTCGACGAAGATGTTGCGGGTCAGCACCTTGGCCAGAGCGGTCGAGGCCTCGTTGTCGCTGGGTTCGACGCGCACGCGGTAGGCGCTGTCATTCAGTCGGCGAACAGCCACCAGGCCGAGCTTGGTTTGGCAGATGACGGCGTAGTGGTAGGTGCCTTCGGTGCCGGCGACGTGTTTCTTGGTTGTGAACATGATGGTTCCGTTTCTTGATTGCTGAAGTTGAATGAGGGGAGTAAGTTGGCTGGCGTCAATGGCTACTCTTGGACGGCTTGCAGCGCCTTTTGCGTTTCCGCCAAGGCGGCCGTTTCTGCGTCGCGCAGTACTTTGCCGCGCACGGCGTAACCCAAAGTTCGGTCAATGCTCTCCAGATACTGCCAGACCAGCTCCATGTCGTTGTCGATCAAGGCGGCGTGGGCATCCTGCAGGTGGCGAGTGGCCATCTGCAACTTAGTGGTGATCATGACGTTGCTGGGGATGTAACGGCCGTAGACGGGAAGCTCCGGGTCTTCCATCTCGATTAGTACGTTCAGGTCGAGCACGCGTTCGGGCGGAATGCTGAGGTACTGAGCGCATTGGTGGACGGTGTCGAAGATGCGCTTGGGCTGCAGGTGCAGCAATGTGATGGCGTTGGCACGTGAGAATTTGACCGCCCTGCTGCGCCGCTGCATGCCCGAGAAGAGGGCTTTGCTGATGAACAAGAGGGCAATGAACGCAAGAAGCGCCATGATGATTGGTGTGATATTCATTGAATTGCTTTCGATGATAGTGGCTGACTCGTATAGAAAGAGAAGTTTCGAAGGCTCGGCTGTGAAGCATTCGCTAGTCAGTCTTGTACCGAACAGCGAGCTGCTTGAGCGAAGGGAAGGTATGGGGGGGTGTGGCTGGTTTGTTTAGATTTGGCTGGCGATTTGCTTTCTTTAAATGAGTTAGGAGATATACGTAAACATTAGCTAAACAGAGCTACTGTTAGCAATCATGAGTATTTGTTTTAGTTAGATCTTGCACTGAAAAGTGTTAGCGCAGTTGGCGCTATGCCACTGCTGGCGGTGGCGCGCGGACGACAAAAGGTGCATCGAAGTGGCTGACTTCAATGCACCTAGAGCTTTGTTAGATCGGGGGTGATGATCTAATATTTATAGCCTTAGGTTACTTGAGCAAGGTTGGCAATTTGTGGGCACCAGCTTAATATTCAGGTATGTTTTAATTTAGGAGAGGAATTAGGGCTTCTTTATGCGTATCGCCATTGTTTGTAATGATACTAGGGGTGGTGTACAACCGTACGTTGCCCTTGGCTTGGGCCTGGCTCAGGGCGGTCATGCGGTGCGTATGGTGGCGCCAGCTAACCATGTTTCCTTGTTTGATGGTACTTCTCTTCTCGTATTCCCGCTCTCTGGGCCTCCGGCAGAGGAGGTCAACGCTGCTGCTCGTATCGCAGAGAAAGGCACTTTTGCTACCATGGCTTTTATGGCAAAGGAGATGCCAAATATGATTTTCACTGCGACAAAGGAAACCCTCGATGCTTGCGAGGGGGTTGATTTAATTACTGGCGGAGTTGGCGGTATGGTCACCGGTGTTTCGGTGGCTGATAAGCTTAAAGTCCCTTTCGTACAGACTCACTTGCAGCCATTAGGGGCTCCCTCACCTGATTACCCCGGCCCTATGCTTGGGGCTTTGCCTGATTGGGTAGGTGGATGGGGAAGACTTCTCAGTCATAATCTATCAGAGCTAGCACTATGGGTGCCTTTTCAAGGCGCGATGTCTAGCGCCAGGATAAAGGTGCTGGGTCTTGATGAAAAATCTCGTTCTATGGACGGACAGCCCTGCCTCTATGGTTTCAGTAGGCACGTCGTAGCCGTTCCTGATCACCCAGTAAAGGTTCGCCACACCACCGGTTATTGGATTCTTTCTGCAACTGCGAATTGGAATGCGCCGCTGGACCTGCAAGCCTTCTTGGAGCAAGGTGAGCCCGTCGTCAGTATTGGCTTCGGCAGTATGTCTAGTAGTAAGGCTGATCAAGTTACTGATTTGGTACAACGAGCAGCAGGTGATGCTGGTGTTCGGGTTGTTCTGTTGGTCGGCTCGGGAGGTCTTAAGGCGGCCGGGCAGACTGATCGTCTTTTCTGTCTTGGAGAAGCGCCTCATGAGTGGCTGTTTCAGCGTGTCTCTGCAATTGTTCATCACGGTGGTGCTGGCACTACTGCTGCCGCTTTGCGCGCTGGTGTGCCAAATCTAGTAGTGCCCTTTGGGGTCGATCAACCTTTCTGGGGATCACGGGTCAAGGCGCTTGGAGTAGGACCCGAACCGATACCCCATTCTCGCCTTACGGTGGAGCGATTGAGTAAGGCACTTAAAGTGATGGTCAGCGATCAAGCTATGCGCATGAGAGCGGCACAACTTGGTGCCCTCCTTCGTTCAGAGGATGGCGTGGCCGAGGCTGTTAAGCATTTCGATCGTTTGAGCACTAACGTCTAGTTAGGCTAGCGGCAATCTTTTGGACCGTTTCGCGATCAGAGTAAGGCAAGTTCTTGCCTCCAATTGACTGGAAATTCTCATGACCGAGGCCAGCAATTAACACCGTATCGCCACTGCCAAGATTGCCTATTGCTTCGGCAATAGCATCGCTGCGACCGGCAATTTCTCTGGCATTGGGCGCGCCTTCGAGTACATCGCGTCTAATTGTGGCTGGGTCTTCTGAGCGGGGATGGCCATCGGTGACAATGACTTTGTTTGCTAGAGATTGTGCTACTTCGCCCATGTCTTTGCGCTTGCCTAAATCGCGTTCGCCGTTGCATCCAAAGACGATGGTAAGTTCGCCTGGGGTGAAGCTTCTGCACGCCTCCAGCGCTGCTCTAATAGCGTCTGGTGAGTGGGCATAGTCAACTATAACTTTGCCGCCTGTTGGAGTGGTTGCCACTAGATTCAGTCGACCTTCTACTGCACTCAGCTTTTCCATATTGCCGACGGCTGTCTCTACTGCAACACCTGAGGCGATTGCAATAGAAAGAGCGCAAAGAGCGTTGCTTGCTTGAAATTCACCAAAAAGATTGAAATTGCATTCGTAGTTTTTGCCAAATATTGAAAGAGTAAGTTTCTGACCCAGTGGCTGCGGGCGACTCTCGATCAGTTTCACATCGTAGCCATTTCTGCCGTAGGTGATTATTTTGTGATTGCGGGCGCGGCAAATGGTTAGAGCCGGTGTAAACCATTCAGCATCAGCATTGAGAATAGCATGGCTGCCTGGTTCTAGTATGTTGTTGAAGAGCATCATTTTGACGCGGAAGTATTCTTCCATGGTCAAATGAAAGTCGAGATGGTCGCGAGTAAGATTGGTAAAGGCTCCGATATTGGCGGCAACGCCATGCAGGCGATAATCGAAAATGGCATGGCTGGTGGCTTCGAAAGCAACATGATTGATGTTGCGCAATGCCAGCATGTTGAGCATGGTGTGCAATGTTACTGTTTCAGGAACAGATAATGTGGGGTCGCGATCCCAAATTAAAGTGCCATCGGTTAAGACGCCACCGAGGTTGCCCACCGAGCAGCTTTCAAGACCGGCTGCGCTCCAAAGCATCTTGCAAAAATTGACGGTGGAAGTTTTGCCATTGGTGCCGGTGATTAGTGCGATATTTTTTGGTTTTGGTTCGCCGTAAAAAGCTGAGCAAATTGGTCCAAGAATTGATAGGGGGATGGGGTGATGCAAAAGTGCCGCTTTGCTGCCGTTTGGTAATTTAGTATCAGGTGTTGAGAGCACTACTGTTGCACCATTTTCAAGGGCGCGGTTGATGTAGTGCCGACCGTCAAGTCTGACGCCATAGCGAGTGCTGTCGACTGTTTCGCTTTCTTCGGCCACATAGAGAAAGTCTTTTTTGCACAATTCAGGGTCGGTGGTGATGCCAGCTATTTCTATTTCGGAAGAGTTTAATTCGCTGAAATTATTTTGACCCGAAGCTACATTGAGGTCGGCGGTGAGGCCGGCAAGAAGTTTGTCTAAAGTTGGCATAGGAATAGTTTAGGTGCTCATAAAGGCAAGACTTACGAAATTCTACACGCTTAGGTGAGAATTAGGCTGTCTATTATTTGAGCTCTGCTAATCTTCGGTAGAAAAAACCATTATAGCCTTCTTGCGGCAGCGCGTATGGCCCATGCAACTCGAGCACTGATCTCGAGAATTTCGAGCCAAAGAAAGTGAGGTTAGTGTCTTTGCTCCGTGAATGCAGCAAGCCTCAGAGATTGTCTCGCGTGCTGCGGTAGAGGTCGTCAACGTTGGCTCTAATGTCGAAGGATGCGCCCCATTGGTTGGAGATGGCAGCTTGTCTTTTGCTTTCGTCGTAGTCGGTGACTGAAACGACGTGCCATTTGCCGTCATTGGCCGCTAGACCAGAGCCAGCGAACAACTTGTCATTGCTGTCTACCATGACTATGGCCGGCAGTCTGTCTTCTGTTTTCATGCGTTTTAGGGTGTCGCCAAGCTCTTCCTTGGTGGCAACTGGAACGAACCCGCTGCTTGAACCGAATTCATTGCTGGCAATAATGTAGTCAGTTTCGCCGGTAAGGCGCTTACCGATTCCGGCAATTTCTGGTAAGGAAATGCCATGATAACCGCCGTCTCCAGCCGGTGAGCCGTCGGAGTAGGTGACGGTTTCGCCAGTTTTATTGGTGGCACTGGGGCTGCCTAAGCCATAATACTGAGGTGGCATTTTTCTTTGCAAGCTGTCGTTGACCATAGCCAGGTTGAGCAGTTGGGTGGCATAACTGCGGGAACCATCGCTGCCTCGGTGAGGATACTTCTCTTCGGCACCAGGCACCAGATCTGGCGGATTGATTTTGATTAGTTTGCCGTCTGAGGCTGTCCATGATCCTGAGATGGCAGTGGTTGCCACTATTTCTGCCGCTTTTGAGGGCTGCCTGGTGAGGGTTCGTTCGGCTAGTGTGGTGACATTGCAGGTATTGTGATAGCCCTGGTCTGTGATACTAGGCGCGGCTAATTGGCGCATCAGGGTTTTTGCGGCTAATTGTCTGTGCTCCTGCGGAACAGCGGCTGAGCCTTCTTGCAAAAGTCTATTGACCTGTTTATAGGTAGCGTCAATTTCTTGCTCCGGCAGCTTTCGTTCTCTGGCCCTCATTTGGAAGTCGTCCATGTCGTGTTGAAAGTTCGACTTATCCATGCTTGATTTGAATTTTTCGTCTACTGCTTTTAGCAATTGTTCTTCGGCAGTTTCAGGCTTTCTATTGCGCTCTTCTTCTTCCTTTCTCTTTCTCTCGGCTTCTTCTTGCTGGAGTTTCTTCTCAGCATCCTGCTTGAGCTTATCGGCCTCTTCTTGCTGGCGCTTTTTCTCAGCTTCCAGTTTGAGCTTATCGGCTTCTTCTTGCTGGTGTTTCTTCTCAGCTTCTTCCCGTCTTTTTATTTCAGCTTCGCGGTTTAAAAGAGCCGTTTCTTTTCCGTGTCTTTTGGCGTAGTCACTCTCGTAGTCGACAGCTTTGAAGCGGCTATCTTGCTGATTGAAAATTGCTCCACTCTCATCGAGGATGCCGCGAAGAAGTGGTCTGGCTGCTCCATTTTCATCTTTTGTGAAAATGGAAACAATTTTGCGGTCTCCCACGGTGGTTTCCGCTGTTTCGTAAGACCTGCCGTCAGGGCCAAGAAAGCGTCTCTCTCCGCCTTTGTACATACGGTCGGCTTCAACTAGCTTCTCCTCATTCGAAAGAGCCGGGTTGAAGATTGCCTTTCCTGTGTATGGAGCAACTTCTGGCCCTATGACAGTTTCAGGCTGCTCAGTCGCGGACTTTTTTGGCAGTTCGGCACCACGGACCTCGATGACCTCGCCTTTTTCTGTCAGTTTACCGCTGAATTCCACAGTTGGGGCTTGCCCGGGTCGCAGGGAGGTGACTGTAATTTGCTCCTGCTCCCCATCTTTTACTGAATTGAGCTGATACTTTTTACCGTCCCTTTCTTCGATAACGGTTATGCCATTTCGAACGAGGGCCTGTCCTGCTCTAACTTTGTCTTCCAGGCTGCTATCCTGGCTAAGGAAGAGGTTCTTGGTGTTCTTTATGGCATTGGGCTCAAGTTTGCTCTGGTCTTCTTCTTTGACCTTGATTCCAGAGGTTTCGTGCACCAGCGCTTCCGGAGGGTTGAGATTTAGATACTTGTTTGCGTCATAAGCAAGTTGCAGTCCGTCACTCCGGCCTTCGCTCTTGCCTTCAGCTTTGCCTGGGTGACACATGCCTTCGCGTCCTTGGCAAGACTGTTCGCCGCTTCTTTTCTTCATCCCGGTCGTCCAGGCATCAGACAACAACTGTTCCTTCGCCGTTTCTTGAGCAGCTTTGTCAGCCGCGACTGAATGAGGTGCGTCACCTTGAGTAACTACTTCTTTGGCCATAGTAGAAATTCTCCCGAGCAAAGCTGAAGCACAAGGCAGTTGACCACTTGCGCTGGAGGATGAAACGTTGGGGGCGACTGAATTTATCGAGCTTACTACTTCGCTCGTAAGAACTACGTTAGTTTTTTGTGGGCAACATGGTAGCTGTCCCATCATTATTGCTCTAAAAAATGACCGAGTTGTGGCAGCTGCTAATACAATTTAATTGAAACGCAAATGAGGAAAATATTGTCGCAAGATCTCATCAGTGAAAAACTCTTCAATATGATCTGGTGGTTTTAGCCGTGTCAGACTTCTAAATCTTTTCACAATATCAACTGTGGCCTCGGTGAGATTGCCGCAGCGCTCGATGTAGAGAGTTTCTAGATTCTTTAGTGTTGTCAGTTTCAATAGGTCGGTGTCAGTGATAGCCGATTCTTTTAGTGACAAAAGGCGCAGGTTGGTTAAGCGCGAAATCAAGGTGTAGTCTTCGGCAGTTAGTTTGACATTGCTGAGGTTTAGCTCAGTTATATTATTGCTTTGCACTAGTATTTTTAATACAGGTGTAGCATCGGTGAGCATGCTAGCTTGAAGGCAATTTAGTTGGGGAAGGAGCTTGAACTTTGCTAATGCTGAGCCGGTGATTGCAGTGTTGCCGACGTCAAGTGACTTGAGTAAGTGCAATTTCTCTAGAAGTGGTATGTCGGCGTCGCTTAGTTTTGTGCCTCTAAGCTCAACGCCTTTAAGGTTCTTTTGTTTCGCTAGTTCAGAGAGGAAAATCGCCGGTGGTCTATCTGAATCGATTAGTTTCACATGTTCGAGTTCGTTGGGTCTAAAGTATTTGAGTAGTTCTGGAAAGCATTGCATCTCGTCTTCGGCAACTAAGTGAGAGCGGTTACCATCGATGGTAACGACTGTTCCTTGGGCCGAGGCTTGCACAAAATCTTTGGTTCCTGGTTTTGTAAAGCCGAGGGTGCCGACGCTGAATTTGCTTGGAAAGTTGAAGACGCATAGTTTCTTGCCGCCAATTGTCTTCACTGTTGAATAGGGCTCAGTCTGATTCTTAATATACTCTTTGATTTGCAAAATCTTGCGATCTGAGAGATTTGAGCCATGTAGCGTGAAATTATCTATCAACTCTATGTTGGCAATAGTATTGCTAGTGTTTGTGGTGCTGAAGGCATGCTGCTCAAGAGCGGCTAAGGCCTTTCGATTGACTTCTCTTTTCTTCGCTTCAGCCTGCTGCAATACTTCTGGCTGTTTCGCCGCATCTAGTTTTTCTATGTGCGTACTTGTTGGCTCAAGGCCGGGGAGCTCTTTGAGTTTTAGTACATCAGTTTGCACAAGCAAGGCTGTTGCGCCAACCAACATTGCTCCTCCTGCCGCGTAGCTAATTGCTGCTTTGTTTGGGGAGGAAGTCTTTGTATTGGTGTGTAAGAAAGAATCATTGTACGCCCGCAAATCTTTGCCTTCTTTGATTCTTGTTAGATCAATTGCCAGTTCCTTCGCCGATTGATAGCGATCCTCTGGCTCTTTGGCCAGGCACTTTCTTATGACTAGGTCTACTGAGGGCGGATACTCAAGCTCTGGCAATACATCGCAAAGCCTTGGGGGCTCCTGCTCCTGATGCATTAATGTTGTTTCGACTGAGTTTCTACCTTCGTAAGGAACGAAGCCGGTCAATACTTCAAAGAGGCTGCAGCCAATTGAGTAAATGTCCGAACGGGCGTCTACTATTTCTCCGCTGCATTGCTCTGGGCTCATGTAGAAAGGGCTGCCGAAGATGTCGCCTGCGGCTGTAAGACTCTGCTTCTTGCTGGCATCAGCACCGACAAATTTGGAAATGCCAAAATCTAGCACTTTTATACTACCGATAGTGCACAGCATGATGTTAGCTGGCTTGAGGTCGCGGTGAATTATGCTATTGCGATGTGCATAGGCTAAGCCATCTAAAACTTCTAAGAAGATCTCCAGAGCTTGTTCCAAATGAACGGGGCCATCCTCAATCACAATTGTCTCTAGGGTGCGACCCTCAAGATAGTCCATTGAATAAAATGGCACCGTTTTTGCGTGAATGCCAAGATCGTAGACTTTAACAAAAGTCCTGTGGTTGAGGGAGGCCATAGTCTTTGCCTCGGCTTGAAAGCGTAACCAATTTTGTTTATTTACCAAACTTGGTGCTAGAACTTTTAGGGCAAATTGCCTATGCAGAGCCGTGTGTTCGGCGCGGTAAACTACCCCCATTCCCCCTAGACCAATCTGATTTTCCACACGAAAAACGTTTCCGATTATGTCTCCTGGTTGAAAGACTGTTTCTCTGATCGACTCATCGAGGCTCTGGCCTAGGTCTAAGTCGGTGCTGCTGTTCAGGCGGTTAGTGCTAAATTGCCGCCGCAGTGCTGCTCGTGTGACTGTGGGGCTGCGAGTCTCAATTCTAGTTCTGGCAAAAGTTTCATCAGTGTTTTTGCTGTCAGAGACTATTGAAATTTGGTCTTTGGGTTTAGGGTCTTTTGTGCCAGGACAAGTACAGCGGAGATCTTGAAAAAGATATGAAGTGAATGAACCCGCCCGCTTCTTCTCTGGGCGGGATTTCCCGCAATTTTTGCAGACAGAGTTGTGCGAATTCTTTTGCCTAGTGGTAGCTCGTGTCAGGGCCTTGCACTGGCAGAAATTGTGTTGGAAGAAGAATGAGGTTAGTGAGCCAGCTCTGGTGCTTACTTCGGATTTGCCACATCTTTTGCAGATGGCTGTAGACATTAAGTTCTACTCCGTGCTTGACCGTGCCGTTGCTTAAGAAGGGGCCCTCACCAGACCAATTCTAGCACTTGCAAGCGGCCCCTAGCATCTGCTGCTGGCACTGTCGCTTATGATTTCTGAAGACTCAGATGACTGGATGTATGTAGTAATCTTGGTCTCTAGTTGTTGCCGTCGATTGGCCTGTCGAGAAAGCGCTGCATTGATTGTTTGCTATTGAACTTGGTTCGTTTTCAATTTTGATTTGACAAAGTTGTCTCTTTCTATCTATACTCCAAGAAAAAGAGATGTGCAAATATGCATGTATCTGCAAGTGTTGAAATGGCATGCTCCTACTGCTGGTTTGCACTAGCCGCAGAGGGGTGCCATTTTGACTAGATTTGTGTCGCTGGTAAAATAGGCATTTTTTTTGATAGCTAGAATATTATCTCCAAATTTTTCTAGTTAGCTGATTCAATGAGCCTATGTTTCCTTTTACCGCCACTTTGGCTGATCTCGTGAAAAGAAGTCAGTTTTGCAGGCCGCTGAAGAGGGATTTTTTGTGAGTATGGATGAGGCGCGCTATTTGAACCAAAAGGCTTTTCTGGCTACCAAGCACGATAAGGCTCGGGCAATTGCAAGACCAATGCGCATGGGCATAGGTCTTGAGGTTGTTACTTCATCTGCTATTGATACAGACTTGCTTGGCACCTTTACCGGCGAAGTTAGGAGAAATTGCTCTCCTTTGGATACGGTTTTGAAGAAAGCGCGCATGGGAATGGCTGTCTCTGGGTTGCCACTTGGGCTGGCTAATGAAGGAAGCTTTGGCCCTCATCCCTATCTTTTTTTTGTACCAGGCACTCAAGAAATTATGGCTTTTATTGATGATCATTTAGAGATTGAGGTTACCGAACAGCTGGTTTCGGCTGAGACGAACTTCAATCAGGCACTTGCCGAATCATCGCGTGACTTGTGCGACTTTCTCATTAGGGCAAAGTTTCCTAGTCATGGGCTAATTGTTCGACCTAATAGTGAACAGGGCAATGTCGGTGTCTCCGCGGCCGATGGTGGACTTCCTGCAGCGGACGGCCTAGTCATCAAAGGAGTCTGTTCTCTAGGTGAACTTGAGAGGGCAATAGAGTTGTGTAAACTCCGATCTACTGATGGAAAGGCATTTGTAGAAACTGATATGCGTGCTCACATGAATCCTACGAGGCAACGTGTGATCAGAAGATTAGCTGTCAAGCTGGCTCGCCGCCTTATGCAACTTTGTCCTAGTTGTGCCTGTCCTGGCTGGGGAGTGACTGATTTCTTGCCCGGCTTGCCTTGCGATCTTTGTGGTCTGGCCACTGAGAAGCCGTTGTTTGAGATTCATTCGTGTCAGAAATGTTCTCATCAAGAGCGTTTGCTGAGGCGAGACGGACAAGTCTCTGTGGATCCGCGCGAGTGTAACTACTGCAATCCGTGAAAGTGCTGCCAGAAAAGGATAGATTCTGCTAGCTTAGCTTTGTATTGCTACTTAAATCAGTAAGCTGTCATCTCATCAAGGATGTTTGTTTGATGCGTAGTGAAAAACATTTTCTTATCGAGAGCAATTTTCTTGTAATTTGCTGGAGCGTGAAGAGCGTCTGTCTTGAACTCAAAATCGCGACTAGAAATTATGCAGTTCAAAAAGGCATCAGTTTTATTATTAGGTAGAAGCGCATACGATGAAATTGGAAAGCCTTTGAGTTTAGGAATGTTGTATATTTTTCCTACTATCTGACTAGTTTGAGGGGCATAATTATTGTCCATTGAAATCAGTCTGGGCCTAAGTTTTTGCCCACCTTCAATGCCGTTTCCGTCTTTGCGATCGGCGATAAAGAGACCACTACCATTTACAGTTTCTATTGGTGGAAAATAGTAAATTAGCAATTTATCGCCATTCTTTTGAATAACTCTTTCAGTTCGGTTTGGTGCGGTTAGCTCGGCTAAGTAGCTGAGCCTGTTAGAGGCTAGCAGGTCAGATTTAATGAACTGCTCAAATGGCATTTGGGCGAATTGTTTTCGGTCAGGGCGCCATACTTGTATCTGCCAACTGGGGGCTTGAGCGGCGATGTAGTATTCGTTTGATCGGGAGTACACGCGAATTGCATCAGCAGAAACCCAGACGTCATAGATGCCGCTAGATTCTGTGCTTTGCGCTAATTTTAGGCCCCGATGCGAAGCCGGAGAGGCACATAGACCTGCTTGAATAGAGGCCGCGAAATTGTATGTTAATCCTAATACTAGGCCCAGGCAAAGGCTGGCTGCTTTCTTGGAAATCGGCTTGATTATTAACTGCATCAGTAAAGCTTAGCATGGCATTGTGTATAGGTTTTAGCCAAATTTTCTTCGCAGCACCGCTGGAACTGGTTTGGATTGGTTTGAAATGCGTTGCGCTAGTGGATATAGTCATAGTTGTTAGAGGTAATCGGTCAAATTAATGGCTGCTCCCGAGAATCGACCTGACAGTAGTGTCTATAAGCCTGGTGACATTGTGGATGAGAGTTATGTTCTCACCTCTGTTCTTGCCAAGGGTGGAATGGGAATCGTTTATAGGGCTAGGCATTTGCAGCTTGACAAAGTCTACGCTCTCAAACTATTAACTCCGCTGCAAACAACCAGTGCCAACTGGCGCCGATTCGAGCTTGAAGCTAAGACTCTAGCCAAACTAGAGCACAAGAATGTAGTGCAGATATTCAATATGGGCGTCGACAGGCGCGGTTGCCCCTATTATGTGATGGAGCTGCTGGAAGGCCAGTCGATGGCCGAAGCCTTGGATGATCATTCGCCGTTGGTTGTGCCTCAATTTATTCAGTCGTTCTTAGATGTGTGCTCGGCCTTAAAATTGGCTCATAGCAAAGGCATTGTCCACCGAGACATCAAGCCATCTAACTTGATTTTAGTGAATTCAAATGCGTCAGTGAAGCTAACAAAAGTGGTTGACTTTGGTATTGCTCGCCTGCTTGGTGTCGAGGGTCAAAGTGCTCAGAATCTCACTCTTCCTGGTGAAATATTTGGCAGCCCTTTGTATATGAGTCCAGAGCAGACCCTGGGTTTGCCGGTGACTATGGCATCTGATATTTATTCACTTGGTTGCACTATGTTTGAGGCTTTTACAGGCAGTCCGCCATTTAAAGGACAAACGGCGCTAGCCACTATGATGATGCATCAAACTGATGCTATGCCTGAAATGTTACGTGAAGATTGCCCAGATAGAGAGTTTGATGTAATCGAGCGGATAATTGCTAAATGCATGGAGAAGAATGCCTCTGATCGGTTTGAAAATGTCGGTGATATTTTTGATTTGTTAGATTCTCTGTCACGTGGGGAGTGTCCAGTCGAATCGCAGCGAGTGAACTATTCGATTTATTCTCGGTCTGCATCGGCCAGGCTACGGCCTGATAGTTCGAGCAAAGAGAGTTCTACCAATGAAAAAGCTCTTACTGGCACCGCTGAGCAAACCACGGGGCGGGTTGCAACGGCCAGTAGAAATGCAGTCTATGCCATTGCTGTTCTTTTGGTGATTGGCCTGGGTGCTATGGGTGCTTTGGCTTGGAACTTGACGCTGCAGAAAAGGTCACAAGTAGTGATGCCTTCCAATAGCGATCTGACTCGGCACATTACTGGTGATAGGACTTTTCCTGATTTCGAGACAGTTGTTGAGCCAACCTCGCCTTTCGTTGATTCGACCAAATTAGTTTCTTGGCTCGTTACTCGAAACGGTAAAACCCATCGGGAGTTTGATTTCCCCACGGGCGATCCTGTGGGAAATATTTGTGTCAATGGTGTCAAGAAGCAGCCTGCCATTGGTCATATGATCTGCCATAACGATAAGCCGGTTAGCTTCGATGCTACTGATGTTCTTCGAGATGCCCCGCAGTTTTATACGCGATTCGATGATAGAGCGCTATGCTCATTGCTTGTCAAAGAATCAGATCATCCCCCAGCTATTGCTACTTTGGCTGGATGGAAGAATCTGACTGCGCTCTCTTTCGAGAAGTGTAATTTAGAGAATTCATACCTTAGAGATCTCGGTAAGCTTAAGCACTTGAAGATTCTCGGCCTGCTTCACTGTGATGTTTCTGCCAGGCCCTTAGCTGAGAGTGGTGTTTTGCCCCGGCTCAATTGGTTGCAGCTAGTTGGTGTTTCTGAGTCAGAAAAAATTCTCAAAGCACTTGAGCGCAGCAAAAATATTAAAAATCTGGCGGTGAGGTGGGTAGACCTGAACGAGCAGGAGTTGGCTTCAATTGCTACCTTAACACAGCTCGAAGACTTAGATTTACGCACTTCGCATCTGCCTTCGACAACCATGGAAACACTTTCGCACTTGCCGCACTTGAGAGGTGTGCATCTCAATGACGCTAGATTTGAGGCTTCTACTTTGACTAGACTACTCAAGTGTAAAACTCTCGCCTTTATAGATTTAGAAAATGCTGTGCTTCCTTCTGGGCTGGTGGCGCAAATGAAAGCTGCTCGTCCTGATTTACAGATCAACGAAGTAAAAAATTGAAAGTAGGTTTGTGCCAAGAAATAGCCAAAATCGCTGGTTATACTGGAGTTATTCATTGGTGCTCTTGTGTCTTCTTTTCTTCGTTTAAATAGTTCAATTGCACCTTTTTCTGTCTTTGATTTGCCGAATGCATTGCTGGCGTTTCAATGCAATTATTCGTTGCAAATTGCCATTACTATTTTGTTAGATTCTGTACTGATGTTTTGTAGTTGTTTAGCATTTATGCTAGATGCCACTATAGAGCCACTTTTTGTGATGATTGAATTCTCTCGGCAAGAAACTGAGCTATTTTCTTATGTGTCAATTGAAATTGTATTAATTAGCGAAAGTGTGCGAGCTTTGCTGCAGATGGTATCGCGAGCCGAGCGAATTTGGATCTCTCCCTAACCACGTAGAAACCACATAGAGATCACATGAGAAGCACATCGATTGTGGCTCCTCAGTGTTCGTGTCTGAGTTTTTGTCTTGGATATCAGGCAAGGTTCTCGGTAGCATATATTTATCTTTCAACTCACATCAATCAATCAGATGCAATAAACCTTTCTCAACACCCCCTCCCACTCCTGGCAGCTCCGAGTCACATCTTCGTGTCTGGTAGCGAGCCAATCGTTTGTCCGCCCTTTGGTCGACAGACAAATCTAAACTCTTCGAAAGAACCTATGAGCCAAACTGAAACTCAAGTTCCCGCTAAGCAAGGCTCCATGCTGCACGGCTTGTGCCAGCTCGCTCGCCGCACCATCGCCGAGTGCATGCACGAGGTCGGTCATTACAGTCCTATGAACGACGGCATGCTTGGTCCCGATTTCTACAAGCTCGCTGTCGAAACCTCCTTGCGCCCTCTCATCCTGCGGAAGGAGTTGCTTCACGTGTTTTTCGAGCCGGACGCCGCCGAGCTGTTGCTGCGCCTACCCAACCGCTACTGGTTCTGGACTGTGGTCTTGGGCGCCATCGTGAAGGTCGAAGAAGACTGTCGGAACAAGCCTGTGCCTCAAGCTTTCGTGGCTGAGAAACTGGCTGAAATCCGTCGCATCTACGCGGGCAAGTACAACCTGCAGTTGGCACTGCCCGACATGAGCCAGCCCCAGGTGGCCTCCCGTGCTGTCGCCGGTGTCATTCTCGTGCGCGCCTGCTTCGGTGAACTCGACGAAATCGTGATCAATCCGATCTTCGCTCCCTGCCCGGGCACCGAAGGCACCTTGGCCCAATCGGCAGCAGCTCTGACGGCAGCCCTGCTCAAGGCCTGACCCCCTAGTCACCGGTTCTCTCTTGAGCTGGTGACCATTTACGGTCAGTCATCTTTTTGTAGGTCTCTCTCTTAGTCTCTTTCAGTCTGTTCTCGCAACATCGAAAGGTTTCAAATGAACAACATCATCACCATCGTCGGCGGCAGTGTCATCAGCTGCACCGTTGCGGCCATCGCCAGGCACCCCGACAGCGGTGTGATCGTGGCCATCGAGGGCAACCCCAACGGTTTCATCCCCACCAGCCTGCTCATCGGCGAGTGTCGCAGCGACAAGGAGGCGCGCCGTGCCTTCCTGATCGAGAACGCCGGTTCGTTCCCCATCGAGGCCTTCGTCAAGGAAGCCCACATGCTGCCCGATGACAGCCCTGACAGCGGGTTGCAGGCGGCGAAGAAGCGCGCCCCCAAGGCCCGCATCGTGCTCGATGAAGAAGCGGTGCTCTTCATCCGCAAGCTGGAAGAGGACCAGCTCAACCTGGCGGCCCTCGAAGTCGGCACCATGATGAAGGCCTGTGTCATGCAAGCCTGTACCAAGAAGAACAGCGAAGGTGAAGGTCGTCACTTCATCGGTTTCTCCGTCGAGCTGGAAAACCTCTACATGGGCTTCTTGCACAAGTCGGAAGTGGTCGGCGAAGTGAAGGAAGGTGACTACATCGACGTCTGCGTGCTTTCGGCGGCAATGAACGGCGACCGGCCCCGCATCAGCGTCAGCCAGAAGGCGGCCCAGGCCAAGCTCGCCCTCGGCAACGACGTCAAGGTCGGCAGCAAGACCACCGGCCGCAACCTGCGCTCGGCCACGGTGGAAGGCATCGACGGCTTCACCATGGAAATCGGCAAGGGCAAGGGGGTGAAAGCCTTCCTGCCTCTGACCGCCGTGGAAGGCGACCCGGCGGCGCTGGTGAAAGGCAGTCGGACGGCCAAGGTCACCGTGCTGCCGCTCACCCTGGGGCAGTACGTGCAGGTCACTCGCCGCGCCAACGTCGCCAACTTGGTGGCAGCGGTCGAGGCCAAGCTGGAGCAGGGCAAGCGGGCCTGAAGACCTGCACTACAAGCATCACAGGTCGGTTATGCAACCGACTTGTGCCTTCTCTAAATTCACTCTGCAAAGGATCAATATGTCTTCGCAAAATGGCATCGCCGACCCCTCCGTTTTTCCATACGACGACGTCGTTTCTCACGAGCCCCCGCCCTCGTTTTTGAAATTGCAACCGCCGCCGACCTTGAGCGACGAGCAATGGCAGGCGCTCGGACGTACCGTTGGTCCGGTGCATTTCGTCTACGACAAGAATGGCTTCCCCTATCTCTCCCTGCTGACCGAATCGGGCACCATGAGCGATTCGGTCGAGCGCTTGCAGGCTCTGCTGGAGCCGAGCGCGTGTCCCGAGAGCGTCTGATCGCCTTCACTGCAACGACGTCTACTTCAATCTGATTGGAAATCACATGAACTCACGCAATGCTTCGGCCAAGCCCTCTTCGAGGACCCTGACCCTCACCGCCGGTGAAACCATCTCCGTCGTCGTCGCCAAGATCGAGAAGCACCCCGAAGGCGGCATCATCGTCAACGTCCCTGGCAATCCCCGCGGCTTCATTCCCACCAGCCTGCTTGCCGGCAAGAACAACTCTGCCAAGGCCGAGCGCCGCGAACTCTTGATGGCAAGCCCTGGCTACCGCCTCGATGTGTTGGTGGTCAAGGCGCAGATGGTGGCAGCCAAGGTCGAAGACGGCAAGATCGTCAAGGGCGAGCGCACGCGCATCATCCTCAACGAAGACCGCATCACCTACGGTCGCATGCTCAAGGCCCGGCAAGAAGCGGCGGCGGCAGTGCAGGCCAACTTGGCTGGTCTGGTGGTTGGTTCGTGGATGCTTGCCAACGTCACGAGCATCGCCTTCAGCCAGAATGGCCAGTGCTTTGGCGCTTTTGTCGAGCTGGAGAACGGTCTGCCGGCTCTCTTGCACAAGAGCGAGATGCTGGCGCCGGTGGAACTTGGTGACAACATCTATGTTGCCATCCGGGCTTTGAAGAAGGAGGGTGACGCCACCAAAGTCAGTGTCACTCAGAAGGCGGAGGACGACAAGCTCGAAGGACTGACCAGCCTCAAGCCCGGGACATACTGCCGTGGCATTCCCATGCCGGCCTCGCAAGTGGCTGGCATCGAAGGTTGGCCCGTGCTGGTGGAAGGTTGTCTGCAGGCTTTCCTGCCGCTCAGCGAGGTGGGTGACATCGAGGCCATGAGAAACCGCACCACGGCTTCGCTCGACGTCAGCATCATGCCGCTGGTTGTCGGTGGCCATGTGCGTCTGACGCGTCGCATCGCGGTCATGGAAGTGTTGGCCCGGGCCGCGAGCTAGAAGGGGCCAGAGAGAAGCAAGCACGACAGAGAGCATGAAAGACCAGTCAGCTTAGATTTCGGTGGCTGCAAGCAACGCGGATAAAGCAGGCGCTGAGGCGCTTGCTTATCTATCAGGAAACTCTCCTTGCACAAGGAATAGAATGTTCACGCAACAAACTCTCAGCAACCTCGTCACCGCCATTCGGCTTGTTCGCAGTGTAGAAGAGGCGCACGGACTGGCAGTCAAGGCTGCGCCTGTAGTCACTGCCATTGTCGAGCGCGGTGAAGCTTTGAGCCAGAAAACGGGCCGGCGTATGGCACCTTCGGTGGTGGCGGCTGGTGCTCTGGGCGCCAGCTCTGAACAAATGCGTTACTCCGCCACGAGCACCTTGAGCGAAGGCGTGATGGCAGCGCAGCATCTCTTCGTGGGCACCCCGTTCCACGAAGACTTCAGCAAGATCTGCAGTTATTTCGACTACGGCGCCGCCAATGTTGTTGGCGAGGCCACGGCTATGCTCACGGAGCTGCTGCTGCGAGCGGCTCACTGGCTGACTCAGCAAGAAGAAGCCGCTCTGTCAGTGCAGCAGTTTGTGGTGCCCAACTTCTCCACTCCGGCGGCTGGCATCCTGCCTGGCTGACCGACTAAACAGCTGAGCGAAGTTTCACTGCAGTCTGTACCTTGTAGTCTGATTTAACTGGCACTTAGCTAGAAAGTAGTTAGGCAAGGAGAAGGTATGTAAGGTCGCGAAAGCGCCCCAGGCATGCTTTCCCTTGCGCTTAATTACTTTTTTTGCTTGTTTTATTGTGTCATATAGTAAATAAAGTGACAAGCTCCTTTGTCTGGGCACGGTGGCTGACAGTATTGATTAGTCTGCCTTGATTGGCCATTCAACAGTATCGATATTCTCAACAAAGTGCAGTATGGGCTCGCCTTTAAGCTCTAGTGCAAGTGGTGCTGTCATTGTATTGATACGCCATTGAGCTTGGGCCGGCTGCAGTGGCCAAGGCTTATGGTGAATATCGCCTTGATAGATAGTGCCATTAAATACGGTGAAGAGGCAGTAGCGCTCAGTGAGAAAATGTTCTAGGCTGCCGGGCTTGCTGTTGTAGACTGGTCCAGTGGGGCCGTAAGTAACGTCAACCTCCACACTGAGGTTGGTAGCTGAATCGCCACTTTTTCTTAGTAGTTGGCGCGAAGACTTGTAAGTAAATTGCTCGGCACCGTCCACAAGGTTTTTCTGGCATTGCATGGTGGCGTTAAAATATGGAAGATGGTAAAACGTGCAGGCAATCCAAACAGCCACTGGATTACCGGCATCTAGGCTAAAGAAATAGACACCTGGTTTGCCTTTGTATGTGACATAAGTACGCACGTTCAATTCAGGAAAGAACGAAAGCCAAGGCATCGACGGAATTAGTCTTGGGCTAACTTCCTTCATTTCAAAGGGCACCACTGCAATATAGGCTTGACCTTCAAATAGGTCTAGCTCAAGTTGTTGCGGCACCAGAGCCCTTAGGGATTCAGTTGGCACTGGCCAATGGGCAAAAAGTAGATTGCACCAACTTTGATTGATTACCCATGGTGTCTGCTCTAAAGCAAATGGCCTATGGTCAAAGTGCTTGAGGGTATCTGAATATTTGTCGCCAAGCAAAGTCATAATGGCATTTTAGCAGATTGAATAGAAATTTCTCCGTTGTCTCAACTCTGAGAGCTAAGACTTGAGCTGCTCAGTACTGTCATGATTTCTCAATCCACTTTTTTCTGAACCAGTCAATTCCCTGATCGCTTGGGTAGAGCTTCTCATCTGTAGCATCAATAGAAGAGTTAGGGCTGTGGCTAATTACAGCGTACTTATCTTGGTTAAGAATTACGGAGTTCTGATAATTCGATATTAGATCTACTAGAGGTTTAAGAAAGCCCAAGGTGACAAAACCTTGGTAGGCTCTAGCGTAGATTTTCGTTGAGTTCTCGTTAACTGGCACAAAGGCTAGCACTTGGTAGAAGCTCCCTGACTTAATTTCAAGCCTCCATATGTTGGGAAACTTAAATTGGAAGCCGCCGCCATCTTTAAAGTTCAGTGTGATTTGCTGGTCGTCAAGTTCGAACTCTCGCTTAATTGAAACGTCAAATCCACGCCCTATTGAGTTACGATGTAGGTATGGTAAATGAGCATAGTCGAGTTGATTTTCGATACAGCGTGTAATGTGAATGGGCCAGACATCTGAGTGCTCAGAGTAGACAAGCTTGCTGTTCTCTAAGTCTTCAAACCAATGGGTTTTGGCTGTAGCTGGTGTATTGTCGCTGCTTAGCCACATCCAGATAAAGCCATGATTTTCTTGTGCCGGAAAAGTTTGTACTGTTAGATTTACCGCTGATTTTTTTGTTTCAGGCACGAGCTGACAGGCACCGTGGCTGTCAAACTCGAAGCCATGAAAAGGACAGACAAGGCAATCGTTCTTGATTGTTCCCAGGCTTAGTTTGACCCCTCTGTGAGGGCAGAGATCACTTGTAATAACTGGTTCGCCGCTGCTAGTGCGCCAGAACACCAAAGAGCGACCGAAGCGTTCTTTTGCCAGCGGTTGATTTTTCTTCAGCTCTTTTGAGCTCAGAACGACGTACCATCCTGCTGGAACTTTCAATGAGCGACTCCCTTGTTTTTATGGTGGCATTGTTCACGCCCAGTTCATACAAGGTTTATAACCTGGTTAGTACAGAAAGGACTTTTTACCGGTGCCCTAATGATTGTACAGACTGAAGAAAACATTGTACCAATGTCATCGTCGGAAAGACCATACATTGCCTACGGCCGCATGCGTCGATGGTTGGGCATAGCTTATGTCGGTGTGATAGTGTCAGCATGCTTGATACTCTTGAGTTGCGGACTAGCTACTAGGTTTTTCACAGTGGTGAGCATGCCTATAGCCGGTCTAGCAGTCGAACTAGGCTGCGCCCTCCTCCTGTTTCTGCTGTGTTCTCTTCCTTTCGATATTGTTGGTTTTAACATTGAAAAGCTCTATGCTCGCACTAACATATCTTTAGTATCCTTTTTGGGCAAGCAAGTTTGTGCTGCCTTCAGGTACGGTCTGTTGCTGCTGCTGATATCATTGCTGGTAGCCTCTGTATGGGGCTATTTCGGCCTTGGAGGATTGCTGGTAGCATCGCTGTTGCTATCGCTTTTGCTTGTTTCTACCCAACTTCTTTGGGCCAGATTTTTTGGCGGAATTATAATTGAGAGAGAGCTTGATGGCATCTCCGTGCCTGTGCTTGATGGTGTGAAAATTGCTCGACTGGCTCTTGTCTCGTCTGATGAGCGATGCTTCAGTGGCGGTGTGGTTGGCTTGCCCGGCTTTGAAACAATAATTATACCGAAACGGTGGCTTCGCGAGTTTATCCCTGAGCAACTTCAGGCCGAGTTGGCTAGAAGAAATCTGATAATCGCCTCTGGTGGTCGCTCAAGAGGCGTTTTGCTGGCTGTTTTGTTTACGAACATTGGCCTGATACTGGCGGCATCTGAGACAGTGATTAACCTCGCTCTGCCGCTGAACAGTGCCGCAGGATTAGTGACACTTTCAGCCTTGTTTACGATTTGGTCTTTTGTCGGTCTTTTGACATTGCCCTTCTTCAGCCACCCTGGTGTCTATGAAGCTGACAGATTAGCCCTCGAGAATGGAATTGGCAAGGATGTTTTGTTGCAGACAATCGGCAAGATTGATGCCTATCTTGAAGATGAGCAAGAGCGCAGCCATGCTGTTGACACTGTATTCCATCCGGTTCCAACTGTAGCCCATCGGCTCATGGCACTTGAGAGCAAACAAAAGAAGAAGCTTCAAGGAGCTTGGCATGCTGCTAGGTACGCCGTTTTTCTTTCTGTGATCGGCCTTGGACTGCTCGGACGAGCGGTGCACTGCAATGCCGGGAAGCCAGAGCTCTGGGCATTGTTGCCAGCAGACTAGAAATGTGTGGTCACAGGTCCGACAGGGCTTTGAGGTTTAATTGCTTCAGCTTGTTGAAACCATGCATATTTCAGGACGTCCAGAATTGACTGAGAGTGTATAGAACCAAAGGCTGTTACCGCCGACCATAAGGAAAGCTGCAATGCTCGCTAACATCTCTGCATTTCTTAGTAAAGTTGCCTTTGTGATGATCTTACTTTTTATTGGTTTGCTTCCTGATGCTATATTTTTCGCTGCTGCTGCGCAGGCAAACCCAGTTAAAACCACTCAGAACTCACCGGTGCGTAGTGCTTCGGTTTATTGCGTTCGAGGCACTGTGACAGTCAAGGGCTGGGAGCAAGATTTGGTTAAGCGCAATCCAGGCTTGCGGCGCTTCAACTGGTCTCCAGTTACGGCAGCAAAGCCTAGTGTTTTGGTTTTTCGTCAGCCTGCTCCAAATCAAGTGCGTTCTGGTCAAACAGTCAAGCAATATCACTACATAAAGCCAATAGTTCTGAGCTTCGCTGAAACGCGCCCGGTCCGAAAGGAGCAAAAGACACAAGAAGAGAAAGCTGTAGAAGCCCAGCTAGTAAGCACTTATACTGGCGCATCGTTGAAATATCCAGCTTCTTATTCAGCTTTCGATAATCAGCGTAAAGTTCATGGTCGTTTGATTTCGAGTCATTTCTAATCGCTAATGTTCAACTGTCGTCTTTTTAATCGAATTGCCCGTGCCACTGTAATAGCTGCCAACTTTTTCTTCTGGTATGAGCCATTCGATTTCATGAAGAAAAAGCCTTTCGTCAAACTGTTCCATACTGATGTAGCGAGCTGCTCCAAGAGAGCGAGCTGCTGTGCGCACACCGTCGCCTAGATACTTTCCTAATTCAGGCGGTTCGGCGCTAAAGCAAACAAAAGGTGTGGCGTGCATATGCGGATCGCCTTTGACCCAGCGCAAGAAGTCGAAGACGCTACCGCCGTTTTGCAAATGCACATCGGAGACAATCAAATCAAAGTCTGAGCTGCGTAAAATCTCCATGGCATTGTAAAAAGTGTCTACTTTGACTACTTCATGTCCGACATCTTCGAGACAGGCAGCTATCTGGTTGCGTTCTTTCTCGTGCTGCATTGTCACTAAAACTTTGGCTGCCATAATGTTCACTCTGCTTCTTTGTGGTCATTTAACTGATGGTTTGAATTGTGTTGCTCTAGTCTTTTGCCACTTGCTGCCATCTCTATTGCGCTCTTAGCTGGTCGCTCAAGAGTGCTCCGATTAGATGATACTAGCGGTTCAATCAGTTGACAAAAACTACTTGCGTCAAAGTGCTCATAAGTCAAGAATAAATCTGCACCTAGCAGACGAGCTGTAGTTCTTACTCCGTCTTCTACGTACTTAGCCATCTTTGTTGGGTGGCAGCTTAGCAGTACAAATGGGGTATTTTTTGACAGTGGGTTGGCTTTGGCCCACCTCAGAAAGTCAAAGACGTTTCCACCATTTTCTAAGTGAACATCTGAAATAATTAGGTCACAGGCTTTATTTTCTAAGATCTCAATTGCTTTTGGGAATTTCTTGCAAATCGTGATGCGGCAATCAAGACTCTTCAGGCTTGCTGATACCACCTTAGAGTTCTCATCTGATTCTATTAAAGCTAGTATTTGAGCTTTCAATTTTTTCACCGCGCTATAGGACACCAGAAGAGGTGATTAGCGCGGTACTTACTTCTAAATTTAAGCACGCTGCCGATCTTATTGGCCCGATCTCATTTCATCATAGGCTAATAGAGTGCAAGAAACTCATATGTCCTAGGTATATGTTCAGTTTGAACATATAGACCATGCCCCGCGCCTGTTGGAGCGAATTGTTAATGTTTTCTACTTTTGCTAGTTTTGCTAGTTTTTGCCAGCGCTTGCCAACTTTTGCTTGTTTTAGTCAGTCATAACTTGGTCACAATTTGTCAATACACTATTTTCAACACGGAGAAATTAGTGATGAAACCTTCAGAAATGCCCCTAAAACTAGTTGATATTCAATCTGTTCAATATGCAGCCTCAAATCTAGATAATTCACTACAAGAAATTCATCGCAAAAAGAGACAGCGTCGGTTTTTCTACGAATTGCGCATACTGAAGACTGCAAGCAAGCTGACCCTTGAGCAAAATGATTTTGCTTGTCAGTTGGTCAGTGGTTTGCAAAAAGGCGAAATTGCAGTTTTAAGTATGCTCTTGGCTGATAGTTCACTTCCTTTTGATAGTTTGCAAATTGCTGTGGCTGGAGCTCAGCGTGTTTTGGACACCTTTGATTTAGTTGCTCGTCTTGAGGTAGACCAGGCTCAAGTGCGGTTGTGGCTACAGCATCGCGAGCTTGGCAATGTTTGCGTTGGCATAGGTGATAGTCAGTTTGACTGCGTTGATAGTGCTCAAGACATTACTCTGAGAAGCATTGCTGAGCGGGTAAACGACTTTTTTGTTATGCGTTGATTTCTTAGGCTAAGAATGTCCACAAAAAATGTTGCGCAAAAATAGACAAAGGTAGTAATATTGAAAAAGTCGTTGGCTGTTGCCACGCCGAACTTTTCTTTTTACTACTCTATATTCTAAACCAGGTTATTGTCCTGGAGGAGCTGCGCATGATCATGAATCTGCCAGCGGCCTATCATACTTTTGATCTGCCCATAGGCAGTTCTCTTGAAGTTGTTCAGGTTCGCTATCGTCAACTCGTCAAAAAATATCACCCAGATCGTTTTTCTAGTGCTCAAGACAAAGCTAGTGCAGAAGAGCATTTGAAGCGAATCAATGAAGCAAAAGAGGTAATTCAAAAACATTGGTTTGAGGCCAAAATCAAAGCGTCAGATCCAATACCTTATGGTGCCTATCAGCAGGCTGGGCCAGTCACAACTAAGCCTAAGGCACCCTCGCAAAGCTCACCTCAGACAGCGCCGCAGGCTAGCTCTGCATCCAGACCTAAGGCAAAACCCACGGGTACCCCTCAAAGTCAGCCTCAGGCCCCACCTGTGCAGCCAGTCTGGTGGCAGCAAATATTGCAATTGCTCTTTGCTGAGCTGCAAGATCTCTTCAAGAAATTTGAAAAGAAGGTACCGCTAGATGACGCTCTAGAGCAGCTAGACAAGCCTTTTAAATTCACGAGTGAGACAAAATTGCGGCGCGCTTGGTATGCGGTAGCCATAATTATCATCACTGACTTGGTTTATATCGGCTACTGCGAAAATATGGAGCGCCGCAAAGCTAGCTCGCTTGAGCCTCAAGGACAAGCGCAACCGCAGGCTCAGGCTCAGGCTCAGACGCGCTACTTGAGAGGTTTAACACCCGTTGCTGAGGTGATACATCACAGTCTGTCGCAACAAGAACAGCAGAAAACCGCTATTTATTTCAAGAGATTAGAGTTGGATGCCGCTGAAAGAGCTATTCGCAAAGACAGCGAGCTGATTGACGAAATCGAGATCAAGCTGTCATCTCACGACTTGGCGAGTGAAACTAGACGCAGTCTTGAGCGCCTGAAAGTATTTCGTGAGCTAGACAAGAAGCAGAAAGAAATTGAACGAGCGTCTATTCTAGAGGAATTGTCTCAGCAAGGTCTATCTAGACAACAACCTAGTTAGCTGCTTGACGTGAAATAATTGCGAGAGTTAACTAAGAAAAGTAAGTAAGAGAACTATTTTCAATGGAAGTGAAGTTGCGCCGGGCGCGCGTAGAAGATGCAACGAAGATCAGAGACTTGCATGTCGCTGCTATTCGCAAAACCTGCGCGCCTGACTACACCCCAGAGCAAATTCTCGCTTGGTCAGCTAATCGCAATGTTGATCGCTACCGCTGGGCCATGGAAGAAGGCGGCGAGACGATGTTTGTAGCCGTTAGTCAAAATAAAATTGTGGGATTCTCTTCTTGCTACGACGATGAAATTTGCTCCGTTTATGTTCATCCCAATTTTACAGCGCGCGGCATTGGAGCCATGCTCTTGCAAGCTGTGGAAGACGAAGTGCAAGGTGCAGGTTGGGAGGAAGCGCATTTAAATGCCACTTTGACAGCCGAGAATTTCTATATCAGATATGGCTGGCAGAACACCGGTGGTCTTAAATCTGAAGAGCGCAATGGTGTTGGTATTCCTTGCATTGGCATGACTAAGCGCTTTGTCTAGAGCCGAGTTATTCCGTTTAGCCTGGTCTATCGTTTGGGCAGTAGTAGAGCAAAATTCTGCCAGTGGGATGAACTGAAATGAATCTTGCCATTAGCTCATCACCGGCGTTAAATTTTAATGGATCTGCTCCATCTAGGAATGCCTCAAATTCGTCTTCTGGTATGACCACAGCATAGCCCTGCAAGTCTCTTTTGATGATCTTGCATATAAGCTTTTTTCCTTGCTTGTAGGGAAAATGCTTGCCAAATCCGAAGCTCATAGTAGACAGCGACCTTATGGGGAGAGTAGCCATTCTCAACTATTCTATTTCATCATTATTGCATCAGCTATTGCGGCGGCTCTGTTTCGATTTGCTTAATATTATATGCCATAGTTAAGGATGGCCTTTTTAAAAGGTTTCTTTCAAATTCCGCTAGATGCCTCTAGATGTCTTTAAGCGGTATCGAGAAAGTCCACGACAAGCAACCGGAGTGGGCATTAGCCCACTCCGGTTTGTCGTTCTTGTCTTCAGGTTGGCTCAATCACAGCGCTTGGATGAAGCACTTCACCCAGGCCACAATCTTGTTGGCGCAGAAGTCGCCGGGGCAAAGTCCTGCTTGCAGCGGGCCACCTTCAGTATCAAAGTATGGTTCTTCGAACTCTGCCAGGTACTCGCTATTTTGCCAATGCTCTTCGCTGCTGGCGATTTGCATGGCAATCTTGCTTCCGCGAGCGCGGAAGTAGACGTACTGCCCTTGCTTCAGTTCGCCAACGAACTGCACTGGCACGGCTCCGAAAGGTCCTTGCCAGTGTTGGAACAGGCCTGAGTCATGCAGAATTTCTTGGGCCGATCGCAGATTACCGTCACTCATATCTTCGTTCTCCTGATTAGTCCAGCTTAAGAAATGGGCTGCGGCCCAATCCTCTTGCTGGTGGGTTGAAAGATTCGATAGTTGGACTTTGTTTGAGAGAAACAATTTTTTTCAACCCTTCGCCAACAATGGCATCTGGGTCGTCTTTGGCTAGCACTGCTTTGGCCTCATCGCTGAGGGTCAAATAGAGGTCTGTAGTATCGTAGGAGCCGTTGTCCTGGCTGCTGTAAGCCTCGAGGCTGCCATCGATTTTGTAGGCCTTGTCGGTGTGCGGCAGCCAGCCAGACGATTTGAAAGTGCGCACCGACTTGAGATCCTTTCCTCCTGGATAAAAGGCGATTACTCGTCGATTGCCAGCCGCATCGGCTCTCAGCTCCTCGACTTCAGCTAGATAGTAGCCCTCGCTGACAAGGCCTTGTTGGTCAGCTGGCAAGTCTTTGGGGAGGTTCTTCCACTCTTGCTTGCAGCTCTTGTTGCCGGCGCTGTCGTAGTGAGTGACTACCATGTTGTCGTTGTACGACTTCTGGCATTCGTAGACAGGCTTTCCATTCTCGTAAACTGTTCTTGTTGTGCGTGAATACTCACTTTTGACAGTTTCAGAAATTAGATCACCGCCACTTTGCCAGATAATCACTGTCTCGACGCGGTCCCCCTCGTAGACAAACGAGATTGTGCGTCCGCCACTTTTGCCGAAGAGATCGCGGCGAACTCGGTTATTCCCTTCTTTGGTTAGGCTCGACTGCAGTCGGCCTTGACCGTCGAAAACATTTTCTCCAATCAGTTCTCCGTTCTTGTGAGCGTATTTTCTGATGGCCTCAAGGTTGCTTGATGGTCCGTAAACGTTTACCACTAGGTCTCCGCTTTTAAGGCGGGTGGCTGTCTCTCGGATTGTCTGGTCGGCGTCTAAAACCGTTTCTTCCGTTATCGTGAGGCCATCTTTGTCGAAGTTGGTTTTCCTCACAACGGCCCGGTTGGAGAGCCCCGCGGCAATGTCTTTCGATAATTCTGTGCTGTTTGTATTGTCGCTGTCTTTGCTCTGCTGATAGATGTGCGCTTGCTGCGGACGGCCACTTCCGTCGCAGTGCACCAGACATGTCAGGCCGTTGTTCCACTCAATGCGGATGCGTCGTGGGCGCTTTTGTTGATCTAGCTCAATCAGCCTTAGAGTTTCCTCTGACGGAGCTGGTCGCAGTTGCACCGTGATGCTCTGCGGTTGAGTTTGCAGACGGTCTACTTGAGCGGCTGTATCCAGCTCGCTCTGGTAACGCTTGCGCTGCCAAATAGTGGCGCTGATAGTCAGTGCTAGTAGCACTATTGTGGTTGTTGTCCAATATGCCAGGGCTTTTGAGCCTGTCATAGTTTTGTTCCTGTCTTAGTGATTTTTTTATGGTGTCAGAATTGGAAAGTGGGACAGGCAACGTTTGCTTGTCCTCAAGTGTCAAAGGCAAGTAATTACGGCAGTGCAACCAAGGACTGCCCCACCCAGGCCGTTCAAGGCGTAGAGCTTGCTTTGATTGCCGGGTTGATTGAATTCCTGGTCGCTCTCTGCCCGATAGAGGTAGTAGGCGGCCCAGCTCAGTGCCATTGCCAGCAGGCACGAAGCGATGCTCAAAGCTGTCATTGCCGTGGTGTTTAGATTGTAAGTCTGTTTGCTGTAGCTGAGCAGACTGGCGGCTGCCAGCGTTGTGCTCATGAAAGTTAGCAGATGCATGCCGCTGTTGAGCAGAGAGTTCAAGCTAAAGCGTTCGGCAATTTGTTCTTCTTCGTTGACGTGAGTCATTGGAGTTTTCTCTTTCTTCTTCGCTGGTGAGATGCGGGTAAGTTAAGGGTAATGCACGGCCAGTTCGCAGCAAGAGCAACATGCTCTTGCTATCCATTGACGATTCGCTGGTCTGACTCTTTGGTCTTGTTTGGTGCTCTTTAGTTTTGTTTTGAAAACGGTGACAGTTAAAACTAGTCATGACGATGTCTTCTAAGCAAGCTAGTTTCGTCTGATGTAGATCTTATTTCGTCCTAAATTTGAAGAACTAGTTATGCACCGCTAGCACTAACTATGTATGGCTAAGAATGGCTTGTATTCAGTGTTTTTCATGATCGTAAATTGGCGAAATCTGCAACAAGTTTGCAACAATCTTGCCTGCGCTTTTTCGTCTACGGTATTGAATGTGGAGGCAATCTAATTACTTTTGAAGAGTCTTCGATCGCTTTCGCGTTGTCGATTTATTTCGTTGATTCGCTCTGGCGCCAGTGGATCAACCTGTTGTGAAGGTGATTCTTGACTGCTCAGTAGTGAATTTAGTGCCGGTGCTATGCAATATTCGCTGACGAACATTAATCGACTTCAATCGACTTCAATCGACTTCGAATTCGACTTTAATTTTGCGCACTGAGGCGACTGGCGAACCACTTAGACTGGCGGGACGAAAACGCCAGGTGCGTAGTGTGTTCAGGGTGAGGTCATCGACTTCACTTGACCCGGTTGATGTCAGTAGCTCTACCGTTGATTTGCCTGTAGGGGCAATGGCAAATTTAGCCGTACAGTGGGTCTTGATGCCTTGTTCTAGCATTTCTTCTGTAATAACAGGTTGTGGACAGTCAAGTGGCTCGGCTGGTACTAAATGATTTGACTCTTGGGTGCCCAATTTGAAGGTTTCAGCCTGGGCTGAACAACTGAAAGTGGTGATTATTCCTGCTACAACAAGGGCCAAGCTAAGGAGCTTAGCTGCTAGCTCTTTGTAAGCGGAAGCTGCAAAATGTAGGTTTGAGTTCATGATAGAAATTATAACGGAAACCGTTTCCATTTTTCTGTATTGCTGCTAACATTTGAGAAATGGAAATGATTCCCGTTTCCTGAATTGGCGGTATTGTTTCTTGTTTTTCGGAATTACTAGGCCCAACCATAGTGGTGGCGGAGCCTGCAGCAACAGTTTTTGCTTTGTAAACACTGTTCTCGGCGGTCCCAGCCATCGAGATAGCAACAGACTTGTTGTCGGCCTTTTCTGTGCCCTCTCTTTGGCGCTGACAAGCGGGCGAGCCTTTGCCCAGTCTGATTCGGTCAAAGACCTATTAGAGAAGCGGGAGGCGGCCGCTCAAGCTAAAGTTGATAACGCTATCAAGGCTGGCAGTGCGCAGTCAGTTAATACAGCCTCGATTTCTGGCAAGGTGCTCTCTGCTGAAGGAAAGCTATCTGTTGCTGGCGCCCAAATAGTGCTTACTCAAGACGGCAATGAGCATAAACGTTTTGAAACAGAGTCAGACGCCAACGGTCTTTTTCGCTTCAACAACATAGAGCCGGGTAATTGGCATATCACAACATCTGCTAAAGAGATGCTCTCCCACACCCAGGCTGTAAAACTCGCAGCTGGCGAAGTGCAAGATCTCAGCCTAGCTTTAGAAGACATTGAACCTGTTGACGTTTTGCGCGTGACGGGCAAACGCTCACTGATTCACCCTGAAAAAATTGGCAGCGAAACCAATCTTGATCACAGATTTATCCAAGAATACAAAAGTGGCAACGATCTTAAACAGTTGATAGAGAGCACACCTGGTGTGATGAATGATAGCTATGGCAATATCATTACTAGAGGGGAACACAATGCTATCAACTACGTTGTCGATGGTGTGGTTATTCCTGAAGCTGCTGGTGTGCTGCAACAGACCCAGCCCGTAAGCCCTCGCTCATTGCAGTCAGCTAAAATCGATATTGGCGGATATGAGGCACAAGACGGCGGTGGGCCACTAGGGGCAGTGGCCCACCTCAAAACTTTGCCGATTTTAGCTAAGCCAAATTTCACCATTGGTCAACAAATTGGTGGGCCTTTAGCCGGAAGCATCTATTACAACACTAGCGGAGCCTTCAGTCAGAACCCTGCCAGCAAGCTCAATCGCTTGCGCTTTGACTCATCTGGCTCTTTTCGCGGTTCGACCTTACGTATAGCGCCTCCAACAAAAGTTTTCGCGAATAATCGCGGCGCTGATATCAATGTTCTGGCACGGTTGGAATATTTGCTCACTCCGCGCGATACCTTGCGTTTGACTGTTGCCATAAACGAGAGTTTCTTGGGTGTGCCCACAGCCAATCTATCAAGACAGTTTGGTGTCAAGCAGTTTCAACAAGATCGCCAAGACTATTTCACGTTGAGCTATAAGCATAAATTTGCCAAGTTCTTTGACGAATTCAATTTGCATTTGCTCAATGGTTTTTACTCTGAGTCTTTCCGCTCCACTAATGTTTTTGATCCAAGCCCTAACTTTAACGCTGATCAACCGCTGGTTTCAATTGCTGCCCATGCAAAGAGATTTAACTATATTTTCTCTGCTCAGGGCGATTTAACTAAGACTGCCTTCAAAACGCATCATCTCAAAACTGGCTTTTTGAGCGAAGTACGGCCGGTGAAGACTAGTTTTCAGGCCACTTATTTTAACGCTGATTATGTCGGCGCGGCCCAAGCTCAAAACGATGCACTTGGCCAGGTGGCTCAACTGCAGGCAGACGGTGACCTTGATGGCGCCAATGCTATTAATACCAATCCCTTTCCCTATGGTGGCATTCTCAGCCCCTTTACCGGTCAGGTGGCTGGCCCGCAGATGCAAGGAAATATAGGCAACTATAAAGGCTTTAGATATCTGCAGAGTGCGTTTTTGCAAGACCGCTGGAAGCCAGAGAAAGGCTTTTGGAAACGCCTGACGATAGATGCCGGTGTGCGCTTAGATGTGCAGCATAGCGTCTACGGCAACGCTCAGCGTTTAGCCGAGACGCTGGCGCAGACGCCTGGTGTGGAGCCTTTTTCTATCAAGCCTTTCCAAACTCAGCGCATTACAGCGGCCCAAGCTAGTGGTCGCTATGGACTAGCCTTTGTTATTAATAAAAATACAGTCTTGCGCGGCTCATACTCAGATATTTTCACCCCTACTCCAGTTGATTATTTCCTCAATCCTATTCCAATTACTGGCACCATTATTAATGGCATCTATCAAGGCACGCCGCGGCCGCTGCAGCCGACCCGTGGCAAACTAGTAGACATGAGCATAGAAACTCAGATGGGGCCTCGCTTTGTTACTCGCACCAATCTTTTCTATAAAAAGTTGCGTAACTTCGGCGACTCTGGTGTAATTGGCAATCTTCCAATTTATAACCGTCTGACAAACAGTGCTCAAGAAGCCTATGGTGTAGAAACTCGCATGGATCTCAAGCCAGCCAAAGATGGCTATGGCTTCAATGGTTTTCTCTCTAATACTGTGCAAGTTGCCTATTTGCGAGGCACTCATGGTGTAAGCGGTGGTTTCTATGATTACCCTGAAGCACCATTGGCCAAGTATCCTGATCATGATAGACGCTATCAATCTACGCTTGGTCTTGGTTATCGCGGCCGATCTAACTGGTGGGTTTTGGGTGATGTGCAGGTTTTGACCGGTTTGCAAAACAGTATTGATAAAGCCCTCTTTGGTCAGCACAGTGGGCGCACGCCTACTTTAACCATGCTGGGAATTAGTGGGGGGTGGCAGATTCCGGAAAGAATCCACAAAAAATATGCCTATCTTCCGGCATCAGTTGATGTACGAGTAGAGAATGCTCTGAATCAACGTTTGCTAGCCAATGCCGGTAGCCCCTTCCAGGGCACTAGGTATACTCTGCCTTGCCGTGTTCTCGCGGGGTGTTCTTGGACTGTCGGTAGAGACAACAGTAAGCTGACAAGCCGACCGTCTAAGGGCAGTACTATCTAAGTAATTAGAAACATTTTTTTGTTAATGAGAGTCGCTGTGGAGCCAACCACTTTTTCCTCTGTTTAAGCAACCAGTTGTAGCTAGTTACACCAGCGTTTGCCCGCGCCACCGTTAAGTCTTTCGTAGTATCACCGGGCAGGCCGTAACTAGTGCTTTGATTGGCTACAGTGTTTTGCTCAAGGTATAGGCATCACCCGTAATCACTTGTCCTTTTTTTGGAAGTCCCAACTCCCAACACTTCTTCAATCTAGCCTCTAACTCATTCTTTTCCTCAGCCGTGCTGAAGTGAAGAACAACGTGTTTCAATCAATCTAAATAGGAGAACTGACATGACTAACATGAAGATCGTTGAACAGAGCATCAATGGCAAGACTTATCTTTGCCAGGTTACTCCCCATGAGCGCAACCTTATCGCCGCGGGCCAGTCGGTCAACATTACCCCCAATCGTCGCGTCCAAAAGCGCCTCGGCATCCCCCGATCTGTGCAATTGAGCGCAGCTGGCCTGGCCTGGCAACCTGTTATTTTCTAGGCCATCAGACTCTGAGTTAGGGACGGCGGCAATTGTGCTGTCGTCCCTGGTCCTTTGCAAATTTCTTCTTTTTTTGCTGTGTATAGTAGACTGGTCTACTCTTGCTCTGGCATGAGAAAATAGTTGGCTTTAGAGCACTAATTGGCGTAGAGCATTGGTTGCTCACTATGGTGCAAAACTGGCTGGGGGCTTGCATCTATTCGGGCATCTCTATTCTTTTGCCTGCTCTAGCACTTCCGCTAGGGCTGCTAGTTCATCGGTGCGGCCCAGCGCGGTGAGACATTCAGCTAGTATTTGAACGCAGACTGTGCCGGTGAGTAATAGTTCTTGTTTGTAATTGCTTGACTGAAAGAAATCTACAGAGCTGGTAAGCGCTTTCGTGGCCTCAAGAAATTGTTTTTGTCCTGCGAGCAAATGTCCTAGCGCCGAATAGGCCAGCATGAGAAAACTGTCGCGAGTTACACTGGGCTCATCTCTGACTAGGCACGCGATGGCTTTTCTATATAAACCTTCGGCTAGCTTCAGATTGTTTGCATCTTCTGCTTCAGCGGCGTCAAAAAGAAATTGTTCCGCCTCTAAGTGCTCGCCACTTCTGTCATTTTCTGCTTGCCATTGTGCTTCTAGCGGTTGCGCAACGTCGTCCTTTGAATTTTGATCTGATTGTTTATGCTCGACAATTTGTTTTTGAAGAATTTTTTCTTCGTCTGCAATTGGGGCTCCACCCCCGCTTGGCCAACTGAACAATCCAAGCTGGTTTTCATAGTCGAGAAATGGCAAGTCGCCATAGCGCATCATGCCCGAATAGATTTCATATCTAGCTAGAGATTCCTTGTCTATCAGCAGTATGGCGCCGCCATATCCGCTCTTGAATATCGATGGACCAAATAGACAGCAACGTTTACCCTCTCTAATTTTTCGAGAGAAAGGGTCACCATAAAATTTGTCGGCAATTGCTTTTGGATTATGGGACTTCATGCCACATAATTCCCGGTATGGGCAAGAAATATTACTAGTCGGTTGCTTTCAATTTTTGCAAGTGTTTGAGCAACAGGTGAGCAGGGGTGCCTGCCATAACATGTGGACCTTCAGCGTCCATAACCGCAATGGTTTTGCCTGTTGCATCAAGCATGGGGCCGCCTGAGTCGCCGCCCTGACTGAGATTTGACTTGGTTAACACTGAAAGCATTGAGCGTTTTTTGTCCTCACCAGGTAAAAGGGCGAGACCATGAGCTTCTTCTCTGGTGAAGTACGTTTCGACCGTACCTTCGGTGAAGCCGGGCGAACCGTTGCGGGCTCCCATTTTCACCACAGGGTCGTCTTTTTGCATGGGCTTCTCTTGGTCTGTAATTTCTAGTGGATGGCAGTCGTCTTTCTTGACTTTCTCTACTCGCACTATGGCAAGGTCGTTTGCCTCATCTCTCAATTCCACAGTGAATGGATACTTATTGCCGTTACCTAATTCAACTGTGGCATCTTTCGAGGTATGGGCTACCACGTGGTTATCGGTGGCATAACGACAGGCATCTTTTTCGCTGTTTTTGCTACCATCGGTGGCAATTCCTGGCAGAAAGTCTATAGCGAAGCCTGAGCCTAATGTGTTGTCTAGAGTGTTGCCCATAAATGATATTTTTTCGCTGACGCGAACAATACTTTTTTGATGTTGATCAAAGAGGGCTTTGGCATCAAATGGTGAAGATGTTGCCAAGTCAGTGGCACCATTCTCTTTTCTTGCCAATTCTGGCTTGGTTAGTGTTTCTCTTTCTGACATATTTCACCTCTGTCACCATTATTCTGAACGACTGACTGTGGTCAATCGGGAAAATACGTCAAATTTGGAATTTAAGCTCTTGTTTTTTGGTTAGCGCTAGATGAGCTAGCGCTAATTTTTCTACGCGGGCGTAATTAAGGTTATCTCTCTTATTAGCCCTTGCTCTGTAAGTCTTTACCTTGGTAGTCAAGGGTATCCTTCTCCCTTTTTCAATATTCGAGTACTTCAAGACACCTAACTAATCAGCATCAGCAATTGAATCTTCAATTGACGCAACTTTTGTTGTGCGCTGGAAGCCTAAGGTGTTTTGTCGCGCTTGAGTTTGGATTGGGACATGGAGTTCTGGCTGTTCGTTGCATTCGCGTCGCACGCAGCCTTTTAGTCAATCAACCTGAAAGAGGAACTCATAAACATGCTATTCGATCTGCATTTCTGGCCAACGGCCTTGCTATTCGCTGCGCTGTCCGCCGCCTTCGCCTTCTGGCTCGGCAGCACTGCGCAATCGACCTCCAGTCGCAACGGCAAGGAAATCTCCAGCCGCAGCATTGCCATCACGGCAGCGCTCATCACCTTCGTCATCGACTTGCTGCTGCAGCGTGTCAACCTCTACTACTTCCAGCCCACCTTCACCGGTAGCTTTTTCGGCTACTTCTCGCCGCTGCTGGTGGCACTGCTGGTCGCCATTCCGGTGGGTTTGTTGAGCTCAGGTGGTTCGAGTAAGGCAATTTGGCGTTCGGCAATTGCTGTGCTGGTTCTCTTCATCGTTCCCCTGGTGCAGATCAGCTTCAACAGCATCGGCCCGGACAACGCCAAGCGCTTCGCCGACCTGCCCAACATCACCATCGCCAAAGACACCGACATCATCCCGCCCACCGACGAGCAGCATCTCGTGCAGGTGACGCCGAAGATGGCCGAACTCAAGGCGCGCACCGTGCTCTCCAGCAAGGGCAACTACAGCACTCGCTACACCATCGGCAAGCTGACGCTGCAGGCGATCAAGGGTCACCGCTACTACGCGGCTCCTCTTGTTCCCACCAACAGCAACGACACTTTCTGGACACCGCTCTTCGGCGGCCGCACGGAAAGCCCCGGCTATGTGCTGGTCGACGCTGAAGACAAAGAAGCCCATCCGCAGCTGCGTGACGGCTTCAAGATCACCCTGTACGAAGACATGCCCTGGGGCATGAACCTGTCGCGCTTCGCCTACGTGGCCGGCTACGACAAGGGTGAACTGGCCAACGCCACCTTCGAAGTCGATGATGAATTCCAGCCGCATTGGAGCATCACCTACATCACCCCTGCTTTCGGCGACATCGTCGGCAGCAAGATTTCGAAGGTTCTGCTCATCGACGTCGCTACGGCCGAGCCCAAGCTCTCCGTTCACGAGCAAGGGGCGCCTGAGATCAAGTGGGTCGACCGCGTGGTTTCCAGCGATCTGATTCGCGAGTATGCCAAAGACTGGGGTCTCTACGGTCAGGCCTATTCGCAGTCGAGCTTCGGTGCTTGGTTGCAGGTGTTCCTGGGCCTGTCCAAGCAGGACGCCATGACTCCAGCCGACGGTGATGAGGGTCAGCTGCTCTCGTACACCAAAGACGAGCACAGCATCTTCATCGTGCCGATGACTTCGCGCAGCTCGACCGATCACGGTGTTATTGGCGTGCTGGCCTTCGAGACCGACAAGAACAAGGCGGTCTACTATCCGGGCTTGCGTGGCTTCAACCACGGCGGCAGCGTTACGCAGACGATGTTCGGCGCCCGGGAAAACGGCCTGCAGAAGTACGACGTCGAAAACCTCGAGCTCTATAACATCTACGGTCACCTGACCTGGGTGGCGATCTACACCAAGAGCCAGTCGCTCGGTTCCACAGGTGCGGCCATCGGCTTCATGGACGCGCATTCTCAGGAAGTCTCTGACGTCGCCTACGGCACAGACCTGCACTCCGCACTGCGTGAGTATGCCACCAAGCTCGCCCAGGGCAAAAATGGCATGCAGGCCACCAAGGAGAGCGAGGTCGTCACCTTCGAAGGTCAGATCTGGCGTATCGCTCCCAACGGCACGTCGTGGCGCTTCCAGCTGGTTGGTGACAACCACTACTACGATGCCACCACCCAGGTCTACCCGGGTACTCCCCTGCTGCGCGACGGCGACCATGTGGCTGGCAGCTTCATGGACACCCGTCAGCCCCAAGTGGCCGTGCGTGAATTGCGCATGGTCGGCAACGGCGCCAGCTCGGTCTCGCCGGTCGCTCCTGTCGAAAAGAAGTAGAAGAAGTAGAAGAAGTAAGCTCTCTGGCTCAGAGCTTGCAGTAAGCCCCAACTAACCAAGGGAAGTAATTGATGTCTGAGCTAGACGTCAGCCACAGACGAAGAAATTTCTCTGTGGTTCCTTTGGTTGTGTTGGCGATGTTTTTGATACTCCACCGACATCAAGGAACTCCATGAATCAAACTTCCACAATCGCCCATCCTCATCAGGGTTCGGGCAATCCTCACTGCCTGGCAGCCTTCGACTTCGCCTTCAACGCTCTCGACCCTGTGCAGGTGCATGAAATCGCCACTGCCGCTTTCGTCGGCCGGGGCGAAAACCTCTTGCTGGTTGGCGGCGCTGGCACTGGCAAGACTGTCATTGCCATGGAGGTGCGCCAACAAGCCACCGCCCGCGGGCTGAGCTGCGAATACCTGCACAGCGTGTCCTCGCATTTCGCCGAAGAGCAGTTGGTTGCACATGGGCCCGGCTTCATGGGCTCCACCGGCAATCAGCATGGCTTGCGCGAAAACCTGCTCGACTGCGATTTGCTCTTGGTCGACGAGGCCGAACGCTGGATCGAGGCTGCTCCGGTTGCCTTCATGCTCTTGCTCGGTCGCCGCATCGAGCTGGGCAAGTCGAACATTCTCGTCATCCCCAGCTATGGCTGGAAGCGCATTTTCAGCAAGGAAGCAAGCTTGCGTCGACACTCGATGATGGAGTTCGATAACCCGGCGTTCTTGCTCGGTAGCGAGGCCGAGCAGCGCTCCGAATGGGGCATGATGCTGGTTCGTGAGCGCTACATGCCGCTGCCCCAGCTGCTGGCCATTCTGGGCATCGACTTCGCCCTGCCGACGGCAGAAGGAGACCAGCCTCTTCAGTCGGCGCTTCCCGCTTCGCTGGTCAGCCGGCATGTCCCGAAGCCTTTCCCCAAGGCGCCGGTCTGGCATACCCTCTACACCGGCGAGAACAGCTATCGGGAGGTTCTGCGGCGTCGAGGCTGAGGGCTGGCTCTAGACCGACGGAAAATCAGCTACTTCAGCGACAGAAAATCTAGCTGAATTTCGAGTAGGCGATTAGAGCTCCAACCGGAGCCCTTTTCGCTTACTTTTTTGTCCTGATCTATTGTATGCAGTAGTAATAATGCATTGGTAAATATGCATTGTTAGAGCAAGAGCTACCTTGCGCTTTCCCTGCTGGTGTTAATATTGACTAGTGCAAGAAAGTACGGCGCCAGCGCCTGACATCAATCAGAAAGCAACGAGTGTTGCAGCAATCAAGATAACTCAGGGTTATGTGCCCTGGCTAATACTTGTTGCGGTTTGCCTGGGCACTTATTGCAACAGTTTGGGCAGTTGGTCATTTATCGATCCTGGCGAAACTTACTACACTGAAGCTGCCCGTGAAATGATTGAGAGTGGCGAGTTTATTGTTCCTCAGCTCAATTATCAAACTTACTATTCTAAGCCGATATTGACTTTCTGGCTAACTGCTGGTTCATACAAGCTATTTGGTATCAATGAGTTTGCTGCTCGTCTGCCCTTTGGTTTGTTAGCTTCACTGCTGGTTTTTGCTAGTTATTATGTCACTACCGTTTTTGCCAGCAAAAGAGCGGCCTTGCTGGCTGGCTTACTGGTAGCTAGTGCACCGCTTTTGGTGGCTGATTCAAAGCTTTCTTGTATTGATATTGCCTTTACTACTTTTGTCAATCTCAGTGCTTACTCATTCGTTCTCTGTGTTTTTGCCGGTAAGCGCCTCTGGTGGATAGTGCTCTGGTTGTCTTTAGCCTTAGGTATGCTGACCAAAGGTCCGGCAGGGCTTTTATTGTTTGCCATAGGTACCGGGCTTTATTTGCTACTTGCCAAGCCAGGCTGGAAACGTCTGGCTTTTTGGTTTGCTAGCACCAAGCCAAATCTCGGTATCCTCTTATTCTTCGCTGCTGTTCTTCCCTGGTATTACATGGTATGGAAAGCGACTAAAGGTCTGTTTCTTCAGGTCTTCTTTATCTACGAAAACTTAGCCCGTTTTCAGGGTAAGACTAATCTCCACAAAGCAAATTTGCTCTACTATTTACCGGTTCTCGCTTATGGTCTAGCGCCTTGGTTCTTGCTCTTGCCTCAGACTTTTAAGTTGACCTTTGTTCAGCCCCTCTCCAAACTGTGGTTTGGTGGCACTAGGCTTTCTTTCAAGTCGTCTTATCGACCATATGCTCAAGATATGAAGCCGAAAGACCCTGCTCAAGCCGATTTTGAAGCTCTCAAGGGGGAGTATTTAGATTCTGACTTGTTGCAGAATCGGGCCGTCTTTTACCTTGCTTCGTGGAGTTTTGCTGTTCTCTTGTTTTTCAGTCTCTCTAAGACGCAGTTAGACACCTATGCGATGCCTCTAGTGGCACCGCTGTCTGTGCTGATTGCAGTGGCCATGACCCGCCTTGCCGATACTTCTGCCCAGTCGCAAAACGTTCAAGATGCTCTTAAAACAGCTCCGTTGCAACCTCTTAATGGCGATCAAGAGCCCACTAAGAAGATCACCAAGAAGAAAGCCAAAGAGTTGGCCAAGGCTGCTTCTGAAGCAGATCTTGCAGCTAGAGCTAGCGACAAGTTTGCCTTTGATGATCAGGCCAAATGGGATAGATTATGGCTGATCATAGTCTCTTGGTTGGTTTGCTTCTTGACCCTTGGTGCCGCTCTGGCTTTGCCATTGATAGCTTTTCTTATGACAGGAGGCACGGGGCAGAAGCTTAGTTTGGCTTTAGCTGGTGCTGTGACATTGCTTGGCGCTGCTGCTCAAATTCGCGAACTTTTGGCTAAGCGCTATAGTGCGAACTTATTGGTTGCCGCTCTAACCATCTGCGTTTTAACTTCATATGTAACACCGGCGGCATTTCAATATTTTGCTGCACAGAAACAAGACAATATGAAAGCTGTGGCCTCCAATATTCCTGATTGTCGCGAAGAAATTGCGCTCTACGGGGCCTTTAAGCCATCGCTGATGACCTATCTAAAGAGACCAGTTGATACTATGTCTCACATTGATCAGTTTATTGTCGCCACAGATCCACTTCCTGATGATGGCCTTTCTTATGGCCCGACAAAGTCAGGACGCAAGCAGCTAATAATTGGCGATGACAAGCATATGAAAGATTTTGCCGCTCGACCAGAGCTTAAGCTCATTGAAATGCATAGAGCTGGCGATTGGGCAATCTATGAATTGACCAACGGCTATGCGGCTCGGCCAAAGTCACTCGAAGAGAGCTTCAAGTGGATGTTACACGCTGGTCAGTCGTTTACCTCAAGCAATAACTTTGGGCCATTAACCGTGCCACTTGGAGGTGGTGACCCCGATTGGTACAGGCGTAAAGGCGCCAAGTAAATCAGATTGATTAGTCGTCAGTTGAGCCGTTTACGATTTGTTGTCTTGTGCGGTAAGAAACGCCGCGGAATAAGGCAATTTTTTCCATATGCTGATTGGAGATAATGACGTCATAGACCCCAGTTTTGCCGTTTAGAACTGTTTCTTGAGCTACTGCAGTGAGGACATCGCCGCTGCGAGCAGGCGCACTGTAGGTGATGGAGCAGTTCAGGGCCAGAGTGCGGTTGTTGCGAGAGTTACAAGCGAAGGCGAAGGCCGTATCGGCCAAGCTGAATGTTACTCCACCATGGCAAATGCCGAGGCCATTGACCATGTCTTCTCTAACTACCAGCGATAGCTCAGCGTAACCGGGGCTGATTTGCTTCACCTGCATGCCTAGGTATTGTGCATGCTTGTCAAGTTTGAGCATCTCATCGGCGACCTTGTGAGCCAAGGTGAGATTTTTACTGTTGGTGTCGTTTTTCAACTTACTAACCCCAATGGTATTAATTGCACTGATGTGCCAGATTCTAGCGCTGTTAGCGATGTTTTTCCACCTTATTGCCGTTTTTGCCAAAATTTGGGGTTGGATCGTCTTTTTCAGGGAAATTGAGCCATTAGGATGAGGCGTTTTTCCGGCTAGAGTGCAACACTGATAGCGATTTTTTTACTAAATGATATAAGAGACTGTGAAATGAGAAATAACGGTGAAAGAGGCAGAATATTTCGCCTCTTTCACCGTTGCTGCCGCCATTCCTGGGGGTAGACGCTTGTTTATTGGGCAGAGAAGGTACGTAAAAGCTTTCTTGTTCTAGCAGAGAGCTCTGCTTTGTTACGGTTTTCCGGCCAGATGAAGCTTTATCCAGGCCGCAATGGCGCTTTCTTGTTTGGCTAAGTTTGAGTATTTGTCAGAGGCTCTGAAGCTCCAGGCAATTGCCCCTAAGTAGCCATTACTATGCATCTGGTCGATAAAAACGCTAGAGCCTATTCGCGTGTTGTCGGTGGGAAATTCACCAAGAACCACTGGTATCTTGTAACCGAGATTGGCCACAGGAGTGCTCACCAGCTGTTTCGCTTGGACGGCCGGATAGTGATGGAACTGCAAAAAATCCAGATCGCAATTGCTCCAGTAGTGCAAGTCGGAGAGAGTGGCACTACCAACGGTGACAGGTTGAGTGGCTCGTGCCTTTATAAACAAGGCCGTGCTTCTCACAAATGTCCTAAATCGTTCGTTAGCAATTCTCCTTGTTTGCCAGTAGGGGAAGGCGGTCATCACCCATTCCGGCTCGTTGATGATTTCCCAGGCTGCCACAGTAGTGCTCTGGCCGAAAGCTTTGAGAATTGGCTCTAGCGCTTTGCTTTGGAAGGAAGCTGTTAGGGTAGGCTTCTCGATGATTTTGCGGTGCCCTCCGACCCTTTTACCAGCGTACCAGACCTCAGGTTGAGCGAAGTTGAAGTCGAGCAGCACAAAGATGATGCGCAGTTTGTGCTTTTCGGCCAAAGCGATAGCCGCACCGATGTCGGCTAACACATGTTGATCGAGACCAATCACACCGCCTTCTTTGCTGAACTTTAGACCTCCGCGGCCATCGCAGAAAATAAACCAACGAACTACCTGAAAGCCGACCTTAGCAATCTGCTCAAAGTCTTTGTCAACTGCTTTGTTGGCCTGAGCCGTGCTGACACCTTCGTGTCCGCCCCAAACGGTGGCACCGAAATCACCGCCGTAGTTGCGCCAAGGATAATTTACGCCCACGGCAAATTGGCTGTGCGGACGGAAGAACGGCTTGCTTTCTCGATTGGGAATGAAGATAAGCACTGCGCAAATTAGAAAAGATAAGAGCAAAACTGCCAGGGGCAGCTTAGTTTGCTCTGGCAGTTTCATGTTGGTCCTCTCTGTCTATTTGCTCTCTATTTAACTCTCTGGTGCTCAGCTGGCGCTGACTGTGACAGTGAGCTTGTACGAGCCAGTGATGTTGCTCGCAGTCCGTAGTGCCAGAACTCGAAACTGCCGCAGTTCGATGTCGACGGTGCCGATAGCGGAGGCGACAAACTGCATTGTGCGCACACCGTCTTTGGCTCCGATAGCACCCATGTTCAGGCACTGGCTGAAGCCGAAGTTGTCGCCGAAAGTCCAGGCGGTTTGTCGTGGCACAGTTGTTTCGTAGGGCAGATTGACCGTAAGTGTGTCGCCCAGAGCGATTTTGATAGTCGATCCGTTGTGTGACGCATTGGCGATGTGGTTCGTGACCTTGTTCATGATCTTGTCTACTTTCTTCTCCGGTTGGAGATAGGGGCGAGTGATGTTGTTCGCGCAGCACTTCTGTTGCGAAAAAATGTTCAATTGAGGCTTTGGATTTGCTTTGAGTGTGCCTGCCAATGAAAGGGTGGTTGTTAGAGTTGATAGAAAGGAATATCTACACCTTAGACGGCAGTGCCTTTGAAATCAAAGCTAAATTTGATTTATCAACAGCGAAATAGCCTGTTCAAGCCGCTCACCCGCGCTACATAGCGATGCTTAAGCTTCTATTTGGCGACATCTGTTGCTTCTGCTAGTTGCTAATTTGTAATGCAGCTCTCACTGGTCGTCAGCGCTTGGTGCAAACTGGTTGGTAACTTTGTTTGCAGCTCTTGCGCCAGCAGCTCTTGTGCTAGCGCCTTGACGCGCTCAGTAATTTGCGCCGTTGAAAGATGGCCGAAGCTTACTAGAAATTTGTTTTTGTGCTCATCGCCTTTACAGAAGTCGTTCAGTGCCACCATGGTGATACGGTGCTTGTGAGCTGCCTCAGCAACTTTTGTATAGTCTATTGAAGTATAGTCGAGTCTTGTACCAGCATTGCTCGTCTGAAAAGATACGATCAAGTTAGTGCCTGTCTGTGAGGCAATCTGTTTTATATTCTTGCCAAAGGCGACAGTGAGCGCGTGAATGAGGGCCGCCCGGCGCTCCGCGTAAATTTCATTGGTTTTTTTGATATGCCTTTCATAGTGGCCTTGTTGTATGAATTTTGCTAAAGCAGTCTGCTCAATAGGGGCATAATCAGTTTGTAGTAGCGATTTTAACTGCTTACCGACGCTGACAATATTGGCCGGTAGAACTATGTATGCTGTTTGACAAAGAGGTCCTAAAACTTGAGCAAAAGAGCCGATGTAGATTACTCGGCCCTGGTTGTCCATGCTTTGCATCGAAGCAATGCCCTTAGTGCCATAGCGAAATTCATGATCTAAGTCATTTTCGATAACAAAGCAGTTTTCTTCTTCTGCTAGTGCGAGTATTTCTTGGCGGCGCTCAATCGTCATTGTTGTTGCGGTTAGTGGATTGCGCGATGGAGTTAAGCAAATTAACTTGAGCGGACAGCCTATGTCTCTAATGCCCTGTGTCGACATGCCACTGCCGTCACCCTCAATAGAATGCAGCGTAGCGCCGCTGGCGAGCAGTGCGCGAAAATTGTCTGGCAGACCCGGACTTTCAATGGCGCATTGATCACCGTTGTCTATCAGCATTCGTACGATGAAATCAAAGGCGTTTTTATAACAGGGAAAAATCATTAGCTGCGAGGCGTGGCATTTCACCCTTCGCTGGCGATGGAGGTAATCTACAATCTCTTGGCGCAACTCCAAACTTCCAAAAGATTCATGGTGTGTTTGTGTTAGTTCTTTTTCGATTTCTCTTGTGGCGCTGTTCAATACTTCTTTCCATCGGCTGATTGGCAGTAGGTCATGAGCAGGCGCACCATGGTGAAGTTGCTCTTGCAAGAGATTGGCTGAGGGGATAAGGCGTGCGGCGCGTGCAACTTGTTGGCTGAAGCGTGAAATTGTGGCTGGTTTTGTGGTCGGCAACAGCTGTGAAAACTCTGAACTTTGCCTTAGGGTTGATTCAGTTTTATCTAAGTTTTCTCCGACCACGGCACCGCTGCCGGTGATGATGTTTATGTAGCCAGCACTGGCCAAATCATCATAGCTGCGCATTACTGTGAAGCGTGAAATTCCAAGGGTCTTGCCTAGCTCTCTGGTTGACGGAAGCTTTTTTCCGGCTTTGAGAACTCCAGCCTCAATGGCCTTTTTAATTTCTGCAACTATCTGTCGATAGATAGGTTGTGACAACGTATCGTCAATGTTTATAAGTATGCTCATTTGAGAACCTGGCATCACCGCATGCAACCAGTTCAATGTAAAGCCGTGCAACCAATTAGTTGTTTCTGAGTTGTTAACAGGAAATCTTGCTCTACAGGAAAACTTGCTCGGTTTCGCAAATGTTTGGGCCGCAGCTCTTTGGGTACATATAATACAGTGATATTTCAGCCTATTTTCTGTCTCCCCCCACCCCCCCCACGGTAAATTTTCAATTTTGGCTGCCACCCTTTGCAAAAATTGTGGAAAGCAGCCTTTAGGGAACCATGCCGGTTCGGTCACCGCGTATTTCTTCAAGCATAACTTTTGTCAGTGCAGTTCAGGTGTCATAGAGCGGCCGGCTGCTAGCAAAGGTGAGGGTGAAATTTGTCCTAATTGCGGTAAGTCAAAAGGCGTGGGCAGTCGGCTTGGTTCACTTACATCTTTTCTTTTTCAAGACCTAATGTGTCATTGTGCTACGAGCTTTAGTTCAAGCGCGCGAGGTAAAGGCAAGCCTTCGGCTTATGTCCATCGCACCCAGACAGGGGTACGAGCTTCTCAACGGAGGCAGTTTACTGAAAGTTTGAAGAACAACCAGCAGAGCTCGTCGGTTGTTGCTTTGAACACTAAATTGGCCCCAGGTGATGTGGTCGGCGGTGTCTTTGTTGTACTGTCGCTTATTGGGGAAGGTGGAATGGGTTCGGTCTATTTGGTGGAACACCAAAGTTTGCGTAAGCAATTTGCCCTGAAAATAATGCGGCCAGAGTCGGTCAATAATGAGAACTGGCAACGATTTAAGTCTGAAGCTCAAACGATTGCATCATTTAACCACTCCACTTTTGTTAAAGTCTATGACCTTGGTGTTCATCAAAACTCATTGCCGTATTACTCAATGGACTACCTCAATGGTCGCAGTCTTGAGGAAGTTTTAATTGATGATGGACCCTTGGTGGAAGTGGATGCTATCGAAATTTATCTTGAGCTTTTGGATGGTCTTGCATATGCTCATCGCAATGGCATAGTACATCGCGATCTCAAGCCAGCAAACATCATGCTTTGCATGATTGATGGCGCCAGGGTTGTTAAAATACTTGATTTTGGAATTTCTAAGTTGACCGATTCTAGAGCAGGAAAGTCACAACAACTCACCGTTGCTGGTGATGTTTTTGGCAGCCCTTTCTACATGAGCCCAGAACAATGCACGGGCGAGAAAATTGATGCTCGCTCTGATATCTATTCGCTTGGCTGTAGTCTCTTTGAGACCCTGACTGGTTATGTACCTTTCGACGGTAGCAATTCGTTCGAAACTATGTTGATGCATCAAGAGGACGAGCCGCCGGAGCTGTCGGATATGCCTGGTGACATTCAGTTTTCGACTGCCATCAATTTAGTAATAGCAAAGTGTCTGGCGAAATTGCCTCAGGAACGTTATCAATCTGCTAAAGAACTTGCTCTTGATCTTGTGCGGGTAAAAGAAGGTCGTGATTTACTGACATACTCGCAGAATTATCCACAGCGGGCGGCAAATGGAGGGACTGCAAGTGTAGCGGAAGTTTCGAGCGAAATTAACAGAGCCGGCGTATTGAGCCGAGGACCCGTGAGAATGGCGCTGCTTGGTTCTCTCCTGCTAACAGTTGCGCTAGCTGGTATTTGTGTTCTAAGCTTTGGGGGCAAAATTGGTTTAGGTGAGGTCCTGCCTCTAGGTTTCGTGTTGAGCGCCCCAATCACAGAAAGAGAACAAGACAGTGCTCAAGACCAAGATGCCCCGTCAGCTTCAAAGGCGCCAAGTTTTAAGATAACGGATCTACCTAGTACCTCTTCTGCCCTGCATTCAAAGATTGAAATTCTGGGTGATTCAATTGTTGAGAATGCTGATAAGGAGATAGCCGAAACTGAAAGACAATTCGGTAAAAACCACCCTAAGGTAGCCAATATAATGACTCATTTTGCTTCGGTATACCGGGAGCAGGAGAACTATGTTAAAGCCGAACCTCTTTACCGTAGGCTAGAGAAAATCTACCGTCAAAATCTTGGTGCTGACCATGACTTTCGCATTGATTCTTTGAATAATCTCGGTTTGTGCTGCGAGCACCAGTCTCGATTTGCTGAAGCAGCCGAGTACTACAACGAAGTTGTTTCTTTGCTTGAGAAGCGCAAAGGCGATCATTCGAAAGCTATTGCCAGAGAACTAAACACGTTGGCGACCATGTACCGGTTGCAGCGGAATTATGATTTTGCCGAAGAATTGTATAAACGTTCAATTAAGCTTGACCCAAATAGTCGCTCGAATAGCAGCTATCGCAGCAGTCGACTCAATTATGCCTTTCTCCTGCGAGCAACCAATCGTGAAAAGGAAGCGCTTAAGTTAGAGCAAGAAGACGCCCGCGTTCAACCGGGTGGCCTGCGCTCTAGAGCGAAGACTATAAATAAGTTTGATGAATTTATGGCTGAATAGACCCAGTAGGAAACGGTCACTTTTGCCTCGCGCGAGGCCTGCCAGCCTTGTACCTACTTAACTGCTTTAGTCGTGTAGGTAGGCTTTTCGTGTTTGCAGTGGGCAATTGCTTTGACTCGGGTGTTGAGTGTTCCATAAGCTGACAGTATCTCTCTTTCAAATATTCATTTCTTTTAGCTGTAGGAAATCTCAACCAATCCATTTACAACCAAACCACTTAAAACCAATCAAACACCGCAGTTATTATTCTTTGCGCCGCCACTATGTGGGCTTTAATCAGCGCTATGTTCAAAGATGAACGGAACTCCTAAGCGTTCGCATTTTTTATTTAAAAACCTAAAGTTATGAAATCAAAATCAACTGGTGCTATGACCATCAGGCCATTGCGTGTATTCGTGTGGCTGCGCCGCTCAATCAGAACTCTTGCAGTTTTGATCATTTTGTACCTAGCACTTTCTCCGCGAATGCTGCCTGGGCTTTACACCCACAAACTGTTTCATCCAGACAAAGAACGGGGCACCAAGCTCGATATCGAGCATTTAAATAGCTTCAAGGCTGTGCCAAACCAGCAATGTCTTTTCAAAGCCAAAGACAGCAGTAATTTGCGCGGCTGGATTTTCAAATTACCTGATAGTGTGCGCAGAGACCTCGTTAACAGCAGTCTTAAGTCGAACCGAGTTCTTCTTGTCTGTCCAGGAAACGCTGGTGATATTCCTAAAAGACTAGAGTTTATCAAATTGCTTTTGTCCACTGGCGCCTCTGTTTTTACTTACGAACCTCGTGGCTTTGGTAAGAGTGAAGGTGTGGCAACCATTGCCCACATCTGCGAAGACGGTATCAGTGCTTATGATTATTTGGTCAATGTGCTGGGGTACAGTGCCGAGCAAATTGTCGTCTATGGCATCTCCTTGGGCAGCACAGTGGCCTCTCATGTCTCTACTGAGCGTTGGTCCAAAGGTTTGATACTGCAATCAGGATTTGCTTCATTGCCGCGCATCGCTCACGAAAAGGTGCCGTTCTTGAAAATCTATCCCAGTTGGCTTTTTCCCCACGGCCCAGCTCTCAACAATGTCGCTATTCTTGAGCGGCCTCATGTGCCACTCTTAATTTTGCATGGTGCTGTGGATAGTATCATCGACATTGATCATTCGCGTGAAATGTTCAGTCGTGCTCTCGGTCCCAAGCGCTTTGTCGTTTGTCCCCGTTCTAGTCATGTCAACATTGATCTGGCTGACGAGGAGATATTTACCGGTGCAATTAAACAATTCTTGGCCCAGTTAAATTGAGCTGAAAGCATTAGAGATACTATGAGAGCAATAGACGACACTTAAAAAATCTGTACGATGGCTGCGAAGCTAGCGACAGATTTTTTTGAATCTTGGAATACTATATGAAGAAGTAATAAAAACAAAAACTTACCTGCCCACATTAGGCAGCCAGGCAGCGGAGTTTCAGGGCATAGCAGAATGATTTCAGCGGCCAAAACGACACTGCGAATAGTACTGCTCAGATGACAACGCATGCAGTAGCGCTGCGTCCTTGATTGAGGC
>JAUYRX010000009.1:0-125512 GCA_030696635.1 Candidatus Melainabacteria bacterium
ATTAGAAATGGAACGATATTGCCGTGGTCCAGAGCAATTAGAAATGGAACGATATTGCCGTGGTCCAGAGCAATTAGAAATGGAACGATATTGCCGTGGTCCAGAGCAATTAGAAATGGAACGATATTGCCGTGGTTCAGAGTTATTAGAAATGGAACGATATTGCCGTGGTCCAGAGTTATCGGAAATGGAACGATATTGCCGTGGTCCAGAGCAATTAGAAATGGAACGATATTGCCGTGGTCCAAATTCTATGCCCATGAAAACTCTTATTGATTTGAACTATTTGTCTCGATTCAACGTTTCTACTCTAGGGGCGTGAAGAGGAGGAAATGCTATGACAGCACTTGTTGATAATGATGACCTATTTATTCAGGCATGGAGTGAGTTCAACCAACTTATAGGTTCGGATGGTGAAGCTGCTGATTTTATTTTTCAGTCTATGCTTCGAGATAATGAAGTGAAATGCGGCTGCTCCAGCCCACAAATTGAGCGAGAGACTGGATCTCGCTGCTTCTATTGTACAAGCTGTAAGCTTGAAGTTTGGTTTACGGCAGGAACTCTTTTGTCTGGAGTGAGCCGCTTACGAGCTTGGCTGGCTGTCATTTGGTTTAAGGAATGGGGAGTTGCCGTAAGCTCACTTCGAATCTCGAAACTGCTAGACATTGCTCAAAGCACAGCTCTCAATATTAACAAGAAAGTAGCCATCGCCATAGAGAATCAAATGGATAGCAGTGCCATGTGTATTGACCAGCGAAGATTTAGCGATGCCATTTTTATGCGCAGTCGGCAGACCCCTGCTGATGAGCATCCGAGGTCCGAGTTGGTTGCCGCTCCGTCTTACTCGTCGTTAGACCCAGACAAAATTGAGAAGGACGCTGCTGCTCCAATCAAAGAGAACGCCTCGATTTTATTTTTTCTAGCAGCTTCTCAGCAACAACTGAGCATATCTCTGGCTATTGCCAGTGCGATTTCCTTCATTCGCAAGTTCTTTCATGGCGTAAGCAATAAGTATCTGCAACTCTATGTTGCGGCCTTCTGGTGTCACACTGATCGCGAGACTTGGAAGAAAGGCTCAGTGCTTAAGGCTTGCCTTAAACATCGACCAATTAGCTATGCCCAGCTCCTTTGCTATGAAACGCCCCAACTAAAAATGATGCTGGCTTAGTCTTGGACCAAAGCAGCATCATTTATTTTTGAGTTTCGATTGTTTACGAGACTGGCACCAAATTGCTTTCCTTTTTGAAAACAAGCTCCTCGTTTTCGTTATCGGCATCAATTAGAATGGTGTCACCATCAGCGTATTGCCCTTTGAGAAGTTCGAGAGAAAGTGGATTCTCGATTTCTTTTTGAATCAATCGTTTGAGTGGGCGTGCGCCGTAGACAGGATCGTAACCTGTTGTGGCGAGCCAGTCTTTGGCTGCATCTGTAGCCTTGAGCACAATTTTGCGGTCAGTTAGTCGTTTGTTGAGAATATGAAGCTGAATGTCTACGATCTTAGCTAACTCTGCTGCAGTTAAGGCATGGAAGACAACGGTCTCATCTATTCTGTTGAGGAATTCAGGTCTAAAATGCGCTCTTAGCGATTGCATAACTTGATCTTTCATTTCATCGTAGAAGTGCTCATCTCCATCTACAGCAGCCTTGAGCTGGTAGTCGAGAATGTGCTGCGAGCCTATGTTTGAGGTCATGATTAGCACTGTGTTTTTGAAATTAACTGTGCGACCTTTTGAGTCGGTCAGGTGTCCTTCGTCTAAGACTTGCAAGAGAACGTTGAAGACATCGGCATGTGCCTTTTCTACTTCGTCAAAGAGGACGCAGCAATACGAGCGTCTGCGCACGGCTTCGGTCAGTTGACCACCTTCGTCGTGGCCGATGTAGCCTGGCGGCGCTCCAATCAAGCGAGCAACGGTATGCTTCTCTTGATACTCAGACATGTCGATGCGGACGATGGCACCCTCGTCATCAAAGAGGAATTCGGCCAGAGCTTTGGCAAGCTCAGTTTTGCCGACACCGGTTGGGCCGAGGAAGAGGAAGCTGCCAATTGGCCGATTGGGATCTTTCATGCCAGTGCGAGCGCGTCGCACCGCATTCGATACTACCTCGATTGCTTCTTCTTGGCCAATCACTCGTTGGTGCAGATGGCTCTCTAATGAAAGTAGCTTCTCTACTTCGCCCTGTAAAAGCTTAGTGACCGGAATACCAGTCCACTTCGCTACGATTTCGGCGATGTCCTCTTCGTCTATTTCTTCTTTGAGCAAGCGTGGGCCCGTGTTAGTGGTGAGTTTCGCTTCCATTTCGCGCAGCTGTTTCTCTAGTTCGATAAGCGTGCCAAATTTAAGTTCAGCAGCTTTTTGTAGGTCGGTAGCGCGCTCTGCTTGTTCTATTAGAGTTCTCGTACTTTCGATTTCGCCTTTGACGGTCCCGATTTTAGTCAGCCCTTCTTTCTCCGATTGCCATTGGGCTCTTAGCCCATCAGCTTTTTCGTGCAGGTTGGCTAAATCTTTTTCGATGCGCTCAAGTCGCTCGAGCGAAGAGGCATCTTTTTCTTTTTTTAGTGCTTCACGTTCGATTTCGAGTTGCATTCCGCGACGTTCGAGTTCGTCCAATTCAGTTGGCATAGAGTCAATTTCTATGCGCATCCTGGCGGCTGCTTCGTCGACTAAATCGATGGCTTTGTCGGGCAGGCTGCGATCTGTAATATAACGATCTGAGAGCACAGCAGCGCTGATCAGCGAGCTGTCTTTAATTCGCACACCGTGGTGCACTTCGTATCGTTCTTTTAGACCTCGCAGAATTGAAATTGTCTCTTCAACCGATGGTTGATCAACGAATACTTGCTGGAAGCGTCTTTCTAAAGCTGGGTCTTTCTCTACATACTTTCTGTATTCGTCTAAAGTGGTAGCACCGATACAATGCAACTCTCCTCGAGCCAGTGGTGGCTTGAGCAAGTTGCCGGCGTCCATTGCTCCTTCTCCACCACCGCCAGCGCCGACTACGGTGTGCAACTCATCAATAAAGAGAATGATTTCGCCTTCCGAATCAATTACTTCTTTTAATACAGCTTTTAGTCTCTCTTCGAATTCACCGCGGAATTTGGCACCGGCTATTAAAGAGCCCATATCTAAAGCAATGAGCTTTTTGTCTTTAAGTCCCTCCGGTACGTCGCCTTTGGTGATGCGGATGGCTAAACCTTCTACAATTGCTGTTTTACCAACGCCTGGCTCCCCGACCAAAACAGGATTGTTCTTGGTGCGGCGGCTCAGTACTTGCATGACACGCCGAATTTCGTCGTCGCGGCCGATTACAGGATCGAGTTTTCCTCGAGCAGCCATTTCGGTGAGATCTTTGCCGTACCTTTCTAGGGCCTGATAGGTGCTTTCTGGGTCTTGGCTGGTTACTTTTTGTTTGCCTCTGATTTCGGTCAAAACTTTGAGAATGCGGTCTCTAGTGACGCCGTTGCGTTTCAATATCGTGCCAGCCTGGCCCTTGCTCTCGTCGGTCAGAGCGAGCATTAGGTGTTCAATGCTGATGAACTGGTCTTTCAGGCGTTCCGCTTCTTTTTCAGCTACTTCTAGAAGCTGCATCACTTTTGTCGAGACGTGTATTTCATCTTTAGTCGTGCTTACAGAGGAAGCCTTGGGCTGATTGTCCAGATATCGTTCTGTTTCGGAGATAATCTCTGCCGGTTTCGCTTCAAGTTTTTCAGCAATTTTGAGGGCTAAGCCATCTTTTTGCTCCATTAGGGCCAGCAAAATGTGTTCTGGAGTTACTTGGCTATGGCCGTATCGCGCCAGTAAGGTGCGACACCCGGTAACAGCTTCTTGGGCTTTATTTGTAAATCTATCTAGATTCATATATTGCTTAACCCTTATTGTGTTGCTTTGTTGTGGTTGCAAAGTGAACTGGCCATCGATGCAACGCGGTCCCTATTACGCATTATGGACAGCCTGCTTATAGCTCCCTAATAAATCCACAATTTCTTTATGAGTGTTCTCAGTTGCCCAGGTAAAACGACAATTTGGTTTGTACTATATGATTGAAGCGTCTGTTAATAAGAAGTTGGTTGATGCAGGAGTTTGAGGAAGACTACTACGCTATTCTCGGAGTAGACGAGGCGGCAAGCCAGGATGAGATTCGCAAAGCCTATTTGGCGCTTGCGAAGAGGCTTCATCCTGACCGTTTTCCTAATGACCCAGATCAGCGCGCCATCGCCCAAACCGAGTTTGCCAAGGTCACCCATGCCCATGATGTGGTTGGCGACGCTGAGCGCCGCATTGAGTATGACGCCCTGCGCCAGCTAGCCAAACGTCGCTCTGAAGTGGTTTCTACCGGTTCATTTGTAGTTAGCTCTGTTATCCCTGATGAACTTAAGTTGCATAACAGTGATATTCAGACTACTCAGCCGCTCAATGCTTTGCCTGGTGATGACAGTATTAATGTGAAGTGGGCCAATAAGCACCTTGGTAGGGCTGATGAATTGCTAAAGAAGAAGCGCTATCAAGAAGCTGAAACAGCAATGAAAGAAGCAATTCGCTTGGTTCCGCTAGAACCTAAATATCACAATCGCCTGGCTGAAGTTTATTTGGCTCGGGGCTGGAAAACTCTAGCTATGACAGAAGTACAGACAGCTTTGAGGCTTAATGCTAGCGATCCTGAAGCTCGTTCTTTAGAAGTTCGCCTTAAGGCCTTAATGAAAGATCAAGCAACCGCTCAGATTAAGGCAGATAATAAGAAGAAAGGAATTTTCCAGCAAATCAAAGAAATTCTCAACAAGAAGTTTTAGATGGCTTTGTTAGAATGGCTCTGCGTAAATGGCATTGCTTAAAAGGCTCTGTTTAAATGGAGTTGTTGGATAGATTCGATAGCTCAGGCAAGAACTGCAAAGATAAATTGAAGAATAAACCCCAAAATTTATTTGCTCTTTCTCTACTGGTTACGATCGGTACTCAGTCGTGCCTTCCGTTGAACGCTATTGCCGTCCCAGGCCATTCTTACTTGCTGATGGGCACTACTTCTGGTGCCACTGCTGCTGCTGGTGAGTTGCCGGTTGTTAGGCCTTCTAATGTTGACTCTGATCTCAGTCAGCCTTTAGCCGCTGACGATTCACCGCCTCAAGCTGCTGATGTTTCGAGTGAAGTCAAGGTCGGCGAATCAGCTATTGCCGCCGAGGCTGCCAATTTTACTGATGCCTCTTCTATAGATGCCTCTTCTGCGGCGGCATCGTTGAAAGATGCAGAAGACGCCGACAACCACACTGTTTCGATTACACAGTCTTCGAGACAGCGTTTTAATCTGCCTGCAAATGGTCTACTTCGAGTTGGCGCCGTCCTCCAAGCGGGAGTGAGCGAAGATTCTACCAAGTCACCGATTCTGCAAGGGGTGGTAGAAGAGCTGCCCACGGGCACAAAAGTTTCGATGATATCGCAGTGCTATCTCAATTCGCAGCTATCGCAAACTGGTGATGCTGTGACTTTTCGTATTGCTCATGATGTTAAAGATGGTAAAGGCAATCGTGTGGTTGTGCCTGGTGATTGGATCGCCCACGGCTTTGTTACGCAAGCCACTAAGCCTGGTCGCAACGGCGTGCCTGGCCGAGTTGATGTGAAAATCAGTAAGATAGTCAGCCCTGATGGCAATTATGAATTGCCGTTTGAGTGCAAGATTTCTAGTGCAGACAATAAGATTGCCGCCGTAAGCAAGTTGATTTACAGAGATGCAAAATTTGCTACGGTTGGAGCTGCAGCTGGCTCTGTCTTATCTGTTCAGATGACCGGTATTGGAACAGCGGTGATGACTCATGGAATATCTGTGGGCATTGGTGCCGCTGCTGGAGCCACCTTTGGTTTAATTTGTGCCGCTTGGCGTAAGGGTGACATCGCGGCCCTCTCGCCAAATGACGAGCTAAAGCTAGTTACATCTGAGCCCATTACCTTGCCTGGGTTTAATCCAGTCAATTTACCTTCTGCCGCGCCGAAGAAGACACTTGAAGGTTTAAGGCTCTCTGTTAACGATTATCGTTTTGAAAAGAACGACTTTACAGCTGATAAGTCTTCGCGTCTTTTGTATGTAACTTTTTCAGTGGTGAACAATAGCGATCACGTAATTGATAAGAAGATGCTCCGAGTCGTTTCCGCCAAGGGCGTTCAGTATCACCTCGACCTTCGTAGTATTCGCCATAGCTTTAGTGTGCCAGTCAAGGAAGAAAAGACTGACACTCTGTGCTTCAATGTTGATTTGCCCAAGAATAAGTACTATTTGGTTTTGCTTGATAGTAAGGGCGACGAATTTAAGAGGGTTCCGATAAATTGATCTCCTCTGTTAAGAGGTAACTCATTAACTACCTCCCTGTTTAGCCTGGAGAGGGCTGTTTTTTTAACAAATTTGCTAATTTTTGCGGTTTACCCCACTGACTTTATTTGCTTAATTACTAAATCCAGCTAATATAACTAAGTCGATCAAACATGATCTGAATTGAATCTCTAACTCGTATATCTACCGAATACTTATTAGGTTTCCTTCTCAAGGATCAGCCGAATCGATTTAATACCAGCTCCGGCGGCACTTAGTTGTTTGTTGGCTCGGAGTCAGAGGTAAGGAGGGGGGATGATGAAGGCTCGAATCGCAGAGATGCTGCAGACTTTCCACGGCCAGTCTGGCCATCGCCAGGCTGATGCTACATCTGCTGTGGCGACTAATAGCGCTGGTCAGGGTTCTGCTTCAGGATCTAGTCAAGTTCGTAGGATACCGGGACAGACCCTTCAGACTGAAAAGCTTCTGCGAGAGAAAGATCGTGAAATAGATCGTCTGCGACACCAATTGGCAAATGCCGAGGCGCGCTTGCAAGAATTGATGGGACAAGACGTGCTTACAGCTCTGCCAAATCGACATATTTTTAAGGAACACCTCACCCACTCTCTTAAGAGGGCTCTCAGGCTGGGTTATTCACTCTCTCTCATGCTCATTGATATTGACCATTTGCGCGATATCAATCTCAAGTATGGTCACGAAGTCGGTGATTTGGTTCTAGTCGAAGTAGCTAAGATTCTAAAAAGCTCAGTCCGAGAGATTGATATGCCTGCTCGCTGGGGCGGTGAAGAGTTAGTTACTGTATTGCATGAGACCGATGCTGATGGTGCAGCTGTTGTGGCAGAACGCGTGCGCCGCCGTATCTCTATGTTAGAAGTGAAAGAGCCGAAGACAGGCAAGCCTATCAAAATAACGGCATCACTGGCTGTGGCTAGCTATCCGCAGCATTCGAACGATCCGCAAGGTCTACTTGAAGCAGCCTCAGAGGCGCTTATTCAGGCTAAAGAAGATGGTTGTAATCGCGTTTTGATCGCAAACAAGTAACGTCGACATTGATTAGACTAATGGTGGTAGACGATCACGCAGAAATCCGTGGAGAGATTGTTAAACAACTTTCCCAGGGAGATTTGCTCAAGGTTGTGGCTGAGGCTGATACTTCCCATGACGCCTGGAAAGTAGCCTCGCAGATTCTTCCTGATATTGTTTTGCTTGATTTGCATTTGCCCGGTCTCTATTCAACTGTAGATTTATTGAAACGTTTCAGTCAATTGAAGCGCACCAAAGTTGTGATCTACGCCAGTCAAGGGAAGGCTGCGGAAGTACAAGACTTGCTAGAGGCCGGTGCCTCGGGTTATGTGCTCAAAGATGACGCTCCTGCTCTAATTAAGATGGCACTACTAATGGTATCAAAGGGGTCCAAGGCAGTAATTTCTCCAAGCTTACCGAGACATTTAACTCGATTGACCGCTCAAGAACGCTCTGTGCTGCGCTATATGACCATGCGCGGTAAGCTTCTTAAAGCAGCTGAACGCATGGGTATCTCTGAACAAGAGTTGACTGATCTAGTAGATCATCTGGTGGAGAAGCTTGAGCTAGAGTCATCAGACAAACTTCTGCGCTGGGCGAAGAAACACGGCTTCTGAATATCCGTCCTGCAATTACTTAATATCCGGATGTATAGCTATTAATCCGATCACGCTAGCGCCGGTGATAATGGCCACTAATTCCAGTGGGCTGAAGGCTTGGCGAGCGATTCGCTTGTTGTCTTCCACAACTTTCCAGTGACGATTGAGCCAGATTTGTACGACCGCTAAAGGTAGTGCACTGGTTAAATAAAGCAATTCGAATGGTTCGGGTAATCTAATCAGTAAGGTTAATGCACCAAAGAGAAGGGCAATGACAAAGCCTGTGAATTGACTATTTTTGCGCAGAAAACTGTTGCGGTCTGGTATCAGTTGAGCGGACATATGAGCAAAACCCAGCAGCACTAGGAGGTTTATTACTGGTATGGCAAACAGTGCTGTGGTGAAGATTGGCCGAGCTTGACCGAATTTTAGGTAGGTCTCAAGTGTGCCATCGCGTCCTAGCTTGATGTGTGCGTCTTCAAGCTCTGGGTCTTGGCCATTAATGCCTTGTTGAAGCTGATTTGCTCCCTGGCAAAGGCTGTTTAGATTGCGATATAACCAATACATGTTGTAAGCGCCAAGGGTGAAAAACGAAAGCACTACGACGTGCCAGGCTGGCTGTTGTTGGCTGTCTAGAAGTACTGGTTCATCCAGAGCGATATCGCTTTGATTTTCGGCGGGTTTCGACTTTGAAGTTTTCACTCTCGTTTATCTTTTTACTATGGTATTGACTGCTTAATTTTGCCTAGGTACGAGCTGCCAAGCTCTTAACATCTGATTCTTGCACAAAAGAACGAGAGAATTTCGTCTAATCACGCGATCTTTACTGCTATTTTTTCGCTAATCTTGTTACGGTGCAAGAAAATCGATTTTAAACCTCACTGTGCTTTCGAGGTTGCGTTTTCAAGGAGAATGGTTATGGTCAATTCGGTGGTTCTAGTAGGCAGAGCTGGGCGCGACCCAGAAATGCGCTATTTTGAATCGGGACGGGTTAAAACCACATTTAGTTTGGCCGTTAATCGCCCTACCAAAGAGAAAGAGACCGACTGGTTCGATATCGAAATCTGGGGTCGTCAGGCTGAAATTGCTGGTGAATATGTCCGCAAGGGCAGTCTGATTGGCATCGAGGGGCGCTTAGATTTTAACAAGTGGACGGACGACGGCGGCAATAAGAACGTCAAGCCTGTAGTTCACGCAAATGGCTTAAGACTTCTTGGCAGCAAGCGTGATAATGCTGGTGAAGGTAATTTCTCTCAAGATTTCGCTTAATTAAGAGCAACTGACAGAGAACATCGCTTAACTGACAGAAAAAATAGCGTCACTGAGAGAGAAACTTGAAAACAGGTTTGGTTACAGCGCAGCCGATTGACTACGCCGTTATCTTGATTTACTTCATATTCGTATTGGGCGTTGGTTTCAAGCTCAAGAAAAATATGAAGAGCAGTGATGACTTTCTTCTCGCAGGTCATCGAATTCCAAGCTGGGTAACTGGCTTGGCTTTTCTTTCTGCCAATCTGGGCGCCATTGAAGTGATGGGTATGGCCGCTAACGCCGCTCAGTATGGGGTGATGACTTGCCATTTCTACTGGCTGGGCGCAATTCCGGCCATGGTCTTTTTGGCAGTGTTCATGATGCCCTTTTATTTCAAATCGAAGATTCGCAGCGTACCCGAATATCTCCGAAAGCGCTTCAATGAGCCGACCCGCGCGCTTAACGCTATTTCGTTTGCTGTGATGACAGTGCTGATGTCTGGCATAAATCTCTACGCCATGGCAATTGTATTTAAGCTGCTGCTTGGCTGGGATATGAATGCTTCTATTGCGGTGGCTGCTCTTGTTGTCTTGGTCTACACCATTACTGGTGGCTTGACTTCGTCTATTTACAATGAAGTACTGCAATTCTTCTTAATTGTCTTTGGTCTCTTGCCAGTGTCTATTCTCGGACTTCTGCGCTTTGGTAGCTGGCAAAATATTTGCGATCGTTTTGATAATCCAGGCTTTGCCCATCTTTGGAAGCAAGTTGCCAGTGGCACTAATCCGATGGGAGTCGACATGATTGGCCTGATCGGAGGGCTTGGCTTTGTCTTGTCCTTTGGTTACTGGTGCACCGATTTTCTAGTTATTCAGCGTGCTCTGGCTGCTGAAGATCTTAGAGGCGCGCGCATGACGCCAATCATTGCTGCTTTTCCTAAAATACTCTTTCCTGTTCTGACCGTACTTCCTGGTTTGTTCGCCATTATTTTGATTCCGAAACTAGGCACCAATAATGACGATCTGTCTTTCAACATGGCTATCCCGTATCTGCTGGCGGTGATGTATCCCAACGGACTGTTCGGTCTCGGTATAACGGCTCTCCTGGCTAGCTTTATGTCGGGAATGGCGGGCAACGTAACCGCGTTCAATACGGTTTGGACTTACGATATTTACCAGAGCTACATTGCTAAGAATAAGTCTGATGCACATTACCTATGGATGGGTAAGCTTGCCACCGCCATTGGTATTGTCATTAGTGTTGGAACCTGCTACTTGTGCATGAATTTTAAATCAATCATGGACTACATGCAGCTTATATTCACGTTCTTCAATGCCCCACTCTTTGCCACTTTCTTGCTTGGTATGTTCTTCCGTCGCACATCACCTTGGGGAGCATTCTACGGCCTGCTCAGCGGTACTCTAGCTGCAGTGGTGCACTATGTGCTCACTCTGCAGCATAAAGTCAATTATCAAAGTGAAATGGCTGGCAATTTTCACCGCTCTGTCGTGGCCTGGACAGTCTGTTTGATTGTCACCATTACGATCTCCTACTTGACTAAGCCGAAGGCTGTTGAGGAGCTGCGCGGGTTGGTCTGGGGTGTTGATGCTAAAGATTCTGGCATAGCTGTCAAAACTTCAGTTTTTGCCAGTCCAGGCTTCTTTGGTGTCATTCTTTTGGCGCTTACTGCTTATCTCAACTATCTTTTCTTCTAACGGTTATGGTGCGCAATGCTTGATGTAAGACTACCGATTGGTTGGCTGTTTCTTGTGCTAGGAGTAATGTTAGCCGTTTATGGCTATGCCAACCCGCCGGCCGAGAGCCTGCGTTTGGGGCAGGTTTTACTGCCCTTGAATCTTGATGTGCCCTGGGGAATCCTAATGGCACTTTTCGGTTTGGCAATGGTTTCGCTCGCTCAAATTGACAAGATTAAAGCTCTGGAACAAGAGCTCAAAGTTAGCCCCATGGCAGTTGTGTCAGCTGCCCAAACTGACGTCAGCTCTCTTTCTCAATCTGAGCCTGAATCTGAATCTAAGCCTAATTCTGAATCTAAGCCTAATTCTCAATCTACTTAGCGTTTAGGCAGGCCACGAAGACGTTGCCTGAGTTAAGGTCATATTTGAGTAGCATGTACCACGGGGCAAATCCTGCTGGTGGAACCTTTACTGGCGACACTTTGCCCAAGGCGCGGGTAATTGCTTTTTCTACTTGACTATTCTCTTCGTCGTCTGCCAGCGGCACCGAAGTCAACGTACCAACTTGCTTTTCACTTGTTATGTTGGAGATTTGGCCGCTATTTTTGACGACAAAGCTGACCAAGTATGAATATTTGCGATTTGCTGTTTCAACTAATTGTGCTGAGCCGGGCACAGACACATTAGTTTGGATTGATTGGCTTAAGTCTTTGATGTAGCTGTCAAGGCGATTCAGCTGTTCGCTGGAAGCCAAGGTTCGATTTTGTTGAAATTTCGATTGGCTGGCAGCTGATGGTCGGTCTGGACTAAGCCAGACATATTGCGGTTCGCTACTGACTGCTTGGGAAAAGGCTTTGGCGGCCGATTCGTCATAAACTGATGCGTCACCTCTTCTCTTCTTTTTGCGGCGCACTGGTGCGGCTGTTTCATCGATGCTACTAACGGTGGCTGTGCCCGCCTCACCGGTTGAAGCTGCCGCATTGGCTGCGGAGCCTTGGCCTGGTGCAATGTCTGGAGGCATAGTACTGGCAGTTGGTTTGCGACCGACCGATTTCACTTGATATTGAGGAGCGGTCCAGAGTACCCCGCCGCTTCCTGAAGCCGCTGTGGTGGAGTCGACTGCAGCATCTGTGGAACTGCTAGAGGAGCCACCAGAAGTGCTTGCTGAAGAACTGGTTGATGAGCTGCTAGAGTCACTTTGAGCCCAGACCGGTAGGCTGAGGGTGGTAGAAAGTGCTGTCAAGGCTACGGCTGCCACGGCAATTGTCGGCATGCTGCTCATGCGTCTGATAAATCTATTGTTCATATGCAACTGGTCCTACATCCTCTAATTTATTGATTTTTCAACCGTTCTAACTATACCCAGGAAATGGTTTCTGACATCCACTGTTTTAGGGTGAATCGGCTTACCCACGGCAAGAAGGTTGCTGAGACTTAGATCGCAGGCAATTAACATAGCTTTGTCGAGATTAACTTTTTTGCTGGGGTCCAGCAGGACATCACTGTATAGGCCTTGCCAAATTGGGTCAGTAAAGTCTTTGGGGCGGCTTTCCTCTAAACAGTCTGCAAGAAAGACTACTTTTGATACTTCGGACATCGGCACATTTCCCAGTGTGTGCTCACTGATTGCTGCTAACACTTCTTTATTGCTAATTTTCAATTCTTGCTTAATCGTTAGAGCCGCAACAGGGCCGTGCAAAAGATGTCCATTTATTCTGTCTATTGCTGAGAGTTTCAAGCCCCCAGCTAGGGCACGTTCAATTAACTCTTTGTCTTTTACTTCTTTGCAGCAATCATGTAGATAGCAGGCTAGCCCGACTAGTAAGCGATTGACTCCAGCTTTTTTGGCAATTAAGTCACCAACTCGAGCCACACCGCAGACATGCTCGAATCGCTTTTTTGAAATACGAGGTTGTGTCCAGTTTCGAGCCCATTCTAGGGTCATGCTTGCTGGTATACCTACCGGTTTTTTCGTTTTTTCCTTTATTTTGGGCACTTGCTTTTAGTCTTCTCTGGTTTTGTAAAAATTATAGTCCTTAATCAAACTATTTACTTCGGGAGGCACCATATATAGTACCGTTTTGTCGAGGCCGATGCGCTTGCGAATGTTAGAGGCTGAAATTGCAATTCCCGGAAAGTCAACGATTTTTATGTCAGCGCCCTCGACTTGTTCAGGATCGCTTTGGGCAATTGTTTGAATGACGCTTTCATTGTGGTCATCAGAAAGGTATCGCAATCGAGGCACAACTAATAGGCGGCATATAGATAGCAGCTCTTTAGAGTTGTGCCAGTCTTTAAGAAAGGGAACGTTATCACCGCCGATAATTAAATTGACTTTAGTGGCACCACCAGCGATGACTTGTTTGACTGTGTCTACTGTATAAGATGGTCCCGTTCTTTCTAGCTCTAGTCGCGAAGCTTCAAAATAGGGGTTGCTGGCCACGGCAGCTTCAACTAATTTGTGTCGATCTTCTCCTGCTAAGAGCCCAACTTGTCTATGCGGGGGGTGTGGCGAGGTGACAAAAAGAACTTTGTCGAGAGCGAATTGGTCACGTGCACACTCAGCTATGAGCAGATGGCCCAAGTGGATAGGGTTGAATGTGCCGCAGAATAGGCCGATTTCTCTCATTTTTGTTTGGTTCTTGTATAGACTCGCGGCAGCCGTGTTCGTAAGCGACAGGCAAGCTCGTATGTAATCGTACCAAGAGTTTCGGCCCATTGACTTAAGGTTAGTTTTGTTTGACCGTTGTCAGCATTCCTTTCTATGTCACTATCACTGCCAATCAGCGTGATTACGTCTCCCTCCTGCGCTTCTGGTACGTTACTGATGTCAAAGAGCATTTGGTCCATGCTGATACGGCCAACTTGAGTAACTGTTTTACCCATTAAAAGTCCTTGCATGCGGTTCGAGAGTCCGCGATCGACTCCGTCAGCGTAACCAATCGGTATAGAGGCCAGGAGCGTTTCGTTTTCCGCTGTCCAGGTCCAGCTATAACCCACCGACTGACCAGCTGCGATCTTGTTAATATGATTGATTCGGGCACGCACCGATAAAGCTGGTCGAAGTGGCAAGTCTGGCGATACCGTATCTGGTTGCAAGCCGTAGAGATATAGCCCGACCCTGACTAAGTCGTAGTGCACATGGGGAAAAATTGTTGCTTCGCTAGAGGCTAAGTGAAAAAAAACATTGCTGAAGTAATGTTTTGTTAGAGCTATGGCTTGATTGAAAAGATTGTTCTGTGACGAGACAGCCTCTTCGTTGGCCGCTTTGGCTAAGTGGCTATAGACGCTAACGAGCTCTAAATTGTCTAGGCTTTTGATTAGCTTAAGGGTTTCTTCTAGCTTTTCGAATGGTACTCCTAGGCGATGCATGCCAGTGTCTATTTTGAGATGCACTCTGGCCCTGCCGCAGGCGGCCACGTCACGAATTTGTTTTTCGCTGCTAAGGGTAATGTCGAGTTTGTTTTCAAGGGCAGTGCTGATTGCCCATGAGGGCGTTGGGCTCAATATCAGAATGGGAAGTTTGATGCCACTTGCTCTGAGCTGGGTGCCTTCATCGATTGAGGCTACTCCAAGCCAGTCAACCCCCTCGCTAGAGGCTTCCAGCACTTCGGCGACGCTGGATGCTCCGTGACCATAACCGTCGCTCTTTACTACCGCCATCAGGCGCGGGGCCTGGTCAGGATTGTTGGGTCCAATACCTTTTATAGGAGGCTTGAGACGATTGCGTACGAACCTGAGGTTCTGTTCGATGGCGTTTAGGTCTACTTCGACCCAGGCGTCGCGACGAATCGATGTAAGGTTGGCTTGGCGTGTGGGGAGCATTAGTAAATTATCGACATACTCAGTGTTTGAAGCGCTTCTTAGAGCTTTACTTTATGCTAGCATTGCTGTCGGTAGCCGTAATTAGTTCCACTAAAGCCATGCTCGTTAAGGCTTTAGCAGTGGTCTAAGTTAAGGTGAGACGTTAAGAGCTGCTGTCAACGCTGATTAAATTCTCTGTTTTAAGTTTGACTCTGTTCTTAAAAGCCCTTGGCGGCTTGGAATCTCTTGGGAAGCCCGAGACTTATTTTTTCAAAAAAAGAAGTCTCACCTGTTTAATTTTCTAGGAATTTGGTTCTAAATCTTCAAAGGGGTGGAGAGTCTTGAATAAAGCAGAATTAGTCGACATCGTAGCTAAAGAAGCAGGAACGACAAAAAAAGACGCTGAGCAAGTTATCAACAAGATGATGGACACCATCATCAAGCATGTTGCTCGTGATGAGAAAGTTACTTTGGTTGGTTTTGGTACTTTTGAAGCCCGTCAGCGTAAAGCACGCACTGGCCGCAACCCTAAAACAAATGAACCATTGCACATTCCCGCAAAGCGTGTTGCCGGTTTCAAAGTCGGTAAAGAGTTCGCTGAATCAGTGAACAAGGATAAGAAGGGCAAATAAGCCCGGTGTAGCCTATAGGAGGTTCGAGTGGGGTTACCTAGAGTTGCGGTAATTGGTTGCGGAAACTGGGGTAAGAACCTGGTTCGCAATTTTGCTCACCTGGGAGCCCTCTCGACCGTCTGTGATGCCGATCAAAAGCGCTTAGATTATGTTGCTAAAGAACACAAGGGTATCGCTGTTACTAGTGATTATGATAGTGTTTTGGCTGACACTAATGTAAGCGCCATTGTTATTGCTACGCCTTCTGATACGCACTTCTTGCTCGCTGAGAAAGCCTTGTTGGCAGGCAAGCATGTTTATGTCGAGAAACCACTGGCTCGCGATGTTAAGCATGCAGAGAAGTTAGATGAGCTAGCAACGGAACGTAATTTAGTCTTGATGGTGGGCCATTTGTTGCTCTATCATCCGGCCGTCAATTGCCTCAAAGACTTAATTGCCTCCGGTGAACTAGGCGACCTGTTGTTCGTCCGCTCGGATCGCATGAATTTTAATAACTCCCGTCGTGACTGGAGCGTTCTCTGGGACTTAGCCCCTCACGACATTTCTATGATGAGTTATTTGCTAGATTGTGAATCGCCGGAAGTCAGTCGCGTGGGTGGCTGGGATACTCTCGGTGATGGTCTAGTTGATGTGGCCTATCTCGATTTAACTTTCCCTATGGGTAATCGCAGTATTCCTGGCCAGGTTCGCAATAGTTGGATCGACCCTCAAAAATTAGTGCGTTTGACTGTCAATGGCACTAAAAAAACTGCTGTGCTTAACGATACCCAGCAAGAGGATAAATTGGCTCTTCATAGTGTTACCCCAGAGGGACGCATGGTGGTTGAGTATCCCTATTATCCAACTGGTGAACCACTACAGCTAGAGTGCGAGCACTTCCTTCAATGCATTTTGCGCGGTGAGCGCCCTCGAACTGATGCTAACAATGCTTACCATGTGGTTCGCGTGCTATCTGATGTTGAAAAGCGTTTGTCTGCTCGTCCGCGTCGTGTAAACGCAATCGCAACATCCCGTTAGGATTTGCTTGTAGGTGCACACAAGATCTTTCAGTTGTGTATAATTTCTTTCTGCGCTGGTTCTCTGATGGCTCAAGGCCGTTATGCGGGAGTAATTCAGTGGTAGAATGCCTCCTTGCCAAGGAGGATGTCGAGAGTTCGAATCTCTTCTCCCGCTCCATTTTTTAGCTGCCCTTGTGGCAGCTTTTCTTTTTAGTACTCTTATTAACAGATTTAAAAGATTGCCTTGCTTGAGCTATATTAGTCATGTGGGTGCTGCGCGAGAATATATCTGGAGAGTGACATCGGAATGACTGACGGAGTGCAAGAGCCCGGAGATGAAGCCTCAAAAAAGGTTGAGCCATCTGAACTTAGTGTAGATACTCCACAAGAGTCTGGTTCGGCGCCAATCGCAGATCTCTCTTCAGAACCAGTTCCAGAACCAGTGGGAGAAACTGTTTCTGAGGCACAGTCGACAACACCTTGTGCCAATGTAGAGTTAGAAGCTGAGGCTGCTGCCAAAGTATTAGAAGGTGCTGCCCTGAGGCGCTCGCCCTGGCTGTCTTCCATCGCGGCCATTCAATATGTCGGTCAGGCTTCGGCAACTGACGATATACAAGTTCGCACCTCAGATCGAGTTACTGTTATTGCATTGCTTACCTGTTGCATAGCTGAAGTACTGTCGCTTGTATATACGCCCATGGCTGGTATGCGCTTGGCTTTTATTGCCATATCAGATGTTGTTCTGGCCGTAGCCATCACCATGTTTTTGGTTTATCGTCTTGGAATCTTGTCTTCTCTTGGTAAGCGCCAGGCCTTGATTTGCTGGCAGCTCATGATGGGTTGCATTTTTCTTGGTATTTTCCTCTGCGTCAATGTGGCTGCTGGTGTAGCTTTGGGCGTGTCAGCTATGTATCCGGCCGAGCTGCCTTAAAGTTTGACCTGACCGAAGTATGAGCGAAAATTGGTCAGTTTCCCTTTGGCCGAGGGCTTCTGGTCTGGGGCAACTGTAAATAATCCAGCTCTAGTCGCCAGGCTCTGCCTTCTGCCATGTTAAAATCCACAATCTAATTTGTATTTCGGCGTATATAGTCACTGAGAGAGAAAGTCATGAAGGTCACCCTCGAACGGGAAGGCAAAAACATAGTAAAAATGGGTATCGAGTTGGAGCCTGACAAGGTTTCCCGTGCCTACGAGATGGCTTGTCGCCAACTCAGTCATCAAGTGCGTATCCCTGGTTTTAGACCGGGCAAAGCACCAAGAATGATTATTGAAAAGACCATTGGTGAAGAAGCTATCAAACGTGAAGCTTTAGAGAAGCTTGTTCCTGAGCTGATCAACGAGGCTCTTTTAAAAGAAAATCTGGACATCATCACTGCTCCAGAGTATTCCAACTTCGATTTTAAGCTTGGTCAACCGCTGAAGTTCGAAGCTAAGTTTGAGATTCGTCCTGAAGTAAAACTTGGTAGCTACAAAGAGATTGAAGTCAATGTTCCTGAAGTAGCTCTTCCTGAAGATGCTCTTGAGCGTGCTTTGACAAATGTGGCCGAAACTAAAGCCTCGCTAGCACCTGTAGAAGGTAGAGCGGCTGAAATGGGCGACACTGCTGTGATTGATTTTGAGTGCTTTGTTGATGGCAAAGCCCTTGAAGGTGGCAAAGCTGATTCACTGATGCTTGATCTCGTAGAAGGGTCATTCTTGCCTGGTTTCTGTGAGCAGGTTGTTGGCAAAAATGCTAAAGACAAGTTCAAGGCCAAAGCCACTTTCCCTGAAAACTACAAGCGCAAAGAAGTCGCTGGTAAAGAAGCTGAATTTGAAGTTCACCTGAAAGAAATTCGCAAAAAGTCTACTCCTGATGTTAATGACGAACTGGCTCAATCAGTCGGTCACGAAAATCTTGATGGCCTGAAAGAATCAATAAAGGCTGAACTTCACGAAGTGGTCAAGCAGGAAAATGAGTCGCGCGCTCAGAGAATGGTAGTAGAGGCGGTGGCGCTCAGCGCCCAAGTCGATATTCCTGAAACTATGGTTGAGCGTGAGCGCGATTTGTTGCTTGGTCAATTACGTCGTTATGTTGAGCAAAATGGTCAGCCATGGGAAGAGTTTGAAGCAACTGACGAATACACACAGATGAAAACCACTAAATTGGAAGAGGCTCGTCAGCGTGTTCTTACTTCTTTAGTGCTCGGTGCTGTTGTGCGTGAAGAGAAGCTCACTGTTAACGATGAAGAAATGGCACCCTACTACGCTGAGCTGGCCATGCGCTATCAATTGCGCCCAGATCAGTTCGAAGAGTTTGCCAACAACGAAGATGTGCGCAGACAGGTTGCTGAAGAAGTTTTGACCGGTAAAGTTGTAGAGCTTTTGGTCAGCTCAGCCAAAATTAACTTCGTGCCTGATGAATGTACCGAAGATCACGACCATGCAGCCCATGGTCATAGTGGAAAAGCCGAAGCTAAAGCTGAAACCAAAGCTGAAACCAAAGCTGCAGTTGAAGGCAAAGAAAAGCCTAAAGCTGAGGCTGGCAAGAAGGCTAGCAAGAAAGCCGAATAGGCTTCTACTAGATTAAGGCTTCTATTTAGCTACTTGAGAGGTGCCAAGTACACTACACGTGCTCTCCCAGTATTTTTCCAATACTAATTGGGGAATCTCTGTTCAGAGGCCGTTTAATGTGTATTTGTCACTTTTCAGTAAGATAGAATGCCAGATGAGCGATAAACTATCCTCTGAGCATTGCTCAAAGCTAAGAGACATCCTAGGAAACGGAAGACAAAATGACTACACAAAAATTCGGTGACAACAACATCATTAAGTCGCCACCCAGCTCTAAGCAACTTTATGAAATCTGGAGCCAGACTCCATATGTGAGCCCAGACGCCATTTATGCACCGACAGTAATTGAAACTACTGCTCGCGGTGAAAGAGCATTCGACATTTTCTCCAGATTGCTACGCGAGAGAATTATTTTCCTGGGCACCGCAATTGATGACATGGTGGCAAATCTTATTGTCGCCCAGTTGCTATTGCTTGAAGGCGAAGATCCAGAGAAAGATATCCGTCTATACGTCAACTCACCTGGTGGCTCTGTCACCGCAGGTTTGGCTATCTATGACACCATGCAACATATCCGCTCAGATGTATCTACCATCTGTTTGGGTCAAGCTGCATCGATGGGTGCTTTCCTTCTATCGGCTGGTAAGAAAGGCAAGCGTCTTTCTCTTCCTCACTCACGCATCTTGATTCACCAACCATTGGGTGGTGCTCAAGGTCAAGCTACCGATATCGAAATTCAAGCTCGCGAGATTCTTCGCATCAAGCGCCAATTGAATGAATTGATGGCTGAACACACTGGTCAATCGGTTAAAACAATCGAGAAAGACACAGATCGTGACAACATCATGACTGCAGAAGAAGCCAAGGAGTACGGCTTGGTCGATCAAGTTATTACCAAACTTGAGCAATCGCCCAACCTGTCAGCTGTGTAATCGTTCTTAGTTGATGCCCGGGCCAGAGCGCCCGGGCATTTAACTTTGTAGAATGCTAAGTGTGTGATTAAGTAGAACTATAGGTCCTAGATAGGGAAACTAAATGCCAAAACAATCGGACAATCGACTCAAGTGCTCGTTTTGCGGAAAGAGTCAAGATCAAGTGAAGAAATTGATCGCTGGCCCCGGAGTATATATCTGCGATGAGTGTGTTGATCTTTGCAACGAGATCCTTGATGAAGAACTGTTCGAAGGCGGTGCTGCTGCTCAGCCCGCTCCAGAAACATCAACTCCGCAAATGGTTGATATTCCTAAGCCTCAAGAAATTAAGGCCTTCCTCGATCAGCATATCATCGGTCAATCACGGGCTAAGAAGATTCTTTCAGTGGCTGTATACAACCACTACAAGAGAATTAGCCACAACGCCGAACTGGCTGATCAAGTAGAGATCTCCAAATCTAATATTCTGCTGATTGGTCCTACCGGTTGCGGTAAAACGCTTTTGGCTCAAACATTAGCTAAATTACTTGATGTACCTTTTGCCGTTGCTGACGCCACCACTTTGACAGAGGCTGGCTATGTCGGTGAAGACGTTGAAAACATCTTGCTCAGGCTCTATCAATCAGCCGATTATGACGTGAAGAAGGCCGAACGCGGCATTATTTACATCGATGAAATCGACAAAATCTCACGGAAGTCTGAAAACACCAGTATTACTAGAGATGTCTCTGGCGAAGGCGTGCAACAGGCCTTACTGAAGATGATTGAAGGAACTCTTGCCAACGTACCACCACAAGGCGGTCGCAAGCATCCTCACCAAGAATTCATTCAGATCAATACTGCCAATATTCTATTTATTTGCGGTGGAGCGTTTGTTGGCTTAGACAAGATTGTGGAAGCCCGCGTCTCTTCCAACCGTAATATTGGCTTTGGTAGTGAGCGTCCGCTGACCGCTTGGGAAAGAGAACAGCGTTCATCTAAGATTCTGATGGACACTGCTCCAGATGACTTGCTCAAGTTTGGTCTGATTCCTGAATTTGTTGGTCGTATGCCTGTGACAGCAGTGCTTGAGGCCCTTGATGTTGAGGCATTGGTACGTATCATGGTTGAGCCTAAGAACGCCATCATCAAGCAATATCAACAGTTGCTATCTCTTGATGGGGTGGAGCTTAAGTTTGATACTGAATCAATTCGGGCCGTGGCTGAAGAAGCTCTAAAACGTAAGACCGGCGCCCGTGCGCTGCGTTCTATTGTTGAAGAAATTATGCTCGATATTATGTACGAAGTGCCATCGCGGTCTGATATCAAGGTCTGCCATATCACTAAGGAACTTGTAGAAAAACGATCTACAGCGGAGCTACTTCAGCTTCCAAAGGCTAAACTGAAGGGGGAGATTGCCTAAAGCTTGCAAAGCTGGCGATTGATCCTTAAAAGCGTCAGTTTTTCTAGTTGAGGCCAATTAATGCCTTATGGTGGATTTGAGTACTGAATTCCCCCTCATCCCTCTTCGGGACGTTGTAGTCTTCCCCCAAATGGTCACGCCTTTGTTTGTTTCGAGGCCGCGTTCAATTGCGGCTCTTGAACAAGCCTTGATGCGCGACGATCGTCTTGTGGTTCTAGTTGCTCAAAAAGAGCCAGAGACCGAAGACCCTAAAGTTGAAGACTTGTATCAGGTTGGAACTTTAGCTGAAGTAATGCAAATGCTGAAACTTCCAGATGGCACGGTTAAAGTGCTGGTGGAAGGCTCCATGCGGGTCATGCTGGATGTCATTGAAGATGCTCCGGAGCATTTCACAGCTAAAGTTGCAGAACGCAGTGAAATTTTAGTTGATGATGAGACCACTCGCACTCTCATCAAAATTTCGGTAGAGAAATTCGAGCAGTACGTTAAATCAACTAAGAAAATCAATCCAGAGAGCCTTCTTGCGGTTTCAGGAATTGGTCAACCAGGTCGTCTGGCTGACATTATTGCTACCTATTTAGGTCTTAGTTTGGCCGAGCGCCAGAAATGTTTAGAAATTAACGACGCCACTGAAAGACTCGAATACATTGGTCAATTGCTCTCTCGCGAGTTAGAGCTAGCTGATTTAGAGCAACAGATTCATGATCGCGTGCGCTTCAATTTAGAGAAGACCCAGCGCGAATACTATCTGCGTGAAAAACTACGCATCATTCAAGATGAACTGAATCAAGATGGTGGCGAACTCGGCGAGATAAACGAGTACAAACAGAAGATCAAAAAGTCGAAGATGGTTGGTGTGGCTTTAGAGCGCGCCAACAAAGAACTCGGCCGCCTTGAAAAAATGATGCCTCAAAGCGCTGAAGCTGGTGTCATTCGCACTTATTTAGATACTCTTGTGGCCTTGCCTTGGGCTAAGCGTTCGCGCGAAGTTATCGATTTACACAAGGCTGAAGAAATTTTGACTGAAGACCACTATGGTCTTGAGAAAGTCAAAGAACGTATTTTGGAATATTTGGCCGTGCGCAAGCTAGCCAAGGAGCCTACAGGAACTATTCTTTGCTTAGTTGGGCCACCCGGGGTTGGTAAAACCAGTCTGGTTAAGTCCATTGCACGGGCTATGAATCGACAGTTTTCCCGCATCAGCTTGGGCGGCGTCAGTGATGAAGCTGAGATTCGTGGCCACAGACGTACTTATATTGGCGCTATGCCTGGCCGAATTATTCAAGCAGTGAAGCAAGCTGGAACTAAAAATCCAGTGATTCTGCTTGATGAAATTGAGAAGATGACGCGCTCTTATCAAGGCGACCCCATGGCTGCCATGTTAGAAGTGCTAGACCCTGATCAAAACGACTCTTTTACCGATCACTATTTAGATGCACCGTTCTCACTCTCTGAAGTTGTCTTTGTGGCTACGGCTAACAGCTTAGAACAAGTGCCGCGGCCACTATTCGATCGTCTCGAGATTATTTCGATATCAGGCTACACTGAAGAAGAAAAAGTGGCGATTGCTGAGAATCACATATTGCCTAAGATTCTCTATCGCCACGGCTTGAACGAAAAGCAGCTTAAAATTCCTGCAGCAACTTTGCGCAAAATTATTCAAGAGTATACTCGCGAAGCCGGTGTTCGCAGCCTAGAGCGCAATTTAGCCAATGTTTGCCGTAAAGTGGCTTCCCAGGTAGTTAAAGAAGAAGTTGAGTCAGTTAGGCTGCAACCGAATTTGGTGCCTAAATTCTTAGGACCACCAAAGATTGTGCGCGAAAACGAAGTGAAGGGCCCTCAAGTTGGCATTGTTATGGGCTTGGCTTGGACCGAAACAGGCGGCGAAACTTTATCGATTGAAGTCAACACTATGCCCGGTAAAGGCAAGCTGCAACTAACTGGTCAGCTCGGTGACGTCATGAAAGAGTCTGCTGAAGCAGCTTTTAGCTATATTCGTAGTCACGCTGAGTTGCTTGGTATTCCTACCAACTTCCACGAGACCCTCGATATCCATATTCACATACCTGAAGGTGCTACGCCTAAAGACGGCCCATCGGCTGGTGTGGCCATGTGTTGCGCCCTTGTTTCAGCTATTTCTAAGAGACCGGCTCGCGGTTCGCTTGCCATGACCGGTGAGATAACATTGCGCGGTCGAGTGCTACCAATTGGTGGCTTGAAAGAGAAAGTTTTAGCTGCTTTGCGTGCTGGTATAAAAACTGTCATTCTGCCTCGCAGCAATGAGAAAGATTTAGCTGATATTCCTGACTATGTCAAAGAGAAGGTTGAGTTGGTTCCTGTTGCTCACCTTGATGAAGTATTTGCTTTAATCTTTAAAGATAAAACGAAAAAAACAGAAGCTGCTAAAACTCGTAACACCGTTGGTGGTGCAAAGCGCAGCGCTATAGGTCGAGTTAAATAAGAGGTTCTATTATTATGCGTTTGCCCCATGTCGTTCTTTCAGCGGCTTCTCTTTTGTTTGTGGTCGCTCCGGCTTTTGCTTCTGATGCTCCTGTATCTTCTGCACAGGCTGCGCCTTCTGCGTCCTCTACTTCCTCCAAGTCTCCTACAACTTCTGGCTCTTCTTCAACTTCTGCATTGTCTACATCCTCTGCTACAGAGGCTGCTGCCAAGCCTGCTGCGGTATCTCCGGCTCTTACACCGGTAAAAAGGGCCCTAATTCTTGAGCTGCTTAAGATGACAGATGCTGACAAACAGGTAGAGATGATCATCAATCAACTGACTCTTTCCCATCAACGACGTTATCCTTCTATGCTAGCTCAAGCCATCAACGCTGCACCTAATCTTTCAGAAGATAAGAAAAAAGAGCTGATCGCCACTATTCAAGAGCAGAGTGTGCGGTCGTCTGAGCGATTACGTCAGTTGTTCGTGCAGAAAATTGATTTGAGTAAGGTCATGCAAGATGTTGCTCTGCAGGTCTACGATAAGAACTTCACTGAGTCTGAAATGCAAGACATCATCACTTTCTACAAAACGCCTACAGGCAAGAAAACTTTGCAGGCTTTGCCGGCGGTTATGAGCGAGTCAATGGAGATGACCACTGCTCTTATAACACCCCCTCTTGGCGAAATCATGAAGCAAGTATTGGAAGAAGAACGTGCGCGTTTGCGCAGTTTAGATGCTGCGGCAAAATAGAAATACGCCGGCGATCTAGCTTGGTGAGTAAGTTCTGATAGTGGTATCTTGAAAGAGCTTTTATTTACACCTAATTAACAAAATACTTGAGTACTCAAGTATTTTGCTTTGACGACTTACCGAAGGTGTTTGAGCGGATCTTGGACGTCGCTAGATTCTCATAATATCTTGAGCATCAATTTGCCAGTTTTTTCGATTTTGGGCGCCTCCAGCGAACTGCCATATACTTTAATTGTGGTGGATTGAGTTCAGTGGAACGGTTTATTTCGGTGGTCCAATGCGAATAATTGCCTTTTTTCTCGGCGTGGTTGCACCAATAGCGGCTTTGTGGGTTGAGACCGCAATGAGGGTGTGTTCCATGATGGTTGATCCCATTCCCACGATTTACCATGTCGGATTGGTTGGTTTCGTCGCTTTTGCTAACATTTTGGCTTTGTTTTGCTCTCTTAATCAAACCACATCAACAACTGCTTTGGCCTTTGCTAGGTGGTGTCTAGGAGTGGCCGCTGGGATTTCAATCTACTACTCAGTAACCTTCTTGCCTGTTTATCCGATGGCAATATTGGCCTGCATTATTATTTTTCTGGCGCCGTTTGTTTTGCTTGGATTTTCCCCACCGGCTTCACTTGTGGGTACGATACTGTGCTGGAAATTGTTGAATCGAATTCCCCAGGTAAAGCCAGCAGGCTATTCTGTAACGGCAATTGTTTTTGGCATTTCATTGTTGCTCTTTATCGAGTTACCATCGAGCGCAACTCGTCTAGGCATGTCTATGATCAGCAATCCTAAGCAAGAGAATGATGGCCTCTTTATTTTGCGCACTATTCACAATGAAGATGCTATGTTGCGAGCATGTTATGGCCGGGCACACGCTACAGACATGCTTGGCACGCTCCTTACTCTTGGTAGGAGCGTGAGTGCCGAAGAGGCACGCGGAGCTTATTACCGGGTGACTGGTCGTCCATTTAACTCTGCACCAGTTCCAATTTATTCTAGAGGTCGATTGAATTTGTTCTCTTCCGGTCCTGCTGAAATTCCAGTGAACGAGGAGAATATTTTTGATTTTGATAATGACTTGGCTAGTCAGGCAGTGGGCGGTGTTGCCCGCGGTCTTTCACTTACTCATTCAAACCTGGACGTTACAGTGGATGCCAATGCTGCAGTCTCCAAAACCGATTGGACTATGGAATTCGCAAGCAAGAGTAAGCAGGAGCACGAGGCCCGGGCCCAAGTGTTGTTGCCACCTGGTGGTGTAGTTTCTCAGGCGATTTTATGGGTGAATGGTGTGCCTAAACAAGCTGCTTTTGCCGGAAGACTGGAGGCGCGCCGGGCTTATGAGAATGTGGTCCGCCCTATGAGGGATCCTCTCCTTGTCACTACAAGTGGGCCAGATAGAGTTTTGATTCAATGCTTTCCAGTTTCTGCCGGTAAGGACATGAAGATTCGGTTTTCGATTACCGCACCAATGGTAGTGGCGAGGAGTGATCAGAGCTATTCTCGATTGATAGTTCCTCAATTTGCAGAAAGGAACTTTCAAGTTCAGCACCATGTATTGAAGATCAAAGCCACTACGCCATTGACTGAGAGCAATCGAATTCTTTTGGCAGCCCCTGCTAGTGTGGGCGTGAGTAGGCCGCTTGCTCCTGGTCTCCTGAACTATGCTTTCTCTGCCACTGTCGCAAACAAAGATTTAAGCACTGGGGGCGTAAACGCTAATTTCGTTCGACAGCCGAGCCTGATAAAGGCTTGGTCTGAGTCGCCTCCACAAAGGGCCAAGAGTTTTAGTCAGTCGCTGCGCTCAGTCAGTGCTTATCGCAAACCAAAGAATTTGGTTGTTGTCGTTGATGGTTCTGCCTCTATGGCCAGTCATGTTAGCGATTTGGTTAAAGTACTGCAGGCCTTACCTGAAGGTATGCGTGTTTCCCTCATTCGTAGCGGAGATAGTGTTGAAGTATTAGCTGAGAATTTGATCAGCGCTAGCCCTGAGTGGAACAGGGCTCTTGAGCAACTCCAACGACATCAGTGCATTGGCGGTGCTGATGCAGTACCTAGTCTCGTTCGGGCTTGGACTAGTTTGCACAAACTAGATAATCCGGCCATTCTTTGGATTCATGGTACTCAGCCCATCGAACTGCAAGCGCCAGTCGGCCTTCGCTCTCTTCTTGTCGCCCGTGATCAAGTTGTTCAGCTATATGATTTTCAGATAGAGTACGGTCCCAATAGGGTCTTAGAGTCGCTAGAAGGACTGAACAATGTCCATGTAGTGGCACGGTTAGAAGATTCTCTTGCCGACTTGCAAGGTCTATATGATCAATGGCAAGGAGTGCCGACAATGCAAGCATTCACTGTTATGGTCCTTGGAGCGGGTAGCCCCGCTGACTATAAATCAACAGTTAGCTTGGCGCCATTGTGGGCAAAAGATCAGATTGATAAATTGCTACTTAATCAGGCGAATAGTACTGTGACCGTCGCTAGCACTGTAGATAGTGGCAATAAGTGGCGCAATCCTGCAGCATTCAAGAAAGCTCTGGCAATAGCAAAAGAGTATCGAATAATTTCGCCTGTTTCTGGTGCTGTGGTTCTTGAGAATAAGAAAGACTACAAAGACAATGGTCTTGAGGCCCCACCTGAGGAGGGGTCTGAAATACCGACACGCCCAGAGCCCGAGACTTGGCTTCTGCTGTTAGTTGGGCTGGGAGTCTTGTTTATATCGCTGCGTCGGCGGTGTATTGCTCAAAGTGCGAGCAGCTAGCAATGAAAAAAAGATGGTACTTCTACCTTCAGTTGCTAGCTCTTTGGCCAGCTTGGTCTTGGTTCGCTTGTCGTGCTCTAGATTGCTCAGACGAACCGCTAGGCTTACTCGCGCTTGTAACGTTGGTGGCACTTGTTGTTGTTGAGGTGCGGTCGTCCACGAAGCAAGAAGCTAGGTTAGAGAGTAAAAGCTTACTTGTGCCATTAGTCTGCCTTTTGCTATACGGGCTGGCGACATTTGTTTTTCCCAAGTCAGTTCAGTTGCTATTGGCGCTGGTCGCTCAGCTAAGTTTAGCCCAGGCTATTTTCTTCCCCAATCGGCTTCCATCTTACCTTTGGGGTTTGTTGCTTTTATCTGTACCATCTGTGGCGACGCTAAATTTTTACTTCGGTTTTCCGCTGCGTTCATTTGTGGCCGCTAGTAGTGCGCTACTTTTGAACGTTAGTGGCTATGGGGCTAAGTCTAATGGCGTTCAACTGTTCTTTGTGGGGCGAGAAGTAATTATTGATTCTGCCTGTAGTGGCATTCATATGCTTTGGATCAGTTTCTATTTGGCTATGCTTGTTGCTTATCTTCGCCGGCTTAACTGGTCACAAACATTAGCTTTAGCCTGTGCAGCTGGGGTATTTGCCTTGTTTGGCAATGTTCTTAGAGCAGTTTCTATTACTATGTATGAGAGTTCTGTGGTCTTAAAACCAGCTCTAGAAATCTATGCTCATGATGCCATAGGCACCGCTTGCTTTTTAATGGTTGCCCTTGCTATTTTAGTGATTGCTGAGAAAGTACCCGCTGGAAAATTAGCGCAGAAGGCTGGATCTGTCTATCTTAGACCGGCTAAGCATCGGCTTGTATATTCTTTGATTGGTCTAAACTTGCTTCTTATTTTATCGTCGCTTCTGGGCTCGTTTGATAGAACCACCGTCAGCGATAGAACTGTCGTCGTCGATAGGACTTCCAGTATTGATCATCAAGAGTCACACGCAAATACTGGAGATTTGCAAATGCTGATGTCTAGGTTTGGTTTGACAAATCTCTCAGTTGTGCCGCTCAGTTCTGATGAAAAGGTTTTTGCACGTCACTTTCCCGGGTCAGTAGCAAAATTTGAGGCCGGTGCTAAGTCTGTTCTTGTCCGAACAGTAAACTGCGAGACTCGGCAGTTGCATTCAAGCTCAGATTGTTACAGGGGTCTGGGATTTAAAATTAAATCGTTGCCCATACTCGAACTCGATGGAATTAGATGGAGTCGCTTTGAAGCAACGCGGGTAAAGCAGCGCTTGCAAGTTAGCGAATGTATTTACGATCAGGCAGGAGGTATGTGGACTGATCCTTCCTCGTGGTATTGGTCTGCCCTATTAGGAAAAACGAAAGGGCCTTGGAGCTTTGTTACGGTCGCAACTCCTATCGAGCAGCGCTCCTAGTAACACGGTGACTTCAGCGAATGCGTGTATATGCACCTATTTTCAAAATACTTGAGTACTCAAGTATTTTGCTTTCGATCTATGGACTTCTTGTAAATCGGAAATAGGTGTATATACACCTATTTCCGATTTGCTCGATGGTCGACCCTTTGGGTTTGTTCTCGTCGATCTTCCATACAATTATTTCGCTCTCAAGCGTGCTTCCATCTCATCGAGTTGCTTAAGTCTTGCTGAGGCAATTTGGCCAGGGAGCATGCCTGCTTTCAGTGCTTTATGGCGATTGATCTCACCGCGCACTTGAATGCGCAGAGTATCAAGCATGCCGAAAGCGCTTGATGGAATGGCTATGAGTGAAGATGCAAACAAAAGATCATTGGTCACTCTGCTGGCACGTGCTGATGAATCGTTGTAGTGGTGGTTGAATCCTGGAATGACAAAAAGAATGCCTGAGGCAGTTTTTGTGCCACCGACATAGAGACCAGCGCCAATGTTTTGCGTGGCTGTTAGTTTTGCATCATTGCTTTTCTTTTGTGCCGCTCTAATTTCGTCGCTAAATACTCGTTGGTGCTCTCCATAAAGACCAGATCGATCTATAGCGTTGGCAACGCCTAAATTTGAGACTTTACCTTGCTTGATTAGCTTATCTAGCACTGCTAGGTCTGCTTCTAACACTTGTACTTTGGCGTCATTTGAGTCTTGTACTACTTTTTTGATGCGATGTTTTGTTAGTTCGCCAACACCTTTGGCAGCTACTCGACTCAGTATTGGTCCCCACATAGTTAGTTGGCCCGACACGACAAACAGCACACCGGCTCTACCATTCCATACGCGATGCTTTCTATGCAAAGATAGGTAGGCGAACTCGTAGCCGATGGCGTTAGTGGTGTATTTGGCAAAGTCAAAGAAGTACTGCCACTGTTGGAATGCAATTAGTTTTCTGGCGCCCACATGAAAGCGTTGAAATTCTTGCAAAGCCTGATCGCGCAAATCTTTTAGAACTTTCCCTTCGGCATTGTCAACTTCTACGTGTCCGCTTAGGGCTGGTGATGAGGCCTCTACTTTTGTTAAAGCAGCTCTTTGAGCCAATAATGAGTCAATGTCTTTCTTTATGCTTTCAACATGCTTGGTTGCAGCAGCGGGCGAGAATCCATGGCGTCTTGATGTTAAGTCGTGGTAGCCATTTATACCAAATTCGACAACCGCTGCACTAGCGCCGATTATCGAGCCGATCATAGGAATGTAGTTAGCACTCTCTTGAACGTGACGATGCACTCCAGCGGCTCGGTGCAGAAAAGAGCCTCTGTTGGCCACAGAAATAATTGCTCCAGCCAAACCAGTTCCCATGTTGAGTTCTTGTAGACCGGCATAACGCCAGCCTTTCCACCTCCCTTGCTTCCCGACTTCTTGTGAGTAGTGCAAGTTGAATTTTTGCAGTTCTATTTCTTTAAGTAGAATCTGCTTGGTTAGGTCATCGATTTTATCTACTGACTCTTCTGGAGTTATTGATGCTCCGTCGGCTAAGGTGAATTGTTTAGTCCCAGGGCTTTGGGCCACTACAGGTGCTTCTGTAATCAGTTGAGGTGCCTCTCCGCTTAATGCCTCATTGGTCTCGGCATTGGCATTTTCCTCTACGGCAGGCACCGCCCCAAGTGGCCCATTCAGGGTGAAGTGGCCGTAAGCAATTTTGTTGCTAGTTTCGCCAATGGCAAACGTGGCAGAATTGCCGAGCGGTTCAACTAATTCTGTTGTAGCTAAGCATGCAAGGTTTGATTGAATCGTGAATAATGTTGCTAGAAGGGCGCAGACAATTTTTTTACGACTAATTTTCAATGTCACAGATTATTCCTGTTGGCTCTGACTGACTGATTGACTGCTTGATTGACTGATCTGGAAAGCGGTGTAGTAGCTGAGAGCGTTAGCACCGTTTCTTGACAAGGCTTGCCGGCTCAATCTAAGTGAAAACGTAATCGTAGGGTAATAATGTGATGACAATGTGATCGTTCCAGATTTTAGCGTTTTTTCATGACTTAAGACCAACCTCTTAGTTTCCTAAGAAGTTGGTCTTAAGTTGATTCGTTCCTAGCGATACCACCCCTGATACTGCTTTGGAATCTCACTTTGTCCTCGAACAAAGTGTTCTTGTGAAAAAGCTTATTTGTTATTTCGGTATTTATCGAAGAGTTTGTTGACTTTATCTACTCCGTCATTCATGCTCGTTCTCCAATGATCTGCACCATAGAAACCACGAACAGTGCTGCCTAAGGCATGGATTTTGCCATCAGCGCCGACATAACCAGCTGTAGAATAAGGAACCTTTCCGGCTTCTCCAGGCCTGCTGGTGCTATCGTTAAAGCCAGGGATTTGTTGACCGATTCTGCCGTCTAGTTCGCCAAGACCGCTTTTCATAACCAAGGCACGGCCTTTCATACTATCGGCTAATCCGCTCTCCATGGCTGAGTTCAGTTGTCGGCAGGGTGGGCAAGGGTTGCTTGGGTCGGTTCCTTCGAAGCCGATTTCCATGACGATTGGTAGGCCGAGCTCACGGGAGAGACGCTTCACTTCTTCGATATCATTACCGCTGTATTTGTGATCAGTGGCCTCCTTGATACGCTTTTGTCTTTCAAGTTGTTGTTCTTGTTCTAGTTTCTTCGCTGCTTCTTGCTGCTCTGAAGCCTCTGGTTTCTCCTTTTCTTTGGCTGCTTCTGCATCTTTGGCTGCTTGTGCTTCTTTGGCTGCTTCTGCATCTTTGGCTGCTTCTGCATCTTTGGCTGCTTGTGCTTCTTTGGCTGCTTCTGCATCTTTGGCGGCTTGTGCTTCTTTGGCTGCTTCTGCGTCTTTAGCGGCTTGCGCTTCTTTAGCCTTATTGTCTACTTGCTCTTTTTCTTCTTTGAGAAAAGGAGTCTCTTCTTTGGCGGCTTCACTTTCTTTTGCCTTTGACTGCTGGTTTTGTGTTTCTTGTTCTTTCCCTTTATTGCTTTGGTTCTGACCTTGGCCTTGTCCGTTGGTCTGTTGCTTGCTTGTCTCTGCTGGTACCTCAGTGTTTGACTTGGTATCTGTTTTTTCGGATGGTGTTACCAGAGGTTTGGGTGAGAAATCGGTTTGGGAGGCAGCAAGATTGCGGCCTGTTGCATCTGCTGCATAGCGAGCCTGATCCGCGAGTCCGGCTTCGATGTTTGCGCCCCAGTGGGTACTGGTTACTTTATCTGGTCCGGTTTTGCCGTTCTCATCAACTTTTAGTGACTGAACACTAGTTTTTGCCATGTCGATTGGATCACCGGCACAATCTTTCTGGTTGTCTTTGATCCACTTGTCCCAGTTTTGCATAGATTTGTCATTTGGATTTTCCGCGAGTTTCTGCGCTACGGCGTCTTTGTCGACCACCATGAAGTTGAGGTTTGGATTGGCTTTCTGTAATTCAGGTAGTTTGTCTAGTAACTCCTTACTTCCGGGCGTGTCCTTGCCAACAATTGCAATGGCCAATCCTTTACCTTCGTTAAATGCCTTTTTGTAAGCGTCGCCAGCTTCAGACACTGTGGAAGCTCCTGATGCCTCTATTCTTTTGTCCCATTCTGACTTGGGCTTATCGTCGACTTTGGCATTTTCTTTGGTTTTATCACTGCCTGATTCTTGCTTCTTACCAGCGGGAATTTCATTTCTTTGGTCGCCAAAGAGATTGTTTTCTTGGCTAGCATCCTTCTTGCCTTCCTTCTGACCGGCCTTTTCTAACTTATCAGTGGTGTCGGCAGCCTCTCCTTTCTTGCCAAGGCCGCTAACTGTGAAACCGTTCATCATTTTCCCGGCATCACTTTCTGGATGGAAATACTCATTTTTAGTAGCTTCTGAGGCCGCATGCTCCTGGTACTTCTTGAACTGTTCTGGACCTAAATCTTTCTGCAGTTGCTCCATGCTAATTGGCTTGCAAGAGTCCTTTGTGCAGTCGATTGCCTGGTCACCGTGTGGCTTATATTTGTGCTCTTCGACGTCTGCTGTAGGTCTGTCAAGTGTCTGTTGGCCCATGGTAGTAAATCTCGCTATAGAAAGTTTGAGTGGTTCAGGGGTGAATGTCCTTTCAGACTAAGCTGAGATTGTTGCAGTCATGTTGCAAAGTGGAAAAGCAGGGTAAATTGTTAGGCAATGTCGGAGTAGTTCTGAGTACTTTTGAGGAATATCCGTTTGCCAGTACCTCGTATAGGGATAAGCTTCAAGGGCTGCCTGCTCATAATCTGTCCCCTTGTTGTGCAGGTTTTCTTAAGTGCTGGCTTGCTCTCGCTTGAGCAGGCGGCCCAGAACGCCGAGAATGCTGAGCGGCGCTCCAAAGAGATTCTGGTTCGTATTACAGAGTTTCAGAAGAGTAACTACGACATGGTTCAATCTACTGTTCTTTTTACGTCTTTTGGGCGAGAGGAATACCGCCAGACTGCCTTGGCTAAGCAAGAAGAAGTAGCGTGGCGCTTTAAGGCCCTTGAAGCGGCACTGAAACAGCAGCCAGAGCAGGCTGAGAACCTTAAGAAATTGACACTCGCCACAAACGAGTATGTTGCTCGATTTCGCCAAATATTGAATATGCTTGGGGAAGGCAATACTAGATATGCAGCGGTGCTGGCAAGAGATCTGAGAGACTGCATATTAGTTGATAGAAACAATATTGCTCAGCTTAATGAGAAAATCATTCGCTTAGAGCAGGAGCGATTGTCTAATTCGCCAGAGTCGTCAATTAGGTTGCGTGATGATCAGCGTCGCCTGATATTCTTTGGCATTGGCCTTAACTTTGTGGCGGGCCTGATTGCCTCATTTTTCTTCTTTAAAGATATTGCTTCAAGAATTGGAAAAATTTACGCTGATACCCGCGCCTATGCGGCGCAAAAACCGATGCAGCCAGTGCTTGAGGGCAATGACGAAATTTCGCAACTAGATCGCAGCTTGCATGAAATGGCCAATCAGTTAACAAGTTCGCAAGAGCGAGAAACGGCAATGCTAGCCAATGCTGGAGATGTTATTTTCACTCTTTCGAGTTCTCTCACTCTCAGTGCTGCTGGTGGCGCTAGTGAGCAACTATGGGGCACAAGCCCACAAGATCTACTTGGAACCAGATTCGTTGCCCTGATCGACAAGCAAGACGAGGCCCGCGTGCGTGACCTGTTGCATCAACTTGAGCCGGGCAAGAACACTAGTTTTTTTGCGGTATTAAGTGTTCGAGATCATTCGCGAGTTGAGTTTCAGATTAATGCTAGTCGCTCTCGCGATGGACAGAGTATTTACTGTGTCGCCCGCGACGTCTCTGAGGCTCGGCGAATCGAGCGAGCCAAGCAAGAATTTGTCAATATGTTGAGCCATGATCTGCGGACGCCGCTTATGAGTCAATTGACTTTTCTTGAGCTGCTCAGCACAGGAAGCTATGGAGAGTTGAGCGAAAAAGGAACTAAGCGAGCGCGCTCGGTAGCTAATAATTTAAAGGTCTGTGCTGGGCTTGTTGATGACTTCTTAGATATTGAACAGATGCAAACTGGCAGATTTGAGTTAAGAAAGGAAAGCTGTGAAGTAACCAAACTAATTGTTTCAGCTCTTGATCTCGTGGCTGATTTGGCACAATCGCGGGGTATAGAGATTGCTGTTGAAAATATTCCTGCGCTTTCTGTACCGGCCGATGAAAGACGTATTGTGCAAGTAATTCAGAACTTCATTTCCAATGCTATAAAGTACGGGGCAAAGCAAGAAGCAGTTATTAGAGTCGAATCGCGTTTAGTTCACGATCCAAGAAATCCGCAGATTGAGATCGCTGTTCTCGACAATGGACCGGGTCTTCCGCCAGAAATAAAAGATAGAATATTTGATCGTTATGCCGCCTATATTCAGCTTCCATCAGCTTCCGCTTCAAGCAAAGGCTCATTGATTAACAGTAATGGCCTGGGTTTAGCAATCTGCAAAGAAATTATCCAAGCTCATGGTGGAACTTTAGGTGGTGAGAACCTAGAATTTGGTGGGTGCAAATTCTGGTTTCGCTTGCCACTTGAACTGCATGAAGTAAAATTGCCTAGAGTAAAAGCAGCCAGATTAGAGGAAAACTGAAGTCGTGGCCAGAATCTTGTTAGCAGAAGACGACACCCTTGCAGCACAACTGCTCAAAGATGTGCTTGAGGGAGAACGCCATACCGTTGATATGGTGCATGATGGCAATGATGCTCTATCAATGCTGGGTGCCTATAGCTTTGATATTCTAATTCTCGATATTACAATGCCTGGTCTCGATGGGCTCTCGGTTCTAAAAGAGTTTCGCCGCAATGGTGGACTTAACCCCGTATTGATTTTGTCCGGTCGCGGTAAAAGTGAAGACAAGGCCCTTGGCCTAGATCTTGGGGCCGATGATTACATGTCAAAACCTTATGATGTTCGAGAACTATCATCGCGCATTCGGGCTTTGCTGCGGCGTGATCCGCAATTGGCTTCTGAAATTATTCAGTGTGGCAATCTAAAGCTTGATAGCAAGGCTGGTAAATTGCATCGAGGTCTAGAAGAGATAAAGCTTTTGCCTAAAGAATATCTCTTACTCGAATTTTTGATGCGCCACCAGAATCAACTTTTCTCGGCTCAAGACTTATTGAATAAAGTTTGGCCATCAGATTCTGACGCTACCGAAATTGGAGTGCGAACGACAGTTGCTCGCATTCGCAAGAAACTTGGTGAAGAAGAAAGCACACTGCTGCAGTCTATATATGGTCTGGGATATCGCTTTGGCACTAAAGAGTAGGAATTGGTGCTGTTTTGATACTGAGTGTTTCTATTGCGGTAACTGCGCTTCGACAAAGCGTCCTTGCTTTTCGTCCCAGCTGTAGCATTTTAGTTCACTGCAGCATCGAGTAATTAGCGATACCGGTGCCTTTAAGTTATCGAGATTGACAACAGTTGATGCGCCGAAGGGCTGGCTCACCATGATCTGGCTACGCCCATCGCTTTTCGCCAATGGTGGCTGCATCATCACTGCCAAGAAAGCTGCTTTGCCTAACATTGGCGCACCACAGAAATCTTGAGGTAGATTCAAGAGCAGAATCTTCTCTCGTTTTGCCTGTGCTTTTGTGCTCAACTCAGTTACTTGAGTCTCTAGGGTGTGCATCATTACTGCGGCTTCTTCAAAGGGCTTTAAATTATTGAGTACGACTACACTCCAGACTGCGCCAAGGAACATGGCGGCTAGGGCATTGAGAGCACTCATAGCTTTGCTTTTGGCGTCAACCATGAAACCCATTGCAAGAATTGTGCACAGCGCTGTTGAAGAGAGAAAGAACAGTCTGAAGCCAACTAAGTTTGGATATATGTGCCAAATTTGAAAGGTAAGAAGAACGTTGACAATGCCCCAAAATATGAAAAATGCCAGTACTTTGGCAAAGGCCTTATTGCGCAGCGCTAAGGTGGCGATGTTGAGCAAGGCTAGGGCGTAGCTAAGCAGCATGGCTTGAGTATAAGGTTGCGGTAGGGGATAGTGCTCATTGATTGGAATGAGAATTTTCATCAAGGTGCTTGGGTCAGCGAAATTGAGAAACTGCTTGAGCATTGTTTTGAAGTGAATTTTGCCGTAACCACCAACTTGGCCGTGCAACACCACTGTTCTTAGAACTGCGAAGAGACCTAGTGTCGCGATAAACGGTGCTATCTGCCAGAGCGCGGCGATTACTTTTCCCTTGATGGTTTGTTGATTTGGGCTATCTGTGACAGGCCCGGTTAGTGAGAGCAATTCAGCTGCAAATAGCACCGCCGGTAGTGTTATCGCCGTTTCTTTCGAACCGAGGGCTAACCAGAATGATATCAGTGAAGCTACTAAGTAGGGTCTGGGTTTTCCAGTGCGAAATAGTAAGTATAGATAGAAAGAAGCAAGGTAGAAAGCAGTAGGGAGCGAGTCTACGCGGCCCACAATAGTCGCTACTGAGTCTGGATGACCAGGATAGACAAGCATCAATGCCCCGGCGATAACTCCTGCGCCGAGGGCCGCCCGACTTGAAACAGCCCGCTTGAGCAGTTCATTGGTTACCGCGCCAGTAAGAAAGCAGCCAGTTCCATAGAAAAATAGATTCGATACATGCCAACCCACTACCTTTGTTTGCCAGAGAGCATAGTCAATGACAAATGAGGCACAGGTGGTTGGTCGATAGGCTGTAATGCCGTCTTCTTCACCGCTGGTCCACGAGCCAAAGAGCTTACCTAGAAGTGCTTCTGGATGACCGTTGAAAGTTTGATAGGGATAGACTAGGTGACTAAATTCATCCAGGGTAAAGCCAGCGTGACAAATGCGGCCATAGAGCAAAGCTGCTAGAAGGGTGAGGCCTAGTAGCAGTCCAGCGGCCTGCAGCAATTTTGCCTTTTTCATTTTGCTATTCCATAAACGGCGTTGGCAATATCTTTGCTGAATGGTCCAGACATTCCTTCTACAGTCGTGTTTGTCAGTTCCACAACACTCAGTCGCGCTTGTGGGTCAATAAACCAATGGTGTCCATAGGCGCCGCCCCATTGCAGCGTGCCCTCGCTGTGAGGGCCTTTCTCTGGTCTGGCTTTGAGTAATACTCCGGCGCCGTAGGTGAAGCCCCAGTCGCTACCCGATGACATACTGAGATTGCCAAGCTGGTTGGTTGACATTAGTTTGTAAGAACTATTAGTGAGTAGCTTATTGTCTTTTGTGCGGATGGCTTCGAGCAGTTTTAAGTAATCTTCAGCTGTTCCAGCAAGCCCAGCTCCGCCAGATGGATAGGAGCTTTTGTTAAATATACGAGCTGGGGCAAAGCTAAAGCAGCCGCCATCAAATGCCACTAGTTGTAGTGCTTGCATGCGCAATGGCTCAGCATTCTGTTTCGCGGGATTGTCGCAGTAGGCTGTCACCAGCCGAGGGCGATTGCCCTGAGCCAGGCTGAAATCGGTGTCGTTCATGGCCAGTGGTGCTGTCACTTTGTTATGGACAATCTCTGGTAGTTGCTGGTTAGCTGCTTTTTCTAGCACTGCACCAAGTAAATCAATAGAAAGTGAATAACACCATTTAGTGCCTGGCTCTGAAAGCAAGGGCACTGATGCTAGTCGGCGCATGTTCTCAGTCATACTTAAACCCGGCTGATCGAGGCCATCGGATACCTTTGCTTTGTGATAAGGACCTTCTTTCTTTTCGGCAAAGCCATAGCCGAGGCCCGATGTATGACTGAGCAGCTGAGAAATTAGAATTGTTGGAGTGGAGCCATCGGCTAGTTTTGGCTTGAAATCGGGCAAGAACTTAGTTACTGGATCGTCAAGCTTTAACTTCTTTTCTTCAATTAATTTCAGTGCTGCTGCTGAAACAATTGTTTTGGTCATTGATGCTAGCTGAAAGATGCTGTCTTGCTTCATTGGCTTTTGCATTTCGCGATCAGCTAGGCCAGCAGCCCGTTTATAGATGACTCGACCGTCTTGAGCGACTACCACCACCGTACCCACTATGCGCTTTTCCGCTAAAGCCTTGTCGATTACTTTGTTTATCCGAGTGGCTATTTGATTGCATGAAGCTAGATTCGTTGTCTCTTGGCCAAGGCCTGATTTCTTATCAAGAGCCAAAGCCCGACCGCAGTCTGGTTCTGGTATTGAGCAGAAGCCTGCGATTAGAGCCGCTGATAAAATGCGTTTGATGAAGGTGTGTGGCACGGCGATTTCCTGACTATCAACGAAGTTTAACATCAGTAAAATCAAAGTTTGGCCCTTCTCTCGCAGACCGGAACTGCGTACAGCTAAAAGGCGCCTCTTGGCAATAGGCGTTGGTAGCGGCCTTTGGTAAGGTGAAGACAGTTGATACTGGTGCTTTTGGTTAATCTCCCTTAATTGATTTGACTGAAACTGATATTCAATAAATATCTTCTTGGGCCCGTGGCTGGCTCATCGCAAGACAAGCGAAAGCGTTGTCATGAGCCTATTTTGGGGCATTTGAACGCACCGCAAATACAGACAGAATCCTAAACATCAGGAGCTTCTTCACATTTTGTTGCTATCATTTACATAACTGAGGGACGCCAACTGGTGGGGGATACAGAGCTTTTGTGGCTCATGAATCTGCGCCAACGAGCGTGCCGAATAGGCCAGTTGATAGTGGTCGCTAACAAGGAGCTCATTATGGTGATGGCGGAAATTAAGAACAAAAATCAGGCTTACCTCGACATGGATGACAAATACGTCAATCCTGTTCTGTCGCGCTCAGCCCGCATCGTGGCCGAGAGGGCCAGTGGCTCGTACATATATGATATGAATGGTGATGCTTACCTCGACATGGGTACTGGCATCGCTGTTAACAGCGTTGGCCATTGTCATCCTAAGGTTGTTGCTGCTGCTAAAGCTCAGCTTGATCAATTGATGCACACTTCGGTTACAACTCACCATCAGCGCTACATTGAGCTAGCCAAAAAATTGGTAGAGATTGCCCCTTCTAAAAAACTTGATTCTGTTTTCTTGACGAACTCAGGTGCTGAAGCCGTAGAAGGTGCTATCAAAATGGCCCGCTACGTAACTGGTCGCCCGGTTGTTATCAACTTCCGTGGTTCCTTCCATGGCCGCACAATTTTTACAACAGCACTGACTACTTCTAAGCTTTATTATCGTGAAAAATATGAGCCACTACCTGGTTCTATCTTCACAGTGCCGTTTCCATATCAGTTCCGCTCACACTTTAAAGACGATGCTGACAGATGTGTTGAAGAAACCTTCAAAGAAATCGAAGTGCTTTTCCACCAGTTCGTACATCCTGATCAAGTGGCTTGCTTCATTGTTGAGCCAATTCAAGGTGAAGGTGGTTATGTTGTGCCACCAAATGGCTTCTTGCCTCGCTTGCGCAAACTAGCTGACAAGCATGGCATCATGCTGATCATCGATGAAGTGCAATCTGGTTTTGCTAGAACTGGCAAAATGTTTGCAATCGAGCATGAAGGTGTTGAGCCAGACATCATGTTGATGGCAAAAGCCCTAGCTGGTGGTTTACCGTTGGCTGGTTTTATCTCGAAGAGCGAACATTCACACAAGTGGCCAGCTGGCCGTCATGGCTCGACCTTTGGTGGTAACCCAGTCTCCTGCGCTGCTGCACTAGCTACCATTCAAGTGATTGAAGAAGAGAAGCTTTGTGAGCGCGCTCATGAATTGGGCGAAAGAATGATGAAGCGCTTACGTGACTTTGCTAAAGGCAAAGATTACATTGGCGAGATTCGTGGTCGCGGTTTGATGATTGGTATCGAGTTCAATGATAAGAATGGCGAACCATCAAAAGAACACGCCGATAAAGTAGCAGAGCGCTGCTTAGAGCACAAAATGATTGTGCTCACCTGTGGTGTAGCTGGGCAAGTAATTCGCTTGATTCCACCACTAACTATGTCTGACGCTGAATGCGATAAGGCTCTGGAAATACTTGAAAAATGCATGAAGTTCTAGGACTTCAACAATTTAGGAGAAACAATCTAGATGAGTACCTCAACAATGCCTGAAGCATCAGCAAAGAAAGCTGAAAAGCCACATACCTACGGCAACTACATCAATGGTCGTCAGGTTAAAGCTGAGACCGGTGAAACTTTTGCTTCTTACAATCCAGCCAAAACTGACGAAGTAATTGGTTATTTCGCAGCTTCGACACCTAAAGATGTGAAAGATGCTGTAGATGCCGCTGCTAAGGCTTTTCCAGCCTGGAAGCGCACACCAGCTCCTCACCGTGCTGAAATCTTGCTTAAAGCCGCTCACTTGCTAGAGAGCCGCAAAGAAGAGTTGGCCCAAACCATGACTCGCGAAATGGGTAAGGTCATCAAAGAAGCTCGCGGCGATGTGCAAGAAGCCATCGACATGGCTAAATATATGGCTGGCGAAGGCCGTAGGTTGGTTGGTCAAACTGTTCCATCTGAACTACCACATAAATTTGCCATGTCTGTCAGACAGCCAATCGGCGTAGTTGGTTTGATCACTCCTTGGAACTTCCCTGTTGCTATCCCAAGCTGGAAGACCCTTCCTGCCTTGGTTGCTGGTAACACAGTTGTTATCAAACCAGCTAGTGACACTCCACTTTGTGCATTGATGTTCGTTGAAATTCTCAATGAAGCAGGCTTGCCACCAGGTGTTCTTAACTTGGTTACTGGATCTGGATCCAAAGTTGGCAATGCTCTGGTTGAAGATTCTAGAGTGCATGCCATTTCACTAACTGGCTCATGTGAAGTAGGCAAGAAAGTTGCTGGCCGTTGCGGCGAGTTGATGAAGAAAATCTCTTGCGAACTAGGTGGCAAGAATGCCATCTGTGTTATGGAAGATGCTGATATTGATCTGGCTTTAGAAGGTGCACTTTGGGGAGCCTTCGGTACAGCCGGTCAACGTTGTACAGCTGCTAGCCGTGTCATCGTTCACAAAGCTCGCTACGAAGAATTCTGCACCAAATTCAAGAAAGCTACTGAAGCTTTGAAATTGGGTTATGGCCTTGATGAATCAGTTCAAGTCGGACCAGTTGTAAACCAAGGCCAACTCGATACAGTAAAAATGTATGTTGAGATTGGCAAAAAAGAAGGTGCCAAACTTCTTTGTGGTGGCAACGCTCTAACTGAAGGGGTCTTTGCTAAGGGCTTCTTCCACGAGCCTACTGTATTCTGCGACGTTAAGCCGAGCATGCGTATTGCTCAAGAAGAAATCTTCGGACCAGTGACATGCATTATTCCAGTTGAGAACTTTGAAGAAGCTCTTGAAGTAGCAAACGGAACTGATTTTGGTCTATCGCTCTCTATGTACACCAAAGACGTTAACCGCGCCTTTATGGCTATGGAAGACCTAGAATCAGGCATTGTTTACATCAACGCTCCTACCATTGGTGCTGAAATTCAGTTGCCTTTCGGTGGCGTTAAGCAAACTGGCAATGGCCACAGAGAAGCTGGTACTGCCTGCATCGACTTCTTCACCGAATGGAAGTCTATATATGTAGATTATTCCGGTCGCTTGCAGAAAGCCCAAATCGATACAGACGAACTCGTTGCGAAAGCTGAATAATAGAAATTCAATTGGAGATAAGAAATGGATTTTGATTTCACACCCGAACAAATTGCAATGCGCAAACACATGCGTGAGTTTGCTGAGCGCGAGATTGCTCCTAAAGCTCAAGCTAACGACCGCGCTTGCAAATTCGATTGGGATATTGCTAAGAAGATCTTTGCTGAAGGCTTTCTTGGTTGCCCAGTTCCAGAAAAGTACGGCGGCCTTGGCATGGACTATGTTGCCTATGGCTTGATGACTGAAGAAGTTAACCGTGTTTGTTCTTCCACTAGAACTTTGTTCTCAGTGCAAACTTCATTGGTTGCTTTGACAATCTTCAAATGGGGCACTGAAGAGCAGAAGAAATTCTATCTGCCTAAACTTTGTTCCGGAGACTTCTTGGGTTGTTATGGTTTGACTGAGCCAGAAGCTGGATCAGACGCTGCTAATCAACAAACTCGCGCTGTCAAAGATGGCAACGATTACATTCTTTCTGGTTCCAAAACCTGGATTTCTTGCGGCACCATCGCTACTCATGCTTTGATTTTCGCAACTGTTGATCCAGCTCTAGGCCACAAAGGCATCACTTGCTTTGTGGTTGATACCAAATCAAAAGGCTTCACCGCTCAAGCAATGCACGGTAAGCTCGGCTTGAGAGCATCTGATACAGCTAGCCTCTTCCTCGATGAAGTAAGAGTGCCAGCTGAGAATATGCTCGGTAAAGTTGGTGAAGGCTTCAAAATTGCTATGTCGGCTCTCGATAATGGCCGCTTCTCCGTAGCCGCTGGCGCAATTGGCTTGGTTCAAGGTTGTATTGATGCTTCTGTCAAATACGCCATGGAACGCAGAACTTTCGGCAAGCCAATCGGCGAGCACCAACAAGTGCAAGCTATGATTGCTGATATGGTTGCTGACTGCGAAGCTGGCCGCTTGCTCTACTTGCGTGCTGCTCACTTGAAGAACAAAGGCGTGCGTAACAGCCGTGAAACTTCAATTGCTAAGCTCTTCTGTGGCGAAGCTGCTAACAAGCATGCTCACAATGCTGTGCAAATCTTCGGTGGCTACGGCTTCTCTGATGAGTATCCTGTTGAGCGCTACTTCCGTGATGCCAAAGTATTGAACATCTACGAAGGTACTCGCGAAATTCAGCGCATAATCATCGGCCAAGATGCTCTCGGTATTCGTCTTGCCAACGGCAAGCCTGCTGAGAATCTAACTGCCATGGCTGCTGTTTAGAATCTGCTAGTCCAATAAAACTGAAGAGGAGGGGCTCAGGCTCCTCCTCTTCGCAAAATATTCGCTCAGATTTGCTGGCTGGCTTTTACTTCTATTTACTATGCAGGAAATTCTTCTATGTTCCGTCGCTTACCCGGACTCCTCAATGGTTCTAAAAATAGTTTCCATGGAAACTATTTTGTTTCGGCTGTTTTCTGGCTTCCGCTTGCTTTAATTGTGACAGCATCGGCCCACGCTCAGGGGCCAGCTGAGCATCAGACTGCTGCTGTAAGTCCAGTGGTCGGCCAGGGGCACACTAATGCTTTAGTTGGCTCTCTCACTAGCTTTGACATTGATGGTGACAATGCCCTGAACATTGGTGACTATGCCCGCGCCCAATTGGTGTTTAGTGAGCGCATCAAGAATTTGGGTAAAGACAAGAAGGGCTCTTTTGCCGAAGTTGGTCTCAGGGCTGGATTGTTTGAAGCTCTGCTCTGGCAGAGCAATATGGCTGCTGCTGCGCCTGAACTAAAGCGCATACACAAAGTGCTAGATCCACTAACAGCTAGTTCAACTGAGCATGATAAAGAGCAGGTCAACTTGCTCACGGCGCGAGTACTTGATGCACAGTCATGGCTGGAAGAAGGTCAGGGACAGCGCGAGCAGGCCATCGAGACTTTGAAGCGTGCTATTGCTTTGCTTAAGGTTGATGGTGTGCACAGTCACGAGACCTGGCGATTAGTCACCTGCATGGGCCATTTAGCTAGTCTCTATGCCGGTATGGGTGGTTATAACCAGGCTTCGCAATTGTTGCAGGATGCCCTTACTTACGCTAAAAATTCACCTAGTATTGCCCCTCTCAATATCGCTGACATTGAAGAACAGCTCGGCTCCATGCTATTCAAGCAAGGTCTTGCGGCTGAGGCTAATCAACACTTTGCCACAGCCCTAGCCCTGGACAATGCCACTGGTGCTGTACAGCGCAGGTATTCGCCAAAGCCATACTGGCTCTGCCCTACTTATACTTATACAGAGGGCTCGCCCTGGTCTAGTCGCAGCTTTCAAGACGGCTTGCAACGCAAGCGCATTACTCTAGACGCTGTGGCGGTGGAAGCCGTGGCTGTTCGTGATAATTCAGCCCAGGGCAAAGGCAAGGTCGTAAAAGTAGCTTTGACTGTGCTTAATCGCAGTCGTGGTCCACTCGAATTTATGGGTAAGAAACCTGAGTTTATTGCTATGACACCGAAAGCGGTGATGGCAACCATGATTGAACCGCTTAAGTTGGCTGACAGCGTCGAGAAGAAAGCTCAGAGTAAGGCTAAGTGGGTGCGCTTCTGGGGCCAAGATGCCACTCAAACCCTCAGTAGCACTTATATTAATCCGCCAGCCTATGGTTATGGTTTTGGCGGCTTCTATCCGCCGGTGATGAGTTATGGTGGCACCATTCCAACGGTTATGCGCAGTGGCAATATGACCACTGTCATGACTCAGGTGCCTGATTATGCCGCGCAGCAAAGGGCCATGGAAAAGGCTCGGGCTATTGAAGATGATGCTAAGGCCTATGCTGAGCAAATTCGTTCGCAAAGCCTTGGACCTTGCGATATCAACCCGGGAGCAACAATCAGCGGTGCTATTTTCTTTCAGCTTGATGATGCCAATAAGGCTGGAGCATGCATTGTGAGAATTCCTGTTGGTGACGCTACCTTTGAATTTACGTTTGATAAGCTCGCGGGAAACTAGCATTGATCGGCCACTAGGAGCTAAGCAATGAAAACCATTAAGCCTGTTATTTTAGACAAATTTCCTGGAATGATTTGTCGGGGCTATGCTTTTGATGCACCATTGAATTATGCCGATCCCGCGGGAGCAACAATTTCTATTTTCGCCCGAGAAGTTGTTGCCCTTGAGAATGTAGGCAAGAGCGACTTGCCCTGGCTCTTTTTCTTGCAAGGCGGTCCGGGCTTTCAGGCGCCTAGGCCTGAGAGTTTATCAGGGTGGTTGAAGCGAGCGGCAAAAGAATATCGTGTATTGTTAGTTGATCAGCGCGGTACTGGTTTAAGCACAGCCGTGACTGAACAGTTGGTTTCAATTTATCCGACAGCTTCATTGCAGTTTAAATACTTGCAGCACTTTCGTGCTGACAATATTGTTCGAGATTGCGAATTGATTCGCAAGTCGCTTTGTCACGGCAAAAAGGTGACATTGCTTGGCCAGAGTTTTGGTGGCTTTTGCAGTACTACCTATTTGTCTATGGCTCCTGAAGGTTTAAGTGGTGCCATTTTAACTGGTGGCTTGCCGCCTCTGGTTGAAGATGCCGATGAAGTTTACAGGCAGACCTATCGTGAATTGATAAAGAAGAATCAACTGTTCTATAAACGCTATCCTGAAGATGTTTTGAAGGTGGCGAGAATTGTTGAACACTTGCAGAAAAATGCAGTATTGCTGCCCACTGGAGAGCCACTCACTGTAGAGCGCTTCTTACAGCTTGGTCTTAACTTTGGTTTTAATTCAAGTGGTGGCAGTATGAATACCGTTCACTATTTGCTTGAGAGCGCTTTTGATTCATCTAACGATTCCGTACTCAGCTATTCCTTTTTGCGTGATGTTGAGAGTCAGCTGCACTTTAATACCAACCCTATTTATGCTCTTCTTCATGAAGCTATTTATTGCCAGGGGCGTGCCTCTAATTGGTCAGCCGCTCGCTTGGTCAGTGAATATGACGAGTTCAGAAAAGACTCGATGCCAATATTCTTTAGTGGCGAAATGATTTATCCCTGGATGTTTGAGGAGTACACTTGTCTTAAGCCCTTTAAGGAAGTGGCAGAGTTGCTGGCCTCCTATTCGCAGTGGCCGTCCCTCTATGATGGCGAACGTCTCAAGAATAACGATGTTCCTTGTGTCGGTACTATTTATTGCAATGACATGTATGTTGCTCGGCAGCTGGCTGAGCAAACTGCTTCTGCAATTCGCGGTATGAAGGTATGGATAACCAACGAATATGAACATGATGGCCTGCGCCAGGATGGCGAGGTTTTGCTCGATCGCTTATTGCAGATGCTCAACGATTGATTAGTCTTCACTGCTGCCGAAGAATTTGTTGAAGACAATACTAATACGTGATTTTTTGACTTTGTTCCGAGCCAGAGTGCTGCTTCTGAGTAGATCTGTGTGTAGTTCTTGAGCGCTTTGGTAGCGGTCTTGAGGGGCTTTGGCCATGGCTTTGTTGATGATGCGCTCGAACTGTACAATCTGTTGCTGATTGATTTTCTCTGAAGGGGCTATGGCCGCTGGCTGCTCGGTTACCTTTTTTGTCATTAATGCCAAGATTGAATCGCCGTTGAATGGCGCTTGGCCTGTCAACATTTGGTACATGATGCAGCCTAGCGAATAAATATCAGAGCGCTCGTCTATGGCTTCACCAAGACATTGTTCTGGGCTCATGTACAAAGGCGTGCCAAGCATGTCGCCAGTGTTGGTCAGTTTTAAATGACCGCGGTTGCCTGGCAATTGGGCTATGCCGAAGTCGAGGAGCTTGATTCTCTCTATCGCTGGCGCTTGCATAACAATTATGTTGTCTGGTTTAAGATCGCGATGAACTATTCCCTTGCGGTGTGCTAGTTCAAGCGCTTCTAGTATCTGCGAGCATACGGCAACGAAGGCGTGAAATGAGAAGGCTCCATTTTTTGCTAAATGCTGGCGCAGGGTGAGGCCCTCTAGTCTCTCCATAACGATAAAAGCAGAACCTTCGTTTTGTAGCACAACGTCTCTGATTTCGACTATGGCTGGATGCTTTATCACTAAGAGTGCTCTAGCCTCGCGAATGAAGCGTTCTAGGGCTTGATTATGGTCAGCGTTTTGGGGGACGAAGTGTTTGATCACAACAGGGCATTTGTCAGTTGTGTCGTGGGCTAGATAAACGGTTATGGTGCTTTTCAATCCGGCTTTGCTACCGCCTTTGCTTTGACTGATTACTGACTCGATGATATATCTGCCATCAAGCGTGGTGCCGAGTAGATTTTTAGGATCTTCATTATTCAAAACATGTCGGCCTCTGTAGCTTAAGTATTTCTTTGCCGCTAGTCTTTCTTGTTCTTATGACCCAGGCGAAATACGTTGAGCCAGTTCCTGTCTCTGTTAAGAAGGGAAGCCTTGCCTTTACTGTCTGACGGGGCCGGTAAATTAGGCTTTTTGCCGTCCTGAATTGCGATAAGCACTTCTTTCATATTGTCGGCTGAAGCAAAGCGATTTTCTGGTTTCTTCTCTAGGGCGCATAAAACTGCGGCATCAAGTGCTTCTGGAATTTCGATATCTTTGAAGCGTTCGCGCAGGCTTTGCGGCTTTTGGCTTACCTGCTTGAAGCCTAAACGCACCGGGTTTGATGAACTGAAGGGCAGCTTGCCTGACAGAGCTTCGTACATCAAGCAACCGAGGGAGTAAATATCTGAGCGACTGTCGAGTCTTTCACCCAGGCACTGCTCTGGGCTCATATAGGCCGGGCTACCGAATTCTTCTCCTTCGGCTGTCATGTAGCGGGTTTCGCGCCCAGGGTTAGGTAGCACTTTGGCAATGCCAAAGTCAGACACCTTGACGAAATCGTAGCCACCCTTGGCCTTAAGCAGGTAAATATTGGCGGGCTTGAGATCGCGGTGAATGAGATTGTGCTGATGGGCGTGGCTGAGGGCGTCACAGATTTGTATGGCTATGTCGATAAGGCGATCTACTTCTAGAAATCCTTCGGTGCTAATTATTTCTTCTAAGGTGGGTCCGGCAAGAAAGTCCATAACCAGATATGGATATTGCTTTTCGGAGAGTCCGAATTCGTAGACGGAACAAAGGTTGGGATGATTTAGTTGTTTTGCTTTATTGGCCTCTTGCTCAAGGCGTTTCAGAGTTCTTTTGTTTTCAAAAGGCGAGCGTCTGAATATTTTCATGGCTAGCAAGGCGTCAACTTTTCCTGAGCGCGCTTGATAGACATAGCTGAGGGTACCTTTGCCAATGCGGTCTAAAAATTGATAGCCGCATTCAGTCAAGTCGTGCAATCTAACATTGGGGTCGAACCGCCTTTCTGGCGGGCCGTCTATTGGTACTTCTTGTTGCTCGTCAATGGGGAAGCCTTTTTTCGGCAGTTCAGCTGTAGCTAGGTGTGCTTGCGAAAAATTTTGGCTAGCTGCCAAGCTAGCACAGTTACAGAAGCCAGGGCGACCAGTACTCAACGATGAAATCGTAGATTGGCTCGGAAAAATATGTCTGCTACAGGTCTCGCAGACTTCTCTAAGTATTATTCGCTGCTCTTTGTCCGCGCTCACACCACTTCTCGCCAGCTGTTAGTGCATTATGCCACCTCTGTGAGCAGGTTTATCAAACAGGCACGCGCTTAAGTCTCTCTTCCACTAATCTTACTGGCAGATAAATTATGGCTGCGGTGGCCCAGGCATTGAGGCAGCCAATGCCGAGATGTAAGTGTTCCAGGCTTGGTATCAGTCCGGCCGTGACAATGCCAACACTGCAACCTATGGTAAAGGCCAACATGGCAGGAAGGCGCAGTGCTGGCAATTGGTGCATTTCTTGAATGTGGTCGAAAATTCGGCTGTGTTTGTCACTGATTAGTTTTGCTATTGACCATTCGCAAAGTAAGATTGTAGTTCCCGTCGGAATGAGAATGCCGTTTAGGGTTGAAATTACTTCAATGCTTTTGGCCATGCCGCTGAATGAAAGCCAGTAAGCAACCAGGGCACAGACAAAAGCGTAGCCGAAGACAACATGCTTTTTCTTTACTTTGAACAAGTTTTCAAAGGCCTCGACTACGGCGTACAAGTTAGAATCGGCTGCGGCAAAATATTGAGCGCCAATGACAATTAGAGCCAGCAAGGCCACTCCACCAAAACTAAACTCATTCATGAATGCTGTAGCCCGTGCCGTATCTGTCACTTGACTAATTTGAGCGACCATCCATCCAGTAATAGGGAAGATAATTTGACCAATACAGAGTGCCACCGTTAGTGGTATCGCTGTTCGCTTTACTCCGGGCCGGGCGTGGCGCCAGTAGTCGGCCTCGTTGCCCCAAATTGAAAAACCGATTACAAACGATGCTATGGCGCCAAGAGCCACTGTCCAGCTCACATTGGTCTGCTGTATGGGCATTACAGCTGCGGCGGTGTTGTAGGCAACCACAGCGCGGAAAAAGGTAAAACCTACCCAGGCAATGAGGCAAGGTGCAGCAAAATATTTGGCGAAATTGACCACTCCAGAAAAGCCCCAGAGATTGTTGAGACACATCAAAAAGGAGAAACCGGCGGCCATGAAGCCAATTGAGAGAGGCACGGCAAAGAGACCACTGACCGCGTCAGCCATGCAGAGGGCACCAAAGGCATAGCAGGCAAGAAATATGGCAATTAAGTTAAATGTGGTCAGGCGCGCGCCCCAGCGGCCAAAGACCGAGCGATTGAGGTGAGCATAAGTGCGTCCAGTGACTGTTCCAAGCTGGGCAGAAGGCACACAAAAGAGCAAAACCACTATGGCTGAAAAAACTGTGCAGGCTAAAACTTGTGCCAAGCTGAAGCCATTTTTGTACCACTCCACACCTATGAGAACAGTGGGAAAAGAGGTCACCATGGTAATCCACAAAAGACCCATGGCTAGAGGGTGGCGCCGATCTGCTAGGGCGACAATGTTCTCACTGCCTGACTCTATGGCAATGGCAATCTCAGTTTCGGCATTTCGCTCGGCTTTTGACTCCGCGCGGTTTCGTTCAATAATGGCAGTGGCAGTCTTTGTCTCTCTCATAGAGTCGGTTTCATTTCCTAAGCCAAAGCCCCACATAGCTAACTACCTTTGCTGTAGTCAATACTATAAGGGGCTTCTCAAGTGAAACAAATGGTGTGATTACCATTTAGAGCGTTGATTATGTGCCGAAAATTCTATCGCCAGCATCGCCAAGGCCAGGAACAATATAGCCTCGCTCGTTCAAGTTGCTATCAACAGAAGCTGTGGTGATGTGCACATTGGGGAATTGCGAGTGCACTCTCTTGATACCTTCAGGGGCAGCCACGAATGAAACCAATTGAATTTCGCCAACATTGAGCTTGGCAAACAGTTCGATGGCAGAAGCTGCCGAGCCGCCAGTGGCGAGCATTGGGTCAAGCACGATAATGCGGCTGTCTGGTGGCAGTGAATCTGGCAATTTGGCGTAATACGAAATTGCTTCGAGAGTTGTTTCGTCGCGTTTCAAACCGACGTGATAAATGCGGGCTGCCGGCAACATTTTTTGTGCGGCTTCTGCCATAACCAAGCCAGCTCTCAGTACTGGTGCGAGGATGACATAATCGGTTAGGGCCGAGCCTTTAGCTTGACCAACTGGGGTTTCAACAGCAAGCTCTCTGACAATCATTTGTCTAGAAGCTTCATAGATCAAATATTGGCTCAGTGTAATTGAATAGCGGCGAAAATCGGGAGATTGAGTTTGATAGTCGCGTAGCTTGGTGAGCAAATGCTGTACTACCGGATGGTCTACTACCTGTACTTTGTTGCCCAAGGCGATCATCAAATTTCCCTCCAGTGGCGATTGACTGCACAGTCGAATCTTATTTTCATACTTTGTTGTTAGCCATAATTGAGCGGGCTTGTGCTCGAGCCCATTTATCGCACTCTAGTATATCCTCCAGAGGCGGCGATTTTATTGGCTTATGTTCATCGAGTACTCTTTCGAGGGTTTCAGCGATTTGGAGAAACTTAATATCGCCTTTGAGGAACGAATCTACGGCTATTTCGTTGGCGGCATTTAGCACACAAGCCCGGGTATCGTCGCCAGCTGCGGCCTCTTGCGCTAAGCCGAGACAGCGAAAACGCACAGGGTCCGGTTTCTCAAAAGTAAGGTCTTTTAATTCGCTAAGACTTAGTTTAGGTACACGGCTTGAGGCAACGCGCTCGGGGTAGAAGAGAGCATAGTGAATTGGCAGACGCATGTCTGGAAGGCCCATCTGGCCGACGATTGAGCCGTCTACAAATTCAACCGCCGAGTGCAAAATCGACTGGGGGTGAATCACTACCTCTATTTTGCTGGCAGGAAGGTCAAAGAGCCAGCGCGCTTCAATGATTTCTAAGCCTTTGTTCATTAAAGTAGCTGAGTCGATTGTAATTTTTGCGCCCATCGACCAGTTTGGATGTTTTAGTGCATCAGATATGGTGGCATTCTTCAGTGCTTCAGTTGACCAAGTTCTGAATGGTCCACCGGAGCCTGTAAGAAGTAATTTTTCAACTTCTTCTTCAACTCGTCCTCTTAAAATTGAGGCCCAGAGAGATTGGAAGATAGCTGAGTGTTCGCTGTCTACCGGCACAATTTGAGCATTGTGCTCTTTCGCTGAACTAATTACTAGGTGACCTGCTGCCACCATTGTTTCTTTGTTGGCTAAGGCAATTATCTTACCTTTCGCTATGGCTGCTAGAGTGGGCTTCACTCCAAGAAAACCCACCACTGCAGTAACTAAAACGGTTGATTGCGGATGCTCTGCCACGGCCACCAGGCCTTCTTCTCCTGACATGCACTCAATGCCTTTTAACTCTGTGGCACTGAGTATTTCTTTTAGTTTGAGCACTGCTTCGGGGTTCGGCAGCGATATTAAGTCAGGGCGAAACTCTAAAATCTGCTCCTTGAAATCTTGCAGATTCTTTTCGCCAGCTGCCAAGGCCGACACTCTAAGTTGCTCTGGATGAGCCCGGACGATGTCTAGGGTCTGCTTGCCGATAGAGCCAGTTGATCCAATTATGCTGAGAAACTTCACTTTTCACGTCCGCTTGCCAAATGATTATTCTAGAAGGCTCTATTCTAGAACTTTCTAGTTAAGTGTTCGCTATTTCAGGTCTTTATACTTCAGGTCTTTATACTTCAGAATCTGGGCGGCAGATTTGGCGGTAATTCGAATTTAGGGAAACTGCCTAACTTAATGTGATCGCGAATCATCTTGAGCGATGCTTGTCTAGCCATCGACTGATCGTAGACTCCAGCATAGAAGCCATAGAAGTCGTTGGGGTAGCGATTGGAACTCCAGTAAGGCACACCAGGCATCAAGGGCGAATAAACATTGGGCCTGGGGAAGTGATTGACTTCTCTTAGTTTGCCATCTGAATCACGATAAGCCGCATCGAGTAGTGAGATAGCTTCGTCGAGCTTTCTCAGTGTGGTGGGATTGTTGAGGTCAGCTGTGCCTGTTTTCAGAAAATCGTTCCTAACTTGTTTAACGGCAGCAGCAGTGAGCACATCGGCCAGATAAAGTTTGTAATATGGATTGTCTGAGGTTCTGGCCGCATCGCGCAATACTTGTTCTTGCTTCAGCAGGGCATCATCTGCTATTCCGGCTATGCGGTTGAAATAATTGATTGAGTTAAAGCCGCCATCTCTAGCCGGATTGAATTTGCCGTCGAAGCTTTGCAAATTAGCGAAAGTCGCTTGGGCGTAGTTGCGGTTGACGTCAATGCGAATTGATTCAATCGTTTTGGACTGAGTGGGAAGCTCTAAGGTTGTTAGGTTGCCCGGTATGTAATGCTTCTTGCCTCGGTCTTGACCGCCTTCAAACCAGATAAATAAACCTTGTGGGTCTTGCCAGTAGTTGACTTTTACACCAGGTGGAATGTCGGTCAGTTTAAGCTTGTCGAAGTCTTTGGGCCAGGTCTTAGCGGCGCCGCTTAGTTTGGCGTCAAAATCTTTATCGTTAATTGAGAGAATTAGGGCGCGGTTTTCGATTCTTACATCAAGTGGAGCGGCTGGCGTGTCTCTGACCTGGGCTATCTGGTCAGCCGGTTTTGTTGTTGTGTCTCGGGTGGGAACGTGCAATTGGTCGCTAGCTGCAGTTCCAGCTGCTGGCGGCGATAATCCAGCGTCACCGGGGTTGTTGTTTCTGCCAAAAATTGCGCCAAAATCTACGGCAGGTTTGCTTCCTGGCTGTTGTTCTTGGCTTTTGTCTGCTTGATCGCCCATCAGGCACTATTCTCCTAACCTGAAAGTACTGTAGTGTGCTTGCGCTAGGCCGTCAATGTTGAGAATACGAATTGCATAATAGGAAGAAGGTATGCCAATTAGCGCAACTTCAGGTCGATTATGCCAATTTCTTCACCCGTTCTACTGGCTCTGAATAGTTTGAGATGTTTACAGTCAATTCCTTCTGTTGCTTTGCCCTGCATCAGATCGACGTTAAACTGCCGCTTTGCTGCAGTCATTGTTTCTCCGAACTTGATGCCCCTAAGGTCGTTCAGTGTGTGCAGTAGTGAAGAACTGGTTGTGCTGCTCGTGTGAACGAGCATGTCGATATCTCTAGGAAATGGTTTGTGGGTGACAAAACTGCCAGCAAGGTAGGCTCTCTCTTGACCTTGATCGGCTAGTCGGCGCAACATTGGCTCGACTTTATTGAGCATCTGTATGCGGTGCTCATTAGAGCCAAAGTGGCGGGCGAAATCTTCGTAGGGTGTTCTGTGGATACCCGGCGGTAAGAAGCCGTTGGCCATAAAGTTTGGAATGCCATCTTTGCCTGGCAGCACCAAATCGATTGCTGGTTTTTCTCTGATGCCAGCAATTTGGGTTCTTTGGCTGAATTCAACTGGGCCGCCGCCGAAGCGGTTGGCGATGCCCGTGCCTACTGGGCCACCCATGTCTACTGGTCCACCGGTTCGAGCCATTGAGCTGGTCGCTCTCGTCAGGCTAGGTGCCACAGTCTTGGCTGCTACTGTGGCTTCAGTCATGGCTTCTGTACTAAGTTTGACTGCCGCTTCAGCCATCTCTCGATAGGCCGGTTTAGCGGCAACAGCAAGATTCTCAATAATCGGAGCCCAGTTAGCCATGTGATTTCCCTTTCAATAAAGAGAATATATATGGCTAAAATTTCTACTTAAATGGGGTAAATACGCTGATGTTGTTCGTTTTATTTGCACTTTTTTGCTGAGTAAGCAGCAATCTGGGTATTGCCTTAATATGCAGAAATTGAGTTAGTTTACTGGAGATTTATGCACCCAAGAAAAGTCCGCTTGGCTAGAGTTTCCAGGTTCTTGGCATTGATGTTAGCGATGCTTGTTGTGCTGACGAGCACTCCGGTTTTGGCCTTGCCAACATTTGCGTCTTCTTCTTCTTCTTCTTCGCTCTCTTCGGAGCGTCCACCTCTTGAGTTTGTCTTGTCTGAGGTTGATAGTCCTGGCCAGAAAAGAGAAAGCGCTCGGCCAGTTGCTGCCAAGCCACTTCCTGAGGATAGGGCTGAGGCAATATTGAGCAGGCTAACTGCTCTGCCCATATCGTCAGAGCAAACAGCGCAAAAATTGGTTTTGCCGGAAGATTCGCTTGTGCGACCGGCCGTTCCAGGCAATCAAATAACTGAAGTTTTCCCAAGTAAAAATAGGCTTGAAACTGGTGCAAGTCGTAATTTGGCAACTGTGCGTGATGGTCTTGCTAAGCCACTGCCATTGAGGGTTTCGCGAATAAGCCATAGTGGCAATGTCGACAAAATTGATCAGCTGGCCATAACCTTTTCGCAGCCGTTGATTGCACTTACTCAGGTAGGGGCAGCGCCAAATAAGTTTGTCACCATCACGCCGCAACCCAAAGGTGAATGGAAATGGGCTGGTACCCAGACTATTCTCTTTTGTCCGGCTGGCGGACGTTTTCCTAAGGCTACTAAATATGTCGTCAATGTACCGTCTTCTGCCTCATCAATTGGCGGCGGTAAAGTCGAAAGAGCAATGAGCTGGACAATCACAACGCCAGTGGCCAAGATTGTAAGCTTTTACCCTTCTGACCTTGTTGGCATAGGTCTATCGGATAAGCAATCCACTACGCCAGTATTTCTAGCTGTTTTCAATCAATCTATTGATGCTAAAAAGATATTGGCAAAGACGACTGTGCGCGCTGGTAAGCAAAGCTATGCAGTACGTCAACTTTCTCAGAGCCAGTTGCTCATTAAAGAACCAAGGTTTAAGTCCCTGATTCCATCTGACGCAGGTTGTTGCGTAGCATTCGAACCTACTTCCGCCTTTGCAAAGGACGCGCTAGTTAAGGTTGTTTTCGATAAATCTTTACCATCGGCAGAAGGTCCGCTCCTGAGTAATTTGCCAGATACCCGTCTAGTCAAAATACACGGTAGCTTCTGCCTGAGTGCTAAACCGATTGCTCCAACAGCTGGTGAGCAAGGCTATCTTGAGCTGACACTCTCTAATAGTATTAGTCAAAGGTGTGATCTCAAATCGCTGGTTACGATTGCCCCTGAGGTTAAACGCTTAACTAGGTCGGTGATGGGAAACAGGCTGGTTTTGCAAGGTGATTTTAAAGCTAGGACTGTCTATCAAGCTAGAATCAGCAAAAAACTTGCAGATGATTTTGGTCAAACACTTGAGCACGACTGCTTAGTTAAAGTGCAAACTGGTCTGCTCGATAGACAGATTGCCATTGATAGATCGTTTAAGACATACACCTCGGGTGGTGCCCCGCGGTTTTCTGCTTGGGCTCAAGGTGGAAGCCGTCTGAAGGTTGAGATTCGCAAAGTAGAAGCAAAGGATTTTGTTGGCTTTAAGCAAAAAATTGATAGCCCAGATGTCGAGACTATTGGAAAACTTGTACAGACTCAGGTCTATCCAATCGGTGTTAACGGCAGGCAGGTCACGGTTGATTTGAAGCCTTACCTGCCCAAGTTTGGCCATCTTTTTGTTCGGGCTGATTTTGAGTCAGCGCCCAAGCAAAACCCTGTTTGGGCAAAGTCATGGATTCAAGTTAGCGATATTGGCCTTGATGTTTTCAATAGTAAAGACCTTGAGATATTAGCTACTGGTTTGAAGGATGCTTCTCCACTGCCAGGTGTTGAGCTTCAGTTATTAGGCAAGTCAGCCAAAGTAATTACTAATGCCAAAGGTCAGGCCGTTATAACTCGGCCGTCTAGCAAATCTGTTATTGATGTTTTAGTCGGAAGAAAAAATGACGATACTTCAATCTTAACGCCCGATGAATATGGTGGACTTTGGCAGCCTAACCAAGCGCAAGAGTCGCTGCGCTGGTATACCGTTTCTGATAGAAATCTCTACAAACCCAGTGAAACGGTATCAGTAAAAGGCTTGCTGCGTAAACTATCTTATACTAAAGGTGGTGGCATAAATTTGGCGGTGCCGCCAGTAGCCAAGGTGAGCTACAGTCTAGTCGATAACGTTGGTACTGAGATTGCTGCCGGAGGCGGTGACCTTGATAAATTGGGGGGCTTTAGCTTTGAGCTAAAGCTCCCCGCGAAAGTTTCGTTGGGGCAGGCCGAGATTCGCATAAAGACTGGCGAGAGCTTTAAGAAAGTCGACAACACAATTCAGTCAGATGCACATACTAGTTTGCCCATTACCATTGCCGAGTTTCGTCAGCCTGAGTTTGAGATGAAGGTTAGTACTGAACAAAGCGGACCATTTGTTCTGGGCGACACAGTCAACATCACTGCCTCTGCTAAGTATCTGGTTGGCGGTGGCTTGGCTGATTCTGCTGTGCGTTGGGTAGTGACACCATCGAGAGCCAGCTACTCGCCACCGGGTTGGCCTGGTTTTGGTTTCGACAATAACTTTGATCTTTATTCGTGGATGGAAGAGCGCCGTCTCAATCAGGTCGATTTTAAGGAGGGTCAAAAGACCCTCACTGGCACCACTGATGCAAATGGCAGCAATACTCTTGCGGTGAAATTTATTTCCACGCCATATCCAGTGCCCATGAGCTATCAGTGCCAAGCGACGGTTGCTGACGTTAACCGCCAAACTTGGACTGATACCACTAGCATTGTTGTTAATCCTTCTGACCTATGTGTTGGTATCAAGAAAGACAAGCCATATTACTTAGAAGGTGACTTAGTCAATCTAGAGTTTGTTACCTGTGATTTGAACGGTAAGTTAAAGGCTGGCACTACAGTTGACATTGAATTGAAACAGCTAGACTCAGAGCAAAAAGAGATTACAAGTAAGAGCAGTTTGAAGGTAGCTAGTGAGCCCGCGAAGTTGCAGTTTCGCTTGGCTAAATCAACCATTTCTTTTTCTTGTAGTGCCACTGCCAAAGACGAAAAGAGTCGGGTGGCAACATCTGTGGAGAACAGCAGCGTAAGTGCTCCTGAGATAAAAGTTGTTGAAGCTGCGCAACAGCAAACAATTCAGTTGATTGCCGACAGATCTGAATATCAACCCGGTGATGTCGCCGAATTGACGATAACTAGCCCTTTTAAACCAGCCAAAGGATTGCTAATAATCACCAGAAACAAAAACATTTTAAGCACTCCGATTGTTATGGACTCAGCTAAAAAGACTATTAGCATTCCTATCGTTGATGACTATTACCCAATAGTGCGGGCGCAGGTATATTTGGCTGGAAGTGCTGTCGAATTTGCTTCTGCCACCATTGATTTAGCTGTGCCACCAAAGGCACGTAAGTTGAACTTGACAGTAAAGAGTGAGCAAGAATTTGTGGCGCCGGGACATGACACAACTATCGACATTGAACTTAAAGATTGGACCGGAAAGCCAGTGAATGATGGCCAGGTGGCGCTGGCTGTGGTGGACGAATCGCTGCTGGCCCTGACTGGTTATCGCTGGCCAGATCCGATTGATTTTTTCTATCCCGCCGATTTGCCTGGAGTTTGCGAAAGCCATTCGCGGGCGGCCGCGATTGTGCCAATACTAGTGAAGAAGGAGAGTAAGTCTGATTTATCTTCGCTGCCGCCGCCAAGTGCAGTGAGGCCTCCACTGCCCATGGGCGGGCCAGGCGGGATGATGTTCGGGCAAGCCCCACCGCCGCCATCCGCGCGTCAAGGCTTGGTCGGTGCTCCAGTTGATCCGCGTTTTGGACAGTCTTGCGTAGTAATCGAAGACTTTGACTCTAGGCATCCTGCTTCATCGAGTCCACAAATAGTTTTGCGGAAAAACTTTGCTGCACTGGCTATTTTTAGACCAATCACAACTACTGATATTGACGGTCGAGCCAAAGTTGTATTCAGATTACCTGACAACGTCACCCGCTATCGAATCATGGCTGTGGCTGTCAGCGGGAGCAATCAATTTGGTGCTACAGAGTCTTTATTCACGGCCCAGATGCCTTTCATGGTAAAGCCGTCGCCACCAAGATTTATGCAGCTTACTGACAGGTGCGAGCTGCCTGTTGTTATACAGAATCAAACAGACAGTGAATTGCTGACCGAAGTGGCTGTGCGTGGGCAAAACGTTGAGATTCTAGAATCCGGCAAGTTTGTTGCTGTGCCAGCCCACGATAGAGTAGAAGTAAGGTTTGCCACTAAAGCCACCAATGTAGGAGACGCCCAGTTTCAATGTGCTGCGGTTTCTGGTAATACCACCGATGCTGCTGAGTTTAATTTCCCGATATTAATGCCTGCCAGTTCTGAGAGCTTTGCTACCTATGGTGTTGTCGATAAGGGCATTGCTTTGCAAAAACTCGATGTACCAAAAGATGTTTTGGACAAGCTTGGTGGGCTTTCAGTTGAAACTAGTAGCACTGCTGTGCAGTCGCTCACTGATGCCTACATTTATTTGCGTGACTATCCCTATCAATGCTCAGAACAAATGTCTTCGCGCTTGATGGCAATGCTTGCTCTTCAAGATACCCTCAATGCTTTTGGCATTTTGAAGCCAGAAGAACAAGTGGCCTATCGCAGCCGAATTCAGAATGACATTGATATTTTGCAACTGAGACAGTCTCAGAATGGCGGCTTTGGCCTGTGGAAAGCCAATGAGGATGTACGCTGGCCCTACGTGTCAATACAAGTGACCAAAGCGCTTGGTCTGGCACAAGAGAAGCATTACAAAGTGAAGAAAGAGATTTTGGCAAATTCCCTGAATCATCTGCGTAAAATTGAGACTTTCATACCAGCTGATTACTCTGAATCAGTCAAAATTGCAGTTATTGCCCAGGCCCTAAATGTTAGACAATTGCTCAAAGATTTCGAGCCAGCGGCTGCTAAGCGCTTACTTCAGAGGGCCCTTAACCCGAAGCAAAAGAGTAAGTCGCTTTCGCTAGAGGTGGCCGCTTGGCTTCTCGTCATTTTAGATAAGCAGCCCGCTTACAGTGCCGACGTTAGACTGCTGCGCAACTATATTGATAGTCAAATAAAGGAGACTGCATCGACTGCATCGGCCAACGAGATTGGCTATGATGGTCTCTGGGATTATTGTATTTTTGCCAGCCCGCGCCGCACAGATGCCACAATTCTAGAAGCCCTGATGGTCGATCAGCCAAAGAGCGAATTAATTCCAAAACTCGTAAAAGGTTTATTGGCCCATCGAAAAAATGGTGCCTGGGAAGGAACCCAAGAAAATAGCTCTGTACTGCAGGCGCTTGATCGCTATTTCAGAACTTATGAAAAGCAGATACCAGATATAGTGGCGCAGACCTGGCTGGACAATACGCTTGTAGCAAATCACAAGTTTGTTGGTCGCACCACTGATAGTCGATTGACTAAGATACCTATGACTTATTTGCTAGACAAAAAAGCCAGTGAAGTTCTAATCAACAAGCAAGGTCCAGGCCGACTATACTATCGTTTGGCACTTGATTATGTTCCTCAGAATTTGAGCCTAAAACCTATAGATCAGGGCTTTGCTGTGAGTCGCGACTATTCCTCTGTTGACGCCAAAAGTGACGTGCAAAAGGACAGCGATGGCATTTGGCATTTCAAGGCAGGCTCAACTGTGAGAGTGAAAGTTCATCTTGAATCTCTAGGAGTCAGATACCATGTCGCTATGGCTGATCCAATAGCGGCCGGAGCTGAACCTATCAACACTGCCCTGCTTGGAGGTCGTGCAGAGATTTCAGCACCAGATAATAGTAGCTCTCGATATTTGTATCGCCCATGGTATGAACATCATAATTTGCGGGATCATCAGGCTGAAGCTTTTAGCTCGCTTTTGCCTGCTGGAGCTTACGATTTTACTTACACAATTCAAGCCACTACTCCTGGCCGCTACACCGTCCCGCCTGTGAAAGTTGAAGAGATGTATATGAGCGAAACTTTCGGCAGAAGCCAAACTGATACGATAGTGATTGAGTAGGGTAGCCTCTAGCAGCGGTGATTATCAAATTGCCCATAGAAATCGAATTAGACTCAACATTGTTTCGCGTGCATCACTACCAAACGGTGCATGCGGTAGCGAGCTGTAAATTTGGCGCTCAGGTTTGTCTGGGTATTGGCCTCCTCGCCACCTGCGCCAGACTGCCATCTATGGTAACCACATCTCAGGTTCTGCAGTTTGCGCTGGCGGCAATGCTGGCAATTGCGGTATTGCAGCTTCCTGGTTTCTTCTCATTGTCAGTGAAAATTTTGACGCAGGAATGTTCAAGCTGTTGTCAGAGTGAATCTTTAGACATCAATACACTGTGGCAGCCGTTTTATATCCTTGCTGCGCTGGCACTAAATTTTACGGGCGTGCCTGTACTTTTGCATTTTCTTGGTATAGGGCTTGGCACTGTTTTGGGTATTCTGATTCCCTTTATTGTGGCCTCATGTATTTTCTGGTTGCCTGTTGCCAGTGGTCGAGCTGCGCAGTTAGAGATTGAGGCGAAAGAGTTGAGGTGAGAAGCTTTTCGCAGGCTAGGCTGAACAAGCTTACGCCTGGAAGTTCTCTGTATATTCTGTATGGACAATGTCATGACGTCATGTTATGTTAGGGACATATGGAGTTAGTGACGGTGAAAGGAATGGCTGTCGACAAGCGACAAGTTGATCTTAAAAAGCCCATGCAGAAGGAAGGTCGGAAGGAAGGAAGGAAGGAAGGTCGGAAGGAAGGTCGGAGTAAGAAGTTCGACATTCGCTGGACAGAGGCTGAGCAAGACCTTATCCGGCAAGCTTCTGCTCTTAAGAAAAGCACTGCAACCAGCTTTATTCGTGAGAATGCACTGGCCGCTGCCGAAAGTATTGTCTGCGAGCAACAGCGGTTTGTTCTGACTTCTGAGCAGTGGGCTCTTGTTGAACAGATATTTTCGGCACCAGGTAAGGTTCTGCCCAGTCTCAAGGAAAAGCTCGCTAAGCCTGAGCCTTGGGATGAGGCAGAGTAGTTGGTAAGCAGGCCAGAGCCGCTAACGAAACAGCACGACTTAAGCCAATTCGATTGTGGCAAGACATCACTAAACGACTGGCTAAAGAAGTATGCTCTCCAAAGCCAGAGTAGTGGGCAGTCAAAAACGATGGTAACTTGCGAGCCTGCGGGTGTAGTGATTGGATATTACTCGTTTTCGGTTGTCTCTGTTGAGCACGCAGAAAGCACGCCCGAAAGAGTTAAGGCTGGGCTAGCTAGACATTCCATACCGATTTTTCTTCTGGCAAGGCTTGCTCGGGGTAGTAAATTTAGGGGGCAACAACTAGGTGAGCGCCTTTTGCTTCATGCCCTTAAGCGAGCAGCTCTGTTGGCTGTGGCGGTCCCCCTTCGTGCTGTTGTTGTAGATGCTCTTGATGAAAATGCAAGGCAATTTTACTCTTCTTTTGATTTTGTTGCTTGGCCAGTGGATGGTCTAAGAATGTGGATTTTGATGAAAGATCTACAGAAGACATTGAAAGAGAAGTAGACTTTGATAAATGATTAGTTGCTGGTCGGCGAATACTAACTACTCGGCAAAGACGCCATCATTTGTCTTAGCACTGGCACCAGTTGGGCTGCGGTTTGATAGCGATCGCGGCTTTCCATCTGCGTGCAACTGACCACAATTTCGCTCAGCTCAGGTGAGATGCGGTCGTTCTGCTCTTGGGGGTTGGAAGTGCTGAGTGCCTCAGGTTCGACACCAGTTAGGAGAAAGTAGAGTGTGCAACCGAAAGCGTAAATGTCACTTTGCACACTGGCTTTGCCTCGAAATTGTTCGGGGGCAATAAAAGCATGCTTGCCAACGAATGTTCCTGTGGCATTGCCGATGAACTCATTAGCGGCACCGAAGTCAATGACTACAATCGAGCCGTCTTCGCAGAGAACAATATTGTCTGGCGTGAAATCACGATGAATGAGCGGCGGATCTTGCTCGTGCAAATACTTAAGAATGTTCACCATCTGTAGTGCCCAGTTAATCACGGTGCTTTCTCTCTGTGGCCCGTTTTGTTTGACTAGCTGCCTTAAGTCTTGACCGTTGACATAGTCGAGCATGAGATAATTGCGCTCTTGCTCAACAAAATAATCTAATACCTTGACTATGTTGGGATGATTGATTTTTAGAAGCAATGCTGCTTCGCGGTCCAGCATTTCTCGAGCTTTGGCTTGGGCGCTTTCAATAGCGTCATCAGACACTACTGCCTCTTTCAATACCACTAATTTGCGCTCTTCAAGTTGACAGAGATATACTGCCGAAAGGCCCCCAAGTGCTAGGTGACGCATTACTTTGAGAGTGCTATTGCGCATCATGCGACCAGGATCTAGGGGCACGAAAGAGGTGGGACAGAACCGTCTGCTTAGTTCTTCTTCCCACATGCCTGTGAAGCTCAGCTGGGGAATTTCGCTGCTGGTTACTTGGTTCTTAAGTTCGTGCACGCTCTGGTCAATCTCTGCTGTATTACCCCACATTTCTATGGCTATGAGCAGTTTCTCCATATCCGTCGAATCTATGTGAGTTAGAGTGAGTGGTATGGCGCCTTTGGTAGACATAAATGTCACATGTCTATTCTTCCAGTCTTTCTGATTGTCACCACCCACAGTGATTTTATTGATCTCACTCCAGCGTAGTAGCTGATTGTGTCTGAAGATTGAGAATGGTAATTTGACTCCATCTTTGTCGATTTGAATAGCTTCATGACTAAGCCAATTGAGCAACACCATGCCCACGGCAAAGATCGTCAGTGTAGCTAAGCCAATGGCACAAGCACCAGGGTCAATATGTTGAGAGGCGACAAAGCTAAAATACTGAGTGACTATAGCAATTGCTGCTGTAATCGGGCAGGCCACGCCCCAGACGGGAAAAGTTAGGCGCAGCAGCGATAGCGTTGTGTCACGCTGATGATCAAGATATTTTACTCTAACCGCTAGTTCGGCCATTGACTCACCATTAGGAATTTGCTGGAACGACTAATCACTAGTGCGCTACTTTAAAAGTGTTGTGCTATTACGCTTCGATTGTTTCTTTATTTGCTTCTCTGATTTTTATTGTCACTCCAGCTTCATCATTATCATCGGCACTATTTGTGGGTAAATCGACTTTTTCGCTTATGAGAGCGATATCAATCAGTTCGCTCTCATCAATTGGCTGGCCCAGGCTATTGGCTATTTCTTCTACAGATTTAAATCGTTTGTTGAGATCAAGGGCTGTGCATGAGCGTACTATTTGGTCGAACTCTTCGCTGGTTTTGATTCCAGCTTCTACCGGGCTCGATTGCGAAATGGCTTCTGGTTCTTTTCCGGTCACTAGAAATTGCAGCGTGGCACCCATGGCATATATGTCGCTCTGTAGAGAGGCTTTTCCTCTAAATTGTTCTGGTGGCAAATATGAATGTTTACCAGCGATAGTACCGGTGGTGCCAACTTGTTGAATTTGAGCGACGTTGAAGTCAATTAATTTAAGTTTGTTGTTGCTAGTCAACATCAGATTATCTGGTGTAAAGTCGCGATGAATTATTGAGCGTTTGTGCAGGTAAGAAAGTATTTGGCACATTTGCCCCGCTAACTCGCGAGTTGCTTCTTCGCTCAGGGCGCCTTTCTCTGCGATTAACTGGCACAAGTTCTGACCGTCGATGTGCTCGAGGCCAATGTAACCGCGGTGGTCTTCGAAGAAGTAGTCTTTTAGTTTGACTATGCCATCACTATCTAATGACTCTAATATTTTTGCTTCTTTTTCAAAGCTTTTCAGTGCTTGTTCTTTCAAATTGCGATCGGCGTAGGCTGGTACGATTGTCTCTTTGAGAACGATATTGCAGTTGTTCAGTTCATCGCGGCAGAGATAAGCTGTGCCTTGTCCGCCTACACCGAGGCGTTTTATTACTTTGTACTGATCGTCTTTTAGTCTTTGCCCCGGGGCTAGTGATTGGCTGCTGTTGCGCTCGGGAGCCGATGATAGCGACTGCAGCCACAGTTCTGTGTAACTGCGCTCACGGTGAGGCAACATCGCTTCGCTTAGTTCGCTCGTCATGGTGCAACCTGGCGCGAAACGTTCTAGCGCTTTTGCTAACCTTGGCCTATCGTTCTCTTGAATGGCAGCTAAATCTAAGAAAAACGACTTACTATCGTTCAAGTTAAATTTGATTTTTGCCGCGCCATCAGCACTTCGGTCTAGGGCAACAGAGTGAACTTGAGGCCATTTGATTTGGGCTAGGGGCAGGCTATTTCCAGCCATGGCTATGGCCAAATTGAGGCCACTAGCATCGATGCTAAGTGAATTGGGTCGAAGTAGTGCTTTTAAGGCGAAAGCCGATGTATAGGCTAGAACTAGAGCTGAGATTGTTAGGGCAATTGGATGAGCTGAGAGGTGGTAGAAGGCTTCACCTGCTTTCCCTGTGGCGCTTAAGATCGGAGCGAGGGCATCTGAGATAAGTCTGACTAGTATTGCCTGCGGGTTTTCCGATGAGCGAAACTTTTCCGCTGGCATGTATAGCCAGTAGTATGCAGAATTGAGCCAGTTTGGAGCAAAGAAACAGGCTACCAAAATTGGTCCAAAGCGCAGCCAGGGCGAAGCTGTGTCAAAGAAAGCTTGGCGCATGTTGCGCCAGACCTGACCTGAGCGATACTCGATAATAAACTTGTTGCTGTCATCAACCAGTACTTTGCGAGCAATCTTTTTGCAACTCAGTAAGCTGTTGAGCACAGGGTCAATCTGACACTGTGGGTAATTGCTTTCAATGTGTTTTAGCAACCGTTGATAATCGGCAGCATTGAGGCGACTAAGATTGAAACTCATACTTTTGCCTCGGGCAAAGGTTAGAGTCATTTTTTTCGGCAAGACATCATGACCCTTATAGTCAGTGCCAATTGAAAGCAATTTATTTAGTTCTCGAACACGAAATCCGTGAGAAATTAGATTGTCTTCTATCCTAATTTTGCGCTTGAGTATATCTTCAACGAAATAGACGAGGCCCCAGATCAACACACTGATGTAGCCTACTTGAAGAGCCATATTGCCGCTGAAGGCTATAATAGAGCCAGTAAAAGGCAATATTAAGTAGGCCCATATGGGTAGCATGAAAAACGCCTTCCACCACAGCATAATGGTGGAAAGCTTGTCGCTGTAGCTGAATTGAAGGATTGCCCGTTTGTTTTTCATGCTGGCACTGCGTTGGGGACATCCTATATTCTGCTATACCTCCCAAAGGCCAGCTGGAAACACTTTAAGTAGTAAGCGTTAGAAGTGATCACGATTTACGCAGGCTAGTCTTAACTCTGGGCCAGTGCTGTCATGCAGTGCGAGAGCTGTTCGCTATGGCCAACCACAAATATTGAATCTTCACCTTGTAGTGAAAATTCAGCTGGTGGATGCGATACCACTTGCTCTGCTCTTCTGATGGCCAAAACGGTCACTCCTATCTGATTGCGCAGGTCTAGCTCCTTTATGGTCTTTCCCGCCAGAGAGTTTTTTACCTTAAACCAGGCACCGACGAAGTCTTCGTTGGCAAAACCAATGATTTCGCCTATTGGTGGATGGTAGTCAAAGTCGTCAGAATCTTCGGTACGACTATTGCGGATGAAGCTCAGTGCTTTTGCAAGTTGGCCCGGTTCGGCGTTCTGCCCTAGTAGTGCTTGTTTCGTTAGCTCCAGGCTGGCTTCGAATTCTGGTTGAACAATCTGGGCTGCTCCTGCTTGCTTAAAGGCTGCTCGGTCTGCGGGGCGATGGGCTCTTACTAAAATGCGTAAATTGGTGTTAACTTCGCGGGCCATCTTGATGATATTTACTGCTGCCAGTGGGTCTGGCAGAGTGACTATCAGTGTAGTGGCTGCAGTGATGTTGCATTCACTCAGCACTAAACGGCTTCCTGCATCTCCATAGACAAAAGGTATATGGCGCTGTTTCAAGTCTTCGATGGCGGCGCCGTCAAGTTCTACCACTGCCACTGGGATGCCCGCTTCACGAATAGCTAAGGCGACGTTTTTGCCTACGCGACCAAAGCCGCATACTACGGTGTGGTTGGTTAGAGGTAGGTGGGTTTGCTGATTTTGTTCAGAGTTGACTAACTCTGGGGGGCGAATGCGCCTAATTATTGGCGACAGCCAAGAAATGATGCTTGGCGATGCAATCATTGAGATTACTGCAGCAGCAAAGAACAAGTTATATAGTGAGCCAGTTATCAGGCCTGCTTTGTTGCCAACTGTGGCCAAGACAAACGAAAATTCCCCTACTTGAGCTAGGCACAATCCGGCTAGAGTGGCGCTGGTTAAGCTATTTGTAGCGAGCAAAGATGCCAGGGTAGCAATTAGTGTCTTTCCTAAAATCAATACGCCGACAAAAATAATTACTTCGTTCCAGTGCAAATAGATATAGGCTGGGTCAAGCAACATGCCTACCGAAACAAAGAACACTGTGGCGAAAAGGTCTCGCAGCGGTATCAAATCTGACAGGGCTTGGTGGGCATAGGGAGATTCACTGATCATGATGCCAGCAAGAAATGCACCGAGGGCGATTGACAATCCTAGCTCGTGACTGGCTATAGCAACGCCGAGGCAGAGACAGATCATAAAGAGCAAAAACAATTCGCGAGAGTTTGTACTTGCGACCTTGGCTAAAAGTGGCGGCAAGATCTTTATAGACATGATAATCACTAGGGCAACTAGAATAAGTGCTTTGCCGAGTGCTATCAGAAGAGCAATGCCAGTATCGGCTCCAGCGTCTTTGAGAGCGGGAATTAACGACATGGCCGGAATCAGGCTGAGGTCTTGCACGATTAGAAGTGGAATGAGAATGCGGCCGTGAATTGAATCAGTTTCGCCTCGCTCGGAGAGCATCTTGGTTGCCACCACTGTGCTCGACAGGGCAACGATGAAGCCGAATACGATCCCGCTTTTGAGTTCTGGCGCTAAGCCAAAGTGAACCACTGCCCAGCCAAAAACCAGTGTAGTGATGACGATCTGAAATATACCGGCAGCGACTACTCTGTTCGTGCGGAATAAGAGCTGCCTGAACGATACTTCCAGGCCAAGAGCGAACAATAGAAGGGCAACGCCCAGCTCAGCTAACACCGATATGTGTTCTGAATTGCTTATCAGTTTTACACCATGGGGCCCGATCGCTAGGCCTGCCAGCATATAGCCAGCCATGGCAGGTTGCTTCAATGCCACTGCCGCAAAACCGAATATTGCGGCGGCTAGCCAGACCAGAGATAGGTCTAGAATTAGTTGTAAATCAGCCAAAGTACGTCCTCTCATTTTCTTGCAAGCTTGAGCTTGTCTGAGCAATCCTCAGCGGCAGTTCTTAAGGCCGTGCAAGGACAGACAAAGCTAAAGTCTGCGAAGTAAATTTTGTGTAGCTCAGAAATGGTTGCAGAGATTTAGATCAGCATTGCTTGATTGATCAGCCAGAGCGGTTTGGCTTTGCCTGCTTGATTGAACCCGGTTGCCTTTAGCGCTAGTGGCTTGGGCAAGCGAACAGTGCTCGACCATCTTGAAGTTGAGGCTATGTCATTGCTCGACACGTAGTTATTCGAGCTTTTCGTTTTGCTCGTTAAAAGCTGCAAGCCTGGCCCGGCCATGTCGCGCATAGCGGCGTTGTGGCCATCGAGTGGCTCTAATGTGTATTGCTGAGAGTCGTACTCGCGGGCGAGCGCATACGTAGGAACTGCCACAATAGATAGCAGCGCCAAAAGCATGGCAAATATCACTAGCTTACGCAGCCGCATATTCAATCTCCGACATCCTTTCTTTACTTACCCGTTGACAGCCGTGGGCAACCCCAATTTATCCAATCTTTTACTTTTGACTTCTAATATCCTTTTCTGGTTCTGCTGCGGTTTCTTCGATTTCTTCGTCGTCTTGACCGCTCCTATTTTCTTGCTTGGTTCTGTAAGCCATGAACAAGGCCAACAAATTTTTGGATATAGAGAGTAATCAAGATAAAAATGAGACTAAGTAATTTTCTAGCTATTTCACTAATTACCATTCATACTGCCTCCGGCTTGCAAGCTGCTTGCGCTCAAGACAATTCGGCTGGCCGGTCAAATTCTAGTAGTGCTACTCCCTCGCAGATTTATTTGAATTTCCACGAGAAAATGCTGGGTGCTAGTTCTGTTGAAGAGCTCTGTCCGATGTTTGCGGCCAATAGAGTAGAGCAAATCAAGAGTGACGAAAAGAAACTTCCGGCAGAGCAGACGAAGGCCATGTTTCAATTTATGCAGCAAGTGTCGCCTCGCAAAGTGAGAATTCTCGGCGAGGCGATCACCAATGATAGTTGCACCCTTACTCTCGACGCCCCGGACTACAAAGATCCGATTTTTGGGGATAAGGGCACACGAGCAGCAGACAAAAAAGGCACTACCGGAAAAGTTTCAATGGTGCGTGAAGATGGACAGTGGAAAATTGAAAAAGAAAGTTGGATGTCTGGCGATTAAGGCTCCCAGGTTTGTTGACCTAAGGCAACGAGAAGCTGCGACACGCCAAGTTTGTGCGTGATAGACTGAATTTTATGTTTAGCCACTTGTAGCCAAGATAAATGATCGAAACACCTAAGCCGTCATATCGCAATCTTGTAATTTCTTTGGAGCAAGCTGAGCAACGCATTGAAGTCCTCCAGAACCAACTAGTCGACGCGCTTGCCAAGCTGGCCGGCGTTAACCGCCAACTTGACACCTTTAGCGTCAAATATTCGGGTATGGCTGAGTTCAGTTCTGACTTGAATGCTGTCGGCGCTGCGTTAGAAATAGCAAGCAATCAGTTGCTGGTAGCTAATCAAGCGATTGTCGATGCTCATACCGCTGGGCTGATCGAAGCTGAAGAGGTAGAGAGAGTTGGTAAAAAATTAGCCGATGTCAATTGTGAGCTTGCGCGAGCCGTGCAGAAGTTGGCCTTGGTTGAAGCGGAGTTGGTAAGAAAATCTAAACATGTGGTTGAGCTAGAAACGGCCCAGCTGGTTCTCGAAGATTTGAATATTCAGGCCAAAGAAGCCAATCACCAGTTAGTTAACCTCAATTTAGATCTAGCAGAAGCCCGTGATTTGGCTGTCTCGGAGGCTAAACTTAAAGCGCAGTTTCTGGCTAATATCAGTCACGAGATTCGCACGCCAATGTCTGGTGTAATCAGCCTTTGTGAGTTATTGCTGCTAAAAAATTTGGATGACGACTCAAGGAAAATTGCCAATTATATTGAGCGCTCAGCCAATACTTTGCTCGCGATTGTCAATCAGTTGCTTGATTATTCAAAGCTTGAGTCCGGCAAGATGCAGAAGGAGCAGGTGCCGTTTTCACTTTCTACTGTAATCGAAAGAGTTCTTGTAGTAATAAATCATGATGCCGAAATCAAAGGCCTTGCGATAAACACAGTCGTATCCCCTAAAATACCGGCTTGTGTTCTTGGCGATGAAGCCCGTGTAGAAAGTATATTGCTCAATTTAGTGCATAACGCAGTTAAATTTACAGAGCATGGCTCAGTAACAATTGATGCTGATGTTCTCGGTCAAACTTCTAGTTCTGTTGTTGTGCGAGTATCCGTAACCGATACAGGGATAGGCATTTCAGAGGCAACTCAGAAACTTTTATTTGAGCCATTTGTGCAAGCCGACGGTTCGACAACCCGCAAATACGGTGGTACTGGTTTAGGCTTGTCTATTACTAAGCGGCTTGTTCAGCTTTTGTCTGGCGAAATTGGAGTGACTAGTGCCGAGGGTAAGGGATCAACGTTTTGGTTCAGTCTCTCTTTTGAATTACCGGAGTGAGATTATGTTGGCATCCTCTAATTTGATTTTAGTCGTAGAAGACAATGAAATCTGTCGCTGTACTATCGAAATGCAGCTGGCTAGCTTAGGCTTTGAGTCTCACAGTAGTGTCCATGGCAGGGATGCTCTTGAGCGTCTCAGTAGTAATTCATATGGCCTGATCTTTATGGATCTCCAGATGCCTATTATGGGTGGTATTGAAACAGCCAAGGCCATTCGTGCCTTGGAGCAACAAACAGGGCAAGCCCGAACTCCAATTATTGCCATGACTGCTAATCCTAATAGGGACGGTTGTTTGGAGGCAGGCATTGATGATTTTTTACTCAAACCCATTTTGCTTGCAGCGCTCAGAGAAATGCTCGAACGGTGGTTGCCTACAGGTCACTAAAAATCTGTTTCATTCTAGCCTTCTGAGTCACCCCGTCGCGCTTGTAAATGCGCTTGCAGATGACCTTGGCTCTCATCTACTGCCTCGATAACTTCGTTTTCTAAACGAGCCAGGAGGCTATGGCATTGTGTTAAATTTGATGTGGCAGCTGCCTCTTGTAATTCTTGCAGAGTGCTGACCAGTTTGGGTGCGCAAATGGTAAGGCAGGCGCCTTTGAACCCATGGGCGGCTGAGCGAAGGGCTTTGTAGTCTTGTTTGGATAGATGTGCTTGAAGTGTAGTTACTTCGCTTGTTGCAGCAGTAGCAAACATCGATAGTAGCTGCTGGTAGTTTTTCTCACTAAAGCGCGAAGCAAGGAGGCTGATGTCAATAAAGGTTTCTAAGCCGGGGGCTTTAAACTGGCCAGTTGTAATTCGCTGAGTTAAGGTGCTAATTTTCTCCACTTCTTTAGACCAATTTCGCAGTATCTTTTCTAGTTCTAATGGCTCGACTGGTTTGGTGATGTAGTCGACCATGCCGGCAGCTAGGTATTCTGCCTTGCAATCTTCAAGGGCATTTGTAGTCACAGCGATTATGGGAATTTGAGTTTCTTTTTGCTCTTGAAGCTTTTTGATAATGCGGGCTGTGGCATAGCCATCTAATTCGGGCATTTGGCAATCGAGAAAGACAATGTCGAATTGCTCATTGCTAAAAACAGATACTGCCTCCATCCCAGTTTTAACTACTTCAACTTCTAAGTTGAGATTTTGCAGTTGAAGTTTGATCAGTTGCTGGTTGAGCTTATTGTGTTCTGCTACAAGTGCCCTCAGTTTTCTTGGGTTGAAAGTCTTTCTAGTTGGTGATTCCGGCATCTGCGCTCCTCTATTCCGCTCGGCGATCTATGCGTTTACCGGTACTCTGTCTAAAGCATCAAGCATTTCTTCTGCGCTTTGAAAACGATCGTCAGGATTTTTTTTCAGGGCCTTGAATATTATTTCTACTAGTTCTTTAGGGTGATTGACTCCGGGCTGGAAGAATGGCAATAGGGAGGGAGTTTCATTGAGGTGTAGCCTAACCATTTCATAGAAGCTATCGCCGGCAAATGTAGGTTTGCCTGTAAAACATTCGTACATGACGCAACCTAGAGCATAGATATCGCTTCGGGCATCGAGTTCTTTTCCAGTGCATTGTTCTGGGCTCATATAGCTTGGGGTGCCCACTACTTCCCCGCTACTAGTTATTTTCGAGCGTTCTTTGGCTGTGCGTGGATTTTTGGCAATGCCGAAGTCTACGATTTTTACCTGCGGTATGCGGTCTTCTGAAATAATGATATTGCCGGGTTTTATATCTCGATGGACAATTCCGGCTTTGTGCACAACGGCTAGGCCGCTCAGCACTTGCTTGAAGATACCGATTCCAATTTCAGACTTGAGAATACCACTGGTGGCTAGATAGCTTTCAAGGCTTTGGCCGGATTGAAAGTCCATAATCATATATGGCTCTTTGGTTGCAGTGACGCCAAAATCAAAAACGGAAACTAGGTTAGGGTGTGACAATTGGCTCAATGTCTGAGCTTCACTTTGAAAGCGGGCAACAACGTTGGCGTCAGCTGCATGTTGGGGGTTTAACATCTTTATGGCTACAGGGCGATTCATGAGCACGTGTCTGCCTTTATAAACAACACCCATGCCACCGCGACCAAGTACGCCATCGATTTCGTAGTGCTCGCCTAGGCGTGTTCTTCCTTCTTGATAGTTTCTTATTCCGTAATTCTCTAAGCCAACTGCTTTATTGTTAGATACTTGAGTAGCACCCTTATCATTCAACTCTTGCTTGGCTGATTCTAAAAGGACACTAAGTGTTCCTTTAACCAAATTGCCTACATTGGCTAAAGATGAACTTGTACGATTGGCAATTGTTTCTAGGTTACAGCCCATGCTTAGCATCTTTAAAATTGTCATCTGCTCTTCTGAAAGAGCGTAATCTTTGAACGATTTGAGGTGAGACGATGGCCTTTCAAACTCAGCTATGCTGCTATTGTTTTGCACCTTTAGCAACCGGTGGGCGATGCCGGGATCTAGCCAAGTGGCGCCTGATGTAACGGCCTTGATGGCATCATAGAGATGCTCGCCAGCTACGCTTTTTAAGCAGTAACCGTCAGCTCCAGCCTCAAGCGCTTCAAAAATGTGCTTGTTGTCATCGCTAGCTGTAAACATGATGATATGGGTGAGAGGCAGCACTTCTTTAATTTCTCGTGATGCCCGTATGCCATTGATTGTTGGCATATCAATGTCCATCAAAATCACATCAGGTTTGACAGACAGAGCTTGCAAAATGGCGCTGGCGCCATTGTCGCAGTCTGATACTACCTTTATGTCAGGGTAGGCATCTAGGGAGCACTTAAGCCCGAAGCGGGTAATCTCTTGATCTTCAGCGATTAATATAGTTATTGGTTTTTGCTGAGACATTTAGGCAATAGCTGGCCGAGCAAAAGTTCGGTCAATGCGGCTATCATTTTGTCTCCTTAAGTCCTAAGCGAGCATCTCTTATTTCCATGTTTATTTTTACACATCTAGCTTGCGGGTGGTCTCATTCTTTTGGCTGACTAGTGGAATTATTTCTATAGCGCAATCACTGTCAAAACTGTTTGGTGATACAACGCAATTACTTCGGGCTGACCTAGGCTGATTAGGTAGCTTGGAGAAATAACCATGAATGTCGACAGGAAGAGGCAGCCCTCTCTAGAGTCTCGTCTCGCTCTATTTTGGTTGCATAGATTAGGTATTGTCACTCTTGTATTGGGTGTTGTCTTTCTTATCACCTATTCTATGCAAACATTAAGTCCGGAGCTTACATGGATTCTGCCCTGGGTCAAGCTGGGTACTGGTTTCATTGTCTCTGGCGTGCTGCTTTGGCTCGGTGAGAAATTGACAGGGCGCGAAGATCAGAAATGGTTTGTTCAGGCTTTGACGGCTGGTGGCTGGTCTCTCGCGTACTTTACGACCTATGCGGCACACTACGTACCTTCTGTTAATGTCATTGAGAGCCTGCCTGTCGAGACGGCCCTACTTACTCTTGTTGCTGGCGGCGCGTTATATAGTGCACTCAAGGCGCGTTCTGAGTTAATGGCAATCTACTCTATTACTTTGGCGGCTGGAACTATTTTGCTCAATGGCCCAGGTTTATACAGTGATATTTCCTTTTTGATAATTGCTATTGCCGCCTCTATATTAGGTAACACGCAGTCATGGCGAAGACTTTTTGCCTTTGCCCTAGCCGCCTGCTACATTGGCCATTTCTATTGCTGCTTTAGCATTACGCCTAACTTCGCTGAACGCTTGACGCTTACAGCTTTTCTTTCTTCTATTTGGTTCGTCTTTAGCATTGCTATCGGCTTCTCTCTGAGCACTCCTGCTAATGCAAGAAATATTGTTACTGCTCTAGCTTGCACTAATGCCATGATGTTGGCGCTTGGTTTGGCCACCACTAACGACAAGAGTGTTGAGCAAATTTATCAAGGTATTTTTGTTGTCTTTGGATTGCTCTACCTTGTCACTTCTTATTGGCTCAAGGGCCGAGATCAAGCTCAACTCAGCACTGTGCATGCCCTTCTTGGTTTGTCATTTATAAACGCGGCTAAGCTCATGCACTATTCAGGTCTTACTTTGCTGACCATTGATGTTGTGCAGATTGCTTTGCTTTCAATTATTGCCATTCGCTATGACCTTAAGGCTTTTCGTTATACTGCTGTAGCCTTGACTTTCGCATTTTTACTCTTCTGGATTAATGGTGCTTCAAATCATCAAGATCAATTAGTTATAGGCATCCACGCCATTCAGTATTTTAGAGTTGCTGCACTTGCGGCTGGAGTTTTTGCCATATTGTCTTTGCTGCATTTACGTACTGAAGGTAAGAATGTTTATTTCAATTTCTATTATTTTGCTAGCAATATTATTGCTACTCTCGCCGTCTTCAATATTGATGACCTTAGTTGGAGAGCCTTTGCTTTTTCGTTGATGGCACTGGCTAACTACTTATTTGGTTTGCGCAACAAAGACGATTATTATCTTGATATGGGGTTCTTGCACCTGGCAATCTGTTCCAGTCAAATAGTCTTCGGCTGCTTCCATTGGCTTTCGTTGCCTATCGCCTTAACTACCGCGGTATTTTATTCAGGGTATATTTGCAGTCGAAAGATACCTACTTTAGAAAAATCGCACTTGGTTGATTTGTTTCAATCGCTGCTTGGTTACGCTGGTGGTTTTACCCTGACGACATTGATACTGGCTAAGGCACCGAGTGACTATTGCTCGACTCAACTTGCCCTAGAAGCGATTGTCATGCTTACAGTTGGGCTATCAATCAAAGATAGTTTCCTCCGGCGCAGCGGTTTGGTAGTGCTTGCCTTGCTTACTGGAAAATTGCTCTTCTTTGACTTAGCCAATCACAATACTTTTGAACGTATCTTGTCGTTCATCGCTGCTGGAATTATTTTCTTGCTCGCTTCTTATCTCTATTCAAGATTTAGTGGTAGCTTCGAAGACCTAAACGAAGACTTAGCTCAAGATGTAAACGTTGAACCCACTGCAGACAGCGAAGATGGCAGCAAGAACTACAGTGATATATGCGGCAGTGTTGCTGTCAACTAAATAGGAGTGGATGGCCATTACGCTAAATCAGATTTTCTTGGCGCAATAGCTCAATAGTGGCTTTCACTAGCTCCACACAATTGAGTATCTGTTTTTGATCGCAATCAAAATTAGCGATTATCTCAAGCATAGTGTTGCCGCTGCCGAAGAAATCACCGAACCCGGCCGTCAAGACTTTGACTGGGTGTTGCTGCAAGCCAGAGTTGATCTCTTTATTGCTGGCGAAGGCGCGACCGAGAGTTTCTGGGTTAGCGAGCAGTTCATAGCGATTATCTAGATCGGATCTGGAAAACTCACAGACATGCCCATACTCGGGTGTATTGGCCTGGCGACTGAGAAAGCCTTGAGGTGTCAGTAGTTTTAGGTAAGGGGCCGATTTGAGAAATACAGTTTTCTCTTTACGTTTTGGCTCGTTTCTTGCTCTTTCCGAAAGGCTCAAAAGAAAAGGTGTTTTGCCATTCAGCTTGCATCTAATCGCCATTTGATAGGGGCGTTGATTGTTAGCTTCTAGTTCATAGCCAAAGCCGACATTACGCCCATGCAGTGTGATTTGATGACCCCTGTAGTTGAAGTCTAAATAGGCACTGAGATATTGTTTTTCAAATTGCTGGCGAATTTGGGCTGGCGTTTTGCCGAGACCGAAGGCCATTAGTAGTGGATTTGCTACGGCATTGATTGATTTGCTAAAGGTACTCTCTGCCGCTCTAAATTCAGCTTCTTCAATGCCTTTGAAGCTGCGATAGTGAGCATTGAGAGTGGGGGCGAGACTTTCTAACAGTCGATCAAACTTGCTGAAGCTCGGGGCTTCCACTTCGCTTCTTGCCGCTTGAGATTTGCTGGCCTTGTCGGCATTGTCTGAATCTTTTGCGTTGTCGAAACTGCTTTCTGCCATTTCTTCTCCAAGATGAAGGCCTCTCCTCTAAGAAGAAAGGCCTTCAATTTTAACTGCTCTAAGATTTCGAATTAAAGCGATTCTTTAGTATCGATTTCTTTCTTCAGTTTTGCAAGAAGCTCATCAACACTCATGGTGCCGATGTCGCCTTGCCGTCTGTGACGCAGAGCTACTTGATTGTTCTCTAGCTCTTTGTCGCCGATGATAACCATATATGGTATCTGATCAACTTGGGCATCACGAATACGATATTTGATTGTCTCTGAGCGTTCATCGAGTTTGACGCGCAAATCGGCATCTTGTAATTGGGCAACTATTTTGGCAGCGGCCTCGTTGTGGCGGTCAGAGAGTGGCAATACAGCAACTTGGGTCGGTGCTAGCCAGAGCGGGAAAGCTCCGGCATAGTGTTCGATCAAGCCGCCGACAAAGCGCTCCATTGAACCAAGCACAGCGCGGTGCACCATGATAGCTTTGTGGCGATTACCATCAACGCCGATGTAGTTAACATCAAAGCGATCGGGCAAGTTCAGGTCGACCTGTACGGTCGGGCCTTGCCATTCGCGGCCAATGGCGTCAAATAGTTTGACGTCAATTTTGGGCGCATAGAAGGCCCCGCCACCATGGTCTACTTCGTATTCCATGCCGCGGCTTTTCATTGCCCCTTCTAGGGCTTTGGTGGCTTGCTCCCACTCTTCATCACTACCCATGGCGTTTTCTGGTTTGGTGGCCAGGTAGGCTTTATAGGTGTAACCAAAAGTCGTCATCAAGGTTTCGATCAGATCGATGATTCCTGAAATTTCACTTTCGAGTTGCTCTGGCGTGCAGAAAATATGCGAGTCATCTTGTGTAAATCCGCGCACTCTTAGCATGCCGTGAAGCACACCCGAGCGTTCGTATCTGTAGACTGTGCCAAGCTCAGCCATGCGCACTGGTAGGTCGCGATAACTATGCAATTTTGACTTGTAGATCATGATGTGACCGGGGCAATTCATCGGCTTGGCACGATAATTTTGACCATCGATTTCCATCGGTGAGTACATATTTTCGGCGTAGTTTTCTAAGTGACCACTGATCTTGTAGAGGTCTTCACTGGCAATGTGCGGAGTGTATACAAATTGATAGCCCCGTTTACGGTGTTCAGCGCGCCAATAGTTTTCAATACAGTCGCGTACAGTGGCTAGATTTGGATGCCAGAAAATCAGACCCGGTCCTACTTCTTCGTGGGTAGAGAAGAGGTCGAGTTGCTTCGATAACTTGCGGTGATCTCTTTTTTCAGCTTCTTCTAAGCGATGCAGGTACGCTTCTTGATCTTCCTTTGACCACCAAGCAGTAGCATAAATGCGCTGCAGTTGCTCGCGCTTTTCGTCACCACGCCAGTAGGCACCAGATACTTTCAAGAGCTTGAAAGCTTTGATTTTGCCTGTTGAAGGCAGGTGAGGTCCGCGGCAAAAATCGTTCCAAACAGTCTTACCTTCTTTATCTTGCATGAGATAAAGGGTGGGGTTGTGATCTCGGTGTTCAGTTAATAGTTCGGCTTTGAATTTCTCGCCCTGGTTCTTGAACTCTGCAAGTTGTTGGTCGACATCAGGAATGTTGAAGCGTACGAGTTTTTGATTCTCGCTCACAATTTTCTTCATTTCTGCTTCGATTTGAGTTAGATCTTCAGTGCTCAGTGCATGACCGGGAATGTCGAAGTCATAGTAGAAGCCATCGGCAATGGTTGGTCCGATGGCAATTTTGGCATCGGGGAATAGTCTTTGTACTGCTTGAGCCAATACGTGTGCGGTTGTGTGGCGCAAAAGCTCAATGGCTTCAGGGCTATCTGGTGTGAGAATTTTAACGGTATCGCCGTCCGTTAGCGGGGTGAAAAGATCTCGCAATTCATCATTGATGATGACCCCAACGGCTTTGCGATAAAGCCCTTCACTAATGTTTTTTGCTAGATCAGCTCCTGTCTGGCCGTTTTCGAGCAAACGCTCGGCGCCATCGGGCAACTTGATCTTAATTTGAGTTTCTACTTGCGACATAACAGGTATCTACCTTCCTTCTTGCCTTGCCGGCATCTACAAACTGCCGGGTGTATGTTATTCAAATCTTGCTATAAGATTCGAAACGCCATTTTAGCAGGCAAATTCTGATTTCAGCTCGGCTGCAAAGTCGGTCAAGTGCTGGTTATTGGTGAAGAATCGTATGCCAAGGGCATCCCATCGATAGATACCTGTCTCAACATTTCCGGCATCGACGAAAAATTCTACTTTGACGCCGGCTCCTGCTGATTTTACGCTTAGTTCAAAGGAGGGTTCAGCTGGCTCAAATAAGACTTGTGAGCGCTGCCCTTCTGCTAATTGTTCGAGCTTCTCTGCCAAGAATAGAGCTTCGTCTTGCGGATAGCGACAAAGCAAGTAGGCATGTGCAACGGTTTGAATATCGGCTAGGGCATTTTGCAATAAGGTCAGTTCAGCTACTTTCTCTTCACCTTGTTGGGTTTGATAAACCAGGGTATTGGGGCCGTTTATTAAGGTGAGCTTGACGTGCTGCCAAGTCTGGGTTTCAAGGGGGCGATCTGCTTGGGTATTGCCCTGGGCTGAGATGGTGAATTTCTCACCAGGCTCTATTGTTAAAGAGCTTGCGAATTCTTGGTCTTCCGATTTCAGAGTGGCCATTATGTTACCTTTTTAGCTATTTTCCGATGCAGAAATTGGCAAAGACTTCAGTAATTACTTCTTCGGTTACTGCTACGCCAGAAATCTCATCAAGGGCGTCTACAGCCTGGCGCAAGTCGGTCCCCAGGCAGTCGTGAGGCAGACCAGCCAGTACTGAATCTTTTAGATAGTTTAGTGACTCTAGGGCGCGCAGGCAAAGCTGACCTTGTCTTTGGTTCAGTGAACCCCCCAGCTCTTGTAGGGGCGAGCCGGCCAATGCCCATTCTTCAATAGCCGCCTTAAGCTGCTCTAAGCCATTGCCATAGCGTGCCGATATATCGATAGGCTGTGATTGAACCGAGGGGCGTGCATCTGCCAAGTTTTTTAGAGTTTGGTCTGCATTTTCTAGCAGACTTACTTTATCTATTAGATCTACTTTGTTTTTGACCATCAAGTAAGGTCTTTCAAATTCAATCAGCTTTGTTGCTATTACTTCTTCTTCTTCTCCCACGCCTTGTGATAAGTCGAGCAAGAAGACAACTAGGTCTGATGCCTCTATGGCTTTGCTGGTGCGGGCGATACCAATCTTTTCTACGGCGTCTTCAGTAACGCGTACTCCGGCAGTATCAATTAGAATTACTGGAATTCCGTTAACATCCACAGGCTCTTCAATTGAGTCGCGAGTTGTGCCCGGTATGTCGGTGACAATGGCCCTTTCGAAATTGAGCATCTGATTTAGTAAGCTCGATTTTCCGGCATTGGGGCGGCCGACTATGGCCAGTTTCAAACCTTCTCTTAAATACCGGCCACTGCGAGCGGTTTTGGCAAGTTTAGTGAGGCGCCCTATGCAATCTTCAGTAATTGACTCTATGTCATCGGTGGGGAGATCGCCCACTTCTTCTGGAAAATCAATGCCAGCGACAATTCTGGTAAGAAGCTCCATTAACTTCGACCGCACTGCTTTGATTTCTTCTCCGAGCTGGCCTTTTAGCACAGTCAATGCCAAGCGTGACTGTCGCTCGGTTTTTGAATGGATTAAGTCGAGTACTGCTTCTGCTTGGGTTAGGTCGATGCGACCGGCAAGAAAGCCGCGCTTAGTAAACTCACCGGCTTGTGCCAGTCGAGCGCCGCGTTCAAGAGCTAGATTGAGTATCTCCCTCGTGACAATTGGTGAGCCATGGCAGTTAATTTCTACCATGTCTTCGCCGGTATAGCTGTTGGGGCCTTTATATGCAATTAAGACTACTTCGTCGACTGGTTCAACAATGCCTTGCTTCTCTTGGACGATATATCCGATGGTGGCCTGATGGCTTTTGGGCTGCCAGTCGCCTAGAGCAGATGAGGGTAAAGAAGTTGGTGAAGAATCTTTTGTTTGAGGCAATCTTGGCAAAAATATTTTTTGCACTATTGAAAAAGCTTCAGGTCCTGAAAGCCTTACTATGGCTATGGCTCCTACTCCGGGAGCCGTGGATTGAGCGCAGATAGTGTCATCATTAATAGATCGAGGAAACATAATTTGGGGCGATTTACTGCAAAAAGTACTTGAAAGTAGCCTGAACACGATGGTAGTATCTCACATCAATTTCTTCCCGCGCATTCCCTTGTGGTGAGCACTTTAGGTAAAAGCATGAATAAAGCAGAACTTGTAAATGTAGTAGCTAAGGCTACTGGTCAATCAAAACTAAGCGTACAAAATACCGTTGCCTCTCTTCTCCATTGTTTAACCTCAGCGTTGGCTAAAGGTGAAAGAGTCACTTTGGTTGGATTCGGCACATTTGAGCGTCGTCAAAGACAAGCTCGATTTGGCGTAAATCCACAAAATCCCAAGCAAAAGCTGAAGATTGAAGCAGCCAAAGTGCCTGTTTTTAGAGCAGGTCAAGAACTCAAAGACATTACTGATGGTAAGGCAAAAATGCCTGCGATGCCTAAGTCAGTAGCTGCTCCTGAGCCTAAGCCTGAACCTAAAAAAGCAGCTAAGCCAGCTGCTAAAAAAGCTGCAGCTAAACCCGCTAAAAAAGCCGCAGCTAAAAAGTCTGCAGCGAAGAAGCCTGTGGCTAAGAAAGCTGCAGCTAAACCAGCTAAGAAAGCGGTGGCTAAAAAGCCTGTAGCAAAGAAGCCAGTGGCTAAGAAGAAAAAACGCTAACTTTTAGCTTAGTCTCTAAGTTATCGATAAATTCTGAAAGAGAGAGAGCTTAGGTTCTCTCTCTTTCTTATGTTATGTCTTGATATAACGCAGCACGTTGATGCTAACAAGATTTACAAGGGCGTGGGCTGCTACTGGGGCAAATATTGAGCCAGTGCTGGCCATGAGAAAGCTCATTACTAGACCCACGCCAAAGGCCCAAATGGCGTATGGATAGTAGTAAAAAGAAGGCAGGTGTGCCAAGCCGAAGCAAATAGATGATGTGGCAATGCCACCGCTGGCTTCAACTACGCCACGAAAAAAAACTTCTTCGCAGAAGCCGGAGGCGAGTGAGAGTAAGACACTATCAGCAAAAGTTAGTTGGCCAAATATTGGGATCATTTCGTGCTTGAGCAAGTCATGCATCGATTGAAAAATAAAGAAACGATGGGCTAGTTTTTGCGATAGATAGAGAATCGCCATATTGATTGTTGAAATAGCCAACCCGGCAGAAATACCCCAAAGCAGTGTGCCTAAATTGAATTTGAAGAGAGCGCGCAAATCAATTTCACCAAAATAGCACCAAGCTGTGGTGACAAGCAGTAGCAGTGCTTCTATCGCGATGCTTATGGTGACAATAGTTTGTCTATCGAATGGTTCTTCAGTTTTCTCTGAAGTCTGAAAGCGCTCAGGCCTTTTTAGCATTGCTAAATACTACCTCCGGGCTGATTACACAAAGGTTTTGCTGCAAATCGATAGCATCTATTTTGCCTACCAAGGTGCTGGTCTGCTCGGGGTTGTCTTGGCGAATCAAGACAAATTGTGATACAGAAAGATTGCAGTTCTCTGGCGCGGGCATGCTTACTTTTTGACCCATGCAGAATTTGCTGATTTGTTCTTCGTTGCAGACTATTTGGCTTAGTGGGAGGGCCTTTTCTACGGGGCACATGGCTGCCAATAAAAGCTCCCGGCCTTGAGCTTTTAATTCAGCAAGTTGTTCAAACGATTGAGCTTCGCCAATGTCGAATGTGCCAGAGCGTTCTCTCACGAGAGATTTCAATGTGCCGCCTAAACCAAGGGCTGCTCCAAGATCTCGAGCAATAGAGCGAATATAGGTACCCTTTGAGCAATCAATGCGCGCGGTCACCACCGGTAGGGCTATATCAACTAGTGATATATCATTGATGGTCACTTGCCTTGTGGGTATTTCAATGTCGAGAGCCGCTAAATCCGCTCCTGAGCGTGCGAGATTGTAGAGCCTTTCGCCTTTGACGTGGATAGCGCTATAGATTGGCGGAATTTGATTGATTTCACCAGAGAATTTTTGCAACTCTGAGGCTATCTGAGCATTCGTTAGAGTGGCTGGTACGGGCTTACTTTCAATTATTGCCCCTTCCATGTCGTCGGTTTCGGTTTGCACGCCGAGCAGTATTTCGGCTAAATATGCTTTGTCATCACTAAGAAAGCGCAGTAGGCGGCAGGCTTTGCCTACGGCTACTACCATTACGCCTGATGCTAACGGGTCAAGCGTTCCGGCGTGGCCAACTTGTTTAATTGCAGTGAGTTTTCTCACTCGAGCAACAACGTCGTGTGAGGTTATGCCAACCGGTTTTACGATGTTGAAAAAGCCGATCACTTCGGCTTCTGGCTCAGACTTCACCGCGAGAAATTTTGCCGAGCAGGTCTGTTACTTTTGAGCCACGCTCTAGAGAGGTGTCGAGCTTGAAGACCATTTCGGGGGCAAAGCGCAGACCCAGTCGTCTGCAAATTTCACCGCGAATAAATCCAGCTTGTTCGTTTAAACATTCCACCACTTTTTCAGCAGCTAAATCGGCCGCTGCTGCAGCACTTACTTGTGGCTTCTGTTCAGCTTGATCTTCTGCTTTGCCCGCGGGAACTTCAGTTTTAGCTGGTGCGAATACTGAAATATGAATTTTGGTTGATCGTAAATCAGAAGTGCATTCGACTTCGGTTATTGAAATAAGGCCGGTTAGGCGCTCGTCTCTGAGATCTCGCTGAATCATCTCAGCGAGTTCTTTCTTGATTGATTGAGAAACTCTCAAGGCACGCTCAGCTGTCATGACACCCTTTTATATTTTGTTGTTAGTTATTGGGAATATCAGTACGTCTGGTTTCAGTAACGATAAAGAAATTGACCTTATCGCCGGTTTGCAGATCTGTGAATTTCTCGAAGCTCATACCGCATTCAAAACCAGTAGCAACTTCTTTGACGTCGTCTTTGAAGCGCTTCAGTGTCTCTAGTTTGCCTTCCCATATCTGCGTGCCGCCACGTTCGATACGGGCGATGGCACCGCGTTGAACTTTACCGCTCAACACCATGCAGCCTGCAATCATCGTGCCTTTACCAACTTTGAAGACTTGTCTGACTTCGGCTTGACCGATGTTGACTTCTTCTCTGATTGGTTTGAGCAGACCTTGAATGGCCTTGGTCAGATCATCAGTAATTTGGTAGATGATGCTATAGGTGCGGATATCAACGCCGTTGGCATCAGCTACACTGCTGGCATTCTGGTCTGGCTGAACGTTGAAACCAACGACAATGGCATTTGAAGAAGCTGCGAGGTTGACGTCGTTTTCTGAAATCGCACCAGATGCAGTGCGCAGTACGCGCACCTGAACCTCTGAAGAAGTTAGCTTTCTAATCTGATCGGCAATTGCTTCTGCGGTACCTTGGACGTCAGCTTTCACGATAACATTCAAGTCTTTCACTTCACCGGCTTCAATCATCTCGTGCAGAGATTCAAGGGTAACGTGGTGATGTGAACGAGCTTCAGGGCTGCGGCGTGACTCGGCAATAACTTTCATTGCCTGCGAATCGCTCACGACTTCAAAACGGTCACCGGCTTGCGGTACTTCATCTAGACCAAGTACTTCAACAGGCATTGATGGGCCTGCTGCCTTAACTCTCTGGCCGCGGTCATCAAACAGTGCCCGCACTCTGCCACATTTGCTACCGGCAACTATGAAGTCGCCTTCTCTCAATGTGCCATTTTCGACTAGGGCCGTGGCAACAGCTCCCTTGCCGCGTGAAAGTTCGGCTTCAATTATGACACCCACTGCTGGTTTGTCTGGGTTAGCACGCAAGTCGAGAATGTCAGACACCAGCAAGATCATCTCAAGCAGCTCATCTAAACCAGTACGCTTTTTGGCTGATACCATGCAAGTTACAGTGTCGCCACCAAATTTCTCAGCGACTAGATCGTATGTCATCAGTTGATTGAGAACACGATCAGGATCAGCTTCATGTTTATCGACTTTGTTTACAGCCACAATAATTTGTACGCCAGCTGCTTTGGCATGGTCGATGGCTTCAATGGTTTGTGGCATAACGCCATCGTCGGCCGCTACTACCAAGATGGCAATGTCAGTGACTTTAGCACCCCGAGCACGCATAGCGGTGAAAGCTTCGTGGCCCGGTGTATCAAGGAAGACAATTTGGCGCATGTGGCCTTCTTTGTCTGGTACTTCAACGTGATAAGCGCCAATGTGTTGTGTGATACCACCGTGTTCTGCATCGGTGAGCAAAAACTTGGTTTGTCTAATGGCATCGAGCAAACTGGTTTTGCCGTGGTCGACGTGACCCATGATTGTTACCACTGGTGGGCGATTGACGAGAGCAGCTTGCTCTTCTTCTGTCAATTCTGCCACCACTTCGGCTGGAGCTTCTTCGCCAGTACTTTCCTCAACAGAGAGTACTTCGTATTCCATTTCTATTGCTAGTTCTTTGGCTAGCTCGAACTCAACCATCATGTTGACGGTTCGAGCTATTCCTTTCATGAACAGGCGTTTGATAACTTCGGTCTCTGGCACACCCATTTTAGCTGCCAGCTCTTGCACAGTGATGTTAGTAGTTATGACAATTGCTTTTGGCAATTCAGCCACAACGGGTACTTTCTTCTCTTCTTTCTTTGGCGCATGTCTATCTGATGGGCTAGGTCGATGAGATTTTGGTGGACGGGGTGGGGTAGCACGCATCGATGGTGCAGCAATCCGAGTTGGCACCGATGGAGACATTGGTCTGACACCAGGGCCACGATTTTGTTGCTCGTTTTCGTCTTTGGTCTCTTTCTTCTTCGGTTTAGGCTCGGGCTTAACTTCTTCTTTAGCTTTGGCTGGAGGTTCTTTGGCTTTTGGTGGTTCGACTACTTGCTTAGCTTTTTGAGCGTCAAGTTTACGAATGACTCTTGGGGCAAATTTTGATGAGTCAGACCATTCATTGCCTGTGGCTCGAGGCTGAAGGGCTGGTAATTCTTCCTCTTCTTCAACCGGTGCAACGCTTTCTGGCTCGAACGAGAGTGCTTGTTCTTCTACCACTGGTGGTGTTTCTACCGTGGTCGGTGATTCTTGAACAGTTTCGCTGGTGTGCTTCGTTGCCGTTGTGCTTGCATCTGCTAGTGCCTCTGCTGATACTGCTGGTTCTGTGACAGCAGGGCTAACAGTCTGTGGCTCTTCACGAGTAGCGGTTACGGTCTGGGCAGGAGCGATAGTAGCTGGCAATGGTTGTCCTTGGCTTAATTGAGAAGATGGAACTGCTTGGCTAGTTGAAGTTGTTTGGCTGGATGGAGCTACTTGGCCCCCAGAAGCTCTATCTGTGGCCGGAGCTGTTGCAGCGCCGGCTTGGGTGGCATGGGCTGCCGAAGCTCCAGCGGCATCGCCAATGGGCAAGAAATGAGGCTGAGGTATCGTGCCGTCAGCGTTCGGCCTTTCAGGCCGGTAGCGAGAGAGTACGCGAGGCTTAACCGCCGCTGGTTGCGGCGCTGGCGGCACAGCCGCTTTGGTGGTTGTCGCTTTGCCTGGTTGAGGTGTTGTTTTTGCCATTTTGCCCTTTTCAGCGCCTTCTGGCTGCTGCTTCTTCTTTGCGAACGCAGCTATTACTTTGTCCTGGCCGATTTTGTCAACGGTGCTGGAGTGGCTCTTGATGTCATAACCAAGTTCGCGCAAAGTGTTGATGATGTCCTGGTTAGGAACGTTCATCTTGCGCGCCAACTCATAGATTCGAACTCTGTCGTCCATTCAGCCCTCTCCGTGTCTCTGAGTATTTTGGCATGTTTTTACAGGATCTGTGCATTCTCGCCACAGTGCCTGGATAAGTTGTGCTTCAAGCGGCCAAGCCACTTTGCGCCAACTCGCTACACCCTTCTTCCTGCGGCCTTCTAGGGCGTGTTTCAATTTCGTATTCTTTAGTGCCATTTCGAGACATTGCGAAGAACGGCAAAGATATGCTGAGCGACCCGCTAGCTTTTGGCCGGTCTTTTCTCCGGCCTCTTTCGCTATCGATGAACTCGAGTTTACTTCGAGCTTGGCTGAAGCAAAGTCGTAAGTAAGCCTGATCAGCTCATTGCTTTCAGTCAGCTTACGACATGCCACACAAAGTCTCAGTTTTGCTTTCAATACGTAGCTCGTAGCCTTTTCTATGTTGTGAGCTCGTCAAGAGTCTGGTTCATGCTGCGGAAGGACCCACCTGCTTGGCTTTCAGACTTGATGTCGATTTTCCAGCCGGTCAGCTTAGCTGCCAGTCTGACGTTTTGACCACCACGGCCAATCGCTAGGCTCAGTTGATCGTCTGGAACGATTACTTCGGCGCGACGACCGGCATTTTCTTGCTGCTCTTCGTATAGAGCCACAGTGGTGATGCGGGCCGGTGAAAGAGCGTTGGAGATATAGTCGACTGGGTCGGTAGAGTAGCGAATCACGTCGATTTTTTCGTTGCGCAATTCTGCCACTACGTTTTGAATACGCACACCGCGAGTACCGATACAGGCACCGACTGGGTCAACGTCAGAGTCTTCAGAATGCACAGCAATTTTTGTACGGTAGCCAGCTTCACGGGCAATTGACTTGATTTCTACTGTGCTATCTTCAATTTCAGGCACATAAAGTTCAAATAATTCGCGCACTAGCTCAGGGTGAGCTTGCGAGACGATGATTTGAGGAACGCGGCCGGTATCTCTCAATTCCAGTACATAGACGCGCACTCTGTTGCCGACTCTGTAAGTCTCACCAGGGAGTTGTTCGCGGCTCGGCATGCAGCCTTCGACGCGCCCAAGGTTGACGATGACGTTGTTGCGTGAATTGCTGATTACTTCGATACGCTCGATTTGGCCAGTGGTACAGCTGCCTTTGCGAGCTTCGAATTCTTTCTTGATTAATTCTTTCTCGGCTTCTCTCAAGCGCTGAGTGATTAGCTGCTTGGCGGTTTGAGCGGCAATGCGGCCAAACTCAGAGAAATCTTGCGGCGTTACTTCAATTTCTAGAACTTCGCCGACTGTGACGTCGGGAATTAGGTCTTGGGCATCACCTAGGCTAATTTCGTGGTATTCGTTTGAGACTTGATCGACTACCTCTTTTGGCGCGAAAATTCCTATTTCACCGGTTTCAGTGTCGAAGATTGCTCTTACGCCTTCTACGTCATGATCAGGCACTTTCTTCTTGTAGGCCGCAACAATGGCGTCGCAAACATAAGAGATGAATTCCTCTTGGGGAATATTGCGATCCCTTTCTAGCTCCTCAGCTGCTTCAAGGAGTTTGTCGCCAATTTTAATCACGTTCTACCTCCACCTTATTTTGTTTTGAATCGACTTCTTCGTTCCCTTCTGCACTCAGGTCAATCACGGCTTCAGTTGCATTTTCAGCGGCGATTTCTTTGAATTTCTTTTGCAGATCGGGATAGAGTCTAATTTGGATTATTTGCTTGAGAGCAACTTTGAGCTCTTTGACGGGCTCTTGTGAAACCTTGTTGGCAGCATGTTTTTTGCTGTTTTTGCTTTTAGTTGGAGCGCTTTGAATCGGTCCGAGTTCGCTGAGCTTGAACGTTTCGTCGCCGAAATGTACTAAGCGCGCGGTGAAATGTTGTCCGTATGGATCAGCCCCGACATTGGTTTTGGTCTTGATTTCAACTTTTCGACCGGTAAATAACTTGTATTCACGCTCGCTCTTCAAAACTCTATCGATGCCAGGGCTGGAGACGTCTAACAAGAATGGGCCGTGGAAAAAGTCGAGGCTGTCAGCAATTAAGTCTATTCTGCTGTCAAGTTCTCGGCTGACCTTCTCGCAGTCTGTCAAACCTACGCTTCCGCCTGGATTGTAGATAGTTATTTCGACAATCTTCTGTCTACCATGCTGGCCAAAGTGAATATCAACTAGTTCGAAGCCCAGTCCTTTAACCACTTCTTCGGTTAGGTCTGTAACTTTCTTTATAGCTTCATTATCGTTTTTGTTATTAGGGTTTTTGCTATCTGGCATGAATAATGTCTAGAGTGAAATAACCAAAGTGAATTCGGCGGCAGTAAAGGGTTGCCGGGTGCAAAATATGCACAAACACAAAAATGCCGTAGGCTAATCACATTTACGAATAGCTTACGACTAAAAATTGGTTTTCTATGGCCAAATCCTAACATGTAAGCAAGGAGCACGCAAGAAGAAGTGAAGATTGCGTTTCATAACCGCCAGCGCAAGCTTGATCTTGACTGGGCCGACCTACAAGCCGACTATGCCGCATTGACCGAGGGTCTCAGTCAGAATCTTCTAAATAGGCCACCGCGCTGGCTACCTAAAAAAGATCTGAAGGCGATTTTCTCGCGTGGCTCCCTTTCTGTGGCGATCGTCTCGGACCGCACTATCCGTCAAATCAATAAAGATTGGCGTTCCATTAATAAGGCAACTGATGTGCTTTCCTTCCCTTTAGAGCTAACTGAACCCCCTACTTTTGCTCTTGGCTTGCCCCCAGGATTGTCTGAGATGCCTGAAGACGATCCTAATCAGTGGATAGTAGGCGAAATTATAATTAGTGCCGAAAAGGCCGTGGCACAGGCTGAGCAATATGGTCACAGTGCTCGTCGCGAATTGGCGTTTTTGTTTGTGCACGGCTGCTTGCACGTTCTTGGCTTTGATCACATGACCAAACTAGAAGAAAAAGAGATGTTTGGCAGGCAGAGTGAAATATTGAGTCTTGCAGGCTTTAAGCGCGATTCTTAACAATCACTTGGCTAGCACCCGGCGGTCAGAGTTCTGTGCCATGATTAGTTTAAGGGTCTAAGCGTGAGCAAATGGCTGAAAATCAAGTAAATCCAGAGTCTGCTGGTCAATCTAATTTATATGATTTCAATCCTGAAGGCGAGCAGGGCAAGGTTGTAGGCGGCACTGGCGAAATGGCCGCAGAAACTGTAAGCGATTCGGCTGTGCCTCTTTGTGATAAAGATAGCTGGCAGCACAAGAGCAGCCAGGCTGGCTCTGTGTTTGAAAGCTTTTATCATGCTTTTAACGGCTTGGCGCTTGGTTTCCGCCAACAACGCAACCTGCGCATTCATACCTTTTTAGGTCTTTTTGTCTTTGCCCTAGCTTTCTATTTGAAAGTAGAACCGTGGCAGTGGATTGCCCTTTGTGTAGTTATTGGCTTTGTCTTCTTTGCCGAATTTGTAAATACTGCAGTCGAGCACATGGTTGATATACAAGCCAATTATCGCTATCACCTCTCAGCGCGATACGCCAAAGATACAGCTGCGGCAGCAGTGCTTGTGGCGGCCATTACAGCGGTGATTGTTGGTGCCATTGTCTTTCTCCCGCGGCTTTCTTCGTTGCTGTTGGCGGGCACAACATGAGTGTGGGCTAAGGCTTAGCCAATTCTCCGTGGGAATCTTCCCATTGACTGTCAAATTCTGAAGGGTATTGTATAGAAGAAGAAGTGCTCGAAGTAATGGCCGACTTTGCTTTCGAGAGCATGTGTAGTTCTAAGGAGATCCCCATGGGTAGATCGAATAGTGGCGACAGATTTGAACGTACCGACTTGTTTGATCCAAGTCGCAACGACATCAATCCGCCTAACGATAATTTCTCAGATGCTCGTTTGCCGCAGCGTCAGCAACGCACTCAGGGCGATCAGACTTTTCGTTTAGATGATGGTCGTACCTTAGTAATTAGAGACAGCAATGTTACTGTCAACATCTATAACGGTGGCGATGACCGCGGTTACGACCGCAGACCCGTGCGAGTCGGCAGTGGCCGTGGCAGTTATTGCCCTGAATATAACGAGTATGCCAATAGTCGCCAAGCCTATCAAGAAGAAGCCTGGCTCAACCGTGGCGATGATCGTGATCGCCAACGTTATCCGATTCCAAATTGTCGCCAACAGCATCAGAGATACAGTGACTCTGGCTATTATGATGACCGTGGACCTTCTCGCTATGGTGATGTTCGGGCTGTGTCAGCTGGCGATTATGATTACGACCGGCGAGATGGACGTCAGGGGGGGAACTTCCTCGACAGAATTTTTGAGGGCGTAGGCCAATTTGCCCGTGGTATCGGCGACGTTCTCTATGAAGCTCAACCAATCATTCAGACATGGGCTCAAATTGAGATGATTAAGCAAGGTGGCCTTGGTGGCAGATATTATGGTTGGAACAACAACAACTACTATGATCGGCCCTACAATCCATGGAGTTCACCCTATAACCGTAATTTGATTTCTTATAACAACAATTCACGCTATTACGATAATAACCCTGCATGGTTGTTCGGCTAGTTTATAGAGAGCAATTGCCTGCAAAAAATTCAATCCGCTGCTCTGTTTAGGGTGGCGGATTTTTTTGATATAGAAATTTTTTTGATATAGAAATAGGTACATAAAGGTCGAGGTTGTTCTTATCGTCGCGCACGAAAGCCAGCTCTACATCAAAAACTGCCCTCAACAGGTCTTCTTTTAGTACTTCTTGTGGCGTGCCTATGGCCACAATAGTTGAAGGGGAAGGCGATGGCGAAGAGTCGGCAATGTTTTTGTCTCCAATTGTCTTAGAGAGACACCCTATTAAGGCAATCTGGTCGGCGATTCGAGCACTTAAATTGAGGTCGTGCAATATTGTGGCAATCCCAATTTTTTGTTCTTTTAATTCTTTGATGATAGCAATCACTTCTAATTGATAGCGAAAATCGAGATTGGCTGTCGGTTCATCCATTAAAATAAAGTGCGGCTCTTGGGCTAAAGCCATGGCAATTAAGGCTCGTTGTCTCTCTCCACCAGAGAGTTCATTTAGCTTTTTTGTACTCAAGCGGGTTAAGCCACACCGTTCTAGGGCACTGTCGATGGTGGCAATGTCTGCCTTGCTCAGCTGATTTGACCACCAGTTTTGGTGCGGGTTGCGCCCTAATCGCACTAGCTCATAGACAGTCATGTCATTTGGGGTTTCAAGACTTTGTGGCACATAAGCAATCTGTCGAGCAAAATCGACAATGCTCATATTCCAGATGTCCTGGCCGTCAAGACTAATTGTTCCAGCTGAGGGCTTGAGCTGCCGTGCTAAGCCTTTCATCAGAGTCGATTTGCCGCTGCCATTTGGACCTTGAATGGCCAGAACCTCGCCGGGCTCTAGTGTTAGATTGATTTGCTCAATGATATTCGTGGCCTGGTTGCCCTTACTGGCATAACGCAGCCCTACATGCTCGGCCTTGAGAATCTTGCCCTGATTGACACTCGGCATATTAATGGCTGTGCACCTGATCTAGAGAATAAGAGAGCAGATAGATGAAAAAGGGGCCACCAATCAAGGCCATGAGAGTTCCTAGGGGTAGCTCTTGCCCTGGGCTTAGGGTGCGGGCAAGCAGGTCAGAGAAGAGCACTAGAATTGCCCCTGTTAGCCCTGAGCAGACTAACTGTAGTCTGGCTCCACGTCCAAAAAGGCGACGGGATAAATGGGGGGCGACTAGGCCAACAAAACCGACCATGCCACTGAGGGCGACAGCTGAACTGGCAAGCAGAACTGCTGCAGAAAGTATAATTAGCTGGCTGCGTCCGACGTTGAGACCAAGAGAACTAGCCGTCTCTTCGCCTAAGGTCAAGAGGTTGAGTTGCTTGGCTGCTGCTAGGGCAACTATAAAGCCGACAGCAACATAACCAGTCGTTGGCAATAGCTCTTGCCAATTTCTGCCACTAATACCTCCAAGAATCCATAGATACAGTCCTTGAGCCATTAGCTGTGTGCCAAATGTCGACATTGCTAGGGTTATTAGAGCTCCTGCCACTGACGATAGGGCTATGCCGGCCAAGAGAAGTTTGGCGACAGAAACGCCATATCGGCCATTGCCTCTGGCAATTGAGGCAACTAAAAAGCTAGCCGTGATACCGCCGATAAAGGCAAAGAAGGGAATTGTCTGAAAATCCAGTTTGCAGAGCATGGCGCAAGCCACACCCACTGCTGCACCGCTTGACACGCCAGTGAGATAAGGGTCTGCTAAATCGTTGCGACTTATGGCCTGAAGTAGATAGCCCGAGGTGGCTAGGGCGAGGCCGACGATAAAGGCCGTGAGTAGGCGCGGCAGGCGGATGCCGACAATGACATCATGTATTTCACTGCTGCCGTAGCCAAAGACTGCCTTTATTGCTTCTATGGGCGCCACGCTAAGGTCGCCCAAGCAAAGGTTGACGAGCATGATCAGAAGAGTAAATAAAATAAGAGCTATAAACTTGACGAACATATTTATTCTATGATTTGCGCAGCGAAAATTTAGAGAATGCTACCATAGACCCTGGCAGAGGATGGCCGTGATCTATCTCGACAACAGCGCGACGACAAAAATTCGCCCCCAGGTTTTGGAGGCGATGCTGCCGTATTTGACAGAGAACTACGGTAATCCTAGTTCGATTCATAGTCTTGGCCGCTCTGCTAGAGCCGCTGTAGACAACGCCCGTCAGCAGGTCGCTAGTTTTCTTAGTTGTCAGCCTAGTGAAGTCTATTTTAGTAGCTGTGCCACGATGTCCAACAACGTTGCATTGTTAGGCCGGGCTCGTTTTGTCGAAGCCAACGGCTTGCCCAAGCATCTCATTACCTCGACTATTGAGCATCCGGCTGTGTTGGGCCCGGCGCAATACCTAGAGGCCCAGGGCTGGCGCGTTACTTATCTGCCTGTTGACAGAGAAGGTTTTGTGCGAATTTCTGATTTCAAGAATGCCTTGAGTTCTGATACGAGTATTGTATCTGTCATGTGGGGTAACAATGAAATTGGTGTATTAGAGCCCATTGAGGCTATGGCTGAAATTGTCGAGAGTCACGCCAAAGGTCTAGGTCGTGACATTTTTGTGCATACTGATGCTGTGCAAATACCGGGTAAGTTACCAATTGACTTGAGTCAGTTGAAAGTTTCAGCACTATCGCTTTCAGGGCATAAATTTGGTGCACCAAAAGGCATTGGCATACTTTTTCTTCGTCGTCTATTCAATATTATGCCCATCATATTTGGTGGCGGGCAAGAAATGGGAATGTTTGCCGGTACTGAATCTGTTGCGCATATTGTCGCCATTGGCGAGGCCGCTCGTCTGGCCCAACAAGAGCAGGCTGAGCTAGAGCAGCGCTTACGCTCATATCAGAAGCAATTGTTTGAGCGCTTACTTGTCTTGCCTGGCTTGACTATAACTGGACCAAACGATATCGATAAGCGCCTGCCTGGTCACGTTTCTTTTTCTGTTGGTGGCATCGAAGGTGAAGCTCTTGTGCTTAAGAGTGACTTGAAGGGGTTGGCGATTTCTAGCGGTTCAGCTTGTCATCAGGGTATCATCGAGTCTTCTAGTGTACTCAAGGCGATTGGTCTTGGCCAAGCAAAGGCACTAGGGGCGGTGCGTATTAGTTTTGGCGCCGACAATAGCGATAGTGATGTAGTCGAATCTATTCGATTGTTAGAGCAGATTCTAAGCAAAGTGCGAAAAGTTGCCGAGCCCTGAAGCTTAATGACCGATGGTAGATTCAAGCTTGATTATGTTCTCGTTAGTTTTGCTGAAAGCAGGTTGAACTGTGGCATGTGTTTCTTTGTAGTTCTTGATCTCATTGCGCGTTTGTTTCTGCACGGTATCAAGCATCCAGATGGCCCATGAAGCCTCGTTGGCTGTGGCACCTTGGGCCACACCTTTAAATAACTTGTATGGATTGCGGTTGTATCTGTAGCCTGCTCTGGCGACACAAGTACCGAAAGCAATTTGTGGGCCACCTCTTGCTGCGTATGAAATGAAACTTTCGATCATTTCTCGTTTTTGGTCTTTCTTTTCTTTCTTCAAGAAATCAGAGCGGTCTTCAAGCAACTTACCCATTACTTGATAAGTTTCAGTGCGGGTTTGACCGTTGCTTTCTTGTGCTCTAGTGTTGAGAATTTGTGTAAGCAGTTTTGTATCTTCAGCTAATTTTTCGGTGGTCTTGCACTGTATTTCGCCTAATTGTTTCGAAAGCCTTTCTCCAGCCACTTTTCCAGTTATGGCTGCACCGCCATGAATTAGTACTGGAGCGGCTGTCAGCGTTGCTCCTGAAATCAGAAATCCGATACCGCCACCACCAATCTGCTTAGGATTAGTATGCTTGATACCATTGAGTACACCGAATGCACCAGGGAATATTCCGGTGGCGCAAACGGCCAGAGTACCTATGGTGGTGATGTCTCGGGCTGAGTGACGTTTGCGCGAGTCAATATAGAGCTTGCTAAATTCTAGTAGACCGAGATCTCTAAAATCTCTCAGCACGTTTTCTTCGGCTGTTAGATACTGTTTGTCTGTGCTGTCAAGACTGGTAACCTGACTAACTGCGGAGCTACGTTCGCTGAGAAGCTTATCGATTTCGTCTCTTAAAGCTACTACTTTTTCGCGCATCGACTTTGCATCAAAATGTTTGCGCTTGGCCTTGTAGTCGGTGATCAAGTCTCCGGCGCCTTCAGCTGCATATAGGGTGCCTAGCAGTGAGTAGGCCACCAATACTGTGACAACACCAGCTTGCAACCGTCCGCGGTGATTGAGGCCTTCGCCTGGTTTTTTTTGATATTTCCAGAACTGGCTCATTAGAGTAATATCGCCAGCGTTTGCCACTGCCCCAGCGGCGAAGTCGTAGGCTTTCATGCGTCTTTGCTTGTTTTTGTCGCGAGCAGTGTAATGGCTGCGGAAATCACTATTTAGCCGGAGAAGCTCGATTTCTTTGTCGGCAATCTGTTTATCTAGCATTTCAATACTGCTCAAAGTAGCTTGAGTCTGGGCAAAGGCCGGAATGCTTGAGTTTAGAGTAAGCGCAGTTGCTAGAACTGCTGTGACTATTCCACTCGAGACTTTATTGACAATGCTACTCATTTTTTTTGATACCCTGCTGCCGTGATAGAAACAGGGTTTAGTCTTTCATGTTCGTTGTCGGGCAATCGTCAATCGTTGGAGTGATTACCTTTGCAGGTTACTTGCAGTTTAGCCGTTGGCAGTCGCTGCAGGTTCTTCTTGAAATCAGCTCAAAGATTTAGGCGACAAGGGAAAGATTGATATTAGAGGCGGCCTCGCTAATGGTGCCTTGCGGTAAAAATAGAAATTTTCTCAATCGTTTAAATCGTTTCTATTACCTCAGCTTTGCGCCTTTGTTCAGCATTGTGACAATTATTCGGGCGATTGGCTTTTATGCTGATGGCGTCTGCATTTTGCGTTGTTAGAATGCGAAATGCTTATCTGAGGTGTGTTGTGTCTATCTGGGTTTTCCTTGGTGTGTTTTTACTAGCATACATTTATCATGGCGTTGGTATCACAATGGGCTACCATCGTTTGCTTTCGCATCGTTCGTATAAAGTTCCCAAATGGCTTGAATATTTAATTGTTTCGGGGGGCTACCTTTGTCTGGAGGGCTCGCCTATCTTTTGGGTGACCACCCATAGGTTGCACCATCGTTATTCTGATAAGCCTGGTGATCCTCATTCGCCTCTAGATGGTCAGTGGCATGCTTTTCTTGGCTGGATGTATGAGCCCACTGTCTTGATCTCGGCTGAAGAGAGCCGAATTCTGGCACCAGATTTATATCGCGACCCGCTCTATCGTTTTCTTCATGTCAATCACAGTCACAAAGATGGTCTCTTGTGTTTAGCTATTTCTATTGTTTATCGGGCTGCTATTTGGTTCTTGTTTGGACCAGTAGTTTTTTCTGCTGAATTGCTAGCTAGTCTCTGTGCTTTTTGTGCACCACTTTTGGTCAATCTCTATTGTCATAAACCCGAGCTGGGATACCAAACTTATGTTTGTGGTGATCAGAGTCGCAATGTTTGGTGGGTGGCCCTGCTTTCGTTTGGCGAGGGTTGGCACAATAATCACCACGCTTTGCCGCAGTCGGCCCAATTTGGCTTGGGCAAAGGTGAATTTGACTTCACGTGGATTGCGCTAAACTTTTTAAAACAGTTTGGCCTAGTTAGCGACATTCGTCTGCCAAAGAAAAACAAGTTAGCGGAGCTTGAGACCGCTGATGTTAGCTGAGTTGCTTGGGTTAGTCAGCTGTGTTTGGCGAGGTCTCACCTTTTACTTTTGAGACTTGCTTGGGTGCGTCTGTAAACATATTGCCGACAAAGTTTACTAGGCCCGCTGTGCGTTTTGTCAATTTGCCATGCATAAGTTGAATGCCGCCTTGAGCCATTTTGATTTTAGAGCTACTGTAAGGGTACCACCATACACGGTGCGCACCACCGGCTGCGTCGATACTAATGTGCTTGATGTTGCAGAGGTCTTGTAGGCCAAAAATTGAATGGCCTTTGCCAAAGCCACTCTTTTTTAAGCCACCCCAGGGTAGCTGTGGGGTGGCGTGAGAAAAGAGACAGTCGTTAATTAGTACTGTGCCTACGGTGAGATCTCGGGCAACACATTCTGCTCTATTGAGCTTGCCGGCCCAGACAGTTGCGGTCAATCCATACTCGCTATCGTTTGCTAGTTCAACCGCTTGATCTTCGCTATCGACAATCATAATTGGCATGATTGGGCCAAAAGTTTCCTCCTTCATGATTCTCATGGTGTGGTCGACACCAGCGAGCACTGTCGGTTCAAAGAAATAGCCGCCCAGATCGCTTCTTTCTTTGCCGCCAGTGAGGCAGCGGGCACCAGCGGCCACGGCTTCGGTAACATGCTCAATTACGCGGTCAAGTTGCCCTTGATCTATTAGGGGGCCAACATCGGTTAGTGGGTCAGTGGCTGGTCCTAGCTTTAGTTTTCCGGCTAGAGTGGTGAGCGTTTCAACCAGCTTATCTGAGTTCTTGCCCTTAACTATGTACACTCTTTCAACTGAGGCACAGGCTTGGCCGGCGTTGGTAAAGGCGCCCCACAAAAGGCCTCTGGCTGTCCATTCCACTGGAGCATCGGGTAATACAATGGCCGCATCTTTGCCGCCCAGTTCTAGCGTTACTGGTGTGAGGCGTTCTGAAGCTTGGGCCATGACGGCCTTGCCACCTTCAACTGATCCCGTAAAAATCAATTTTGAGAGATTGGCTTTGCTCAGTAGTTTGCCACTGCTACCGCCCCCGGTGATTATCTGTATGACACCATCAGGAAAGCCAGCTTCGGTAAAAAGCTCGCCAATTTTGATGCCGACTAGGGGCGATTTTTCTGATGGCTTGAGCACCACGGTATTGCCTAGCATAATGGCCATGAGAGCTGTCATGGTAGGGATGGCAAAGGGATAATTCCAGGGGGAAATGATACCAATTACACCCAAAGGTTCAAAGGCAATGATACTTTGCTTGCTTGATAGAAGTGGATTAGTCAGCGCTACAGGCTGATCTGCCAGTAACTTTTCAGAATTTTCAGCCAGCCACACACACGTATCTAAGGGACCACAAAGTTCTGATAGGTATGCTTCTGGTAAAGGTTTACCTACTTCTTCGCTGATTAGGTTGGCCAATTCATCGGCTTTACTGGCAAGCAATTGGCGAAATTTCATCATTAATTTGGCGCGCTTACTAAACGACGTTAGTTGCCAGTTTTCAAAAGTTTTCCAGGCCTTGTCTACAGCGGCTTCAACTTCGACTTCGCCCATCTGGGGAAAACGGCCAATTGACTGCTTTGTGGCGGGGTTGATAGATTCAAAAGTATTTGCTGCTTCTAGTTTGCTTACAACCATTTCATTGCCTTAGTCAGTTTTAGTTTTTAGTATGGGCTATTTTTTGTTTAGTGTATCTTTTGCTATCTGTTTGTCAGGGCCGGTTAGGCCGTTGTCTAGGCTTCGTTTGAAGAGCTTTTGTGCTTCTTCTATATTGCCGGTCTTTAGTTTGATGTTGGCTAAGGCAAAAGCAGCTTGAGGGTTGGTATCGCCTTCGCTAAGTGCCTTTGTCAAAAGCTCTTCTGCTTTTGACTGGTCAGCTTTTGCCAATATTATGCCCAGCCGGCTCAAAGCTTCGATGTCTCCAGGGGCTAGTGCTAGGGCTTTTTCTAGTGCTTCTTGCTCAGCACCGCTATTGCCTTCTTTTTCGGCAAGAGCTGCTAGAGCTAATTCTACTTCTTCGTCGTGGCTAGCGTTTTGGGCTTTGGCAAAATAGCTTTTGGCATCGCCAAGTTTTCCTTCTGTCAATGCCAGGCGACCAAGGGCTAAATCGATAGCGCCTTTGCTTTGGTCGTTGTCGCTCAGGTTTTGGTTGAGGCGCAACACGTCAGTCTTTAAGGCGGCCAAATTGCTCTTATCTAAATCGTCTTGTTTCAGTCGACAGGTTAACTCCAGGGCTAGAGCTTGGGGTAACAGTCCTGATATCTTGCGCAACTCGCGAGCCTGGCTGGTGGCCTCAATTACATCCCCTTGTTTTAAATTGATTTTGGCCGCTATGAGCTGTGCGGGGAAAAGGCTTTTGTCTTTGGCTGCTGCGCTGTTGAGGGCCGATAGTGCTTTCTTGTAGTCGCCGTCTTTGTAGGCAAGATAGCCCATGGCAAAAGTAGCAAGAGGTTCAGTTGAGTTCAGGTCGTTTAACTTGGCAATGGTTTGCCGAGCAGCAGCTAAATCTCCTGAACTTAAATAGCACAGGGCTTCAAGTGGCAAGGCTTGAGGATTAGACTGGGCACTGTTTTTCTTGTTAGGTTTCAGTGCCGCTAGAGCGGCTTGGGTATTGCCGGCCAAATATTGACTCAAGCATTGTTTGAATGCCGCGCCCTTTGACTGCGGATATTGTTCGAGCACGCGGCTAAAGCACGCATTGGCTTCGTCGTAATAGCCCATGTTTAGAGCTTCTTCTCCCAGGCCAAGTAAACCTTCAGTGGGTATTTCAGAACCACCTAAAAATTGTTTGAATTGATTGCGTACGCCGTTTATATTGCCAGCAGAATTCATGCTACTTATGGTTCTGGTGCGGGCGTAGCGCGCTGAGGGGCTTAAGGTTGCGGCTTTGGCCGCGGCATTCTTAGCTTTATCTGGTTCGTTTAAACTGCCGTATAGTTCAGAAAGGGCGAGCCAGGCATCATGATTGGCTGGGTCAAGGGCCACTACTGCTTCAAATTCTTCTGCTGCTGCGTTCTGGTCGCCCATTGTCAGTAGAGTCATGCCCGCCTGCAAATGGGCCAGCATTGAATCGGGAGCTATGGCCGTGGCTGCGCGCGCTACTTCTAAAGCTTCTCCTTTTGTATCTGGTAGGCGGGTCAAAATGGTGTTGAGCAGAAGATGTATCTGCAAGTTGTTTGGGCATTTGGGCAACCACTGACGCAAGTAATTGGCTGCTTCTAAAGTGTTGCCTCTAGCAAAGAGACCCGAAGCCTTAGAGAGGCAGCCCGGGCAGCCAGCATCATCGGGCACTTTAGCTCTTGGCGAACTTGAGTGGCTTGATTTATCGCGTGCCAATGCCGATTGATTGTCTAACTGACAAGGGGCTAAGGCTAGGCCAGCGCCCAAAAGGGCGATTTTGAGGCGGCTAGAGAAAGTAAAATAGTTAGTCACCGCTATAGCATAGCTTAATTGGATCGCTATACTGAAAAGATAGTGTTTGCAGGAAGTAAAGCAGTTGAATCTTATGGGCGTAAAGAAAACTGATGCAGTAAAACGAGCCATCTGTTTCTTTGCGGTAGCTGTTCTGTCTTCTAATTTTTGCCCTGCTGTTATGGCGGCCAATGGCAGTAACACAAGTGGTAATAATAGTAATAGTGCCGCACTTGAACGGGCCAATCAAGCTTATCTGGCACGCAAGTACAATGATGCTTCGGGTCTGGTTACTCGCATTATCTTGAAAGAAGGCGAGAGTGCTGCTGCGCTCAATTTGCTTGGCAAAATTTATCATCGTCAGAACAAACTTGACGAGGCGATTTCGCAATATCAGAAAGCACTCAAGCTTGATAAAAACTTCACTGAAGCCCGCTTTGATTTGGGTGTGGCTCTCTTTGATCAAGGTCAGTATGCCCCAGCGGCAAAAGAGTTTGAGGCTGCCTTGCAAGCTGGTGCTAATAGCGAATATCAATACAATTTAGCCATTTCATTAGAGCGATTGGGGCAACTTCGGCCTGCCACTGAGGGCTATGAAAAGGCCATTCAACTTGATGAAAAGAACGCTGCAGCGCACTATAGCTTGGCTCGACTTTTAGCAGCCGCTGAAGAAAATGACCGTGCCATTCAAGAGTATCGCCTGGCCATTGCTGCTCAGCCAGATTTTCCTGAGGCTCACAATAATCTTGGTGTGGTCTACAGTAATCTCGGCAAATATCCTGAAGCAATTGCTTGTTTTCAGCAGGCTTTAAAGATCAATCCTGATTGCTCCGAAGCCCAGCGAAATCTAGGCTACGCCCAAGCGCATACTAGTTTAGGTGTGACCTATCTTAGTCAGGGTGATAGCAAAAAGGCCCAAGATGAGTTTCGCAAAGCTTTGCGTATCGACTCGCACTACGCTGATGCTCACTATAATCTTGCTCTGCTTTTGCAGAAGCAAGGGCAACTGCAAGAGGCAGTTGGGCACTACCAAGAAGCAATAAAGTATGATCCCAGTTCTGCTGCTGCGCACAACAATTTGGGTGTGGCTTTGATGCAAATGGGCAATAAGCAGCAGGCTGAATCAGAGTATAAAGAAGCGCTTAGGCTCAAAGCCGATTTCAAAGATGCAAAACTAAATTTGGATGAATTGCAGAAGAACTGAGAAGATAAATATATCTTGCCCGATTGGGCATAATGAGGCAGTACCCGCCAGGGAAAGCCTAGATTTTAGATAAAGCGAAAGACCAGGGTGACCGGCAAGAAGCTAAGGAAGCAAAAGCGGCACCAGAAGTGCAGCGTAGCGGAGTTATTGGAGACACTGGCAATCAAGCCAGGTGGAACCGAGCGCAGCAAGCGCACTACCTTGGCCAGGATGAGTCAGCGACAGATTTGTTTAGAAAGTCAGGCGACACGCCCAGCAGCACCAGTAAATTTACTATTGATGGATTGGAAGAAGAGTCTCCGAGTATAGCCTATGACATGAGAGACCTGCAAAAGGATCTAAAAACGGTTGGGAATAGTATTGAGTCCTCGAAGCATGCCCTTGGTAGTTTTGAGATTCCAGCAAAGCTAGAGCCGTTTAATGCTGTCTATCCCCATCGGGGAAATCAGGACGCTTATATTTCGTATCCGGCATGTAAGGCTGCAAATGCAGAGTTTCCCGAGTTAGCTAAGCTAATTGGTGATGGTAAGAATCAGATAGATAGGCATCTGATTGCGGCCACTATTCGCTTGGAGCAAGAGTTTTACAAACAAGGTTTCGATACAGGACCAGATAAACAGATTCAAGAGAGTGGGCGAGTTGAAGGCCTTAAGGACACTGCATCAATTGGACCAGCCCAAATGCAGATCCGGCATATAGACAGATTAGTAAAAGAGTTTCCATTGCAGCTTGGAGAGTTTTCAAAAGACCCTCTGAGAGCCGCTTTAAAACCAGAGTGCGCACCGCGCTTTGTCGCAGGATATTTTGCAGATGTCATTCAACACATCCAGAAGGGAACCAAGCCGGACTACATAGGTGGGATCGATTGGGGCGGAGTCAAGAAATACTGGGCCGAAGGCAATTTTAACGATGCTTTGATCTACGCATACAATCCTACTAAAGACCACATTGATGGCGTGAATAGGCATATAAAAATCATTCGTCAGAAGCTTTGATGAATTTTTTGTCCAGCCAACGAAGAAGGAAGAAACCAATCAGAAACCCAGATAGCGGGAATATGAGCAGCCATGTGATAAATGGACCGTAAGAATTCAAAAAATCACCGCCGACTGAAGCATCTCTGAACATGCCGTACCACCAACCTTGTGAAAAAAATGGTTCCCAGCCGCCAAATAGAAAGACACCGGCAATACCACCAAGGAACCAGATCCATTTTCTAGGTTTTTTGCTTGGTTGAGGTGGTGAGGTCATGCGGTCTCCCTGTTGACTGCAGAATCATGAGGGTTGATGTTCTGATTATACTCGGCACGAATTGTCACTTTGCTCGATAAATTTGCCATCTACTAGTTTAGGCCGACAAAGTTCTCTTTCAACTCGTCAATTGAAACTGGATAGCTTACTGATTTGACGAATTTAGGCACTTTAGTAGACTGCTGGCTAGTTTTGCTGCTTTTTCTACTGATTGACTCACCCTCAGCCACAATTGTTGTATAGCGCTTAAGTTGCGCCTTTTGCCTGGCGATTCTTTTGGCGAATTCTTTTAGGGACACCGACTCAACAAGCAATTCCGGCTTTGTTAGCGGTAAAACGCTGCTACTACCAGTAGTGTCTTTAAAGACGGTCGTCACTCCTTTTTCGTCGGAGGTATAAGCCGAGACTTTGATGCTTGAGCAATTTGCCAGAGGCGAATCGGCAAACTGTTTTTTGCCCACTGCCTGAAGCAGGCTGCCACTTACGTAGGCAATGCGGTCGCCATAATGGGGCTTGATATTAGGGCGTTTAAGTAGATAGTTTTTTAAATATTCATTCAATTTGAGATCGGTATATTTGATATTTTTGGCATCAGGAAATTGATAGCCTTCCCCACCTTTGAATGAATAGTCGGTCATGCCAATACGGTAAGTCGACTGTGGTTCTAGTTCTTGCCAGGCTTTATTTTTCTCAGCTAGAGCAAAGACGATGCGATCACCACTTTTCCGTTCTGAGTCGTAGGCAAATTTGAGGCCATGCACATCTAAAAACTTGCCGCCGGTTGCTCCATCTACGCTATGTTCGAGAGTTTTTCTCAGGCGATCACCACTAACATCAGCAAACACCAAGTGATTGTCGAAGGGCAGTAGTTCTTCGACCTTTTCTAAGTTAATGGCACCTTTTTCAATGCGAGAGCGAATGCCCCCTCTATTTTCTAGTGTAATTTCAGCGTTATCCGAAATTCCGGCTTCGTAGAACGAGTCACAAATGAGATCGCCTAAAGCTGAGTCTGTTTTCATGGCGCGGAAGTTGTTATCGAAATCGTGGCTAGCATGGCTCAATACTGTGTCTTTTAAGGTTTGCAGCGGTTGCCCCTTCAGAGCCAGATAGTCTTTAATGTCTTTGTCTTCGCTGATTTCGTCAGTGATATGAAAGAGCTTATAGCGAGTTTCTTTGCTGTTGACCAAACCTTTTTTGTCGAAGGCTAGGTCGAGCCTGCCGAGATTGCGGCCATAGCTGCCGGTTTGCACAATCATTGTTTGGCTACCGTCTTGGTGCTCGACTATTACCGGTTTATCTAGGCGTGTATGGCTGTGGCCGCCAATGATGGCATCAACTTGTGGTATCTCGCGGGCGAGAATTTTATCGACTTCAAGGCCGCAGTGCGTTACTAAAATTATTTTGTCTACGCCTTGGTTTGCTACCCGCTCAACTTCTTCTCTAATTGGTCCGAGCCAATTTATGCTTCTAGATTTTTCGCTGCTGTCTCGTTGCAGAACCACGCCGTCACGGCTCAGTGAAAGTGTTTCGATGTCGGGTGTTATGGCGCCAACAAAGGCAACCTTTTGACCGTCAATAGTCTTGATTACTGATGGTTTGAGCAGTTTCTTTAGCTGTGGTAGAGCGTCAGCGTTTAAATTGCAGTTGAGAATATCAAACTTGGCTTTTTCTAGTTGCTTAGCGAGGTTGATAGCGCCAGCATCAAATTCGTGATTGCCAATGGTGTAAAAGTCGTAGCCAATCATGTTGAGCATGGCTACTTCTACTTCACCTTGATAGTAGGTGAAAAAGGGAGTGCCTTGAAAAATGTCGCCAGCATCGGCTACCACGACATTTTTGTTCTCTCTGCGCAATTGTCTGATTAAATGACCTAAGCGGGCCATTCCGCCAACCAATTTCCCCCTGTCTTGGAAAGACTGATCGTGGGCATGAAGATCATTGGTATGCAAGACAGTTAGGGTGAAGTTGGTGTTTTTATCAGCCAGTGCCTGTGGTAGAGAGGCTATGAGGAGAGCACATATGAATGCGGCAAAAATTGCCAGAATTAGTGGGAGACGCCAATTTATAGGGCGCTGTTCGCTTTTGCTGGTTTTATCTGTTTCTGCCATGCTCTTGCCCCAGTTAATTCTGCTCTTTGTTCACTGTTCTTCTGTATACGCTCAATCGGGCCAAAAAGTTCGAAGCATAAGCTGTGAGTTTGTACCCGAGGATCAATGCCCAGTAGATATGGCCTCAGTGCGCTGTGAGCTCGATCTTGATCCTTTTGATGCACCAATGTCATCGCGCATATATGCAGATTACAAGAATACTAGCCAACGTTCTATATCAGCGGTCAAATTTAGAATTCGCTTTGTCGACGCTGAGGGCGTTGAAAGGGGTACCTTTCACGCAGTTGACAGCGCTTACGTAGCTGCTGGTGGAGTTAAAGGCCATAAATGGAAGCGAGATTTCACTCTAGATCCTAGGGTGGTGGCAATGAAGGTGCGGGTTTTGCAAGTCAAGTATGCCGAGGGGGGCGACTGGCAAAGTGTAAAAATGCAAGAACTGGCTCAGCCGAGTGCTGCAGCGCCCACTGGTGGAAGTTCTTCCGCTACTAGTCCAGAGCCTGGGCCGTAATAGCCATTTCTGAGATTACAGCATCTGATAAAGGTATATACGCCGGGCTGAAAATATTCTTGTATGCAGCCAGCCAGCGGCTTCTTGCACCTCTTGTGCACCTCTTCGATATGGGGCGGTGATGTATTGTATATCCACTGCTAAAAATTGAATATTTCTCTCTATGGGAGGTTCGGATATGGCTCACGCCCGGGAGCCGATCACGACGATCCTTGCCATGGTTGTTGTTGCGATTGCATGTTTTGTAGTCGCTAAGGCAACCTGGCAGGTACTGCTTCTTGCTTTTGTCGTTGTGTGTTTCGGTTGTTGTCTCTACAAATTGATTGAAAAAGATACTCGTTCATCAAGGGAGTTTACCCGCTAAGACCGTTTGCTGATTGCGATCTTTTACTTCTTGAAAGTACTAATAAATGAGCCTTCTAAGTAATTAGGAGGCTCGTTTTTTTGCCCTTCAGGTTGGTATAACCTAGTTAGAATGGAGTTTGTAACTTTTAGAGGCGGTGGCGTATAAATGGAGCCTGGATCAAGCGGTGAGATACTCATTGTCGATGACGATCAGGCCTTCCGAGCCTTTGTCTCGGCTCTGCTGGGCCGTCGTGGCTTTAAGGTCTGGGAAGCCCGTTGTGTGCGAGACGCTGAGCAAATTCTGGCCGCCTCCAAACCAAGGCTGATCATTGTTGACTACTTGCTTCCTGATATGGACGGCGTTACTTGGATTGGCAAGCTGCGAGATTCTGGCAACGACACTCCTATTGCCTTTATTTCTGGTCATTGGTGTGATCGCAGTACTTTCAATTGGTTGCGCAACATTCTCAAAGTTTCACTGGTTTTGCAAAAGCCGGTTTTGCCAGAGATATTTGTTGAGGTAATCGACAGTATTTTGCCTCAGGCCAACTACCAGGCTCCTGAGACTGAATATTTAGACCATTCTTCTGGTCAGTTCCCCGGTCGGCCAATAAGTCGCGTTTCAATGATCGATGTTGAGTGTGAGAACATTCGCAATGAGTATCCCAACAGTGATTTGGCAAAAGCTGAACTAGCCAGGTTAGGAAATCTCGAATCTCAGCCCGAGTCGGTGCTTTTCAACAAACTGAATCAGCTGCGAAAAATGTTAGAAGTAGAAGAGACAATCAATGTGGCTAGAGCCAGTTATATTGTTGAGCTTAAGACTACGTGGACAAATTTGACCGCTCTCTTACGTAGTATCAAAGACGACCCTCTTGCTGCTCGCCACGTTGAAGACGTGTTAGCAATAACCCATAGAATAAAGGGCACCGCTGGTTCCTTTCAGCTCGTGACTATTGCTAAGTGTTCCGAAAGACTGGAGAATATTACTAAGGCTTATGATCCAAGGGCGTCTGAGACCGAGAGTGAGATTATTTGGTCTGAGGTTTTTCGCATTCTCGCCGATGGCGAGTTGGCATTAATTGATGCTGAGCAGAAGTACGGTGCACCAGCTCCTGAAGCTGAACAGTATCGAGCTCGTTTCTTGGTTCTTGCTGACAAGAGCGAAGCGAGCAAGCTCGGAGCTTTTCAGAAGATGGCAGAGCTTTCTTTCTCTTCCAGTCATGCCTCGGTACTAACGGCTCTTAGTCGTGGTACTTTTGATGCAGTACTTGTGGCAGAACCTTTTGCTAGCGACCCCGATCTTTTTTCCTTTTGTCGCGATATGCGATTAGCTGCAAGCAATCCGGCAATGCCACTGCTGATGGTGTCTGATTTGCAGTCGCATGGGCCAGCCAATAAGAATCTTGTGCCTGCCAAAATTAGCTACGCTGGCTTCTCTGAAGTGTTGTCACTTGAGCCTTCTTTAGACGAGTTAAATGAGGCAGTCATTGAGGTTACCGATCTCTCCTTCAAGAGTAAACCAAAGGTGCTCGTGGTTGATGACGATAGCGCCTTGACCGATTTCATATCTCGTATTTTGAGTATAGAGGGCTTCAATGTTGAAACTTTGAACGAGCCTATTCGTATTATTGACGCCCTTGATCTCTGTCAGCCTGAAGTAGTTGTACTCGATGTGATTATGCCTGGCTTGAGTGGCTATGATGTTTGCCGTGAGATTCGCAATCACGAGCGCTGGCGCAGCCTCTCTGTGCTGTTTCTCACCGCTAAGAGCAATCAAGAAGGAAGAGCTTTAGCTTTTCGTGCGGGCGGTGATGACTTGATTGCCAAGCCTGTACTTAAAGAAGAGCTAATTGCTCGGGTTACTTCTTACGCTGAACGCACGCGCCTTCGTCGCGATCAGCTTGACCGGGATCAACTTACTCATCTGCTTTCCCGTGAAGGATTCTTCGCTGAAGCTGAGCCACGTATGAAAGAATGTATTTCTATTGAGTTGCCTTTTACTATGGCTTTAGTTAATGTCGATGGTTTCGACAAAATTGATAAGAACTTTGGCATGGCCGCCGCTGAGTCGGTGATCTTTTCGCTAGGAGCATTGATTCGCGGCCGTTTTGAACCGTCTGTGATTAAGGCCCGTTGGGCTGAGCGGGTGTTTGCCTTGGCTTTTCCTGACTTAAGTACAGACCAAGCGCAAGAGCTAGTTGAATTGCTTGACCAAGAGTTTTCGGAAGTCGAATTTACAACTGACGACGAGAGAAGCTTTAGAGTGTCGTTAACAGCAGGCTTTGCTAGTGCGCCAGAACAAGGTATTCAGTTTAGTCAAGTGCGTGACCTGTGTGTTCAGAATCTGATTGCCGCGGTGCAGGAGAAGGTTACACCATGAGACTTTGCCGATTTTTATGAAAGCCGATGAATAGAAGTGTGAAAAACGGTTGGCAAGTTGATAGAAAAGGGCTCATTGTCGCTCTACTGCTTATGGTCATGACTTTTGTTGCGGCATCAGCAATAGCCTTTCAACAGCAATTTTCAATGATTTCTTATCGCAAACTTGTGATTGAGAGCTATCATTTTTCTGCTCTTTTAGATTCGCTGTGCTCGTTGTTGCAAGATGCTGAGAGGGGACAAGCCGATTTTCTTAAAAGTGGCGATCGGCACCAGCTGACCTATTTGGCAAGAGCCGAGAATGAGCTTGAACCGGCTATTGCTGAGATTTTGCAAAGCCCCGCTCTTAGTGCTGCCGATAGCGAAAAAGTGAAGCTACTGCAGCAGTTAGCTAGAGAACGTCTCAATGAGCTTGCTTTGGTGAATGCTACTTTAGACCAACCATTGCCGATGGAGAACATGGAGCGGATTCGCACGATTGTAGATGAAATTAGAGCTCAGCAGAGCACCAATAGAAAGCTTTTAGTAGAACAGCTGCGCGAATTTACCGAAAGCTCTACCGTTACTCTGACTGTCGTATTTGCCTTTGCTATTTTCGCACTTTTAGCTTGTGGCGCAGTTGTGATAAAACTGTTTATAAGCAATTCAAAAATTACCGAGAAATCTAGAATTGATGCTCTCGATGCGGCCCGTGCTCGCGATCGCTTGAGCAATGTCTTTTCTAGTATGGATGAAGGCCTGCTTCTGCTTGACACTAATGGTCAGGTTACTTTTGCTAACCCTTCAGCTCAGACAATGTTTGCCCTTAATCAGACTCAGCTGCTTGGTATGACATTTCATCAGCTGTTTGCTGGAACCACTAGTCGACCACTGACTGACTATTTAAATTTGTCGAGTGTTTTCGAACGGTCAGTAAGCCTGCGCCATCTTGAGCTTAGGTTGATTAGGCCTAACCTGCCGCTTCTTTCGGTTGATGCAACAGTGACTCCTGTAACAAGTGAAGACAAAGTAACTGGGGCCGTTTTAACCTTCTTTGATACCACAGCACAGCAAGAAAATGAACGACATATTCGAGCACAGTTCGATATCACCAGAATATTAGCTCAGCAATCTTCTTTGGAAGAGACTGCTCGGCGCATAATCGAATCTATCTGTGTTCAGTTTGATTGGTGCGGCGGTGAACTGTGGCTGCTAAACGAGAATAGAGAGCTATTAACTTTGGCTGTTTCGTTCGCTAATAGAGATGAGCCAGGAGTGAAAGCCTTTACGCATTATTCTGAGCAGTCGGCGTCATTTCAGTTCGCTAAAGGCGAGGGTGTCCCTGGGTGGTTATGGCAGGCAGAGGTGCCAATCTGGATTGAAGACGTTATGACTTCTGATTTGTTTCTTCGCAAAGAATTGGCTCAACTAGCTGGTTTGCATGCGGCCGTCGCCCTGCCAATTTTTTCTGGTCAGAGATTTTTTGGTGTTTTATTTTTCTATTCGCCTGAAGTTAGAGCCAGTGATGAATCTAAATTGGCCATGTTTACTTCTATGTGTTCGCAGGTCGGCCAGTATATTGAGCATGCCCAAACCCAGGCCCTGCTAGCCTTGAGTGAAGAGCGATATAGTCTGGCTCTGGCTGGCAGCATGGATGGTATTTGGGACTACGATATCGTCAAGAAGAAGGCATTTTATTCAAGTCGCTGGAAAGAGTTGCTTGGATTCAGCGATGATGAATTTGAGAGTGATAGAGAGCAGTTCTATGATTGGGTGCATCCTGATGACTTAGAAGGGCTAAGGCGGGTGGAGAAAGCGCACCTTGATGGTGAGACACCAATATTTAGTCATCTATTTCGCATTCGACATCGCTCTGGGCGGTATATTTGGTTTTCTTCTCGTGCCTGTGCTGTTCGTAACTCTTCTGGTGAGCCTATCAGGTTGGCTGGAGCCAGTCGAGATGTCACAAGTGAGATTGAGGCAAAGCAGAAATTAATCGAAAGTGAACGAAAGTTCAAAGCTATTTTTGATAAGCAGTTCGAGCTAATTGGCCTTTTGACCGTTGATGGAATTGTGATCGACGCTAACCTTGCCGCCTTAAATGCGGTTGGTGTGACCTTGGCTGAAGTTGAGGGAAAGCCTTTTTGGCAGGGTCCTTGGTGGAATCAGAGTGAAGAAGCGCAGCGGCAGGTTCGCGAGGGTATTGAGTTAGCTGCGGCTGGTCAGTTTGTGCGCTTTCAGGCTGAGCATGTTGGACCTAATGGCACTATTTTTGTAGATTTTTCTTTGCAGCCTGTTTTTGATGAGGAGGGCAAAGTGGTTTTGCTAATTCCTGAAGGACGTGACATTACTGAACTTAAAGCCGCCCAAGAGAAGCTCAAGGAAAGCGAGGCGATGTTTAGGCGGTTGACTGAAAATGTTAAAGCGATATTCTGGATTTCTTCTTTAGAGCAGCGCTTTCTCTACGTCAGCCCGGCCTTTGAGGAGATTACTGGTGGTGCTGTAGACGATGTCTTGGTCGACGCACAGGCTTTCTTTGCTACTGTGCATCATGAAGATCTTGCCGTGGCCAGAAGGCTGTTGACTGATAATGATGGTGTCAAAGTGCAGTTTCGCATCAAGCGAGACCATGATGAAATTCGCTGGATATCAGCCAAGACTTTTGCTATTTGCGATGACCAAGGCCAAGTGGTTCAACTCTGCGGTGTTGCAGATGATATCAGCGATCGCAAAGAAGCTGAGAAGAGAGTTAGTGAATTTTATTCGACTGTTTCCCACGAACTGCGCAGTCCGCTTACTTCCATACGTGGTTCTTTGGGCTTGATTGAAAGTGGCTTGGTGGGCGATGTCAGTGAAGAGGCTGCAACTTTTGTAACTATTGCTAGGGTCGAGTCTGATCGCTTAATAAGACTAATCAACTCTATTCTTGATTTGCGCAAGATAGAGGCTGGAAAGCTTGAGCTAAAGTATCAGAATACCAAAGTCTCAGATTTGGTGCAGTCGACGATGGCTAGCCTTTCGGGCATGGCTCACGAGGCTACTGTTACGCTTGTCTGCAGTTCTGCTTGCGATGATGAAGTACAGTTAGATCAAGATCGCATTACTCAAGTGCTAACAAATTTGCTTTCAAACGGCATCAAATTTTCAAAAGCTAATTCGACGATTGTTGTAAGTGCAGAGCGTCAGGGCGATCGCATTTATTTCGCTGTTGAGGATGAGGGTTCTGGTATAGCCGCCCATGATTTACCTAAGTTGTTTGGTAAATTTCAGCAACTCGATTCAACCGATTCTCGTTCGCAAGGCGGCACTGGTCTTGGCCTGGCTATTTCTAAAGCTCTGGTTGAGCAACATGGTGGAGAAATTGGTGTTGAGAGCGAACCAGGCAAAGGCTCAAGGTTTTGGTTCACGATACCAGTAAAAGCTAAACTTAAGGGCGAGCGCGTGAAATCTTTAGTTTAGCTTGTACTTTATCGGCTACCAGTCTTAGCTCTTCTAATTTAAGTACATAGCAGAAGCCAACATAGAGCAAAATGCCGGCACTGCTGGCGATACCAATGTTTAGTGCCAATACCATTTTATTGGCCAGCCAGGCCGGACCAAACACAGAAGCTAAACTGGAACTCAAAAATTCAGCAAGTGGTTGGGGAATATTTCTGCTTATAAAATAGCTTGTTAGGCCGCAGAGACCAGAGCCTGCCACCATTATAAGTAAAGGCTTGATCATGGCAACCGTTCCCAGGCGACCTGTTCTCTGGCGCAAGAAATAGAAAAGCCAGCTCAAATTGAATATGGTAATTAAGGTAGTTGCTAGGGCAATGCCACCGATACCGAATTTAAACACTGAAACGAATAACCAGTCTAAAAATACCTTTGCTAGTATGGCCATCACCGCAATAGCAAACGGTGTACGGCTGTCTTGAAATGCATAGAAAACTCGAGTGAGTAAATCGCGGGCTACATAAAAGAAAATCATTGGTGTCAAGATAAGCAAAACTGATGTCACCATCTCGGTGTCGTTGGCTGACCATGCTCCTTTTTCAAAAAGTAGTTTTATCACCGCGCGACCCTCTACCAGTAGTAGGGCAGACATGGGCAGAGCTAAGAACCAAAGTAAAGTTAGGGCTCGCTTTAATTCAAATTTGAGATCGTCAATTTTTCCAGCATTTACGTGTTTGGTAAATATGGGGCCAATCGGAACCAGCATTGCTGTTACTAATATTCCGAGGGGCAACTGTACTAATCTATTAGCATTACAGATAGCAGACCAACCACCTTGCTCTAGGCCTGAAGAAAAGGCTTGGTCTACATAGCCGATTAACGTGCCAATTGATGTGCTGAAAGTGAGCGGCAGAAACATGACTAGATATTCTTTCATGCCCGGTTGCAGCTTGGTAAATATATCAAAACTAAAGCAGGGCCTGGCTTTGAGCATGCCTGGCAGTTGTACGGCAAGCTGGCCAATTCCACCAACCAAGGTGCCTAAGGCTAAGGCGACACCGCCATCGGTATGGGGTAAGAGAACAAAGGTGATAATTGCTGCTGAGGCAAAAGCCGGTGCTATGGAGGGCCAGAAGTGTTCGTTGTAGGTGTTGGATATGCCGCAGCCAATGCCAACAAGCCCGGCAATCATAATTAGTGGAGCCATGATGCGCACTTGTTTTATTACTTCAACTAAGCGCTGCGCGGTGCTATATCCTTTGTTAGCGTCTACAGCACCAGGCACAATCGCTTGCACTATGGTCGGAGCAAAAATGTAGACAAGGAGGGCAATCAGGCCCATTGATATCGCTGTCCAGGCCATCATCTGCATTACCAGCTTGCCGTTATTTACTGCAGTTGAATCTTCTCTTTTGCTTGATAGAACTGAGAATGCGGCGGTATGGAAGGGGCCACCTTGGCCGCCAAATAGTACAAGAATAGTGCCAGTAATTGAGTAGGCAAAGTTGTAGGCATCAGCAATTAAGCCCAAGCCAAAGGTGGTACCAATAACGATATCGCGAGCCAGGCCAGCAAACTTAGATAGCAGAGTAAAAAGAGCGACCAGTGAAAACGTTTTAGCTAAGCTTTTTCCTGAGCCTTGTTGTGCATTCTCATTTGCTTTTTCGTTAGCGGGCTTAATGTCCGACACTATCTGGCTCTTTTATTTGCCCACCAAGTTCAGCTGCATATTTGACTGATGGAGCAATTACCGGTTGAATTTTCTTGCCCTTATCGCCAGGGGCAATAACATAGTCTGGTGAAATATTGAGGTAGCGCGCTGCTTCCATGCCAACGGCATTGAACACAGGCCCGGCCACAGTGTTACCCCAGCGACCATCGGTTTGGGGGCTGTCAATTACTGCAATACAAGTTAGTTGGGGGTTGCTAGCTGGCAAGAAGCCAACGAATGAAGCAATGGTTTGACCGGCCATATAGCCGCGGCCATTGGCCGTTACTTTCTGAGCCGTGCCAGTTTTGCCAGCTACCCGGTAGCCCGGAATTTGACCGGCAATTTGAGTGCCTTCAAAGATGTTTTCAGCGAGAAGGCGCGAGACCAATTTAGCAACTTCTGGAGCTACTACTCGTCTTTTCTTTGGTTCAATCCATTTTTCAGTGACACCATTGCTAGGGTCATAAACTCGTCTAATCAAGTGGGGCTGGATCCAGACGCCGTTGTTGGCTACCGCACTTACTGCGGCCACCAACTGAAGTGGTGTTACAGCAATAGCCCCTTGACCAAAGCCAGTGGTGGCTGCATCAATAGGTGTCCAGTATTTAGCTGGTGTCAAAAGTCCGCGTGACTCTCCAGGTAGTTCGATGCCGGTGCGGCGACCGAGGCCAAAATCATAGAGCTTGTCGTGAAACTGCTTTGGTGTCATGGCCATGCCAATCATGGCTGAGGCTATGTTAGAAGAGTGGATGAAAAGGCCTTTTAAGTCGATAGTGCCATGGCCGCCATCGTGGTTGTGAATCGTGCGATTGCCAATGGTCAGTGAGCCGCCATCATAAAAGGTCGAATTAGGTTTGATTGCTCCGGTCTCAAGACCAGAACAAACAGTAATAATTTTGAAAGTGGAACCAGGCTGATAGACGTCTACCATTGACCAGTTTTTCAGAATTTCGTATGGATATTTATTGTAGTGATTGGGATCAAATGATGGATAGTTAGCCCAGGCGAGAATTTCGCCGGTATTAGGATCGGCTAGGATCACTGCACCTTTGAGGGCATGAGAGTGTTTGCACATAGCAAACAATTCTTTCTCTGCTAGGTGCTGCAAATAGTTATCTATAGTCAGCTCAACATGGCGACCCAAAGGTGGAGTGATGTCCCATGATGGTTCGCGCTCAGGTACCAAGATGGGGTGCCCCTTGCCATCTAGTTGAGGCTTGGGAATGGTGCCAGTATTAGTGAGCATCTCATGCTCTGCTTGTTCGACTCCGCCTTGACCATGAAATTCAGCGTCTGTAAAACCAAGCAAGTGAGCCGCTAGAGCCCCTTCGGGATACTGCCTAAAGGGTCTAGGGACAATATCAATGCCAGCCCAATTTAAGGCTTGTAGTGCGTCTGCTGTCTCTCTGTCGAGGTGTTTTGCCAAAGTAACTACGGGGTAACCTTGGTTCAGGAGCTTGGAAATTTTGTTGACTGGTTCTTTGACGATGGCTGCTAGCTTTATGGCAGCTTCTTCCCGTTCAGCTTTGAGCAGCTTCACGTGGACATATATATCGTACCTAGTTGTATCAATAGCAAGAGGTAGGCCGCGGCGGTCTGTTATGGCGCCACGGTGCACTAGCATATTGTGCTGTTGTCTTTGGGTGTGGGCTTTTTCAGTGAGCTTGCTGCCCTGATAAATTTGTAAGTAGTAGAGACGAGCAATAACCGAAAGGGCGCAAATTCCTAAGACAATCTGGCAGAAGCGCAGGCACCAAAGAGGCGATTTGGGCTGACGCCTGATTCGCCCTGGTCGGGACCTCGTTCTCACCGGTCTATCTATCAAATCTCTAGGCAAGTCCTTTCCACTCCGCCATCAAAAAGACCCGACGTATATCTATCGGATAGCTTTTGATTTGTTACAAGAAATGGTTGTCAGAAGTAACAACCAGTATTTTAGTAGCCTGGCATCAAAGGTAGTTGATGTTTGGCTGGCTTGAAAGGATTAAGTTTTGGAGGGGTTACTTCTTTGACTATCTTGACTTCCTCGGGCACCCGCAAACCGGTGCTGCCGGTGACGCTGGCCTGGATATCTTGATATGAGACCCGCTTAAGAAGATCGTAAGACTGTTCAGAATTCTGTTCGCTGAGGCGACGTACTTGGTCTTGAACCTTTCCCACATCGCTTGACGAAGAAACATCAAAGCCGTAACCCAAGATGGCTAATCCGCACAAGGCTATTAATGAAGCTTGTAGCGTTCTGTTTACGCGTACCAGAAAAGGGGCCTTGCGGGTCTTGCGCTTAGGCGCTTCGATCGGCACAAGGTGTGGGCGGGCTGTCTTCGATGGCGCTGGCGTGGCGCGTACGGTCGATGGAGCGCTCTGATTTTGGCTATAGCCGAAAGCTACAGGGTAAGTCGTTGCTGGTTGCATGTTTTCAACAAGGGCAACTCTAGCTACGGACACTCTAGCGGCCGGTTCATTGTTAGATCTGCCGTAAGCGAAGCTCACGGGTTGTTCTGCATTAACGCGGCGGGGGAGAGTGTTAACCATATATACTCCTAAATCAGCTTTTGAGCTGCACGTAGTTTAGCACTACGACTCCGGGTATTGGCAAGCAATTCATCTTCAGAAGCTGTAACAGGTTTACGTGTAATTATCAGTACCTCGCATTCTTTTTTGCAGGTGCAAATGGGTGCTCGAGGTGGGCAAATGCATGATGCTGCGGCCATCTTGAAGAATTGTTTAACGATACGATCTTCTAAGCTATGAAACGTAATAACTACTAATCTTGCTCCCGGCTTTAGAATAGTTAATGACTCGCGCAAGAATTCTTCAAGACTCTCAAGCTCCTCATTAACAGCCATTCTTATTGCTTGGAACGTTCTGGTAGCCGGATGTATATAGCCACCACCAGCAGAGCCGAAACTTTTTTTGTAATTTTTTTTATCAGCTGCTCTAGGTATGCAGCGGGCGACAATATCAGCCAGAGCAAGAGTAGATTCAATAGGCCTATTCGCCACTATGCGATTGGCTATCTTGCGGCTATGTCTTTCTTCTCCGTATTTGTAAATGATGTCTGCTAGTGCGCCTTCTGGCCATTGATTGACTATGCTATAGGCTGAAACCGATTCGCTTCGATCCATTCGCATATCGAGTGGACCTTCTTTCTGGAAGCTAAAGCCACGCTCTCCTTGATCGATTTGCATAGACGATACGCCTAGATCTGCCAATATGCCACCGTCAATGGTATTAGCACCGCATTGCGATAGTGATGCTTTTAGATATCGAAAATTGGAGTGGATCATCGTTACTTTGTCGCCAAAGCGCTCCTTGAGCCGCTCTAGGCTACCAGCGTCTCGGTCAAAGGCGTAAAGCTTGCTTTTACCTTCAGTCAGTTCAGCAATGCGTGCCAAATGGCCGCCAGCGCCGGCGGTGGCATCTACGTATGTAAGACCGGGCCGTACATCCAATGCGTCGATAACTTCGTTGAGGAGAACCGGTATATGTTCCAAAAATTAATAAGTCCGTATATTTAGTTGCCCGTCGATGGGCGGTCTGGCTGCGGGCTTTTGCTCGTTCTTTCTTTGCGCTTCGTTACCAAAACGAAGTCTCCGCAGCACGAGTATATCAAGACTAGAACAAGTAGCATGACAATAGCGCCAGCTAGGGGTGGGCTAAGCCACTGCCACTCCGGTCTACTGGCGACTTGATTTAGAGATAAGAACATTTGCGAAAGGGCAACGGACGAAGTCAAAAGCAGGGCTAGCATAAGCACCTGTCTTGAGCTGGCGGTTGTGCCAGCGCAGTGCCATCTGAGGCCATCCCACCAGAATGTCAGAGCAATCTTAAGGCCCATATTGTTAGCTGGGTAAAGCATCCTACCGCCCCGCAGGGCTACGAAGCTGCGCTCGCAAGAAGTACATTTCAGTGTTTCAGTGATTCCAAACGGTTCAATCATGCCAGAACTGCAGCGCGGGCAGGGATACGACTGGTTGGCCGCGATTATTTGCTGACGGAATGATAGGTTCTGGTAGGAAGAATGGAACATCTGAAAATTCCCCATGGACCGAGTAAAAATGAAGTCGTAGCCAAGCAGCATCGACGTCTTACCCCGTCGCTGCCTGTTCTTTTAACAAGAGATCCAATCCCCTGTATATTCTTGATACCCGTTAGACGGCCTACCCTCTACAGGTGAAGAGGAAAATCATTAGATTTAATCAAATTTTCGTAGTGTCTTTGTTACAAGGGCACACAAGAGCTTAATTTAGGAGAAATAGGGGTCTTTTCTGCTGGCGCCTAAAGCTCCGACTGCCAGCATCAGGCGGAAGGTCTCGCCGTAGTCAGCCCCATGAATGCTTATGGTTCTGGCCGAAAGGCGCTTGATTTGCGGTAACAGTTCGGCGGCATCTGCCATTGAAGGGTCGAAGAAGGTGATTTCAATCTGCGCCGGTTCTGCTGCCCTAAATAGTTGCCAATGCTTTTTGTTCGTTGCCTGGCGGGCTTTCTCTTTGAGAAGGGTGAGATTTTCTTGGTGTGGGTGAAACACTGCGGCATAGCGCGACACCGCAGTTTTTACCTGGGCAGTGACGATATTTCCTAGCAAATCGTGGGCTTCTTCGCAGACTGTGTCGTCGCCGCACAGCATGGCGATTGGTACTCCAAAGTAACCGGCTAGGGCTGCATTCAAGCCTGTTTCGCCTACCGGCTCACCGTTCAGTTTGACTTCAAAAAAGATCTGGGCGCGATATGTGTGGCTCAATACCCCAGTAGCATGGCCAGCCCGAGCATGGTAGCCGACAAAAACAGCGAAATCGGCAGGATTGACACCAGAAACCATAGAGAATGGCTTTTGCCAGCCACTGCGTACTGAGACACCTTTGTGTTGGTAGAGTTTCTCTATATGAAGATTGCGCATATCCCAGTGCGAATCATTCACTAAAATCTCATCGACACCACCAGCCAGAAGACCTTCGATTACAGCATTGGTTTCTTCGTGCATCAGCTCCAAGGCGCGGGCATAACCAGGCTCGTTGGGCTGAGTTTGGCTCGAATGCAAAATTCCGTTAACACCTTCTAAGTCAACAGATATATATGCTCTCATTTTATTAGTAACCTTTTACTATTCAACTGCAAGACTAAAAACCGATGAGTATATAAGGGATTGTTAGCAAATCCTTTTTTAATTGGTTACTTCCTGATCATGTCAAGCACAGGAAAGCTGGCAGGGTTTATAATCTCCCGTGATATATGGAAACCGCCGCCCCCAACCAATTACCGCCTTATAAATTGCCATTTACCAAGATGCATGGTCTTGGCAATGACTTTGTTATGGTCAATGACGTTGACCTCGATTTGCTATTGCGCTCGGTTTTGGCGCAGGCCGGTGCAGCCGGCTCAGGCGTAGCTAAGATAGATACTGCTACTGCCCTAAGTCGTTTGGCTCAAGCCGTGTGCGACCGGCGTTTTGGCATCGGTGCTGATGGGTTAATTGTTGCTATCAGACCCCATGGTGCTGCTGGCGTGCTCGAAAAAATAGTGACGACTTATCCTTCTTATGACCAATGCGACCTTGCCTGGATTTATGTCAATAGTGATGGCTCGTCCTCTGATATGTGCGGCAATGGTCTGCGCTGTTTAGCTTATTTCGCTCGCGAGAACGCTGGTAAGAACAGCGAAAGCCATTGGCCGAGCGCAGATAAGTTCAATGTTGCTACTCGGGCCTACCCTGTGAGCGTAGTGGTGCAGCAATCGGCCTTAGGCTCTGCCGGCGGTGCCGCTCATTGTTCGGGCCAGTCATTGGTGCGCTTGGTGCGAACTCAGTTGGCTGCCCCCCTAATCAAGTTTGTAGCCGAGAAGCTAATTTTGAACGATATTACCCTTAGTGCCACGGCTATCGACATGGGCAATCCGCACTGCGTCATCTTCGATTGTGCAGAGCTGGAGCTTGGTCAATATCAAGGCTGTATGCGTGGTATATCGAGTGGTGCCTCTTCGGATTTTGCTGGAAAATTTCCTATTCGATTGCTTGACTTGGCTCAACAGATTCAGGGCCTGTCTCTCTTTCCTCAAGGAGTTAATGTTGAATTTGTGCTGCCGCAAGGGCGAGATCGGGCTGTCGTTTATGTGGTAGAACGAGGCTGTGGGCCAACTTTGGCTTGCGCCTCTGGGGCTGCTGCAGTGGTGGCAGCCGGGGTTATAGAGGAGCGCCTAAACCGTCAATGCTGTGTTATTCTTCCAGGTGGGGAACTTGAGGTCACCTGGTCTTCCTTGGATAATCTCATCGAGCTAAACGGACCAGCGCAAATAGCATTTTCCGGCGAATTTATACTCGGCGATAGTTTTTGTCTTTCTGATTTGCCTGCACACTCTAGCTGCGAGAGCAGAGAGGAGTTACCAGCATGAGCGTGATCATGGAAGCAGATCAACGTCGCGAATGGATGAAGAGTCGTCGCAAACAGCGGAAAGCCACCCGAAGGGCAAGATCGCGTAGGCAGACTTTGCGCTATGTTCTTTTATTCGGCATGCTCATCGCTGGGGCCGCTTGCTTTACCCATCTACCTTGGACCCTTCACAATGAAAAGACTGAAGTCATTGTTCACGGTAATTCGGTGGCTACAAGAGATCAAGTTTTGAAGCTAGTGAAAAATGCCGTTAATGTTCCAATTTATCGAATTGATCCCAAGAAGCTAGAAAATCAAATTGCTTCTCTTAAGGCGGTTCGCCATGCTTTTGTTAGACGCTATGCACTACCTAAGCCGCATCTGGTCGTTGAGATTTTAGAAGAATATCCTTGGGCTACTTATAGCCCCGATCCAAGCAAGCCAGCTGAGGCTGTAATTGCTCAATCGGGCAGATTTATTTCTATTGCTGAGTTTCCTGCTGTGGTGCGTCCGCATCTTGTAATTTACGGCCAGCATAGCTTAAAGCTCACTTCGCGCGAAGTGGCTCAGTGGGCTAGTTGGGCCAACTATATTAGTAGTCAGACTGGGCGCCCTGTTGATTACATCGATATGCGGCAACCTTTTGACGTTAAGGTCGCCAATGGTGATTTGACTCTGAAGATTGGTTTGCCTGATGCCACTTTGACCCGTAGGCTTGGTCGCCTAGTGTCAATTCTGCCAACTGTAGAGCCAATCAAAGACAAGGTTGAATTTATCGATCTTGGTCTCGATAATTCTATCCCTCTAAAGATCTCTAAAAATCCTAAGCGACCAACTGAGAAAACTGAAGCAGAAGATGCTCGTAATGCCGCATTGAATAACATTCCAGAAAGTATTCAGGAATCTCTTTCAAGTCGGCCAGCCAACAGCACTTTGTAAGAATAGTTTCTTAGATGACCTTATAAGTTTTCTGAGAGTGCAGATTTAGCACCTTCCCATAAATCATTTAGCTGTTCTGGCGAATGTTCTTTTAGTGGTCGCTTACTATTTTCTTCCATCCACTCAAAGCGGCTTTTAAATTTATTGATGGTCATAAGTAAACACTCTTCTGGGTCTAAGGCGTGCCACCTGGCTAAATTAACCATGCAGAATAGGGCGTCACCAAATTCGAGGGCGACAGCTTGTTTGGCATTATCAGCGTTTTTTTGTTGGCCCTTTTGGGGACTAATTAGGTCTGGGTGAGAAATTGCTTCTTGCAGTTCACTAATTTCGGAATGAAGCTTGGCCCAGACATCGGCTTCTTTTTCCCACTCAAAGCCTTGATTGACAGCCTTCTCTGAAATTTTTAGGGCCTGTAGTAGAGCCGGCATAGTTCTGGGCACGCCAGCTAAGGCCGATTCTTTTTTTTCTGGTTCAGCACTAGAACTATCTAGCTTTTCTTGTTTTTCTTTTGCCTTTAGTTCTTGCCACTGACTGACAACACCTTCTGCGGTATCGACTTTTGAATCAGCAAAGACATGGGGATGCCTGCGAATCATCTTGGCATTTATAGAAGCTGCGACATCTTCAATCGTAAAGTTTCCATCGTCTTTGGCCACTTGTGAATTGAGTACAATTTGCAGTAGCAGGTCGCCTAATTCTTCTTTGATTTTTTCAGGGTCGCCTTCGTGAATTGCTTCCATCACTTCATAGGCTTCTTCTAGTAAATATCGGGCTAGACTTTTGTGCGTCTGTTCTCTGTCCCAGGGGCAACCCTCCGGAGATCTGAGCTTGGCTACAGTTGTAATGAACTGCTCTAAATGTGAACCTTCTAAATTTGAGCTTTCTAAATCTAAAGACATGGGGCTCCATAGGCCTTAAGCTATAACTATTGATCTAATGTTAAACCAGAGGCTAGCATAGCTTCTCTCTCCTTTTCTTATTTTGTGGGAATAAATCTCGTGGATATATGTGTTATCGGTGCCGGCTACGTGGGTCTTGTAACCAGCGCGTGTCTGGCCTATCTTGGCAATCATGTCACGGCAGTTGAAGCTAACCCAGAGCGGTTAGGCAGTTTGAAAAGTGGACTAGTGCCATTTTTTGAGCCTGGATTGCAAGATTTCGTCAAAGAGACAAGTGAATCGGGCTTTCTCACTTTTTCTGACAATTTAGAAGAAGCCGTTAAGCGGGCCCAAATTATTTTTATCGCTGTTGGTACGCCCTCCCTGCCAAATGGCGAGCCCGATCTCTCTCAGGTGATGGTTGTGGCACGCAGCATAGGCAGCGCACTAGATGCAAAGCACCGTCGCATCATTGTCAATAAATCAACCGTGCCAGTGGGCTCAGGCAACTGGGTGGAAATGCTAGTTTCGCAAGGCGTGCAAAATGCTCAACCAGTTCCTGCTCGTGCCGCTCGGCCAGAATCACCGAGCTTTGTTGTGGTTAGTAATCCGGAATTCTTGCGTGAGGGCAGCGCAATTTCTGATTCTTTCTATCCTGATCGTATCGTGGTTGGTTCAACCGATGAGCAAGCTGTAGCCGTTATGAAGAGCTTGTACAAGCCAATAGTTGAGCAAAGTTTTGATGTGCCAACTTTTGCTCCGCGCCCTAAAGAGTTTTCATCTGTTCCCTTTGTTGTTACTGACTTGGCTTCAGCTGAACTGATTAAATATTCTGCCAATGCCTTTTTGGCCATGAAAATTAGTTTTGCCAATGAAATTGCTGGTTTGTGCGAAAAAGTGGGTGCTGATGTCAGTCAAGTAACTCAAGGTATAGGCCTTGATTATCGTATTGGTAAGGCTTTCCTGCATGCAGGTGTGGGCTGGGGCGGAAGCTGCTTCGGCAAAGACGTAAGCGCTTTGATGCAGGTAGCCAAAGAGTATTCTTATCCAACTTCGTTGCTGGAAGCCACAGTGGCTGTCAATGACCGTCAGCGCCTAGTGGTCATTAAGAAGCTGCAAGATGAGTTGAAGATTTTGAAGGGGCGCACTGTTGGCTTGCTCGGACTTTCATTCAAGCCAAATACAGACGACTTGCGCGATGCACCAGCTTTGACTATTGCCTACCAGCTCTTAAAGATGGGTGCCACAGTAAAAGCTTACGACCCAGTATCAAACGATCGCTGCAAAGCTCTCCATGGCAATCTCGATTTGGTTTATTGTCACAATGTAGAAGAATTGGCTGCTGATAGCGACGCTCTGGTTCTCGTGACTGAGTGGGAACAATTTAGAAAACTAGATTGGAAAAAGTTGGCGAAGAGTATGCGTTGGCCGCTTGTAATTGATGGCCGCAATGCTTTAATCGAAGAAGAGATAACCTCTGCCGGTATGACTTATCGAGGAGTAGGACGTTGAGAATTTTAATCACTGGTGGTGCCGGTTTCATCGGTTCACATTTGACCGATAGAATGATGGCTGAAGGGCACCAAGTTGTGGTGATGGATAACCTCATCACTGGCAACTATCAGAATATTGCTCAACACAAGTCTAATCCGCGCTTTGAATTCATCCATCACAATGTCTCAAACCATATTCACATAGTTGGAGATCTTGATTGGGTTATTCATTTTGCTTCTCCGGCCTCTCCAGTAGATTATTTACTGCTGCCGATTGAGACCTTGAAGGTCAATTCATTAGGCACTCACAACACGCTTGGGTTGGCCCTTTCAAAAGGTGCGCGCTACTTTCTTGCTAGTACTTCTGAAGTCTATGGCGATCCTGAAATTCATCCACAACCTGAAACCTACTGGGGCAATGTTAATCCGATTGGTCCTCGTGGTGTCTATGATGAGGCAAAGCGCTTTGCTGAAGCAATAACAATGGCCTACCATCACAAACATGGCTTAGACACTCGCATTATTCGTATTTTCAATTGCTATGGGCCGCGTCTGAGGCTAGATGATGGTCGTGTTGTTTCGAACTTCATTGGCCAATCTTTAGCTAATCAGCCACTAACGGTTTATGGCGAAGGCCAACAAACTAGAAGCTTCCAGTATGTCTCTGACTTGGTTGAAGGCATTGTGCGTTTAATGGATGTTGACCATCATCTGCCTGTAAATCTTGGTAATCCAGAAGAGAAAACTGTGCTTGAGTTGGCAACTATTATCAAAGAGTTAGTTGGTAGCCAGAGCGAGATTGTGAGAAAGCCCTTGCCTGTAGACGATCCTAAGCGTCGACTGCCCGATACTACCAAGGCAAAGCAGCTAATTAACTGGGCCCCAAGCAAAGATTTGGTAGATGGGCTGAAAGAGACCATCGAATGGTATCGCCAGGCTCAGGCTCGTGAGCTGGATGCAGTGAAATAGTCTGGAACGATCTGGTCTAAGACAGGCTGTTGGTGCTGTTCTATGTAGTGATGAGATTTTCGTGACTACTGGTCTCGGGTATTTTGCTTGCTATTTGGGTAAATAGTTGTGGTTGGAGATAATGAGAATTAGCTTGACAACGAAAAGGCTAAAAGCTTAGAATCCTCTAACCCCCGCGTTTACCATATTTTTTTGAGGCCACTGCTATGACTGACGGCAAACAAGCACGTGCTAAAGATGGCGGCGATAAGGCAAAAGACCACTCTAGTTCAGATGATGGTGGCCTTTTCGGTCGCGTTATGGGTGGCCTCAAAAGCGCCAAAGATGCAGTTGTTGATAACGGTGGGAAGGCTTTGAGCAAAGGCAAAGACTTGATTGTTGAAAATGCCCCTAAGGTCAAGGACGCAGTGGTTGAGAATGCTCCAAAGGTCAAACAGGCGGCGGTTGATGCTGCCAACAGCGATGCTGGAAAGAAAGTTATCAAGGTCGGCAAAGATGTGTATGAAGACGAGAAGAAGCATGTCGTCGGAATCGGCGAAGCCGCCAAACGTGGCGACGTCAAAACACTTGTGCGTGAAGGTGCGCCGCTATTGGCTGGCGGACCAGCAGGCTTAGCGGCCGAGCGTATCGCAGATCATGCCATGAAGCAAGGCGTGAAGGCCCTTCCGCCTGAGCATCAGGGTACAGCCAGAGATGTTGTCAACGTTGGCCGGATTGCTAATGGTGGCATTCCCGATGCCAGACAAGTGATTACCGGCACAGTACTTGATGAAGATAAGCGCGGCAAGGCCATGGATGCAGTGTCTGGTGCTGGCAAGAAAGTTTGGGGCTGGATCAAGGGTGGCGATGACGATGCTAAAGGCGAAGCTAAAGCAGGCGCCAAGGCTGAAAAAACCGACTATCCAAGCGACTATCCAGACAATGAGAAGCCGCAAGATTTGCCCAAGCGTAAGGCTACAAAGAAGTAATTCTTATGCTTTTGATTCGGTCTGAGCTACGGGTACAGAAAGGTAATTTTTGCTACGCTATATTTGTACCAGTTACTTGAGGCAGGTTGAGTCATGTTTGGCAGCAAATTGTTAGTGCGCTTGGCTGTTTTTGCCATAATCGCAAGCAGTTGTTCTTTGCTCTCTGGCTGTAGCACAGGCTACAAGCCTACTGGCTTAGCTCTGCCAGAAAAGTTTCCCATAGCCTGCTATCCAGGCACTGAGTGTACTAAGTCTGACAGCACACCAATTGGTCAAAACAAATATCGCCAAGTTGTGATTTTAAAAAGTAGTGATGAATTTGATAAAATTCTCAATTTCTATAAGAATGAAATAGCGATGAAAGCCTATCGCCTTCTTTCCGACAACAACCTCAAAGGAACAATCACACTAGAGTGCACATCCGATTGGGCCAAGTTGGACATTATTCTGGTGCCTGTTGGTGAGCAGACAGTTATTTGTATTAATTACGATCCGAAATTAGACCCGGCGCAAAAATAGGCATGATTTCAGTATCACTGGTGGTGCGGCCTATATTTATTCTAGGCTTTGCTCTGGTTCTCGTTATTTCTCTGGTTTTACCTCAAGCTTTTGCGCAGTCGTCAGTTAGTACCTCTGCCCCTCCTAACGTTCAGCCGTTAGCCGCTTCGTCTGAAGTTTCTCTTGTTGCTCCTCGTTTTGAGCCTACTGCGCTTGGTGTTTTCGCCAACCATCTAGCGTTTGATGGTTGGACTGGCGCTCCTTTGTACTTATGGCAGTCTGCTACTGGTGCCCTCTTGCCTCAGTTGCCAGAAAGCGATGGTTTGAAAGCCAGTATTCTTCAAGAATATGGTTTGCAATCGTTTACCCGCAAATCGCTGCACCGGGGTCAACGATATATACATGTAGATGTTTACGAATTTGCCAACAATGACGGTGCCTTTGCTGCTTATTCGTTCTTGCGTCGTGGTGCTACAACAGTTGTTCTGCGGGGTGATGCTACCTCAGAGGATGATGACAGCATTTCATTTGTGCAAGGCAAGACTTTTATATCTATATATGGAACGTCTTCAGATGATGAGGAGAGCAAGGATGTCATTAGGAGGGTCGCTACCAAGATTGCTAAAGCTATCGTTGAAACTGGTGCTCCGCCTTACATTCTTTCAACTATGCCGCAGCTGGAATTTCTTCATGGCAGCGAAAAAATAGTAATGGGTCCAGTGTCAGCGCGACGTTTTTGCCCTGCACCTTATCTCAATTCGCTAGATTTTAAACAGTCTAGATTGGCCTGTGTGGCTGACTATCAGATGCGGGAGCCGGTAAAAGAACGCGTTAAGTTGTTGCTTGTGGATTATGGTGGCAATGCCAAAGCAGCGGCAGCGAGCTATCAATCTTATATATCAGCACTCTGTCAGAGTCGTGATGAAAATCCTGACTTGCGCCTGGCTCAAGACACTAACCAGTTTCGCAACGGCGCAACTTTTACTGAGATACAGCTGCATGGCTCTCGTATTTTCATGGTCACTGGCGCGCGCAAAAGGTACAGTGCCGAACTTTTGCTGCGCCAAATCCGCTAACTAGATTCAAAATGGTGCCTTTTCGTTCGGTAGTCAAGAGTTGGACTGCTTCTGGGTTTTGTCTCAAGACGCTGAACTCGTCCGATTCTATTTGTTTGGTGCCGATCAAGTGTTGCGAGGCGTAACAAGCGTTCTCACGGTTTGAGATGTGGCGTTTTTCTCATGATTGATTCAGCCGATTCTTGTAATAGGCCCAGGCTGCTAATCTCGCCAGCTATCTACTGGTGGCCAAATATGTATATTTCTGGATGCTTTTGTAAGAAGCCGATGCCCAGTCACTCTTGTATTGTTTGACACGTCCTATTTAGCTTGGTATGATTTCTCTCGTCGTCTGAAACACATTCGCCTCTGAGCGAATCACTCCGACGCCAACTTGAACCCTGATAACTGAATAGCCTTATGTACAAGGCGCCTGTCAAGAATTTTGAGTAGGCAAACTAAATCGTTTTAAACGCACTTGGCTAACGCTAAGTGACAACGGAGAGTTTGATCCTGGCTCAGGACGAACGCT
>JAUYRX010000014.1:0-81301 GCA_030696635.1 Candidatus Melainabacteria bacterium
GGATCCAGTAGATCCAGTGGATCCAGTAGCTCCAGTAGATCCAGTAGACCCAGTAGACCCAGTGGAGCCAGTTGAACCAGTGGAGCCAGTAGAACCAGTAGACCCAGTGGAGCCAGAAGATCCAGTAGATCCAGTAGACCCAGTAGAGCCAGTAGAGCCAGTGGAGCCAGTGGAGCCAGTAGAGCCAGTGGAGCCAGTAGAGCCAGTGGAGCCAGAAGATCCAGTAGATCCAGTAGACCCAGTGGAGCCAGTAGACCCAGTGGAACCAGTGGAACCAGTAGACCCAGTGGAGCCAGTAGACCCAGTAGAGCCAGTGGAGCCAGTAGAACCAGTAGACCCAGTGGAGCCAGTAGACCCAGTGGAGCCAGAAGATCCAGTAGACCCAGTGGAGCCAGTAGACCCAGTGGATCCAGTAGAACCAGTGGATCCAGTAGAACCAGTGGAACCAGTAGACCCAGTGGAGCCAGTGGAGCCAGTCGACCCAGTGGATCCAGTAGACCCAGTAGACCCAGTGGAACCAGTAGATCCAGTGGATCCAGTAGATCCAGTGGATCCAGTGGAGCCAGTAGAGCCAGTAGACCCAGTAGACCCAGTGGAACCAGTAGATCCAGTAGACCCAGTAGAGCCAGTCGATCCAGTGCCACCATTGGCCGGTGGATTGGGGGCAATGGGTGAGCCCATATTGGCAAGGAAGGTCTGCATCTGTGGAGTATCAACACCGTTTTGTGGTGCAATCAAGAAGATGTAGTTTGATGGATACCAGGCACCAGCGGTCCAGTAGGTGAATCCACTCCACACGTCTTTATTGGCTTGCATATATTGCATCATTGCACTCAGATCTGCTAGCGCTCCCGGTGCTGATGTCACGCCCATTTCACCAAGAAAGGCTGTGCGATGATTGGCGCGACACCAGTTCGTGAATCCACTTAAGGTGGCCACAGCATCGCTGACGCTAAGAAAGTCTGTATGAGTTCCTGATCCATCATAATCTAAATATTGATGAACTTCGTAGGCGTAGTTATTGGCTGGGTCTGTGATCTTAACCATTTCAGTAGCATTGAGTTGTACAAATTCTTTTGGGTGATCCCAGTAGGTAGATGGTACGAGAATTAGGTTTTTACTACCGGTACTTCTGATACCATCAATGGCTGCCTGAGCCGATACGCGCCATGTCGCTGCAGTCATTGATGAGCCCACAGGTTCATTCATCAGGCCAAAGATTACCCGAGGATAGTTGATGTAGTGTGCTGCAATTTTTTTCCAAAAATCGGCAAACATACTGTTAGGGTGCCCGCCAGGAACGCCGATTGTGACATTGCGGTAGGCACCATAATTGTGAGGGTCTAAGACTATGGACATGCCTTTGGCGTTGATGGCCATTACTACTGCATCAAGGCGAGCCAGTTCTGCTGCGTCGAGATTGCCATTAGCAGCGGGTTGTACTCTCTCCCATGAAAATGGGACGCGAATGCATGTCATACCTTTTGAGGCATAGTAGTTAATTTCAGTCTGCGAAGGAAAAACGTAATTGGTGTTATAGATGCCTGGTACAAATAGTGGATTGAATTCTCCGCCGGAGATATTCACTCCCATCAAGTTCATGCCTGAATTGTCTGCTTGTGCAGCACGGGTGCTTGGCACCAACGTTATGTAAATTGCTAAGAATGATAGGAAGATTGAACGATATAGGCGCACGAAAGAGAGGCGTCGCTTAATGCGACACGTTTTGCTTCTCGACATAAGTAAATCCTCGCCACTAGAGTTGCATAATTCAGGGCAGGGTCAGCTGCATCCAGTGAGCCAACGCATACCTGTTATGTCTCCATTCAAAGTCTTGGTCGATCTTGACTTGTGGCAAGCTGCTAGTTGAACCGTCGCAAAGATTCACTATAAACAGAGTCAGGATGGTCTCGAATGGGGTTATACGAATTAGGCCCAAGTGTTACAAGGCAGTAACGGTTTAAGCCAAAAAAGATTTCTGAAATACTTGAATTGCCCGCCAGTGGCACATTCTATTGAAACATGTCATCGGTTAGGGCATCAAAAGGATCCGCTTTGTCAAAACCGTATTTTTTTCGTAGAGCTTTGAACCGTGGGAATATCTCGTCACTGTCTGTCAGCCAGACGTTAGAAAGCGTGCAGCGGAAACGATCGTTGGCCTTCGATTCGCTTTCAACCTTATCGATAAGATCACTACCGTGGTTTTTCAACAAATCTTCTAAGGTTGCTTCGGCAACATAGGCTAAGGCGTCTTTTGATGGAGCGCTCTTCACAAGCTGCAAGACCATAGTCCAGCCATCTTGGGGCTCATCGACGACAAGTTCCTGAACATACTTGGTGGCCCAAGAATCTTCCTTATTGCCAGTCTCAAAGTTGCGAAAATAAGCTAGTGCGACTTCTTTTGGATCTCTGGTTTTTTGTTCAGTCATGTCTTTACTGCTAACTGTAGGGGAACAATTTCATACTTGCGGTCAATTGAAGGGTTGAGTATAGCGGAATCTAACGAAAGGGCTAGGTGTCAAAGGTTAAGGTCTTTACAATCTTTCGTGATATTTTTCATGAAAGATTGATAGACCTTGCGCCTGGCGTCGTCTTGGCATTTGACAAAAGGCCTTTCCTTGACAGCTCTGGAGCAAACTAGTAAAACCGATTAGTGAAACTGAAAGATCAGAGTAGTTGCCCTTTGCAATGGTGTGGTCATGACTAGTGAGGTTGTAATTAATCAGGCACCTTGGCGAGATACAGCTAGCGAAACTGTATTGAGTCATTTGCAGCTGCCTTCGATAGAAGGCATGCCCGACAGTCTAGATTATGACGTTGCCATCGTTGGTGGTGGCATGGCAGGTTTGAGTGCGGGCCAGGCATTTGCTCAACGAGGAGCTAGCGTTGTCGTACTTGAGGCCCAGCCAGCCCTTGCTCTAGGCGCCTCCGGGAGGAATGCCGGAATACTATGCGCCGGCATCAATATGCCAATTACCTACACCCCGAAAGGAAGTAGTGCCGCTGATTTGTGGTCGGCTACTCAAAAGAAACTTTTTGAAGTCTTAGATGAAGCTGGCCAAAAGTCGTCTTTGATTGATGCTAAACGTGTTGGTGCTATGTGTTTGGCTACTAGTAAGACTGCTGCAGCCCGGCTCAAGCGCGAAACAAAAGCACGGCTTGCTGCCGGTATGACTGCTGAGCTTATTACGCCTGCTGACGTGTCGAGGCTGGCTGGTGGTTTTATTGACGTGGGCAATGTTTTGGTGGCAATGTTTTTACCAGACGAGGGAGCAATTCATCCCTTTACTTTGCTTGCCACAATGGCTAATCGAGCCCGCCTTCATGGCTGCCAGCTCTATGGTGAGGCGAAGGTTGTGACGATTGAAAAGAGAGAGGGCGGATATTCTGTCAGGACGGCCAATGGAAAGACAATTCACTGCCGTGCTGTTGTGTCGGCAGTTGGGCCATTAGAGGCCCCAACTGGAAGAATCTTCGCCCTATCATTTAAGGTTGATATTCCCGAGAATTGTCCGGTCTGGTGGGATGCAAATCCTTATATTTATTATGATTATCGTCCTGGCAACGGCTGTTTAACAGTTAGCGGTGGCCGCTACGGTGCACCGGGCACGACTAAGTCTGATCCGCAATATCACTCGAGAATGGCTACAGCGACGAAGCTGTGGGTGCCGGCCTTGAAGAATTCTGAACCCGATTATGGCTGGGGAGTGGATCTTCACGTCTCGCCAGACTTGCTGCCGGAGCTGGCCGTCTGTGGAGACAATTGGCTTTCGATAAAAGGTCTTGGTGCACTGGGCGTTTTGCCTGGCTTGGTCTTGGGTGAGCGGGCAGCTCAGCAAATAACTAATAACCTATCTCTGTGCAAAAATAGATGAATGCTAAGGCTTGTCTGGATTCGCTTCGGTTTCTTTCTTTGGAGTGTGGGGCAATAGCGGCTCTAACTGGGCAATCAAAAGCTCAGCATCAAATTCTTGCATATAGACATACTTGTCAGCACCCAATAGCTTCCCTGCCAGTTCAGTAGATTTGTTGATAGCTGATGCTAGCGGGTTTGGCTCCATGCATAGCATGACGAAAGATACGTCTTTATGCAGTGAGTCTGGAGCTTTGATGCGCTGGAGAAACTCAAATACAGATTCGTCTTCTAAGTGCACTGCAGAAATAATCAAGTCGACGTGATCTCGACTGTCTAAAAAAGCCATTGCTTGTGCAATAGTCAAGACTGGCACAACTTGATGACCAGCGCTTTTCCACGCTTCTTTGAGCTTGTCAATATTTTCGGGGTTTTCCAATGCCAAAATTCTGAATGTATCTTCAGAATCAAGCTTAAGAGATGGTTGTTCAATTTTTGTCATTGGCCAGTATACCAGTGGCTGTATCTTGTATTTCCACAGTTTAGCTGAGTGTCGATGAGCTTTCAAATGTTAAGTAATTACTCTCTTCTGCCAGTGCTAAAGTATTTGAGGAATAGAAGTAGAGTCAGGGGTTCGTTCTATGTATGATGAAAAGACAATTCAGCTTGACCAATTCATGAAAGTTGCAGGTTTGGTGCAGTCGGGTGGACATGCCAAGCAAATTATTCAATCGGGTGCGGTTGTTGTAAATGGTGAAGTTGAAGTACGCCGCGGTCGCAAACTTCAGGCCAATGACGTGGTTGTATTTGATGGGCAGTCATACGTTGTGCCCGAAATTGAAGTCTAATATTTTTGTATTTAGCTAACGCTCAGAATCCGCCGCCTAGCCCACCCGTATTGTTAATCAGGGATGTACCGATCAAGTATCGTAGCCATAGTCAAATAGCTGTCCGACTCCAGTCGACAGGCTATAACGTGGATCCACTGGGGCGCCTACTAGACCTTGAGCATTTGCACTGCTTGCTAGAATCCAACATAGTGCCACCATCAGTGATGCGCAGTATGCCCGTAGCCGATTGCGCATTTGCTTCAGTTGTTTGGGACAATTGTCGGTTACGAGTTTGCCGTCATCATTGCGGTAAAAATAGGTGCAAACCCTCTCCCCTAAAGCTTTTCTGCCGAGTAGAGCTACTACTTCTTCATCGCTTAGACTGCTTAGATTGTGTACGTTCAGTTTGCAATCGCCACAAAATCTTGAGCTATTCGCCGGCGTTAAAGCTATTGACGTTAGCCTTGATTCTATCCTTGAATTCAGTTGGTGTATCGACTGGGCAAACCATTTTCACGTACATATGAGTTTTCAATTCTTTTGAGTATGGCGCCAGCAATATGGTGGTGCGGGCACCTTGGAATTGTTCTGAAGGTATTCGATCTTTGTCAAACCCGTTGTATTCGCCTGGTCTAAGCTCTACATCACCAAGTACACCACCAGCATCAGGGGCTAGTTCAAGCTTTCTTGAGTAATGCTCGTAGATCTTGCGGGTTTTGCGTTCAAAGTGCAGTGAGTTTCCTTTTAGTGTTACTGTAGCTTGGGGGAAGTATTGTTTGACAATGGCCATAATATTTTTGTAGATAACATCCGGTGGCTGCTTTTTCAGCACCACTTTAGGCGGCAGAATGCGCTTGTCGGGATCTACAACTAGAGTCGGCTCATTGGCGTTGAAGGTTCTCACTAAAAATTTAAATCTGTCTTTGAAGTCAGTTAGTACATCGGGCGGATAAATCAGTTTAGCGAGTAAGTGACTGTTTCTCTGTCTAGAGAACTCGGCCATAGTGAGAATCGATTGAGTGCCATCAACTACATCTGATGGCAGTAGTTCTTTGTCTGACCCTTCGTAAGTACCGGGCTCAAGTGAAACATCACCAATAATACCGCCAGGTAGTGGGGAAAGCGCGACGGTTTTGTAATGAGCACTTTGTAAATCTGCTACCCTAAACTGAAAATGCAATTTTCTGTCGGCAAAAGTAATCTTGCTGTTGGGATAGTACTCTTTCACCAAGTTCTGTAGGTCTTGGAAAATCGTATCGACATCCACAGCCTGGGCTGTCGAAGATGGTGTCGCCGCAATTTGGATCGGGCCAGCGGCTTGTGCAGCTGTTTGGGCAGTGCAAGTTATTGTCAAGATAGTAAGGCAAGAAAGAGCAAGGGTGGAGCGGTTAAACCGGGTGCGGATGTACGACGGCAAGATTCTACCTCTTTGGACTGTACTACTGTAAACGTGTACTACTAAAGATAAGTTACCCGAGATTATACCCGCTCACGTGCCAGCCAGATTAAATCTGCTACTTCTCCACTACTTTGTTTCCTCTGTTTTTAGTTAGTAAAGTCGTCTCTAGGGCTCCTATTGTGCCGCAGAATTGGACAATTTCTTCTTCAGTGTTGTAATAGTGTACCGATGCTCTGACAAGGTCAGCTAGTCCGCGATTCTCCATATCTATTCTTGTGCCGTTTTGTGTAGATGCGGCAACGTTGATGGATTTGCTGGCGAGAAAATTCTTAATTTCTATGGCGCTGAGGCCGTCTACAGTGAAGGTGACGATGCCACATTTGCGTTCTCCTAAATCTTGGACCGTTACCCCATCAATCTTTGAGAGTGCAGTTCTTAACTGCTCTGCCAGGTTACTGACCCGTTCTTCTATATTGTTTAAACCCAAAGCGAGGGCGTACTCGACAGCTTCTCCCAAGCCGAGCTTGGCTGCTACGTTGCTTTCCCAGTTTTCAAAACGGCGAGCATCGGGGCGCATTTCGTACTGGTGGCGGCTGCTCCATTCGGCTGCATGAAGGTCAAGAAATGGCGGTTCCAGCTGTTCTAAGATACTTTTGCGAACATAAAGAAAACCCGTTCCTCTAGGGCCGCGTAAGTACTTGCGGCCGGTGGCCGAAAGAAGGTCGCAACCAATTTCATCAACATCGATGGTTAGTTGACCTACCGATTGGCAAGCGTCAAGCAGGTAAGTGATCTTGTGCTCTTTTGCTACTTTTCCTACAGCCGCGGCTGGATTGATCAAGCCCCCGTTGGTTGGTACATGGGTGAGGGCAATGAGTTTGACGTTATCGTCGATTTTCGCTTTCAGTGCCGCTAAGTCAATTTGTCCATATTGGTCATTTTCCACTACGTCGATTTTGATGCCACGAAGTTTTGCCATTTGCAAAAAGGCAATGTAGTTGCTGGCATATTCGTTGCAGGCTGTAAGAATGCGGTCTCCGGCCTTCAGAGGGAGTGAATAGAAGGCCATATCCCAAGCACGCGTGGCGTTTTCTACTATGGCAATTTCGTTTCTATGACAATTTAGAAGTTTGGCGATTGACTCGTAAACACCTTCTATGCGCCCATTCTCTTGATTCGCGGCTTCGTAACCACCAATTTTTGCTTCTAGCTTCAGGTGTGTTATTACTGATGTCAGTACTGGTTCTGGCATCAATGCAGCGCCAGCATTGTTGAAATGCAGTCGCTCTAAAGCTCCTGGTGTGTCTTGGCGAGCTAGTTCGATGTTTAGGGGTGAAGCTTTTATTGTCTTCGATTTCATCAGATAAGTTTAGCGCTAAGAAGAGTTGTTAGAGGTCGTTTGCTCTATATTCTTGGCCGTTGGCGCCCAATGCGTTTTTCAATGGGGCGGAAGTGGCATATAATCGCTGTTATGAGTCAATTTAATCTATTCAAATTGGTAAGAGTAAAGCACTTGGGCCAGATGCCGTCTATTGCTGTAGGTGGCGGAAGCATTTTATTGTTTCGCCTTCACTTGATGTTATTTGGCATTGCCCTTGCCATATCTCTCAGCGCTTGTGGTGCTGTTCGCAGGCCAGTGTTGAGCGAAGATATAAAGAAAGTACGGACAGCTAAGCAGATTAAATTAGAAGATAAAGTGCAAGAGTTTGGTAATGAGACCCATAAATTCTCCTTGCTCCCACCCAAAGGATTTCTTTACTCTCATGTAGATACGTCCCATGGGCAGGTATTTACTTTCTCAACTCCAATTCGTAAAGACGGTCGTGCAGGAGTTTTTAGTGTTAGCTGTGTTGCCAATAAGCCTGGTAAAGACAAAGTTAGCGCGAGCTATGTTTTGAGTTCAGTGCTGGATTCGTTGGCTCGTAGTTGTATCGATTTTCATGACGGTACAGTTGAGTCATTTGATGTGAATGGACGCTCTTTTGTCGGAGCTCAATTTACTGGTTCATACGGGGGCTACTATCCAATTGTTGGATATCTCTGCGTGACTCCAGTGCCGGGCGGTTTTTATATTGTGCAGTGGCAAGATGGAGAAGTGCATATTTCCTTAACGAAAGAGGTAATGTTGAATTCGCTTAAATCAATGCATATTGATTATTAGTATTGCTAGGGATGCTTGCGACTGAGATCTTTACAGGAGAGAAGTGAACCATGCTGATGGCTGATACGCTGGCAATATTTTTGGTTGTGCTGGGTTTTCTCTTGGCTTTGCCTGGGTTGTGGCTTTTGTGTTCTGGTCTTTGGCCGACTACCGTATCTCGCTCAACTTTTGATTGCAACTCGGGATTACTCTTCCCATTCCTTGTCGGCGTGCCAATTTCGTTGGTGGCATTCTTTGCTACTGTTTTCGCCAGCAAAGAACTTGGGCCGGCTAGCGGATTTGTGTCAATTGCTATTGTCTGTTTTTATGTTTTGTTTGCCAGTGTTGGAATTGCCGGCTTAACCACGGTAATCGGTAATCGCTTGCCGTCACCTGTCGATATCGAGCGCCCCTGGAAGGCTACTATTAGGGGAAGCATTGTCTTGGAATTGGCCTTTCTCTTGCCACTTTTAGGTTGGTTTGTACTCTTGCCTGCGGCTCTGATTATAGGATCTGGTACTGCTTTTAGGTCTATTCTCAAGGGCCTGAGAATGCCAAAGTCGGCGCAGAGCAAGGTTGTAGCTGAGACTGCTGAGAGTCATCTTGCCAAGGAAGCTTTAGGCAGTAACCCTGAGGTAGCCTGATGACCGTTTCCCGGCGCAATGTCCTCAAATTTGCGGCACTGGCTACTGCTTCCGCTGGCGCTTTGCCTTTGAGTGGTTGTGAGGGCATCACCAGTAGTGCGAGTAAGTTGTTAGGCGAGGGCATTCCTTCTAAAGTTGGTGTGGCCACTGGCGCGGCCGTTGACCCTGACTTTCATTTCTTATCGAGGGCAACTTATGGGCTGTGGCCTGGAGATCTTGATTATTTAAAGAAGATGGGGCGAGAAACATGGCTTAAAGAGCAGTTGGATTTTGAGAAGATCGATGATCGTGCTTGCGATTTGAGGGCGAGGCGCTTTGAGACTTTGTGGCTAGATCCCGGTACTTGTTTCGAATATAAAAAACCAGTTTTGCGTGACGAACTGGTGCGCCATATGCTACTTCGTGCGGTCTATAGTAAGAGGCAGCTTTATGAGGTAATGGTTGGTTTTTGGAGTGACCATCTCAATATTGATGTGGGAAAGGGCGATGCCATATACGCCAAGGCCACTGATGATCGCACTGTCATTCGTCGTCATGCCTTAGGTCGGTTTCGAGATCTCGTTGCTGCATCGGCTAAATCGGCAGCCATGCTAATTTATCTCGATGGCAACGAGAATCGCAGCGCTGCTCATCCTACAGCCAAGAATATTCCTAATGAGAATTATGCTCGCGAATTGCTTGAGCTTCATACCATGGGAGTTGACGGTGGTTATACCCAGCGTGATGTTTATGAAGTCGCTCGCTGCCTAACCGGCTGGCGTATTCATACACCGTGGCAGCGTGGCAAGATTTACTTCGAATCTGCCGAACATGACGATGGTGCTAAGGTGGTTCTAGGTAAAACCATAGCCGCTGGCGGGGGCGAACGAGATCTTGATTCTGTGCTAGATATTGTCTGTAAGCATGAGTCTACTGCTCGTCATATCGCCACGAAATTGCTGCAGCATTTTGTTAGCGAAGATCCACCAAAGTCTTTGGTGGCAAGCGTCGCTGCGGTCTTCGAGAAGACAGGTGGTGATATTAAGGAAATGCTGAGAGCAGTTTTTTCAGATAAGCAATTTGATCAATTTGCTGCTGGCAAAATTAAGAGACCGTTTCATTTTATTGTTAGTTCATTGCGTTCTCTTGCTGCTGATACTTATGCGCACTCATCTTTAACAGAGTATTTGAACCGCATGGGCCATGCCCCGTTTCAATATCCTACTCCTGATGGTTATCCCGATCAGTCCTCATATTGGTTGTCGACTTTGCTCTGGCGCTGGAATTTTGCTCTTAGTGTTTGTGACAATCAAGTACCAGAGGTAACCATACAACTAGCCGAGCTGGCTATAGCTGTTGGTGCCCTAGCTGATACGGAACAAGGTATTGACACTGGGCGAAATTCAGCAACTGTTACTAGGCCTCAGCTTGACAGAATGTTTTCTCATTTTGTCGGTCGCCAGCCAACCACTTTGGAGCGCCAAGTCTGCTTCGATTTTTTGGCTCAATCAAAGAAAGATTCTCGCCCAGAGCTTGTTGGTCTAATTCTTTCTTCGCCAGCATTTCAGAGGTATTGATGGCATCTCCAGAACACTATTCAAGAAGAGCATTCTTGCGCAAACTAGCCTTTGCCGATGAGGCACATTTAGGTACCATCAATAAGTCTTTGGTTTGTATTTTCTTGCGTGGTGGCGCCGACACTCTCAACATGCTCGTGCCATACGCTAACGACGACTACTATAGATTGCGTCCGAATATCGCTATTGAGAGCCCTTCGCGTGGCGGCTCGGCCGCAGCCATCAAGCTTGATGATTACTATGGTTTCCATCCTAGAATGGCACCGCTTTTACCTATTTATCGAGCGGGACGCTTGGGTATGGTGCAAGCGGTTGGAACTGATAATTTTACAGGTTCGCATTTTGAGGCTCAGGATCAAGTAGAGCATGGCGAATCTTGTGGCCATAGCCTTGGTGGTGGCTGGCTTGGACGACACTTATCTACTCGTAGCTTAGTGCAACAAACGCCACTGTCAGCAGTAGCAATTGGTACGGCCTTGCCTGAGTCACTTCGCGGTGCTCCTTCAGCCAGCGTGCTAAATTCAATTGAAGAGATTAAGCTGCAGGCTCCGGCTGGTCAGTCAATAGCTATAGCCATGGCCTTGGCCAAGCTGTATAGCGCAGAAGTGGCATTGTTGGCTGAGCCAAGTAAGACCACTCTAGATCTGCTTGGTCGGGTTGAGAAGCTTCAGGGTAAGGCCTATCGTCCTGCCAATGGTGCTGAATATCCTGATAATACTTTTGGCAAGGGTTTGAGGGAAATCGCACGTCTGCTTAAGGGGGGAGTAGGCTTAGAGATTGCCGCCCTTGATTTGAACGGTTGGGATACACATTTTTTCCAAGGGGCAGAAGCTGGATTGCAGGCAGATAGTATTGAACAACTGGCAAATGGTCTGTCTGCTTTTGATAAAGATTTGGGCTCGTCTAGAAGCACTGTTACGACACTGGTAATCACTGAGTTTGGGCGACGCAGCTACGAGAATAGCTCAATGGGAACAGATCATGGTCGCGGCTTTACAGTCTTTGCTATTGGCGATCGAATTGCTGGTGGTCAGGTGTATGGCTCCTTGCCACATTTGACCCGTGGGCAGCAAATGGATTTGCTGGGTCCTTCAGGCTTGGCGGTGCAGTTTGACTACCGCTCAGCTCTTTCCGAAATTTTGGTGCGAGCTCTTGATAATCGCCGCATTGAGAATGTATTTCCTGGCTTTAAAGGGCAAGAGATAGGCCTAGTGAAACGGACTGTTGTTTAGCTTTGAATGGGGTTTGGTGCGAGTTATGGCTTATTGCTTTCGAGCATCATGGAGTAAAGCATTGCTTGCATTAGTTTTTGCAAAATTGTGAAGGGGTCCTGTCCAGTGGGCGATTTGACTGATCCCATAGATCGACTCTTGAGTAGAATAATCACTTCTCCAATCTGGTCCAAGTTCAATTCCGAGCTCCAAGCATCATTTAGCCGAGAGACTTTGTGCCCATTTTGGGTCACGAAGGCTGTCTCTTGGGCTGGTGAGTTAACGGGAAAGTGAGATTTTTTGTGCTTGGGGCTATAGGAGGCTATCAGTGAACGGAGGGTATGATAACCTGAGCTAATGAAAAGCATTGACCGTCAAGTAGGAATTAGATTTCGTGCAATTGTCGCTGGTGTGGTGATAGTTGCGCCTATCGGAGCGCCTTTTGTTACCGGACTGCCAGCTATTGCCTTGCCTGGGGCTGGGGTGATGTCGTTCCGGTATAACGAGTCGATTCAGGCTTCGGGGCCTTTCAGTGCTTCCGCTCGCAGTGGCCTTAGACCAAAAACGATTTCTGGTGCGCAGGTGCAGACTCTTCTGAGTTCACTTCTCTTTCTAAACTTAACAACGGTTAAACCGGCCGTTGTTTCTAAGGCAGATATTGCTCTAACTGATTCTATTGGGATGCAAATTAAGGCTGGTGAGCGGCCTAAGATTTCTGAATTGTTGGCGCTCTATAATTTACGCATGAAAGAAAAACATTATCTGGCTGCACTCAGTTGTGTATCGTTCATTTCCTTTCTTCATTCTGCTAATGCCGATGAGAAACTGCCACCAGTTGTGAGTGACTCTGATTTGCAGAAAACTAAGCTTTTTGCTGGTCGTGAGCTTCTTGAGCGAGCCGAAATTGAAGCAAAGAGTTTTGAAGCAAACTCGATGCTTCATTTGAAGTTGGCTAAGTCTTTATTGCAATCTTCTGGGGACAAGAAGCTAATTGAACGTGTCGACAGTGATATTCAAAAGCTTGAGAAATCGGGCCTTAAGCCTCACGGTTATGCTGGCTTTCTTATGCTTGGTAATATTGTTGATGGCACAATTCAGTATAGTCCGGCTTCTTTTTGCAAAACCATTAAGGTCGGCGACCGCATAGTTTCGGTAGATGGAGTTTCTACCATTGGTCTCAGTTCTCAGCGTGTGCGACGTTTGCTTGATGGGGTGGAGCCTAATGTCGCCAAGATAAAACTAGAGCGTGGTAAGCATCATCGTTCCATTAGTTTTAAACGGGGGGAGCCGCTTCCTGCTAGCATTCCTGATGGCTTGACTGCTCAACAGTATTTGCAGCTAGCTAGTCAGCTGCGCGAAGTTTGCCGCTTTGAAGATGGTCGACTGGCGCTAGCTAAAGCGCAGAGAGCTGATGCTAATGGGCCGATTGCTGACCGTGCTGCCAAGATGCTTCTGGCGCGTTTTCCTCGAATTGAACCGACTAAGCAAGCCGTAACCCTTTACTCTTCAGCTTATTGGTTGCATCAAGATAAAAGTGATGCTGCTGAGAAAGTGTTACAACGGTGTATTGCTTCTTGGCCTGAGTTTGAACTTCCGTACCGACAACTTGCTTCTGTTTATAGAAGTTCTGGTCGAATAGGTGAGGCTAAAGCTATCTTAGAAAAGTTGCTGACAGTGAATTCAAATTATGCTCGTGGCTGGAGTGATTTGTCTCAGGTGAAATTGCAGCTTGCCGATAGAGCTGGTGCTTTGATAGATGCGAAGCACGCAGTAGAGCTTGATCCTGATGACGCTGTAGTGAATTCGTGGTTGTCTGATCTGACCAAGAATGAGTCAGGAAAAACGGAAAAGCTCAAGTGATTCACTTGCGTAAATTGTCATTTGACGATGTCGAACATTACCACTATTGATGGTATCGCTTGAATGAGAAAACCGCTCATAAACAAAATAGCTCCGGCAAAGCCAAATGAACGATCTGGTAGATTGTCTGCGTACCATTCAATCATTGGCGACAGTGTTGTTACTACTAACACAGTGCCAGCAAACGTCAGTCCTAGCTTGATGCCAAAGTGAGCTACTTTTAGACTGTCGCCACCAAAGCTAGCACCAAATAACGCAGTTACGCCGGCTAGGCCGCCTAGCACAAGGGCAATTATAAGTTGAGCCTTCTTGAGATGAGGTTTCCTGTCGCTCTGATAGAACTCTGCTGGTGTAATTTTCAATTTGGGCAAAATGACTGAAACAAGCAGTGACAATGGGCCAAGAATTAAAGCGAGTGATTTGTAGTCGACTACCCAGAGTGCCAGGGTCAGGGTAAAGGCTCTAATCGCACCAATACCAAGTAAGAACCAAAATGTATCTGGTTTACCTTTGCCAATGCGATCAATATGCAAGCCAAATGCTGCTCCTAGTCCGATGCCTGCAATTAAGGCAAACTTTGGGCCGAGAGGAAAGATAAAGCCAGCAATCATCAGGAGGCTATAATTGACAAGGCGAGTGAGGGTGCTCAGTGGACCTTTCTCGCCGCCAAATAAGTCGTACGCTAAATAGAGGCCCCCGACCAAGTCGCAGGCCATTCCCAGAAGTGTCAGTTCAGCTGAAAAATGCGGTTCCATATTTCTCTGCCAGGCTTAGACAATAAACATACCATTGATGGGTGAGATAGTGAAAGGGCAGAACATTTTGGAGCGCGTAGTCGAAACCTATGGCTCTTTTCACTCCTACAGTGATACTGGTACGGTCGATTCAGCAGATTCGCCAGGTGTGCCCATAGAGTTTCAAACCGATTTCAAAAGACCGCTGTATTTTCGCTTTAATTGGCTTTCCTGGCACCCTAAATTCGGCAAGACTAGGCCAGCGAAAGAAACGACAATCTGGTCTGACGGAAAACAATTTATTACTAGTTTTCACGGCGAAATTGAAGTGGCGGAGCGGTTCTCATTGTTGGTCGCTGGAGCGACCGGAATTTCTAAAGGTGCTGTGCACATCATCTTGAATGTTCTCAGCCCAGAGTCACTGGGTCTATACAGCCCATGGCATGAGATGAGCGATGTCATGCGTCTTGATGACCAAGCATTAGATTTTCCGGAAGAGAGTGGTAGTATGAGAGATTGCTATCACATTCGCGGCACTAGTCGGGCTGTTGATTATACCGATGTATGGGTGGAAAAAGACACTTTTATAGTGCGGCGCATAAAAGAGATGAGTGTAATTACTGAGCAGCAGTGCGAAGAGATGCGAGCCTTTGCCCAGCGCCCAGATCAACTTGAGATGATGGTTCGTGCCCTTAAAAAAGAAGGGATTGCCGAGGAAGTAATTGCTGAAACTATCGCTGGATTGGCAACTATATTTAAGCCGAGTACTCACTTTAGTGAGTACAACTACAAGTCCGTTCTGGTTAATCAGGTACTTGAAGACAGTGTTTTCATTCCATCTAGCTAGGAAGCTCGCACGATTTGATTAGCGGTGATGTTGCTTGGTGCATTCTGATTAGCCAGGCCAATCAGTAAGTTCTTAACGTTTTGGTCTTGCACGGCATTAATGAGAGCCTCGAAGTTTTTCTCGGTGACAAAATTGTATTTGACCTTGAGGCCGCTCATGTCACCATTGCCATTGTTGTCGTTTTTGAAGGTGGCTTGGATAGCGCGTGTTAGTGCTCTTACTTCGGCAACTGAGTGTCGCTTGCCATCTGTGGCAAGAATGCGCTCTGCTGATTGCCAGGGCCCTTCTCCTCTGCGCACCGTGGCAAGCTGTATCAGGTTGTCGCTCGGTTTAAGAGCAACTGCCTCTGGCTTAGTTTCTTTTTCTACGGGTTCAGGTTTAGGAAGTACTTCGGCCGCTACTTCAGGCACTACGGTGCGAGCAATCACTGGCGGTACTAAAGGCGGTACTAATGGAGTCACTACTGCGTCTTTGGGGGTTCGCGCCACTACCGCTCTTTCGGCCGCAATTCTTTCAGTGGCAGCTCGTTCAGTGGCAGCTCGTTCTGTAGCGGCTCGTTCAGTGGCAGCTCTTTCTGCCAGTGCTTTTGCCGTCGCTTGATCGCTGAGCGCCTCTGCTGCTACTTTGCTTTCGACGGCTGGTGCAACAACCGCTGCTGCAGCAGGTTCGATCGTCTCAGCGACTACTTTCTGCTCGGCTACCGCTGGTACTACCGGCTTAATTGCTCCTTCGGCAGTTTCGATGGTCTTGGGATTAATTTGAGCAACCTCTTGCGCTAAGCGCGAATCAATAGCACTGACCGGGGCAACCTCTATGGTCTCTTTTACTGCGGCTGTTTCAATTTGGGGAACTAGTTTTGGCGCAGCCGCTGGTGCAACTTCTGGTAATACTTCCGGTACAGCAATTTGTTCCACTTTTGGCGCAGCCGCTTGCTCTAGTGCTTGGTGCTCTGCCGCTTGCCGCTCTACTGTTTGCCGTTCTAGTGTTTGGCGCTCAACAGTCTGGCGCTCAATATTGCTGACTGCAAGGCGCTGTGATAGGTTTTGTTCAGCTGTTTCTCTAGCGATGGTAGATGCCGCTATTTCTGCATCTTTTGCAGCTATACCAACTTTAGCGCCAAGGCCGATTGGGGCAATCAGAGCTCCTTGCACGGCTCCTATGAGGCCCTGCCTTGTTAGATTCTCGGCACTATAGTCGAAAGTGCCATTTTTCATGGCGGCAATCATGGTTGGTCTCGCGATGGCACCGGCAGTGGCACCTGCTACTACTAGTTTGGTAGCTAAAGTGGCTCCTTCTCTAGTGGCTAGTGCTGCCATGGAAAGACCACCGGTGGGCCCAGCGAGTGCAATAGCGGCGGCTATTGATGCGGTTGTAAGAGTAACATCGGCAACAAAGTGTGCATATTTTTCATTTGAGTCTAGATTGTTCTGGTAGGTTTTGCTGTAGTACTCAGCCAGGGCTTCTTGTACTGCCGGTGGTAGCTTCTCCATATTGGCATTGAATTGTTTTAGCACCCCTTCATTGACTTGAAGCATTCTCTCTTGGCCAAGGCTTGTGCCATCACCAACTGAAAGAGGAGCAAATTTATTCATTCTGTCGAAGAACGATTGCATACCATCTGTGTTGCTTGCTGTTAAGTAGCGCGAGTATTGCTCGGAGTGGGCTGCATCGACTTTGCCTAAGAAGTCATTGTCGAGGGTGCCACCATAGCGCTTTTGATACTCCGATTTTAGTTCTTGCTTTTGTGGTGTTGTTAGAGTGGCTAATTGACTTTGGAAGTCTTGGAACTTTTTGTCGTCACCAAGCACGAAGGAACGCAGTTGATCTACCAGTTGAGGTTGGCCATTTTGAGCAATTGTATTGCGCAGCACTTGCTGCTTCTCTGGGCTTAAACCTTCTCGTTTTGAGATGCTTGAGAACAAATCGTTGTTAAGGTCACCGCCATATTTTCGGCTGTAGTCAGCTTTCAGTTGGGTTTGTTGCTCAGGGCTCAGCTTGGCTAGGTCGGCTTGGAAATCTTTGAGGGAGCCGCCGTCAAGTACCAGCGAACGCAAGTTGTCGGTAAGATCGGCTTTTCCGTTTTGGGCGATAACATTGTCGAGAATTTTCTGCGCTGGTTGCGGAAGTGATTCGCGAATGCGGTTACGGTCGGCTTCTGGTAGTTTTGCTAAATCTGGATATCGGCCCACTAGCCAATCACCTGCTAGCCCGCCTGACAAAGCTACTTTAGTGCCAATATACGATTGACCCTTGCCATCGGTGAGTAAGTAGGCGAAATTACCGGGAGTACCGAGAGCTGCAGTGAAGGTTTTGTAGAGCAAATCATCTTCTCTTGTTACTGCGCCTTGCTTTTCACCTCTTTGCACTGCCAGCACGTTTTGCATCCGCGCGAGTAAAGCTGGGTCTTTCATTAGCTCTTCAACTTTACCAATCGTGGCAAGTTGTGCTTTATTGGCAGCGCTTGAGTCTAACGAAGTATCGCTGTCGATTTTTTCAGCGCGGGTCTTAAGGAATTGGTCAAGTTCTCCCAATACTGGCGGCTTGCCTGTTTGCGCCGTCTGTTCTAAGAGGCGGCTGGCGAGAAGTTGGGCCGGAATATTGCCAGTAGATCTGTCGGTCAGATACTTGCTAGCGAATGAATCAACTGAGGCTTTAAAGGCAGGGTCATTTTGATAGCGGCTTGCATCTGCCGCAGTCATTCTTTCGATGTGGCCGACTGCCTCGCTAGTTTTGGTAACAGCAGACGCCGTGAAGTTTTGCATGTACTGTTCAAGGGGCCGTTCTACTGCTTGTGATTGCTCGAAAGTAGCTGGTTGACCTGGCTTTTGCCCTGGTGGATTGAGCTTTGCCTCTATTAATGCCAGTACTTGTTTTTGTTCATCAGCTGTGGCATACGACTTTAGAGATTCAGCAAAGTTAGCTTTGTAAGTTGGATTCTTTAGCAGATTCCATTCAGCAGCTGTCATGTTTTCTACACGCTTCATAAGGTCGTTGGTGGTATGGCCGCCGCCAAAGCCCAGGGTGCTATCTTTATGTAATTCGGCTAGGCCCGAAATTAAAGTCTTGCCACCATGCAGTAGCTGATCTCGTAGTACTTCGCGACGCGTTCCCGATGCCGAACTTTGAATATTTTTTTCGATAAACTCAAAGAAGCGTTTGGCCTCTTGTTCTTGAATTGTCTTTGGCTCGGCACCCGACTTTACTATGTCTCTTCCGCTGGCATAATCGCGGCGCTCTTTACCAGTAGCATTTGAGAAAACAAGATCGCTGTTGGCGGCGTTTTGGAAGTAAGGCAATATCGCTGATGTATCAGCTTTAAGTATGGTGCCCAGCGATATACGTCCTTCCCGCAGGTAGTCTTCTGCTATTGGGTTAGGCACTGTGCCTCTACCCCGTGAAGTGGTGCCAAATGATTTTCTCATATTCGCTACAAATTCAGGATCGCTGTTGAGCGCGGCTCGTGCTTGAACATTGGCTGGCAAGTCGCCACCAATTACACCAGCGAACATTTGTAAGTCGCGTGATTGCACGGCCCTTTTTGCCATATCCACTATTTCAGCAGAGTCGATTTTGTCTACACCCTTCAACAGAGTCGAGAATATTGCTTTCTGGTTCTCGCCAACACGGCTTGATTCAACGCTCTGTATGTCAGTGGTAAGTGGTTTGCCATAGTCTTTTTGATAGTTTGCTTGTAGTTCAGCGGCTTGGCTTGAATTCAGCGGTGCCAAGGTGCTACGCAAGAGCCTCATGCCGCGCTCTGGATCTTCTTTCATCACCTCGAGGGCGATGCGAGCGTTGCCAGCGAGGTTGGTGGCGCCGTCTTTGCGGTTGAGCATTGCTTCTATGGTGACGAACTTTTCTCCGCTGCCCAATTGGTACTTCAGTTCATCACGCAGAGATTTTCCAAACTTTTCTTGGTATTTTGCTTCGAGTGCTTGTCTATCGGCCTGTGCCATGGGGCCAAGGGTACGGGCTAGAGCGTCTGTATCTGGCGCACCAATGAGGAAGAGATAGTTGGTGAGTTTGTCTTTGACTAGATCGACGTTGGCGTTGATCGCTTCTGGTGATAGCCGCGATTCTGCTGGCTTGGTAGTCTGTTCTGGTAATTTGGTAGTTTGTTCAGGAGCGAGAGCTGGTAGCGCAGCGTCTACTGTGGCACCCTTGCGGGTATCGGCGACAAGGGCGCTGCCGATTAGTGGTTGGGTTTCGAGTAGGGCTGGTTTGCCAACAAGCTCGATGGTTGGTAGCAGATCTGTTGCGGCTTTGGAGGTTGCTTGTGGTGTTGCTAGTTGAGAGTCGGCTGCCTTGGTCAAGTCGACACCGGTGACTTTATTGGTCACATCATCGGTGGGTTTCTTAATTTCAGGATTTAGGTCTTTTGCTTCTGTGGCTGCCATAGTAAGTCTTCCACTGTCCAATAACTGCTAACCAGAGCGTCTTTTTGACTTGATCTGATTTGATGCCCTCAGCCAATTTATCCAGTTACCTAATTAATTAGACAACCGAGAAATTAATTGTATTGAGGGCGACGTGACAATTATGTGAAAGTATTGTGACTGGGTTGTGATTAAGCTGTAAGGGCCATCTGCAGGGCTATTTGCTCTGGGGTAAGTCAGTAAGTGTCTTAGGGTTCGGAATCTTATCGAAGGACATAAGGCGCTGCTCTGTCTCTGCTCCGTTTTCCTTCAGCCATTTGCTCATCTCTGGACCGGCTTTTTCGCCATAGACTCTGTGAGAATAGATAATGGCGTAGCCAGTGTCGTTGACGAGAACAAAGCGGGCAAATACAGCCTCTAAAAACTTTGGATCGCCCAATAGAGCTGCAATGATGTGTTCAGCAGGTTTGGTTGCGGTTCTCTCTTTCGAGTCTGTTCTCAGAATTTTGCCGTGCTCCTGGTATTTGACTACTACTAAGTTGGCCACTGCTGATAGTGCTTCGCCAGTTTTTACCCCAGGATAGAGATTTATGGTCACCATATCTTTCCAGGTATTTAAATTGGTCTGGTCTAATGGAGTGAATTCATTTTGATTCTTTTGTGACCAGCGGTGCACATATTCTTTTTCAGCAAAGGGAAATTTTAAATTGCTTTCGGCTGCGCTGGCTGCTGCCATTGAAAGACCGGAGACGAGGGAAAGAAGTGCGGTGGCAATGAAGATTGCCGCATAGCTCAAGGGTCTTTGCGCTGGTCTTTCATTTACTTGGCTTTGCTTAGCTGCGTTCATTCTGTTTTGCATTCTCTTCTGATGAGGTGACAGGCATCTATAGTCATTTATGGTCAACCTTGGGCAAGTTTAGCGCAGATTTTGCCTGGTAAAGTGCTTGGCCAACTGTTTGGCTCAGTCTTTGCCTCAGCAGAATCTGCCCTGCAATGTCCATGCAACAATTGGTGAGTACCTTGGGGGATGTCAAGCTTGCAACTTTGAGGTAGCTGAATGGCTTTTGATGACCCTTCTGTGGCTGTGAAAAAGGAGTTTGTACCAGAAGAAAGCCCGGATAAAGGCAGGCTGTCTTCGGAGGCTTCAGAGGCTTTCAGAGCGCAAAGCAAGAGCAATGCTCGTGACCAGGCCCGGCCGTCAGATTTGAATGGCGTGACAATGGTTAGCCGCGATGACGGTACCTACCTGTTTGATAAGCAGGGACGTTTATTTGAGAGCGCATCGCGCGATGGTAAGGCAAATATTGCCTATCACTATGACGATCCTAAAAATCCTAATCGAATTACTAAAGAAGTACTTAATGGCAAAATTGAGACTCGTTATCTTGGGCCTGTCACTGTAGATGGCAAGCCCCTGACTGTCGATGGCCACGAGGTAAATGGCTATTCAATTTTTGAGAATGGTCAACTGAAAGGTAACTGGAGCGGCATTCGTTCTGTAGACAAAGATGGTACGCGAGTGATTGGTAGTGGATTTTCTAGCGCCAATGAAGTAGCCTACCAGCGCTGCGACGCCTCAGGGCAGAAACTAGTTGCCGGGACCAAGTCACTAATTGCCGAAGCTAAGCCACTTGTTGCTGACGCCAAGCCCCTTAATAATATGCAAGCGGATAAGAAGACTAGTCTATTTGATTTAGCCGCTAACCATAGTGCTGCTCTTGAGTCAGGTGTAAAGCCGAAAGAGCCTATCAGGCAGGTCAACTTTGAGCCACAAAGAGTGGGGCGGAACGAATCGGTTCTGCCTGCTTTGGTGCTGGAAGAGAAGCGTAAGCCTGAGAGACTGGTGGCATTCCGCAAGCCTGAGGAGGTGGAGAAATCTGATACCAATTCGATGACTAAGTCTAGCTCCACTGAGTCTGCTGTTAATTCGAGGGTTGCGGTACTGGAAGACGGTACTTATACCCGTGATGCCAATAATCGAGTAATTGAGATGGTTTCACCTGATGGCAAGACTAAACATACCTTTAAGCGCGCGGACCCTAATTTTCCAGATCGTATTACTTCTGAGGTGATAAACGATCAAGAAGAATATCGCTTTATTGGCAATTGCAAGAGTGGTGGCAAGCCCGTCATTTTGGATGGTAAGGAGAACAATAGCTATTCTATATATGATATGAAGGGCCAGCTCAAAGGTAACTGGTCTGGTATACGCCATGTCAGTCCTGAGGGAGTATTCTCTGTGGGAACCGGTTCGACTGCCAAGGCCGGTGAGAAAGGTTATGACGATTTTGGCGCCAGTGGAAACAAGCTAAGCGAGGCCGAGGCTGAGCGCCGCAATAGTGGTGGCATCTGGCCTGAGAGACGAGAGTGTGAGCATGCCGACGGTACTAAATATAGAGCCGATCTTCTGGGGAAAGATTTGCGTTCATTGACCGAACAACGAGAAGTGGGCGGCAAGTTAGACGAGCAAGTCTGGCGCAAGGGTGAGTCTGGCTATACCTGTGACAAGCTGCCGGGAGAAGTAAGAAAAAATCTTGAACTGCGGCAGGATAAATCTCTTTCTTATGAAGATAAGGATGGCGTGCGTCACGTTAAGTATCAAGATGGTAGCAGCGATACGGTCAAAGATGGTAGCACTCAGCATTTTGATGCTCTCGGTCAGCTGGCAAAAATAACAGGGGCTAATGGAGATTCGAGAAGCTTCTCGCGCAGTGGTGCGGAAGTGACTGCCTACACTGATACGAAAGCTGGTCAAGTAACGACCTGGCAACGCTCGGCAAGCGACAAAGATAGCTGGTCTTCTGCTGGCAAGAGCGAGACGAGAGTAGGGCTTAAGACCACAGCTGATGGGGCTATTGAGTATAAAAATGCCGATGGCAACCGCGTTCGGGAGAATGCTCAGTTTTCTAAAATCGAGTTCAATAGCGACAACAAACCCGTTAAGGTTACACAAGATAGGAGTGAGAGAACTTTCGAGTGGTCCGGTGAGCAGCTTAAGTCGATTGTTGATAAAGTCAAAACCAAGAACGGTGATAGCATTAAGGCTTGGACTTCTGCCGATGGTAAGACTCTCACTCGCGAAGTAAATGGTCGTATACGCACTTGTGAACTAGCACAAGCTCCTAGTGAAGATGGCGATTATAGCTATAAGAATAGCGATGGTAAGTCGCGGCTTGCCAAAGTGACAAACTTAGAAAAACAGGCGGATGGAGCGCTTGGCGGATCTGAGAACGTCGTGGAGGCTCGTGAAGACTTTATGGATGCGGTTAAGGCAAGCGGTCTTAACGAGCAACGCGCCGAGAAGTATCTCAAAGCGATTGACGGCAATGTCAGACGCTATGATCTTAAACCTGAGCAAATAGCTACAACATTAGACAATCTAAGGGAGCTTTTGGCTTCTCCTGAGAAGAGTCCATACTTTAGTGCAGCTGAGCGTAAGACTCTAGCTGAGACAGCTTTGCACAATATTGCCAATAACATGGAGATTGACCAGGGCAGTCATCCGACCTGCAATGTCACCACAGTGGAGGTGTATACAGCTGCTCGTCATCCAGATCAGTACGCTAGATTGGTGAAGGAGGTAGGGCTTACCGGTAAGTGGACAACCAGTGAGGGGCGCGTCGCCACTATTCCAATTGAGGCTGTTCGGCCGGGAGAAGATGAGACCAAATACAATCTTGATAAACCTAATTCAAAGCTAAGAAATTTGGCAAGTCAGGTTGTAGAGATGACTTTGATTAATGCCATGTATGAGCATGGCTATAAGAACGAGATGGAGTTTGTGAAAAAGCCCGACGGCAGCTTGGTAACTGAAAATGGTAAAGCTATTGAGAAATTGAAGGAAGACAAAACTGGTATGCGCTATGTGCTCGATAAGCCAGAGCAAAAGAGCGAAACAAAAATTGGTGCTAATGGTCAGCGAGAGTCTATATCCTGGCAGACCAGTGAAGACAAGTTTAGAGATGCTAGTGGGAAGCTCCACTCGGCTGAGTCTGGTGGTCCAGGTTTCACCACCTTTGATAATGTGCAAGCGGGCAAATTGGTATTTGGCTACAACATGCCATACTTCGAAGGCCCCGCTACACCCGAAGGTGGAAGGCCAGAGTATGATATGGCTACCGAAGAGCGGCTACTTAAGATTAAGGCTGAGAATAAATTCCCTCACGGGATAGCCACCATGGGTGGTATTCACGTTCAAACTATTCATGATGTCACTCGTGGTAAAGATGGCAAGCTTTACATATTGCTCGATAATCAGCACGGTGAGAGCACCGATGGCTGGACAACTATTGATGAAATTGCCAAAACTCAGGTGAAGTCAGGCTATGAAATTGAGCCCAAGATTAGAAGGTGGGATAGGCCGGACAAATAAATTTAGATTGGTATCTTCAGTTTCAAGGCAAAGGAGCCTCAAGTATGACATCCAAGTTATGTAGCCTTATGCTCTGGGATGGCCGCGCTAAATTTCCCAGTCAAAAAGAAATGGAAGCTGGAGCTGGTCTGCCTCCCGATAGTGTTGTTGAGCTTCCTCTCAAACGAGAATTTATGAGAAAGTTTGCTTCGCAGAAGGGCGAGACCTTAGCAGGCGAGGTGGTTCTTTCGCTTAATCAGGATGTGCCTCTTGCTGATTCAGTTGCTGAGGCAGTGTCGGCATTACTATTTTACAATTGCCAAATAGTCTACTGCGCTGACTTCGATCGCATTGATGCCATTGGCCTAGTAGACCCGCTCAAGGCTGCTCTTGCCTCGAAAAACGTCAAGCTGATGCGGATTTCACACTAGGCTATTGTTCTATCTACATTAGACACTAGCTTGGTGCTATTGAATCTTTGTGCCATTTGATTGAGTTGATGCAATCTACTGCTTCTTTCAGGTTGGTTTTGTAGGCCTGTTCCGGAGCCGTGAAGTAGACCTGTTCAACGTAGCGACCGCTACCGTCTGAATTGATAAATACCCCGTATGAGCGGCGACCGAGAGGTTGTGATTGATTGTCTTTGTAGGCCGATTCTACAGCCAGAACTGTGCGACCGTGAATTTTTCTAGTTTCGGCGTGCAAGACTTCAAAGGCATCAGTGTTCGCATATACTCCATTGCTGATCAGGTGCTGAAGACTTTTCAGCTCTTCTCTATTTAGTTGATGGGGCTCTCGACTGAGAACGTGTTTGAAGGCGGTAGCTGTTTCGGGATCTTCTTTGGCGCCGCCAAAAGCTCGGTTCCAGTAACACATTTTTGTTGCTCGATCACCAATGGGGTTGTACTCGGTCATCATTGGCGCTCCAATCATGGCTTTATTGTTGCTTATGTCAGGCATTGCTTGTTGCCAGTGCTTTGGCATTTCTAAACGCTTTATGGAGCCTTCTTCAGTAACTTTATGCTTGTCTCTCATTGCTGCTCCGCGATCTTTTTCGAATATTCGATTGAATAAACTACGATGCTCTTCGGTTTGAGATGAAGGTTGCGACTCATGCCGCTCGTGATGACCGAACACGATGGTAGCAGGTTTGTCGCTTTTGATTGTTGCTTGGTGTGGGGTATCCATCGGCATCATCTCTCTCCTTGAAACTCTATTAAATGGAAGTTAGCGTCTTTGTACTATTCTTGGGCCTCTAGGTGTCTCTGCCGGTCCCTGTAGGCCTTGGCGGCTGTAGAGTTGCGGTAGGGTTTGCCAGCCGACATCTCCGCCGTTTTGATCGTCTAGATATACTTGAGTCTGGCCATTGACTTCTCGCACATCGTGAATTGTTTGCACATGCTGCTCGGACAGCTGACGGTTACGGTCATAGCCATAGAGAGTTGGTATTCCTATGGGGAAATTTCCCTCTCGTTTGTAGGCCCAGAGTTGTTCTGCACTTGGTGCCACATTGTGAGCAATGTAAGGCATATCACCGCCCCATAACTCTTTTACTGCTTTTTGAATTTCAGGGCCGCCCATAATTGGGTTTACGCCATTGCCGTTACTATCTCTGCCGATATAGCGGTAACCCCAGGTTGCCGGGCCGCGTGGTGCAAATTGAGTGAAGGCATTGATTCCTGCGTTCTCTAAAATGTGGCTGGCCCAGTTGCGCTGATTTCCTTTGTAGTCTCGTTCTGGATCAAACACTTTTTCATCTGGTGATGCGGTGTAGGCCTCGCGGTCTAGAACAACTTCCTTGCCTGTGGTAGTAATTAGCTTGCCGTCAACAGCCACTTGCTTCAGTGTGTCTGCGTATTTCTCAGGGTGCCTGCAGGCCGCAAAGATCTCGCCTGTGGTGATATTGCAGGTTGGATTCTGGCCCTGATTAATACGTTTAGGTGCACTAATATTGTGCAGAGCTTCTTCGCACAATTGGGCTCTTTCTTTGGCGTTGAAATATTCTTTGCCGCTGTCCTTGCCCAATTTCCCTTTGAGTAGCTCAGAAAGATTGTCGTAGGTTTTGGCAATTTGTTCATCGCTTGGGCCTTTAATTCCTTCTGCTGCTGCCTCTTTTGCGCGTTTCTCAAATTTATCCATGCTGGCAGTCAGTCGATCTAATTTGATTCCGCTAGCATTAGCTAATTCTTGCAGTTGCTCTCGAGCTTCTTCGATATTGTCTGAGCGATCACTTGGCTTGAGTAATTCTGCCGCACGAGCAATTCTTTCTTTGTTGCTATCTGCTTTGGTCTCGCTATTGTTTTCAGTTGATGCGGGTGGTTTTGATTTGAAGTGAACATTGCCAGAGCCGTCATTGGCGACGTCGTAACGCGCAGTGACTTTGCCTCCTTCAGTTTGGCTTTCAAACTTGTTTGTGCCATCTATCCCTTCAGATACTTTGCGCCAGACTTGAGTTTTTTCTCCGCTTGGGGTTGGTTTGTTATCGGTGATTTTCTCAAGTTTATTCTTGCTGTCGTACTCGAAGGTGCGAGTGGCGCCATTGGGCATTGTGAGCTTGCCCGGTTGCAGGTCTTGGCGCAGCTCGATTCGCGCTAGATTGATGTCTTCGACGATTGTCTTGCCTTGCTTTTGGTAAGTAAGGAAGCCTTCTGACGAAACTGTTGAGAACTCTCGACCATCTGGATTGCTTGCCTGCCAGGTCTTTTCTCCGCCAGCCTTTGTCGTTTCTTTGACCTGACTAAGAACGCTGCTATTGCTTGTATCACCGTGATTTTCGCTACCTTTTAATTTGTAAGTGTAGCTGCGATAATTGTCTTCATCCAGGCCTACCCGAGTGACTTTGCCAGAATTGTCACTCTCGACAAAAGAGCCGTCTGTTCTATCTACACGCAGGCTGTCATCAGTTCTCAGTTTTGCCATGTCGCCGTTGGCTCTGATGAAGGAGACGCCAGTTTCGCTAATGGTAAGTTTGTTTACTGGATTGACTTCAGATTGAAGGTTGCTTGAGAAGCTATTGTCAGTGTTTCGACTAAATATGGTGGTTGTGTTCTGGGCTTTGATTTCTGCTCTTACCAAGCCTTTCTCGTCATATTCGGCAGTCAGTTCACGTCCGCTCTTGCTCTTAGATGTAAGCAGTTCGCCTTTGTCAGAGAATACATTGAGAGTTCCGTCAGCAGTTCTTGATTCTTTCTGTCTTCTGCCGTCTGCGTAGTATGAGTCCCAGATATTTTTTTCGGCTGCACTGTCAGTGGCTCTAATACTATAAGTACCGTCGTCTTGAATTCTAATTTTACCTTGCCAAACAGAGCGTTGACCGGCGGTGCTCAGTGCGTAGCCCGACTTATCTTGAGTTTGCTGAAAAGTAAAGGTTTGTCCTTTCTCCTTGTCTGTGATTGTTGCTGTTTGCGGTTCTAGGTCCCGCTCCGAGTAAGTGAATGTACGATGCTTTTGGCCATCAGCGTTTTCAATTGATGTGACACGACCCTCCCTATCAAACTGATATTTACCTTTGCCTTGCCCTTCTTCGATTTCTCCACCGTTTGAGCGCATGATATGTTTGATACCATCAGAGGTGTTAAATGAAAGGTTCCCATTTTTGCTCAATTCAAGATTAGTTACTGAGCGTGCTTGAGCTTCGTTGCTTTGCCAGATAACATCTTCGCCAGCTTTGGGCTGTGAAGATTGGCGAGTGAATTTGGTTGTGGTGCCATCTTTAGTTTGGGAAATACTAGTAAGTTCACCGGCTTCGTAGTTAGCAGTGAGTACACTACCGTCTGGCCTTGTGACTCTCTCGACTTGCCCCTCTCTGTTGGATCTGATTTGGCCGCCAATGACATTGACGTGCTCAGTTATTGTCCTACCATCGAGCCCTTGAAGCTGGACTTCGCCCTTGTCTAAGTAGCGACTGAATTCACCTTCTCTGCTTATGCTGAAGCTTGGTACTGCTAGATTTTTATTATCATCACCGAGTAGACGCCATGCGCCGTTCTCTTTTGTATAGCTCCAATTGCCATCTTTTGTACTGGTAGTAAGTTTATTGATTTCACCGTTGGCATCGCGACCAAACTCTCTTGTCTTTCCTTCTTCTGGATAGGTGACTTTGCATACTCTTCCTTGGGCGTCAGTAGTCACATTTGATGGTAGTTTGCTCTGCGCTACTTCTCGTGTTGACTCTAATGTTTTATCTTTTGGGTGTTCTTTTGAATTTGTTTCGGATTTGTCTTGTGAATCGAAGAGAGCAAGGCTAGTAATATTCGTTTCACCGCTTTTTTTGAAGATATTATTTTCTTGAAGCGCGCGAAATTCAGAAAGGTTAGACAAGGCTGAGCTTGACTCGGCACTCAATTTGGCGCCACTGTTTTTCTTTGACGAGTCTGATTGCAGCTCAAGGTCTTGAGCTGCATGCAATTCAGGCTGCTGAAATGTTGGCGAATGGATATTCGCTGCTTCTGCTTCTATTCTGGGCATAGTAATTCCTAATCTGGTGGCCTTGAACGAATATTAGGATGATAATTTTAAATTGTGACTATTTGGTACCCTGGTTTAAGGTTTTGCGGTTTGTCCCTGGGACGGCAAGTTCAAACCAGAAGGTGCTGCCTTTGCTGTGGTAGCTATTTCGGCTATCTTTGCTGCTTTCGCTATCGACACCAATTGTGCCGCCATGTTGCTCAATAATCGATTTACAGATTGCCAGGCCAAGACCTTTGCCACCCAGTTCATGGGCGTCAGATTCTTGTACTTGTTTGAATTTTTCAAATATGCTCGTTTGGAAAGCTAAGGGGACGCCTCGTCCTTGGTCAATTATTGAGATTCTGATGAATTCTCTTCCACTTTGAGGAGGGGCGAACTCTGCTTTGATGTGTATCTCTGTGCCTGATGGGGAATACTTTATGGCGTTGGTGAGTAGATTGGTGAGAACCTGGCCAATGCGAGCCGGATCGATGTCAAGCATGGTGTTCATGGCTTTTCCGCTTTCTATTTGTTCTGCAAGTATTTTTATGCCGTGTTGCTTGGCTTGAGTGGATACGCTGTCCATGGCTTCTTCTACGATGTCCGCCAGCAGACAACTCATGGGGTGAAGTTCTAGTTGTCCAGAGGCAAGGCGTTCAGTATCGAGCAGGTCATTTGTTAGTTTGATTAGTCGGCCAAGATCGCTCTCTGCGGCTGTAATCTTTTCTTTGGCTGCGGCCGGAAGCTCGCCAGCTGCTCCGGCTGCCAGAAGGGTCAGAACTCCTTGGAGTGAAGTCAGCGGTGAGCGTAGATCGTGGCTGACCATCGCAATTAAATATTGCTGCATTTTTTTTGCATCGTCTAAATCAGTAACCATTGAATGAAAGACATGATCTAGGCAAGCTATTTCATCATGGCCTGTCAATGGCTGATTGAGTGCTATTCCCTTTGGTAGTCGTGCGGCATTGTCAGAAATTATATTTATTTTTCTGATAATGCTGCGCGAGAAGAAAAACGCTAAGCCAAATGCAATGAGAATGTTGGCGGCAATGCCAGCTATCAGAAATATTTCAGTTAATCGTCGAAATTTCGCTTCTCTTTCTGGGCTATCAGCAGTTGCGACTGCTTGATCGCGAACGATTGATTTTAGTTTTAGGTGTAGCCGATCGATGATTTTCTTTACGGCGGTCATAGTGCCGTGACTAGTAAGTACATTGCGACTGCCCATGCCGCTATCGACGCTATCGACTAGCTCTTCGAGGAGTTGCATGCCTTCGTTCGCTGCTGCACGGGCTTCTTGGGCTTTATTTAGGTAGTCTCTGTCGCCGCTACTTTCAAGTAGCCGTTCTAGTTGATTGAAAGACTCTTGTGCTTGAGTTTTATTTCTTTGATAAAGTTCCTTAAAATTACTAGCTCGTGAAACTGTATAGGCGCCGACATTAACTGCGCATTGTGTAGCATAGGTCGCGGCCGAGCTGGCGCTATAAACCACGTCTTTGGCATGTTCTTGACGCTTAATTTCAAGCTCGGCCTGGTGCACTGAATAGCTCAATAAGCCCACGAAAAGCAGCTCAAATGCTAGTGGAACGCCCACTAGAATCCAGCCAATCTGACTTATTTTTAGGTCAAAACGCATGCAAAACCAAGAGGTTATAATGTCAAATGATAACATTTCAGCAGTAAGCTCCCACGGAAGTCTTTATGCCAAAAGTCTTGATAGTAGAAGATGACCTCCAGGTAGCTCTTTCAGTCAAGGATTGGTTACTATTTGAAAAATACTTAGTTGAGCATGTCACGACCGGTAGCCAAGCCCTCGAGATGATTCAGGCTTATGATTACGATTTGGTGATTTTGGATATTAACTTGCCAAAGCTTAGCGGTCTTGAGGTTTGCCGGCGCTACAGGGATGGTGGCGGTGCTTGTCCAATTCTTCTGCTCACAGGGCAAGATGCTGTTGATGATCGTGCTAATGGGCTTGATGCCGGTGCAGATGACTATTTAACCAAACCCTTTCACTTGAAGGAATTGTCTGCTCGAGTGCGTGCTCTTTTGCGGCGCCCAAGTGCAATTACCTCAAGTGTGCTTAAGGCCGGTAATCTTGTGCTTGATAGCGCTAGGCATTGTCTTACCATTGATGGCGTGCAGGTGCATCTCCCGCGCATGGAATTTGCGCTATTAGAGTTTTTGATGCGTCACCAGGATCAAATTTTTAATTCTTCAACTTTGTTGGAGCGCGTTTGGACTTCCGACTCCGAAAAGTCACCAGAAACAATTCGTACAACAATCAAGAAGCTAAGAATGAAGATTGATACAGATGGCGTACCGTCATTGATACAGAACGTTCACGGTTTGGGCTATAAGTTGTCTGAGATATAGGCTAACCCGGTCGATAGCCTATGTTACGTCGAAGTTTTCTTGTCAGCCAGCCCGGCATGCGATGGGCCGACTGAGAAAGTTCTCTTACTGCTTCATCGCTGAGAGCGTTCAGGGCTCTTGTTACTATCAAGTCGTCACAGTTCTTTTCTCCGAGAAACCAGAGTGCGCTAAGGATTTCGCCTATCGGTGAATCTTCAAGGGCTATCTTTCTTGGAGAGTAGCTCTTGAGGGTGATTTCTCGCTTTATTGATTGGAATGTGCTGCTAACGCCGTGCACGCTGTATAGCGGTTGCGCTAGATTGTGAGCAACTAGGCCAAGTCGCCTTGCTATATCGAGGCCGTGAATAGTCACTTTCTTTTTGAATATTTGCGCTTTGAATTTTGCCACCGCTAGTGGTTCAAATGTTTGCTCGGTTGTTTTCAGCGTGAAAAGCCCCCAAGCAATGCGGGTAAGGTAGCCACATTTGACCAATCTGTATAGACACTGATCTATGGCCTCGCGCGTGCCTAGATTTAGCATTTGTTGAGTGGCAAACCAGGCACCCGAAGGTAGGGCGGAGATGAAGTTTAGAATTTCGCCATGACAGCTCATTGTTGCACCTCATAAACAGCGTGTATTCTTAATAACGCTGTCACGGGGCAAAAGGTTCAATTGTTTGTTGTTAGATTTTCGGAATGAAATTCTAACGAGAGTCTGTTGCTAGATTTTTGGAAAGAAATTCTAGCGAGAGTCCGTTGTTAGATTTTCGGAGTGAAATTCTAACGGGAGTCCGTTGTTAGATTTTCGGAATGAAATTCTAACGGGAGTCCGTTGTTAGATTTTCGGAGTGATATTCTAACGGGAGTCCGTTGTTAGATTTTCGGAAGGATATTCTAACGGGAGTCCGTTGTTAGATTTTCGGAGTGATATTCTAACGGGAGTCCGTTGTTAGATTTTCGGAGTGATATTCTAACGGGAGTCCGTTGTTAGATTTTCGGAGTGATATTCTAACGAGAGTACGTTGTTAGATTTTCGGAATGAAATTCTAACGAGAGTACGTTGTTAGATTTTCGGAATGAAATTCGAACAGCATTTTAAACCCTTTTTCAACTCAATAATAAGTGGTGCCATCGACTGGTTTCGAGCCAGTTTCTCGCCGCCTTCAACGGCACGTGTTGACCACAATCACTACAATGGCAATGGCGCGAGAAGAACGATTCGAACGCTCAGTCACTGGTTTGGAGCCAATTGGTTTACCACTTAACCGATTCTCGCATGGTCCGGGATCTCAGACTCGAACTGAGAAAAAACCGCTTCTAAGGCGGGCGGATTTACCAATTTTCCTAATCCCGGATGGGGTGGCTAGTGGGATTCGCGCCCACGTTTCTGAGATCACAACCCAGAGTCTTAGACTGCTAGACCATAGCCACAATTTTCCGCAGCTGGGATTCGAACCAAGATTCGCGCCTTCAAAGGGCGCTGTCCTGCCAGTTAGACGACCGCGGAGTATTTCTGCCCAGCTGTTAACTGCGCAGAATAGTTCTGTGAGAATTGCTTCTACACAGGCTTCTATCGCACCAGTTTTTTTAGTGCAATATTTTTCTGTGCTACCTGGGCTCGAACCAGGGACCAACCGCTTAACAGGCGGTCGCTCTGCCAACTGAGCTATAGCACAATAAACAATCGGAGATCGAGGAATCGAACCTCGTACATTGAGCTCCCAAAGCCCACGTTCTGCCAGTGAACTAATCCCCGAAGGACAATTAGATACGCGGGTTTGGCGGGTTGGGGTTTTGTAAAATAACATGATCGTGATCCTTTTGATTCTGTACAGCGAAGCCATGACGCAGCGGATTGAGCCAATTAAATTGGCTTCCGTTGTGGCTTTGATGCTGTAGAGACCAGATCACGATTGAATACCTTTTGGTGGCGAACGTTTTTTCACTATAGCACGAGTGGCAAAAAGTGCAAACAGAAAATTTCTCAATTCGCAACAACTCAAATTGCTTCGAATGCATTGCGATAGAAAATTACAGTTTGTTGTTTGATTTTAGGAGGAACTATTCACTGCTGACTGGTTCTTCTATCGGTGCTTCTTGTTGCGTCGGCACTTTCGGGTCACCGAAAGCCATGCGCATAGCGGTTTTGCCAATTTCGTGAACTTCGGCTGTGCGCAAACTGCTTAGGGCAACAACTGCACAATTGCTCTCTGGCAGAATGATGATGATTGATCCTACACCTTGTGTTGCGCCACCCCAGAACACTTGGTGCTGCCCACCCAGGTTTGGATTTGGTCCAGCTTTCCAACCAAAAGCCCAAGGGTTCGGTTGACCAGTAGTCAATGCTGGACGGTCGTACCATAGAGTTCTGTAGCCTTGCTCGGAGAGTAGACGTCTCGACATTAAGCCGAGTGCGTACTTGAGCATGTCGTTGCAGTTGCTGGCCAACATTCCAGCTGCGAATGAAACCGCTGGGCTTTTGTATTCAACTGGCATGAGCCGTCCGGCTTTGTTCAGAGCATAGCCTTGTGCCACCAAACCGGTAGGTGCAAGTAGCACCGTTGTAGATGTTTTTCTCATCTGTAGTGGTGCCAAAATGGTCTCACCGACCATTTCTAAATAGCGTTTGCCTGCTGCCTTGGCGATCACCGAACCAATTAGGCGAAAACTAAAGTTGGAATATAGATATTGTGAACCGGGTTCTGAAACCAGCGGAGTATGAACGAGAATGTCCAATTGATCTTTCCACTCAACTTCTGGATTTACTTTCTCTGCCACGCCAGCAGCCATAGATGAGAGCTGGCGTACCGTGAGCCTTTTGTATGGTTTTGTCAGTCCGTCAACATATTTCTCTAGAGGGTCGTCAAGGCCCACGAGGCCTTTGTCGACAAGCGACAGCAGAGTGACACCGGTAAATGTTTTGGTCACTGATGCTAAACCAAATATGGTGTCAGTCGTAACTGGTATGCGTCGCTCAATATCAGCATAGCCGTAACATTTCTCAAAAACTACTTGGCCTGATTTGATAATTCCAATTGAATAACCCGGAACATTGCAAGTAACCATACGTTCTTTGATCATTGCGTCAATATTTGCCAAGCGTTGATCGAAATTGTCACCACCCTGTGGTGTGCTTTGTCTGTATACTTGTTGGCCAAATTGATATTTATTTGGTGATTGTCCGTATTCATAGTAATTGGGCTGTCCCTGTGGTTGTGACAAGGCACCCTGACTGCAGAGCGTAGCTAGAATCGAGGCTAACGCTATGGAATTTTTCACTTGGCTTGTTCCTGTTTAACGTCTCTAATGGTTGTCGTGTCTGGTTTTCGGCCTGCTTCAGGTTCTGTGGTCGCTTCTGGTTGTTCATCTTTGAACCAATTAGGGTTAAAGCTAAATCCAAATCCTGCCTCTTTTGCACCTAGTTCTGGGCGATATGGGTTTTGACAAACGTAGATTAGGTAGACGTTCATTGAAAGGAAGATGACTACACTTCCCGTCATTAAAAGTTGTGATATCAGATTTTCGACAAAGAAAAAATAGGTGAAGAGCACTATCATCGTTCCACCAGCAATTAGTACCGCCCATAGTATCGGCGAGAGTTGACTTTTTGCTGCTACCATTCGGTATTTGCGGGCATCAGAAAGCTCTTCTAAATCTTGCAACAATACGGCGTAGCACTCACGCTCATTTTCGTTGCGTGGTGCGTAGCCAACAATGTCTTTCCAGAGTTGGCGGTAAGGGACAGTAGTGCCCTCTTTCTCCCCGCCGCTTTCTACCTTTTCCCAATCTTGGTTCACTGCGATGGTGGCATAGTTATAAAGACTTTCGCATATTTTGCGTTTGGCCATTGGCTCGAAGCAGCGGCTCACGTGATAAATGTTGGTCAGTCGATTAGCTTCAACGACTGCTTTATCGCTGGCCGTGTCTACTTTACTCTCGGCATTGACAACGATGAGACCGACCAGAATCGCATAGAGTGTGCCGATAATGGCTAGTAAATAGCCACCCACTTCATGGGAGGCCTCAAGCACTTCTCTTGAGGTTCGTTTTCTTACTACAAACACACCCACTAGCGAGAGGGCTGTAGTTCCGCCAACGATAACTAAACAGTCAATTAGGGCGCTCATATTTTCCAGTGTCTAATCTTTGGTAGCTGCTTTGCCCGAGACTAGGGCTGTAGAAGTCAGTAATCATATATTATCGAGGTAGCCATAGATCGCCTACAGCTAGTTATTTTATTGCCGTGGTGGTTGGATTCGTGGCGGCCGCAGATGATAGGATTTTTTGAGGCTACTTATCTGCAGAAAGAGCGATTTCATGTTTAGATTCGACCCGGCAATTGGCAAGAATTATTTTTGCAATCTCGTAGACTGCATGGGTGCAATCCAGATTGTTTGTCTTGGGTAGAGCAATGCTTTCTCGATCTTCAACATGCTTAAGAGCTTCGACCATGGACACTAAGTCTGATGGACTGTTAATTGGTTGCGCTAGACCTGCGTCAATCAATATCTCTGCTGTGCCGCTCTCTTGCGGCATTGGTTCGGTGAGCATATCAATTGCCATGGGAAGATGACGAGCGATCGCTTCGAAAGTGGTAAGTCCACCGGCTTTGGTTACTAGTAGATCGCATGCACTCATGGCATCAGATAACGATGGCAGCTCTCTTTTTACTACAGTTTTAAAGGGCATTTCTAACGAGATTTGTTCGATTTTCTGGAATAGTTTTTCATTGTTTCCGCAAATAACTAGCATTTGAACTGGTTTACGTACAGATTTTAGTGCACTATAGATTTTGATAAAATTGCCACCACCAGCCCAGCCTGCTGTTAAGCAGATAGTCACCTTATCTGGTGCTAATCCCAGGTCGGTGAGGAATTTTTCCCGACTAGTTTCTGCTGGTCGCAAGAAGATAGGATCAACTGGCATGCCAATGATGACTATTTTGGCTCTGTCTATACCGAGTGACAGCAAGCGCTTTTGAGCTAGTTCGTTCGCTACGATAATGGTGCTGGCCTCAAGGCAGGCCCAGCCGTTCCACAGTTGGCCGTTTGGATCAATTACGTCTAGAATTAACAGCGGCTGGTTGGGGAGATTAGCCTCTGCTAGTGCTTTGGCTAAATAGTGATTGGCCATAGGGTGGATTGATACCACCACCACAGGTTTGATTTTATTCAAAAGCTGCTGCAAGTATCCAGAGGCGAGCCAATAGCCGAAGGCTGAGTTGTCTGGCTTTAGGCTTTCTATCATGCTGTAGTAGTACTTCATCCAGCCTTGCTGGTAGCGCAGGAGAACATTGTAGATGCCGACGAATACTTGGTGGAGAGGATGGCTGTTTTCAACCACGTCGACGATAACAACCTCATAGGTCTCTCCTGCACTTTCTGATTTTTTACGTAGTATCTCGTTGATAGCATTTTCGATTGCTGTAGCGGCACTGCGGTGGCCACCACCAGTGTTTGAGACACAGAGCAGAATTTTATTGCTTGCTATAGGCTTGGCCACCGGCACACCTAGCTGTTGCTTTTGAGACTTTCCTAATATTCTTTACTTAAGTGACTGCCATTTTTCAGAAAAGATCCATTATTCGCGGGAGTATTTGTCGTTTTGGTCACAACTAAGTTGGCCTATGCCGTAGAGGCAATGATAGTAGGCCTTTCGCCTATTGTTAATCTTTTTCATTCGGGAGGGCATTGCCACTTTCGCTGGGCAGCATCGCCACTTCCATAAGTTCTTGTTGGCTCAGGCTCTCTTTGCTCAGGAGCAGCTTGGCTGCGGCTTCGAGATTGGTTTTGCGTTCAGCCAGGATGCTGAGCGCTTTCTGCAAGGCTGCGTTAACTAATTCTCTTATGGCACAGTCAATTTCGCGTGCTGTTTCTTCGCTGAATTTTCGCCCTTCCATGTCTGTGGGCTTATAGCCATTGAGAAAAGCCTGCGTTTCCCCTTCGTATGTTACCGGGCCTAGTGACTTGTTCATGCCATAGCGTGTCACCATACTGCGGGCTATCTCTGTTGCTTTAGATAGGTCGTCGGCAGCTCCTGTAGAAATGTCTTCAAAGGTGAGCATTTCTGCGGCTCTGCCTCCTAACAGTACTGCTAGTCTATTTTCTAACTCACTTCTCGACATGAGAAAACGGTCTTCGTTAGGCCGTTGCATAGTATACCCAAGGGCAGCGACGCCACGGGGGATAATCGATACTTTCTGAATTGGATCGCTACCAGGTAGGGCGGTTGCAACTAGTGCATGACCAATTTCGTGATAGGCAACTATTTGGCGATCTTTGGTTGCTAATAGTCTGTTCTTCTTTTCAGGACCGGCAACAATGCGTTCAAGAGCCGTGTTGAAGTCGGACAGTTCAACAGTCATGGCATTGCGCTTGGTGGCACCTAGTACTGCTTCATTAACTAGGTTTGCTAGGTCGGCACCAGTAAAGCCTGTTGTGGCAGCTGCCATAGCTTCAACAACATCCGCCGGGGTGCAAGTTACTTTGCGTAGGTGTACTGTGAGAATTTGCTCTCGGCCGATTTTATCAGGGCGATCAACGACGATATGACGGTCGAATCTGCCTGCTCTTAGGAGCGCCTGATCGAGAATTTCGGGTCTATTGGTAGCTGCCAGCAGGATGACACCTTGCCTTGGATCAAAGCCATCCATCTCTACCAGTAGCTGATTGAGTGTTTGCTCTTTTTCGTCGTGGCCACCCATTGCGTTGAGGCCCCTTGAGCGGCCTAAGGCATCTAACTCATCTATGAAAATAATGCACGGTGCTTTTTCTTGCGCTTGTTTAAAGAGATCCCTCACACGAGCGGCTCCAACCCCAACAAACATTTCCACAAACTCAGAACCACTAATTGAGAAGAATGGCACTGCGGCTTCACCAGCCACTGCTCGGGCTAGCAAAGTTTTGCCTGTACCTGGTGGGCCGACTAGTAATATTCCCTTTGGTAAATGGCCTCCTAGGCGATTATATCGCGCTGGCTCTTTGAGAAAGCCAATAACTTCCTGCAGATCTTCTTTTGCTTCGTCGACTCCAGCTACGTCTTTAAATGTTGTTTTGACATCGCTCTCCATATAGGTTTTGGCACCACTTTTGACAATTGCTCCTGGCCCGAAACCGGGAATATTTGAATCACTGTTTGCAATTTTTTGGGCAATCAGTGAGCTTATTCCAAATAGGATGATGATTGGAATGCACCAAGAGGCTAGTGATTTCCAGACCAAATCTTCTGGTACGCCTTGAAAAACTTCGGTGTGCTGGGCTAGACGAGTGGCTAGTTGCGGATCTTCAATTCGTACTGTGCGGAACGACTTGGTTTTCTTGTCTGCGGTTATTAACGTGCCTTTGATCTCTTCAGGTGATACATAGATCTCTGAGAGCTTATTGTTATCCAGTTCCTTAAGAAAGCGACTATAGGGAATTTTTTCAACTTGGGCAAAGCCAAATAGCCCTGTGAAAATTAGACTGAGCCAAAAGGCGATCAGGCCAAGGCGTAGGAGGTTCTCATAGGGCGGAGTTGTCTTCTTGTCGTTTTTTTGCACTCTTCGACCTATTTTTAGGTTGCTGCCAGTAATTGTGCCCAGTGTATTATTTTTCTCTTCATGCATCACTCTTTTGATTGATGTTTTCTCTGGTCAATTTATTTAAGTTTAGGGTGATGGACAGTCCTTAATCTAGTTGAGGTTCTTATGCAAAGAGTTAGCCAGGTTCGCCAAGTGATGCCGCTAATTATTTTGATTGCAATTGCCGTTATTGCCTCGGTGGTCTGTTTGTTCTTTGCTGCCCGGCAATCGGCTTCGCATGATCTGAAGACTGGCCTGCAATTACAACAGGGCCACTGATTGAGTTTTGGAGGGTATAACACTGATTGGTAAGACCATCTATTGGGAACCTAGTGTCATGCCAGCGTCAAAGCTAAAGAATGTCAGTTCAATCCTCGAGTATCAACAGCTAAAGGCGGCTGCTGGTGGCTCGGGTGGGGGTGGACAAGGACATGGCGCTAAACGGAAGTGCTTGCGGGTCAATCAAGAAATTGCCTGTCGCATTCTTGAGAGTGTTCCTGGTGGATATTTAGTCAAAGTAGATGACGTCGATTTGCCTTCCTATTTAGTAAGTGAAGCGCGCATCGAATCGGGTCAAGAAATTTTGGCACAGGTTTTTTGTATTCATAATGGCAGTCTGATTCTTTGCCCGTTGGCTGGTTGAAGGGCTTAACCCTAAGATTATCCCAAGGGATGATTCGCCATCTGTATTTTTATGCCACGATTGCTTACGAGTGAGAGAGTTTGTTTATGAATAGTAGGCCGGCGCAGAGACTTGTGAAATCAATAAGCGACAGAGTTTGTAGCCATTCTGGCAAGGCCCAGTCCGGTGGTCTGGCGCTCGTAACTATTGGTAATTCACTTAGAGGTGATGATGGTATCGCTCAAAGGGTCTGCGATGCCCTAGACCCAGCTCTTCTGGGGCGGGTTTGTCGTTTTGACCTTGGTACTTTCACTAACTTGCTAGGTGACTGTCTAGCTGGTCATCACTCTGCTGTAATTGTCGACGCTACTAAGAGCGGTACTGTCGCCGGTAACATTTCTATTACTGATTTGAGTGTTATGGCTAGTGGCTGCTGGGCTGCTCCTTTAAAATGTCCTTCTAGTCATGGTCTTTCTTTGGTCGATGAGTTGATTCTGACCAATGGTCGAATTAGCTTGCCCAAACAAATTATATTGTTTGGCGTTGAGGTGAGTGATGTAGACTGGGCCGCTCAACTGTCACCGGCCCTAGAAAAGTGCTTGCCCTCGATAGCTAGTAGCCTGACCCGCTTGGTTGTTTCTACATTGGACGTGACAAAAGATGCATGAGGCGTCGGTAGCTCAGTCCATCCTCAATATCGCCAGTAAGAAGTTGGCTAGTACTGCTCACACCGATACTGTAACTGCAATTCATGTGATCATCGGTCAGTTTCGCAATATTGACATTGATTCCCTTAAATTTGCTTTTGACAATATTCGGCCAATGTACGCCGGTTGTTCCAATTGCAAACTAGAGGCTGAAGTAGTTACTGCTCGGGCGACGTGTAGAGGTTGTTCCGATACTTACAACCCTGATATGGCCACTTCATTTCGCTGTCCTCGGTGCGGCAATGGCGTTGGTCAGCTAATATCAGGGGAAGAACTTGATGTGATAGGTATTACTCTGCGGTAAATAGTTCTTTTGTATAGAACAGGTGGATGATTTAAGTGCACGATTCTTCTGACGAACACATGCTTGAGCGAATTCTTGCAGGTAACGACGACCTCGCAGCTCATAACCGCGAGCATTTCGACGAGTTAGGCCTAACAGCCGTTAATATTATGAGTGCTCCAGGGGCTGGCAAGACTACCTTGCTTGAGGCCACGGTTGCAGCTTTGGCGCCGAAACACAATATTTTTGTGGTGGAAGGCGATATGGTCGGTAACTTAGACGCTGAAAGGCTTCGCCGTGTTGGAGCGGCCGTTTTTCAGATTTGCACGGGTCGTAGTTGTCATCTCGATGCCCAAATGGTCGCTCGATTCTTACATTCTGAGCCTCTGCAAGGGGTTGAACTGCTTTTGATTGAGAATGTTGGCAACTTAGTCTGTCCGGCTGATTTCAAGCTGGGCGAGCACCGGCGGGTTGTTTTGCTTTCGGTGACAGAGGGAGATGATAAGCCTATTAAATACCCAGTTATTTTTCGCAGTTGCGACGCTGTGGTATTCACCAAGTGTGATCTGCTGCCTTACGTAGATTTTGATATTAATAGAGCCATAGAAAACATTCGGGTTTTGAATCCTGAAGTTGAAACCTTCGTTGTTTCGTCTAAAGATAAAACGGGTTTGACAGAATGGAATGCTTGGCTGAGCAAAAAGGTACAGACAAAAGTCGTATCGAGTTGAATTTAAACCGATCGGTTGATGTTGAAAAGGCAAAAATCAGCTCTAATCAGTAAACACTCTAAAGTGTTGTTAGTGAGGAAAACGTGCAAAAAAGTTTCACCCTACCTAAATCTGACTTTGACCAATTTTTTTCCCTTCTGGGGCAAATGGGCACTGTGTATGCTGCAGTGAAAGTATCGGATCAGTCATTTGCCTTTCGCGCTGTTCAATCAGCTAGTGAGATTGCCTTTGATGCTATACGCACAATTTTGCCGCCCAAGAAATTTTTCTATCCTCCGAGCGAAACGCTCATTACATACGATAAAGATGGCATCTACGAGAACCAACCAGAGCTTGAATTCAAAGTAATTTTTGGTGTTCATCCTTGCGACTTAGCCGGCCTAGGCATTATGGATAAGATATTTGCTTCTGGTCATGCCGATAGCCACTACATGAGGCAAAGAGAAGCTAGTTTTGTTATCGGCCATTCTTGCATGCCTGATAAGCACTGCTTTTGTCAGTCGATGGGTAGTGACTGCGCCAAGGCCGGCTATGACATTTTTCTTACTGATATCAATACTGATTATTTTATTGAAGCTTTGACTCCCGCTGGAGATGAGTTCATTGCTTTAGCGCAACCAATTCTCGCTAGTGCTACAGAAAAAGATCATGAGCGTAATCATAATTTTTGGGAAACCCGCTCGGCAGCTTTCACCAACGGTTTTAGCTCTGGCAATTTGAAAGTGACTATGGAAGGCGAGTGGGACAACAAGTTATGGGATGAACTTGGCGAGCGTTGTCTTAGTTGCGGCAGTTGTACGCCGGTTTGCCCAACTTGTTATTGCTTTGATTTAGTTGATATAGCTGGTCTCAACAACGATTCTGGCTCGCGTAAGCGTGAATGGGATAGTTGTCAATTCACTGGCTTTGCTAAAGTTAGTGGTGACTTTAATTTTCGTCCCACTCCCGTGGATCGCCTGAAGTTTTGGTACAGGCACAAGTTGCATGGCTTTGATGATGCCTATGCCGATAAGACCTGTGTTGGCTGCGGTCGCTGCACTGTTTCGTGCCCATCTGGCATTGACGATATAGTGGCTGTGGTTAAAGCATTACAAGTGTCTTCTGCTGCAAAAAACGTTGAGGTGTCTGATGCCTGAGAATAATTCAGAGTCTAAATGTCCACCCTCTAGTTGTGCTGCAAATACTTGTACGGCCTATTTGCCCACTAGGGCTATTCTCAGTAAAGTAACTGAGATGGCTTACGATAATTACTTGTTCGAGTTTGAGCAAATTGACCCGATTTTTAGTTCTTGCTTACCAGGTCAGTTTGTTGAGCTCTGGATTCCAGGTGTGGGTGAGAGCCCTATTTCGGTTTGCTCTGGGCGAGTTGGTGGAACCCTACCATTGCTTATTCGCAAAGCTGGTAGAGTGACCAAAGCCCTGTTTGATTTAAAGCTCGGAGACTGGGTTGGGTTAAGGGGCCCCTATGGTTACGGCTTTCCTGTTGAATTGTACAAAGGGCAGAACGTTTGCATGATTGCAGGCGGCCTCGGTGTTGCGCCTCTGCGTTCTGTTTGGCAATATTTGATTAATCATCGCCAAGACTACGGACGCTTGGTGCTCATTTATGGCATGAAACATAGCGATGAGATTTTATTTGCCGATGAGTTGATGGCGCTGCGCCAGAGTCATGAGCTTGAATTGTTTTTGGCAGCTGAAGATGTCACTGTTTGCCATATTGCTAACTTAGATATCGACGCTGGTCGAGTTACCGATCTAATAGATGTTGCCGAGCTTTCCAGCGATATGCAAGTGGCTATTTGTGGCCCACCTGTCATGTACAGGTTTGCAGTAGAGAGCTTACGGCGTAAGGGTATTGCTGATGAGAGAATCTGGCTTTCATTAGAAAGGCACATGAAGTGTGGCATTGGTAAATGCGGTCATTGCTTTATAGGTGGAAAGTTTGCCTGCCAGGAAGGACCAGTTTTTCAAGTGACTGAGTTGGCTAATATGCATGAAGTTATAGAATATCCTCGCGAGAAAATTCAGATATGAGTGTTGCTAAAGTACTACCGACTATATCTGTTGAGGGCTTGACTGGCTGTGCTGGCGAATTGCTAGTGATACTAGAAAATCTCGATCAGCTTTTGCCTTATGTGCGTATCAAGAGTTTTCCATTTGCGCAGAGTCGAAACGAAGATGGCCCCGTTGATATCACATTTGTAGAAGGCAGTGTCAGTCAGAACCACGATTTAGAGAAGCTCACTAAAATACGCGCTAATTCGCGCTGGCTTGTGGCGGTTGGTAATTGTGCCACCACTGGTTGTTTGCAAAAAGCTTCGTGTCAACAGTGCACTGCTAAATCTATGATGCAGGCAGTTTATGGTAATGATTCAACTTTGTCATTTTTGCCGGCTCAACCACTTGAGCACTATGTCAAAGTTGATGTATCACTTTCTGGCTGCCCAATCAATGCTACTCAATTTCTTGCAGTGACTGCTAGTCTGCTGCGCGAGCAGCTGCCCTACATAACCAGTAAGCCTGTTTGCCTTGAGTGCAAGATGAAAGAGAATCCCTGTGTTTTAATTGAGAAGAATGCGCCATGTCTAGGGCCAATTACAGCTGCAGGATGTGGTGCTCTTTGTCCCAGTGTGGGTGCTGCCTGTTATGGCTGCTGGGGGGTGTGCGATGAGCCTCAGATTGAAGCAATGAAGATCATTCTTTCGGAGAAAGGCTATGACGTCGACGAGATTTACAGTCGCTTGAAAGCATTCGGGGCCCCCGAACATCTTTTCGAGCGCATGGATAAGAAAGCAGTTTAACGGCAAGATCAGAGCAGAGCCTTGGGGTAGAAGAATAATGGATATTGAGCGCAAATCAATAGAGATTAGTGAGATTTGTCGCGTAGAGGGTCACGCTGCAGTAACTGTTAACTTTGAGAACGGTGTTATTGCAGATGTGCAGCTGAATGTCTTTGAAGGTGCTCGGTTTTTTGAGCGCATTGTTCTTGGGCATATGTATGACGAAATTCCTCATATTACATCCAGAGTTTGTGCCATTTGTTCTACTGGGCACGTGGTGGCAGCAATTAAATCGATAGAGGGCATATTCGGTTTTGTGCCCGCCAGTCGTGATTTATTGCACCGTGAACTGATGCATTTGGGCATGATTATTGAATCTCACGCCACTCACATTTGCGCTTTAGCTTTGCCTGACTTTCTTAATGTTGGCGATTTAATGACCCTTGCCAGCCAGCATCCTGCTGAGTTTGAGATATGGAAGCAATTACGCTCGCTTGGTTCAACCATTCAAACTATTGTTGGTGGCAGGCCCTTTCACCCTGTTAATTTGCATGTTGGTGGATTGTCGAGTTATCCAGACAAAGAGCAGCTTGTTGAGATGGGTAAGTTACTTGACCAAAATCAAGAGAATGCTATGAATCTATATAGGCTTTTGGCTGGCTTGAATGTAGCCTTCGGTCAAGGTGTTGCACCTGTATATTCGGCTTTGATTCCCGCTCAAGATGGTTATGGCTATTTTGGTGAAGAGATAAGAACAAGTACTGGTTTTCAAGCCAACGTAGATGAGTATCGGCACTATTTAAATGAAAAGGTCGTTCGCTACAGTCATGCCAAGCAGTCTACTTTTGATGGGCAGCCTTTTATGGTCGGTTCGTTAGCGCGGTTGGCAATGTTTGCTGAGAGGTTGAGACCAACAGCTTTGGCTCTTTATGAAAAGAGCCCGTTGGCAGGCAAGAGCCACAATACAATCTTGAACAACTTGGCTCAGGCTATCGAATTAGTCGAGGCTATTGATCGCTCGAAAGTTATTATTGAGACTTTACTGGCCGCTAGTCCCGGGGGAAGCAATAGTAAGTTTATCCATCAAGCGCCGCTTCTTGAAAAGAGAGCCGGTGCCAAGACCGGTGCTGTAGAATGTCCAAGAGGCACTCTCTATCATTTCTATGAATTAGATCTGTCGGGTAAAGTCGTTGCTGCCGATATGATAACGCCCTCTGCTCAAAACACAGCTCGTATTGAGAGCGATATTCGTCAACTGGTTGCTGGCCTAAAAGAAGAGCAGGCAGACTCGATACAAGCTAAACTAGAGACTCTTGTGAGGGCCTACGATCCCTGCAATACATGTGCTACACATATGGTGCAAGTTGTTTACAAATAATAGCTAGTATTCGACTTGTAGCTAAGAAGCCAAGACCGGGAGAATTTAATGAGTAGAGATGAAATTACGCTGGTATCTTCCTCTACTAGTTGTTCTTCCTGGCAAGAGCGATATAGGCAAAAGCTCGTCAGTGCTGCTGAAGCTGCTCAAAAGATTACTTCAGGCGATTCTGTATATATTCATTCGAATGCCGCTGCTCCAGCTAGTTTGATTGAAGGTATGCTGGCTCGGGCAGCGCATTTGCGCGACGTTACGATTTTGCATCTATTGACCATGGGGCGAGCAGAATACGCTCGTCGAGAGTACGCTGAGTCGTTTAGAGTGCATGCGCTTTTTATAGGTGAAAATGTTCGCCAGTCGGTGAATGAAGGAAGGGCCGACTACATGCCGGTTTTCTTAAGTGAGATACCGGCTCTTTTTGAGCGCGACATTGTCCCTGTTGACGTTTGTATGATTCAAGTTTCGCCGCCTGATGCTCACGGCTATTGCAGCTATGGTGTATCAGTAGATTGTACTATTGCCGCACGTCGCAAAGCGCGTATAGTCATTGCCGAAGTTAATAGACAAATGCCGCGCACTTTAGGTCGTGCCTTTGTTCATATCGATAAGTTCGATTATGTAGTGGAGTGCGATAGAGCGTTGCCTGAACTATTAGCTGAAGAGCCGACACCAGTGGAAGAGGCGATTGGTCGCAATGTGGCATCGCTTATTGAAGATGGGGCGACATTACAGCTGGGTATTGGCTCAATACCAAACGCCATTTTGCTGCAGCTGGGCGACAAACGAGATCTTGGTATTCATAGTGAAATGCTTTCAGACGGCGTTATTGATCTAATTGAAAAAGGTGTAGTTACTAATGATGCCAAGACCGTCTTGCCAGGCAAAGTCGCCGTCAGTTTTGTTATTGGTAGTCGTCGCCTTTATGACTTTGTCAATGATAATCCGCTCTTTGAATTTCAAACTAGTGACTATATTAACGATCCTTTTGTAATTTCGCAGAACAATAAAATGACTGCGGTAAATTCAGCTCTACAAATTGATGTAACAGGCCAGGTAGCAGCCGATTCAATTGGTGATTATTTGTACAGCGGTGTCGGTGGACAGGTTGATTTCATTAGAGGTGCCGCTCGGGCCAAGAATGGCAAGGCGATAATAGCCCTACCATCGACCGCTAAAAATGGCACTATATCGAGAATTGTTGCCAATTTAGCGATTGGTAGCGGAGTTGTTACTTCGCGCGCTGATGTGCACTATGTGGTCACCGAGTTTGGTATCGCTCAGCTTTATGGCAAGACCCTCAAGGCGAGAATGCAGGCCCTTGTATCAATTGCCCATCCAGATTTCAGAGAGAAGCTTGAAGCTGATTGCGAGTTGATTCACTGGCACTAGCTCTAGCCGCAGTATTGATAGGTAAACTTGATAGGTAGACTTGTTGGGAGATTGTTGTGAATATATTGATTGCTATTGATCAAAGTGCCTTCGCTTCAGATGTTGTCGATTTTATTGGCAAGCATCGATGGACTGACTCTGAGCACTTTACAGTGGTGCATGTAGTTGATTCTTTATTGGTAGGAAGCCACATGAGCTTTCTGCCGTCGCCTGTGCTTGATGAGATTAAGCAAAAAGCTCGTGACCAGGGGCGAAAGGCTGTTCACCAAGCTGCTGAGCGGTTGCGCGAACTTTTTCCTGATGCATCTGTTAATGAAGAGATTTTAGAAGGTTTTGTTGTTGACTCGATTGTTGATTACGCTGCTACTTGGCCAGCCGAAATTGTTGTGATCGGTTCCCATGGCCACCGTGGTAGTAATAAGTTTACCCTTGGAAGTATCGCTCGATCGGTCTCTACTCAAGCCCAGTGCTCTGTATTGATTGTCAATTCACATGGTGACAAAAAGACTCAGTAGGTGAGCAATTGCCCCTCTCCTGAGTCTTTTTGTTTTACTTTCTGGTTTTGCTAGCTTTATGCTTAGTAGCGCAGAGCTGCCGCCATTCCTTCGTATTTCGCTAGGCTATTGCTCGGCAGAAATACTACTTCGCCATTAAACTGGAAGGTCAGAGAAATCATTTGATCGCTTACCGACAGCTGGTTTTCTTTACCGCTTTTGATTTCCAGTGCTTCTAATTCTTCTAGGTAGAGCTTCTCTACCCGTCCGGTTTTGATTAGTTGGGTTATTTCGTCAAGGCCAGAACCAAGGCGCTTTTCATGCCCAAGTTTTTCTAGCTCTTCAAGCTCTTTAACTACTTTAGCTGTTTTCCATATTTCCACTTGCTCTTTGGCAACTTTGAGAACATCTGCCGTACTAGCGTGCTCGTAGTTTCCGTCAAGCGAAGACATGACATATTCTGATAGAGAAGAAGTGTCGCCGAAGTGAGCTGTTCCGATTACAACTACAGGCCACTGCAAAGATTTACATAGCTCAGCAACTGCGTCATGAATCTTATGTTCTTCGGCCTGGTTGCTATGGTCATGCGATTTCAGTAAATGGCCGACATGAGTTAGTTTTTCATTTTCTTTGATTTCAACGATTTGATCTGAGGTAGCTTCAAAGAGGCGAACGAGATGGCCACCACCAACAAGAACGTGAAAACGTGGACAGTTAGCTGCTGAATAGGCTACTTCACTGGCGGCGAAAGCATCGCCTAATACTACTCTTTCTGTGGCTCTATAGTTGAGAGGCACAACCTTAGCGAAATCTTTGGCGATGAAAATTGCCACACTGGCGTTGTGTGTTTCAGATTCCAAGCCTGAGAAGATTAGCTCTAAGCGCTTCATTAGTACGTCGCGATCTGAAGTCGATACTTCTTTGTGAATCAATTTAGTCGCTTCAGCCATCATGTGTTTTAGTTTGGCTTCATTGTCGCGTTTAACGATTCCTAGATCGACGATAATAGAAAGAATTGGAGATTCTTGTGTGGAGACAAGCTCGGCCAGGGCATTTTTCATTTCGATTGATCCACTTGTTGATAGAGGGTTGAATATTTGGGGATGAAATTTGGGGGATAATTGTTGATTGCTACAATAACAAGGAGTGGCAAGGCTTTTCTCCCTCCTAGAGGACTAGATTGTCCATGTTTAGTTCCTCAACGGGTTGATTTGCCTGCCCTTTAGACAATTGTTTACGATCAGTAGCAGGCAGGATGCGTTTTAGGGCGATATGTGCAAGCCTGAGAATACTTGAGCTACAATGAGCCTATTGCTCAAAGATGTTGTAAATGCTTAAAGATTCGATTTTCAAGCTAACTAAACTTCGGCCAGAGTTTGCTTCTCAATACGAGAATCAAGGGGTAGACGAGTTTGGCTTCGACCTGGATAGCTTTGCCCAATGGGAGGCGTTTTTTCGCTTCTTCTATGATGATTACTATCACGTTAAGACTATTGGCATTGATAATATACCGGCTACGGGCCGCGCCGTTCTTGTCGGTAATCATTCGGGTGGCTTGCCGATTGATGCCTACATGACCAACTGTGCCAACTATAATCTTCATCCCAATCCACGGCGTATTCGTTGCCTGGCCTTAGATGGCCTCTTGAAGATTCCAGTTATCAAAGACATGATTAAAGGCATGGGCGGCGTTCCTGCTCGATATTCTGTGGCCAAGCAATTGCTTGAGAATGATGAGCTGGTTTTCTTTTATCCGGAAGGGCCACGGGGCACTGGCAAACTATTCAAGAACCGCTATCGCCTTATAGATTTTGACCCTGGTTTTATTAAGGCTGCTATTGCCACGAGTTCTCCTGTTGTTCCAATAACGGTGGTTGGGGCAGATGAGATCTATCCGATTTTAGGCCGTTTAGAGGGTCTGGCCCGTTTCCTTGGTATGCCATATTTTCCCTTGACTCCGGGCTTTCCCTGGTTTCCCTTAACTACTAGCTCTTTGCCTCTTCCAATTAAAATATTGATTGTGGTGGGCAAGCCAATTTATTTCGATTACCCACCTGAGCGTGTCAGTGACAAGCAATTGAGACTTCATCTAACTAAAGAAGTGCAATATAAAATTCAAAGACAGCTCAATTTTCTCTTGAGTCATCGCCGCACTCCCTTTACTGGCTGGGATGATGATTGGTTGAGGCATTTGGAAGAGAGCTTCAAAACCACTAACTAGTGAGAACTTCTGCGAGATTTTGCGCTTTACTCAGCCTCTGGGGTGATACATGGCCGTAGAAAAGGGTCTAAATTAAGAGCATTAGTCGTTGTTTACTTGAAAACTAATTTTTAGTGTGTGGTTCATTTGAGGTTATGCGATGAAGATCATTATTGCAGTTGACGACTCACCTTCATCTAGTGAGCTGGTTCGTACTATCACCAGTCGCAAATGGCCGCAAGATGTGAATTTTAAAATTCTCACAGTGCTAGAGCCTTCCTGCGTTTCTTATGCAGACCTATCTATTTCTGAATATGCCCATACCGCTGCCGAGATTTATGCCAAGCGCAAAGCTGCAGCACGGCATCATTGTGAGGCTATTCGGCACAAGCTTGAAGAGGCAATTGCTACAGCATCTATTCATTATGAAGTACGCGAAGGAGCACCGTGGGCTGAAATAGTTACAGCTGCAGTTGAGTGGTCTGCTGATAAAATTATGATTGGTGTGCATTCTAAAGATGTCTGCCCTCACAATATGCTTGGTAGTGTTTCCCGCGCTGTGGTCAATCATTCGCCTTGCTCTGTTGAAGTAGTTTCAACTGGGCATCATCGCAAGAAGCATGCCGTTGCTGGAGCTGTGGCTAATAAAACGAAATAAATGAGGGTTTTGATCTTATCAACCTCGATTGGTACAGGTCATGTTCGCGCGGCTCAAGCGATTGAGGCAGCATTTAAGAGTCAATATAGTGATGTATTGGTCAGGCACGAAGACTCTTTGAGCTTTGCCAATGCCGCCTTTCGCAAGGTCTATCAGCAGACTTATATTGATTTGGTGGCTAATGCTCCCGATTTGCTTGGTTTGGCCTATGAGTATGCTGATCGCGATTGGGATAAACTGCACTATGGCATGGCTTTTGAGCGTTTGAATATTGGCAAACTCTCCCACGTTCTCAAAGAATTTAAGCCCGATGCCATTGTTTGTACTCATTCATTGCCGGCCGATATGGTTTCTTGGTTGCTCTGTCGCAAAGAAATTTCGTGTCACCACGCTGTCGTCGTTACCGATTTTGATTTGCATGCAGTCTGGCTTTGTCACCATTATTCTAGATATTATGTGGCCCTTGATGAAACGAAAGAACACCTTGTAGCCCTGGGTTTCGAGCGCAGCCGTGTGGTTGTTTCTGGTATTCCTATTGACCCAGTCTTTGCCCAGGTGAAAGATCAGAGGCAAATGCGCATTAGGCATGAGCTTGTGCCAGAGCTACCAACCATTTTTGTTTCCACGGGAGGTTTAGGTATGGGACCTACTGAGCAAATTCTAGAGCAATTAAAAAAACTGCACGAGCCAGCAAATATTGTGGTAGCGTGCGGTGCAAATGCTGATCTCTTTGCAAAAATGAGCTCTGTTGCTAACGAGAATCAAAGTAGTCAGCATCTTATAAGTGCCATTGGCTTTACCACTGAAATAGATGAGTATATGGTTGCTTCTGACTTGATCATTGGAAAACCTGGTGGACTGACTTCGTCGGAGGCTCTGGCAAAGGGTTTAGTCTCGGTAATAGTCAGGCCAATTCCAGGGCAAGAAGAGCGTAATGCTGACCATCTTGTGGAAGAGGGGGTGGCCATCCGCTGTAATAATCTACCGGTATTGGCATATAAAATTGAAGAACTTCTCCATAATCAGGAGCGTCTTAAAATAATGCGTAGCAACGCTGTGAGAATGGCTCGGACCCATGCAGCAGCAGAGGTCGCTGCTGATATATGTCAGGTAGTAGCGGGCCCTGAGTCTGTGGCTACTCATCCTCAGGGTCACGTTTGTGAGCGCTTTTGGCGAGAAAGTTTTGCACTCTGAGAGCAGTCTAGGGCCAATTGCAACTGATCGTGAATCGAGGCTTTCAGTTCGCTTATTGCTGCGTGTTTGTTTTCTTTGTAGCGGTTTAGGTAATTAGTAACTGCAATTGGTTCACCAAAGAAAACTGAGGCTACCTGGGTGCCTTTACTGGTAATTCGACCGGTTGTTTCCGTCTCGAGAAAGTCAACAATGCGACAATGCTGAATTTTAGAAAGGGGTTGTAGTAGAACACGGTGGAAGATCAAAAGATTCTCCACGCGATTGAGGTCTGCAATAAATTCATCATGAAATTGGGCCATGCGTTTATTTAGCTTCTTCTTGTAGGTAGCCGCAAATGTGCTTGCTCCCAGTTTCTCGTCTACAGCATTGCGTAGCGAGTATAGTATTTGTTCTGGGCCTTTATTTGAAATTTCGCTGTCAATAAATTTGCCAATGCGCCGACAAATGTGATTTGCTAAATAGATTGTTTGCTCTGCTGCTGAAGCTGTTTCTAATAGGGCACAGTTGTAGTGTTGAGCCAGGATTTTCAGCACCTCAGTGGTTGCTTTTTCTATCCTTGTGTTGATTTCAGCACCATCATGCTTTAAGCCAATTTGCTTCTCGATTACTCTGAGAGCTTTTTCGACACTGGGTTCGAGTGCTGTTTCTAATCTGTAGCTGATACCAACTGGTAGTACCCATAGTGCTTGGGAAGAATCTGGATTTGTAGCCAGTGTGCTAGTCTCGATTTGCATAATATCTTCTTGTATCTCAAGCAGAATATGAACGAGCGCTGTGCTGATGCTGTGAACGGTATGATCGTCCCCGGTGATTTCTGCTTCAGGAAAGACAATTAGTTTGTGCTGCCCTAGTCGGAGAATTTGTTTGGTGGTCTCTATCGATTTTATGTCACCAGAGCCTCTGTTGATTGAATAGCAACCGAATTTTTGAAAAAACCACCCTAGTACTCCGTGATACCAGTCGAAGACTTCGCGAGCCACCATGCAGTGAACTTGCTCGTGTAGATGCTTAGCAAGAAATACAACTACACTGGGGTCTTGCCTGTCAGCATGATTGAGAAGAATAATAGTGCGCTTGTTCTTAAGAGCGGCTATCGAGTTTTTATCATCAGTAAATTGACAGGTGAAGTGATCAATGTAGCGACAGTAAAGAGGAATTAGAAATTGACAAAAGGCAATGACCGCAAGATTTGGCTCTGGGGCTCTAAATTCGGACAAAGCTCTCACTAATAGCGGCCTCTTATGGAAGCGACATTAGATAGTCGGTGATGCTCTCTACCTGCTCAGGATTTAGATCAGATGGCGGCATAACTGTGCCACGTAGGTTATATTCATTGTCGCCGCTTTGATTGAAAAATTCGGCGGCGGTAATGCGATCTTCTACGTATTGGCGGTTATGACGTTTAGAAATTCCGTCGAAAGCTGGGGCGAAATGACCACCCATATTGCGGACGGAATGACAGACTAGGCAGCCTCTATCGTTGAAGAGCATGCGACCTTCAGCTACTTTAGGTATTCTATCTTTGTGGCAATCAGAGGCTTCTTCTGTGGAGTGGAAAGGAGTCTTTTTTGTGACTTTGTGGCCAGTTATTTGAACACCGCCTGGTAAATCGCTCAAAGTCAGCAGATAAGAAGCTATATCTTTCGCTTGTAATGCTGGCAATCGCGGGTGTTCTAAAAGTTCGGCATAAGGGTAGAGCTCAAGAAAGCGAGCCATGGCTTTTTGGTCATTCGTGATGCGCGACTCGACAAAAATTTTGCTGCGGCGCCCTCCGATTCCGTCTAACGGGGGAGCCAGGCAACCGCCTTTACCTTCAACAGAATGGCAGGATATGCAATTATTTTGCTTGAAAAATTTGGCGCCTTCACGGCTTTTGCTTGAGGCTGGCTGACCCTTATATTTACCATGGTCTACATACAAGACATCTGTGGATTTTTCGCTTTTCGTCGTGTTCTCGGTCGCTTCTTTTGCTACCACGGGGGGCAAGCTTTTCTTTGCTTCAATGGCGTATGTAATGTCAGATGACACTGTGCTAGTTAGCCCAATTGCCACCAGTAGCGTTAATATTTTGCTCTGAAACTTGCTCTTAAATTTGTTCATTCAAGGCCCCGGTGTATCTGGTCGAGAGTCAAGACTAGATTAGATTGACACATCCTATTACAGCAGATTTCTTGCAAACTTGACTAGTTCTGCCGAATGATTTTGGCAAATTCTCTCTGCTGGGCTACAAACCGGTATACAGAGTCTTATTCCAAGACAGCTGCTTCGTCCCTTTGGTTGATGCTGATTCAAGAACTTTAGTTTTTACTAAAAGGTGTATGAATGGATAAGAAGGGGTTTTTATGGCCAAGTCTTTCCTTTTGGCTCTAGACGGCTCCCAAGAGGCACTTTTTGCTGCCGATGTGGCGGCGGCTTTAGCTAAAAGCAAGGGAGCTAAGTTAACCGCCCAGACGGTGGTCGATAGTCAGTCTTTGTGGGAGATTGTCGGGCAAGACTTGCCGGGGATAATTGGCAGCGGGCCTTATATGGCGGCTTTTCAGGCGATAGAAGCAACACTTTGGTCTGTGGCTGAGACGCTAATGCACGCTTTTGAATGTCGCATTGCCAACAGTGCCATTGAGGCTATTTGCGAAATAGACGAGGGCAATATAATTGACCTTATACTTCGCCGGGCAACTAGTCATGATTTAGTGATAATGGGCCACAAGTCAAAGTTCCGACAACGTAATATTCATCAGCGGCGATATATTAATACGAGCCTTTGTCAACGGGTTGCTGATGTATGCCCTGTACCACTTCTTGTGGTTCAGAACGCTGTGCAGCTCTGGAGCAGGAGTGTCTTGCTCGTTAGTGCTGAAACCTATAGCTCTGAAACAATTAATGCGTTTGTCCAATTGGCTACCTTAGTTGGCAGTAAGGCCGAGATCGTTTGCACTGGCCGCAGCAAGACTATTGATAGTTTAATCGCTACCGTTCGTCACGAGCTTTCTCTCGATCCTATTGTTGACTTGGCGGCGGATAAAGTTACTTTTTCTGTTGTTGGTCGCAGACTTTATGAGTTAGAGACCTTTTTTTCAGTCTCTGGTGCTGGGGAGAAGGATACTCTTATCGTTCTCACCACCTGTGATACCGAGCAGGGCCGAAAAGTATGCACCGGAGAGTCATTAGATTATGTAATCCGCGATGTGGCTGCTGGTTGCACTTTGCTCTTGCCCCCGCAACGAGTTAGAACTGCCACTGTTGATTCGAGCCGTGAGAAAAAGCAGACGGTATCTTCATAGCTATGATTAGAAGTGTGGCGCTAGATGGATGACCGTTGTCGTCACTGTAACGGAATTTGTAAGAGGCTAGATGCGAGCGATCAGCCGCTTACATATTGCTTTGGCAATCTTCCTCCGGCAGAAGTTATTGAGATTCTAGATTTTGAAGTGAAGCACTATTCTGGTAAGTTCCTGCGCTTGAAGCAGAGCGCTATTAGTAGTGGTAATCAGTTAGCTGTATTAATGGAGTCAAGATTGCCAGGTGCCGAGTTGGAATTTCTCGGGCTTACCAATGTTTTAGATCACTGTCTGGTATTTGTATGCCAGGCCGAAGCCTCAGACAGCAGAGAAACTACTGTCTGGATTCGCTATGGCACACCAGAGGCTTGTTGCGCGTCAAATCCACTTGTCATGGAGATGACGGCACTAATAGAGCATTTAATAGCGAGACTCTATGCTATCGACTCAGGTAGGCCCACCGACTAGTAGTTGCTTATGTCAGTATGCTCGTGTATTGGAGGCATAATTGTACTCTCGCGATCAGACCATTCTTGCAGCAGGTCTAGAGCCGTGTGTTGCCCCTGTGCCGTCTGAGTTTCGAACTGCTCGTCAATGGCAATCAATACCTTGTTTTCGTGCAATAATTTTTTAATCAGGGGACGCAGGTCGACTAGGCGATCTTCATGGTGTTTAACATAGCGCCTGAGATCAATGGCAATGATGCCGTCAAAGTCTCTTAGCGCCTCTCGTGAATCGTGAAGCCCTAAGCCTGGCATTCCTTCGTCAACTGCACTATAACCAACAAGCTTGTGGTCATGCTCTCGGCAATATTCAGCTATTTTTTGCTTCTGTTCTTCAGCATTTAGGCTTGTGCCACCGGTGCGAAGATAGCCAATTAGCCTTAATTTTTTGTGTAACATGATAGTTCACCTATGATTTCTCGGAAAGGCTAGTTTGAAAGATTAGTTTGATTTGCAATGAAGTTGCTGGCTCTATTTTCGCTCTCATCAGGTAGCGCCATATCCCCCGTGGGTATGACTTAATGTAGGCAGCTCATATAGAGCTATACTTCTAATGGCCGATGCTGATGACTGTTGTGCTTGCCACAATTGCATTTGATCGATGGTGAGAGATAAATGGTGGCGATGATGCGAGTAGTTATTGCAATAGACGATTCTGGCTGTTCGAGGCTAGCTATTGACGCGGTAGCCAATCGTCACTGGTCACCGGCAACCCAGTTTCGTGTAATTCATGTGGTTGAACCAATTGTTCTTCAGTATGGTCAAATTGCTCCTCAAGCCGTTGAGCTGATGATCGATGCAGAGCAGAAGCTGAAAAAGCATGGACAAGAATTGATAGACACTACAACCTCAAAGTTGCAGTCGTTGTTTGGCGAACAAGCTGTTTCTGGCGAAGTTCTTCACGGCATTGTCAGCGACACAATTGTCGAAGATGCTGTCGAATGGCAAGCAGATCTTATTGTTATTGGCTCTCACGGCCGCACCGGTATGGATAGAATGTTTCTAGGCAGCGTCGCCGAAAAAGTGGTAAATAGAGCGCCATGCTCAGTTGACGTAGTCAAGCTGAAAACAGTTGTAACTGAAAAGGGCGCGGGCGCAAAAGTAGTTGAATCTTCTAGAGTTAACTAGCTTTGGATAATTTTCCCAGGCTTTGCCTAGTGTAGGTTTTATACCAGGCCGCGGCGCATGGCGTGTACCGCAGCTTGAGTGCGGTCGTCAACAGCGAGTTTGTTTAGTATGTTTCTTACGTGTGTCTTTGTGGTCGCTAAAGAGACGACTAGGCGGTCGCTAATTTCTTGATTTGATAAGCCGTCTACAATTAGCTTGATTACTTCAAGTTCGCGCGGTGACAACGCTTCCGGGGCCGGTCTGTCGATACCTGGGGCTGAAGATGTCTTGTCTTGACTTTCGTGCATTTCTTGGTCTGCTGAATTATTGTCAGAAGCCGCTACTGCCAAACTGGTGTCGCTTGAGAAAGCCATATCACTTGAGTTTCTGTTACTGCTTGATGTCAGCGGTGCTGCTTCTAGCTGCACGCCTGACAGCGCTGGGTTGGCGGAATAGTGCTTCAACACTCTGCTGGCTACGGCCGAGTCTAACCACACATCTCCATTGCTTACCGCTCTTATGGCGGTGTATAGCCTTTCAGGTTCGACATCTTTCAAGCAATATCCGCTTGCTCCGGCTGCCAGCGATGCCAAGATGTCTGCGTCGTTGTCATGCTGTGTCAGCATGATTATTTTCATTGTTAAGTCCCGAGCAACTATTTGGCTAGCTGCTTGAATACCGTCCATTACTGGCATGCCAACATCCATCAAAATCACATCTGGCTTAAGTTTCTCAGCCATGGTCAGTGCTTCTTGACCATTCGATGCTTCGCCTATGACATGAATATCTTTGGTTCGGTGCAGTGCAACCTTCAGACCCAATCTTGTCAACTGGTGATCTTCTACCAACAATACATTTATTGAGGGAGCGCTTGCGTCAGGTGTTTGTTCAGCCATAATTATCGTTTACCGGAAAAATCTAATTATAGACCGCTGGAAAACCTAAGGAAGTGATTGGTGGGAAAAGAACAGTCAAATAAGGCTGTAGCCTTAACATTAACCCCTAAGGAAGTTGAATTACGAAAACGGTGGTTAGAATTCTCTGCCAGTGATGAAGAGCTGATTGAACTTGAACTCGACCTTCTAGTTGCCGATCATATTGATGAACTGATCGAGTCGATGTACGCTCACTTTCTTACTTTTGATGAAACTCGTAGTTTCTTTCCCAATGAGCAAGTGCTTAAGCGCGCTCAGTCTGCTCAAAAAGACTATTTTTTGAGGCTTACGAAGGGTACTTATGACACTGAGTATGCCAATGATCGCCTGCGTGTGGGCGCTACCCACCATCGCATTGATCTTGATCCTAAATGGTATATCGGAGCTTACAACCGAGTTTTGGCATGGTTCTTGCCCAAAGTAATTGATAAATATATTGGCGATGCGGAGAAGTTAGGTAAGGCCATTTCTGCCCTAATGAAGGTGGTTTTCTTAGATATGGGACTAGCCATAGACTGCTACATATCGGCAAAGGAAATGGCTCTGCGTCAGCATACAAATGCCATTCGTGAGTTAGAAACAGAAAGACGAGTGACCAAGTCAATTCTTGAGAATTCACCAGTAGGAATTATCAGTCTAGACAAAGATATGGTTTGTCTAGAATGCAACGACAAATTCATTGAGATAGTCGATGGGGATAATCGAAACGATATAGTTTCAAAACCACTTTTTGAAATTGCACCCGGGTTGAAGCCTGCTCTTTTCAAGAAAGTTCTAAGCAGTGGACAGTTTAGCAAGCGAAACAGTGACGCTCTTAAGCTATCGAAGAAGATTGACAGTGAAACCAACTACTTTGACTGGTTAACCTGGCCGATAAAGGACAACGATGGCAACGTAACTGGTCTAGTGGCAATGTTTACCGATACTACTGCCAATGTGCTTCTTCAGCAGCAGAGGGAGGATTTTGTTGCCACTCTTACTCACGATTTAAAAACCCCAGTTTCGGCCACCATACGAGCCGTGCAGTTTCTTCTTGATGGCGACTTCGGCCCGGTGCCAGAGACTCAAGTAGAGGTGCTTGAGACAATTCTACAAAGCAATACCGCGTTATACAGTTTGGTGCAAACTTTGCTCGACGTCTATCGCTTTGACAGCGGGGTAAAGGAATTTCATATGACAAGTTGTGACATGGTTGGTTTGATCACACGTATGATTAGCGAGATAATGCCACTCGCTCGAGAGAAGGGGGTCACTATCCATGCATCGGTGCCGCAAGCTGCCGAAGAAGTAATCTGTGATCAAGATGAGATTCGCCGTGTGGTGCAAAACCTCATTGATAATTCGCTGAAATTTACTCCTGGTGGTGGTTCAATTACAGTGGCATTGAGTCAGTTAGATAGTCAAACAATTTTAAGCGTTAGTGACACAGGCAAAGGCATACCGGAAGAGAATAGACCTAAATTGTTTCAGCGGTTCTGGCAGGCTGGCTCTACTGGCCGCTATTATGCTAGCACTGGTTTAGGTCTGTATCTCTGCCGTCGCATTATTGAGGGTCATGGTGGCAAAATCTGGTGCAAAGATACTCAGGGTCCAGGCACTACCTTTTGCTTCGAGCTTCTTACTAGAGGCCAGGATAGCGCAATAGCTGCTGCAACATAAGGTCGAACAGAGTTGGGGCAAATTTATAGCAGTCATGAGAACGTAAGGCGATTTCACCTTGATGATCTGAACTCACCGTAATTTCTTTGAGATGAGTTTTTGCATCTCTAAAAATTTCTGATAATACTTGTTCGAAATCTACAGCTGGAAAACCGTTGCGTTGTGGCACACCCTTGAAATATTCTTCGATAATGGTCGCCGCTGTGGCCATACATAAGCAGAGCTCGGTTGGTTTTATGGCAAGCACTTTTTCTAGTGAGTCGTCTGATATTAAGCCAAAATGCACGGCACTATTGGCCATAGCATGCGATGGCAACTGCTTTTCGCGCAGTACGAGATCTTGTAGGTGAATTCGTACATTGGGAAATTTTAGTTCCGCAGAATATTTCTCGTCGCTGTATTTTTCGGCCATCGCTGGTGATACTACCTCTGTAAATTGCATTTACAGCACCTGTATGTTAATTAAAGAATTATTGCAGAGAGGTCATTGTTGGCTGAGTCTGAGGTCGGCTCTGCCTTTTCGGCGTGTAACTTCTTGAGCTTCACTACTTCTACTGAGCAGGGAGCGTGATTGAGTACTTTCTCGGCGACACTACCGAGCCAGAACTTTTCTAAGCCAGTTCGTCCGTGAGAGCCGACAATAATCAAATCAGCGTCCCAGCTTTTGGCATAGTCAATAATTGATTCTGCAATGCTGCCGCTAATGACCCGACCGCTGATTTTATTATTCGGATGGTTTTTCTTTAATTGGATGATCTTTTGGTCGATCATCTGTTGCAATTGGTTCTTGTACTCAGCTTGCATTTCTTCTAAAGATGGTGCACACAGACCCGCTAGAAGATATTCGTTGTAGATTGGAGCCATAATAGAAATTAGACAAAACTCAGCATCGTCTTGCCAGGTTTGTCTTGTTGCCGAATCAACCGCATTAGATGAACAATCTGAATCATCGATGGCAATCAGAACTTTCATTTCCACCCCATAAATCTTGGTTTAAATACTGCTCTTAGTATTGGCCAAGGCTAATGAGTCTGACATCGTTCAAAGTAGTGAAGTTTTATTTGTTTTTGTTGCCGAGGTCGGTCAATTCAGGCCAATGGCCGTTACGTCTATCATCCCAAAGGATGATAGACGTAACGGCCATTTTTAGATTCTAGTCTGACAAAGATTCTAGTCTGACAAAGCCTTTTTCAAGTTGCCTTCTTGGTGTGCTTTATCGCTGTCGGCCTTTTCCTGCGCAGTAGGAGCCTTAAATTCAGCAGTTACTTTCTTGATTTTGCCAGTAAATGTAAATGGCACACTGTAGCCCTCGGCAACAGCGGTACCAAGATCGCAGCCAACATCAGTGCCTTCATCGGCAGAGAAGCAGAAACCTTGAGTTTTTTCTATTCGTCCTTGAGCTACTTGTTCGCCGTTGACTGTGATCGTTCCTGTGCCACCTTTGCCTGCACCGCCACCATCATAGGCAAAATCGAAGCGGATAGTTGCTGCACCCGGTGCTACAGACTTGCCGGCGGCAATAGTGTATTGCTTCTCTCCCAGCCAGTTGTAGGTAAAGGTGGGCTTGCCATCTTTGAGATAGAAACTCCAGCCGCCAAACTTGCCTGCTTGAGCAATAAGTGCACCACTGCCTCCACCGTTTGGAATTTCGGTATCAGCTGTGATTGAGAAAGACTTGTTCTTCAAATTGATAAAGACATTCTCTGTCATGCCGGTCATGCCTTCGTGCAATGTTAGCGACGTGCGGCCAGCCATCAGGTCTGGTCGACCTACGGCTGAGGCATTTAGGCGCTCTAGCATTCGGTCATCTAAGGGCAGCACATTGTATTTAATAGCTTCTTTTATAAAGAGAGCTTGCATCTCTTTTAGTTTCTCTGGGAACTTGGCTGAGAGGTCTTCGCGTAAGCTGTAGTCTTTGGTTGTGTCATACAGCTCCCACTTGTCATTGGCAACGGTGGTTTTGGGCTTCGCTTCCCAGGGCGCTTTGTGCACGGTGCCGGCCAACCAGCCATCGTGGTAGATAGAGCGGTTAGCAAATATTTCAAAATATTGGGTATCGTGATGACTTTTTGCTTTAGGTTCACTGAAGCTATAGAGCATACTGGTGCCCTCAATTGGGGTTTGCTTCGTGCCGTTGACTTCTTTGGGCTCAGGTAAACCAGCTGCTTCTAAAATTGTTGGAGCAATGTCAATAACGTGGTGAAACTGAGTACGCATCTCGCCTTTTGCTTTGATGCCTTTGGGCCAGTGCACAGCCATGCCATTTTTGGTGCCACCATAATCAGATGCCACTTGCTTTGTCCAGGTGTAGGGTGTGTCTCCTGCTACTGCCCAACCAGCTGCATAGTGACCGTAAGAGTTAGGCCCACCAAGATCATTGTAGTGTTTGAGAATGTCTTCTACAGTCTCTGGCGCTCCATTGAAGTAGCTCATCTCATTGAAGAGACCATTGAAGCCGCCTTCAGCACTGGCGCCATTGTCGCCCACAATATAAAACACCAAAGTGTTGTCTAGTTGACCACCTTTTTCGATGACATCGACTAGCTCTCCAACGCAGTGATCTGTAAACTCACCGTAGGCGGCAAATACTTCCATTTGGTGAGCAAAGAGTTTCTTTTCGTCAGCTGTCAGCTTGTCCCAGTCTTTGATGCCTTCAGGTTTGGGCGCAAGCACTGTATCAGGCGGCACTATGCCGAGCTGCTTTTGTCTAGCCAAGGTTTCTTCTCTAAGTTTGTCCCAACCTTGGTCGAACTTGCCTTTGTATTTAGCTATCCATTCAGCGGGCACGTGGTGCGGTGCGTGGGTGCCACCAGGGGCAAAATACATGAAGAAAGGTTTCTCCGGAGTCAGTGATTTTACTTCACTGACCCAGCTAATGGCCTTCTTGGTCATGTCAGGGATGAGGTGATAGTTTGCATCTTTTGGTGGCTCAACTTGAGTGAGGCCGTCATAAAGCGTGGGCGACCATTGATTGGCTTCGCCGCCAATGAAGCCATAAAACTTATCGAAGCCAGAGCGTGTAGGCCAGCGGTCTGTCGGCCCAGAGGGGCTGACTTCCCATGCTGCCGTTTCGTGCGATTTGCCAAAGGCGCCAGTGGCATAACCATTGAGGCGCAACATTTCAGCTAGTGGTGCCACGCTATTGGGGCGTTGACCTGTTTGGCCAGGAAACGCCGTGGCTGTCTCCGTGATAGAACCCATATTGCACATATGATGATTGCGACCACTCAAAAGTGCAGCTCGTGTCGGAGAGCAAAGGGCTGTGGTGTGGAAGTCGTTATAACGTAAACCATTATTTGCCAACTTCTCTACTGTTGGCATGTTAATTGGTCCGCCGAAGGCGCTTGATTGCCCAAAGCCCATGTCGTCAATGAGCACTATCAGTATGTTAGGGGCATTGGTCGGAGCTTTGATTTTGAAGAATGGTGGTGCCTTGGCATCTCTTGCATCTAATATTGTTGAATGAGGAATGACTGGCTCTTTGATGGGGAGGGAGGTGCGGTCCAATGCTTCAGGCTGTGCTGCGTAGGCGGCACCTGTTGGCAAAGCCGGCAGTGGTATGACCGAGCTAATACTCAGGGTTAGTGCCAGAGCTGCCATGCGGCGAAACGTATTGGTTTTTGATATTGATTTCACGAGACACCCCAGTTACCCATAATAAGGATAAAATTGTAGCCAATTGACAACTCCGAAATAAGATTAGGGCTAAGGGAAAATATGGCAAGATCTAGTAACCTTAAGGTACAAAAAAGAACAAAATTGGTTACTGGTTAAGGGTAAGAGTTTGAGCATGGCAGTGGCGAAGGAATCAATCACTCTATACCTTTTGCTGACAATGTTTTGCTTGTATGCTTTCCCTCAACCGATCCATGCTGCTGAATTAGCTGAGCGCTTTTTGCGCGTTCCTGTATTCTTTATTACTGATAGAAACCTTGAGCCAACAAAGACGGGCGAAGTTGATTTCGGGCCCCACCGCAAATATCTCGGTGACTGCAAGCACGAGCCTTTTATGGGCTCTGCCTATTGTGTGGTTGAAAATTTAGAGAAGAAACCATTGAGTGATCACCTCAAAAATTTGGGTTGGTCCAAGGCTGCAGTCAGCGATAAAGTTGGTGCCTTCAAAATTACTCCGTTGACAGACGATAGTTTTGATAAAGTTCAAGATACGTTCTATGGAAGTGTTCGTGAGAAAGCTCTACAGACAGAAGACAAGAATATTTTTCTGTTTGCCCATGGCTATAAAAATCCCTTCCATGGTGCTCTTCGTACTGCAGCCACATTGGCCTACAACGCAGAGCGCCCAGTGATTTTCTATTCTTGGCCATCGGTGGCTAAGTTGCGCTCTTATACTTCGGATGAGAATAATGTTGAGTGGAGCCAAGAACACTTCAATGACGTCATTGCTCGCCTAGAAAAACTATGTACAGATGAGCAGTCTCTTAAAGTCAGATTGATGGCTCACAGCATGGGCACAAGGTTGCTGGTTAGAGCAACGCCTCTGCTGCGTGAAAAAAAGCATATAGTAGAAACCGCTTTGATTTGCCCTGACGTCGATGATGGGCTAGTTAAACATTACGCCCGGCGCTATTTGAGTGTCAAGGGTACGACTGTTATTCGCCTGTATATGTCGCAGCGTGACAAGGCCTTGGTGCTTTCTCAATTTGTTCACGGTGGTTATACCAGGCTTGGAGAGCATGCTGATGCCATCGGCAGTTGGGTGACAAAAACTCTTTCAGGGCAAAGCCCTGAGGGTGAGCGGCAGGCTGCCAGTATTGAAGACGCAGAATTTGCCGATAGACTAGCTAAGACAAAAAAGAGAATGCAAACCATTGATTTTACTGATATTGATACAGGACCGATTGGTCACCATATTCCAGCCAAACTCATTTGCAGCATGTCATTTACTAATGACCCCGGTAGTGGCCTGAGCCTGATCTCAGAAGAATCTGGCCAAAGAAACAAATTCAGCAATCTGTTCACCAAGTTATCTAAACTGAAGAGCACTGATCAATTGGCACCAACAGGTGAAGTTATGCGCGTTGTTAAAGTTGATTCTGTAAAAGGCCGAGCAAAGAGCACCATGGGTGTAAAGGGTATTGAGAAAGGTGATCATTAATGACTGAAGAAGTATTGGCGGCACAGCCGGAACTGCCAGACTCTTCTTGCGGAATTGTTTCTCGATTGCTGATGCGCTTGGGTTTAGGCAAGGACCCGAAGCAGGCTTCGGTGATTGCGGTTCTGTTTGGGGTGGCGCTAACATGGCTACCGTCATTGCTTCTTTGTCTCGCTTCTGGCAGCGCTTTTGCTGGTTCTGTGCAGGTACCGTTCTTGGGCGACTACATTAGTAGTACTCGCTTTCTTGTTGTTGTGCCGATTCTCATTCTTTCTGATTGCGTGACTAGAAAATGGTCGCTAAAGACAGTGAAGCACTTTTTGCATGACCATATAGCGCCAAGTGATGCAGCTAAATACAGAACAATCGCAGCGAATAATTTTCAACTACGTGATGCTTCTGGCATTGCCCTATGCCTTCTCTTGTTGGCGCTGGCCTATTCGCCAGTCTGGGTAGACATTGTTTTGGCTGTGCATTGTACAAATTGGCAAGTTGTTTCAACTGCTGGGCATTCAGTCTTGTCTGCTGCTGGCCAATGGAATGCCTATGTCAGTCAGCCATTGTTTCGTTTCGTCTTGCTTGACTGGCTTTGGGGCTATTTACTTTGGGCTAATTTGCTTTTCAAAGTATCCCGCTTTCCTCTAAAGATCAGTGCCACCCACCCAGATTGTGTTGGTGGTCTCGGATTTGTTGCTGTTGGACAATCATATTTTGCTTTTGCTGCCTTTGCTATGTCAATTGGAGTGTGCAGCTTTGTGGCACAGACAGTGCTTGAGACACACACAAATTTGCAAGCATATTCTAATTTGGGCATAGTGTTCGTCGCTCTTGTTCTGCTCTTGTTTCTTGGACCGTTATTGGTGTTTACGCCCCTCCTGGTCAAGACTAGGCGAGAAGCGGTATTCACTTACGGCTCGTTGTGCCACCAGGTCAATAGTTTATTTGCTAATACCTGGCTTGATTTCCTTCGAGGCAACGGTCAAGCCGTTGCACCAAAGCTAATTTCAAGCTCAGAGCCATCTGCAGTGACGGATCTCAATGCATCGTTTCTCAATATTCAGAATATGAAACCATGTGCCTTCGGCAAAGAGACTATCGTGACTTTCCTTGCAGCAGTGGCCCTTCCAGCTATTCCGCTAATAGCAACAGTCATACCGTTAAAGGATTTGTTGAAAGAGCTAGCCAAGGCGCTGACATAGTTTGAACGCTGAAATTATTTCACGTTGATATCACGTTCAGTTCACCATCATTTCACCTTCAGCCGTTAGAGTGTTCCAATCCAGTCTTTGAGCACACGCCACTCAAGCGCCACAAAGCGCTAGATCGCTTATGCAAAAGTTTTGTTCATTTAATTGAGGTCAGGCATGAAAAGATCCACCGATCAAAGACCAAGTTTACGTTTAAATTCTGATTTAAGTTCAGGTTTGAATTCAGGTTCCATTTTTACAGTAGTAAAGAAAGTTTTGTTGGCTACGGTTGCCCTGACTATGAGTCTGGCGGCTACATCGCAAGCGTTTGCTACCAGCCCTGGTTATCCCTATCAGCAGCCGCGCAAGTTCTATGTTTCTAAAAATGGCAATAACACTGACGGCTTGACCTGGGCAACAGCCTGGAATGAAATGGATCAGATTAAGTGGATGGGAATAGATCCGCAAAATTATGACTCTCTGACCATAGATGGTGGCGTCGGTCGCATGATCTATCGCAAGCCCATGCAAGTACAGGTGAGGCCCTATTACAGTCCTGTGAGAATCACGGTCTCTGCCGAGCCTGGACACAATGGCCAAGTGGTTATCGCCCCGGGGAGTCAATCAAATGGAATCGAAATTAATGGTGGCGTTCAACTAAATGGCTTGAAACGCTCCGGTATTTTTGTCTATGGTGCCAAGAAAGGAATTGCTGTCAATTCAAATGCACCCTATCCAACCAGTGTAAAAAATATCGAAGTATCGCACTGCGCAGAGGCTGGCTTGTTTGTCAGTCCCTCCTACTATCCGCTCAGTATGAGCCAGCTAATTCTTCATGACAATGCTACCAATGTGGTGACCCAGCAAACGGGAGCGCCTGGTGGTGCTCAGCTCAGTAAATGTTGGATCTACAACAGTTCAGAACGTATCAATTCTGATGGTGTGAGAGTAGACGGTACCACCAGCGGCCCGCCCACTCTTGGTGTTTCTTTGAGCAGTTGTGTGCTTGGCCCCGGTCTGCGCGATGGTGTGAGCAATCTCACCAGTGCTAGGCCAACGCTCACCAATTGCCTTCTAATCAATTCAAAGAGAAACAATATTGCGTCGTACTCTGTTAGTTTGCAGAATGTCACTTCGTTCATGACTAGGCTAAGCTCATCACACAGCGCCCATAATTGTCTTAAGCTACAGGCCAGCCCTCAGCCCTATAACATGATTGGCAGTAGTGTGAAAAAGTCAATTGCCTATGGAGGCATGGTTGATATTCCAGTATCAATTGCCTATCCCTATCCACCAAATTCAACTCGGCCATTTCCCCTTACGGTTGAACAAAATACCCAGTATCGCACTACCGGTAACACTATAGCACTGGCCCCGACAATGGTTGACCCTAAGTTTGTCTCTAGAGTCGGGTTGCTTCCCAACCATACTCCTATCCCTTATCTGATGGGTCTAGACTTCTCTCTTCGTCCTGATTCACCAGCAGTGGGAACTGGTTCAGAAGTTACATCGATCAAGCAACTATTAAGCACATTTGATTGATACCATTAACTAGGTTGTGGCAGTGAAGCTCTGGCGAAAGAGCTTCACTTCTTTGGCATTTCATCGTTGATAGTAATGGCGTGAATTTGGTAGGTTGGTTTTCCTGCTACTCTGACAAGTTGTACATTTGTCAGCCAGACCAGCCCGCCGCCGAGCATAATGCCTTCATCTTTACACCACAGCTCTTTTTCAGGATTGTCTGCAAATAACGTTGCAACTTTTGGGGTGAAGATGATGTTGTAATTTGCTATCAATTCTTGTGGGTCGCGATAGGTGCGCGTTGTCACTCTCTTCTTGAAATTGCCGTTCCACCTTACCGAAAGTGGGTATTGCATCATTTTGCTGACAGCGGCAATGTTCTTTTTTGCTAGGGCTTCGCGCAGTGATTGGTAAAAGTTTGCAAACAAATCTCCGTCATCAACGCCAGCAACACAGTAGCGCTTTTCGCGCGCTTCTGTGGCTGAGGCCAGTATCTTTTCGGCCTCCTTCGCTCGGTTTGTGGCTTTGTATACTTCGCTCAAGCCCTTGGCATCATCAAGCAGCACGGGGTAGTTGCCTCTGTAGAGCTGAATGTTGCTGTCGTAGGCCTCTTTGTATTGCTTTTCTGCTTCTTTATATTTTCTCTGTCTTAAGTAACAGTCAGCCAAGCATGTACGTGTGAGTAATTTCTGCTCGTTGCCGTTTAGGCTTTCGGCTATATCTAAAGCTTCTAGTAGCTTTTTTTCGGCTGCGGCATAGTTGTTGGCGGCCATGTCGGCTCGCGCGGCGGTATTGATTTTGTCAAAATTCTTTTGCTTTATTGCTTCTTGTTTGGCAATTGCCGCATCTATTGAAGCAAAAGATACCTCAGCGTCAGGAGCCTTTTGGGTTGTTTTGTCTGCGTCTGCTTTGGCTTTAGCCTTAGCAGACGCCGCTGCTTGATTAGCCAAACCTTGATTTGCCACAGTAGGGCTTGCCAAACTCGGATTCGTCACGCTAGACAATGAGCTTGATGCTAGAGTAATAGTCAGTGCCGCAGATAAAACAATAAGCTGTTGATCTTTCATGGCGATATGATACCAGTTGGTTGAAGTTTTATGAGAACGCCGGCTGACCGCTGCTCTATCTATTTCTTTGTCAACACTTGCTGTGCAAGCATTGTTGCGGCAATTATTTGCTTGTTGCCAAGCTGCTAGAGTTAAGTACTGCTTGGTTCTTGAATTTGCGAATTTTTAGAGAACTCAGCTTGATGCAATATTTGTGTTGTAGGGGCAATCAAAGTGTTAGTCAATTGTTGAAATGTTCCTAGCCTGGTTTATAGCAATTGGTCTAATTCTTCTGAATGCCATTTACGTGGCTGCAGAGTTTGCTACAGTCGCCGCCCGGCACTCTTATATTCAAAAGTTGGCTTTAGCAGGTAACCCCCTTGCTTCGTTACTTCTTCCGATCTTGGAGGAGCCGCGAAAGCTCGATGAGTATATTGCTACTTGTCAGATTGGAATAACAGTTTCAAGTCTTGTGCTTGGAGCTTATAGTGAAATCAGTTTTGGACCTTCCTGCGCCGCCACGTTAGTCGAGTACTTTAATTTAACTCCAGTCTTGGCTGAGTCAGTGGCGGCCATTGGCATTCTTTTGCTGTTTACCTTGTTGCAGATTTTGTTTGGTGAACTGCTTCCGAAGTCTGTCTCCTTGCAATATTCCGATCGTATAGCAATTTTTATGTACTGGCCGCTTCGCCTTTCTTCAATTGTCTTTCGTCCGTTTATTTGGCTGTTGAATGGCAGCGGCAACTTCTTTTTGAAAGTGCTAGGAATTCCGGTTTCTACTCACAAACATGTTCACTCGCTTGATGAAATTGAGTTGCTACTAGCCGAAAGTAAAGATGGCGGCTTGTTAGAGCCTGTTGAGCACGAGCGCCTGCAGCAGGCTCTTGATCTTGGAGAGAGAACAGCAAGACAACTTATGGTGCCCCGTTCGAATATTCTTGCGGTTTCGAATAAGAACTCTTTAGAAGAGTGCTATCGCATTGCTTTAGCTAGTCCGTATACTCGGCTTTTGGTTTATGGAGACTCTATTGACGATGTTCTAGGTTTTATTCATGTGAGGCACGTTATTCAAGCTAGATTCTCTGAAAGTGATCTTGCTGGTATTGATTCTTTGATTAAAGGCTTACCAATTATTCCTGAGAATCTACGCCTCGGCAAGTTGATTGCCTTGCTCAAATCAAAGCATTCGCATATGGCCGTGGTTATGGACGAGCACGGAGCAACAGTTGGTATTGTCACTGCCGGTGATATTCTTGCTGAGTTAATTGAGAACGTTGATAGTGATGAATTTAAAAAGACTATAGTTATAGAAGCTTTAGAAGATGGTCGAATTCGGCTACCTGGCTTTTATAAGTTGCATCGGGCCTCTAAGTTCTTAGGCCAAATGCCCGAAACCGAAGCCGAGACTATCAATGGCTTAATCATGGAGATTCTGGATCGAGTGCCTGCTGTCGGCGATTTGATTGAATTACCTTCAGTGGTGATCGAGGTCGAAGAAGTTGAACATCACGCTGCTATCTTGGTGATTGTGAGCAGAAAAGAGGAGGCTAAGCAAGATGTTTGAGCTGAGCTTAATTCTCCTTCTAATATTGTTTAATGCTCTTTTTGTGGCTTCTGAGTTTGCCACCGTGGTGGCACCTAAGCTATCAATTGAAAAGCTTGCACTTGAAGGCAATAGAACAGCCAAACAAATTTATTCTGTTATCAAAGAGCCGTTGTTGCAAGATCGCTATATAGCCGCATCTCAAGTTGGTATTACGGCAGCTAGTTTGGCTCTGGGTATGTACGGCGAGCAGGTTATAGCCACCTGGATAATTCACTATCTTCACCTTGTAGCTCCCCTTGAGATTACGACAACTCACGCAATTGCCAGCGCTTTATCTTTGACTTTGCTTACCTATCTTCATATCGTCTTTGGGGAGATGATACCTAAGTCATTAGCGCTCCAGAAGTCTGAAGCGGTAATGTTTTTCTTGATCGGGCCGATGCTCTTCTTTATGAGAGTTTTTAGGCCAATTATCTTCATTCTAAATGGAATGAACAATTTCTTGCTGAGAAATCTCATGGGTATAGATCGCTCTAAGTCAACGTTTCCAGCTTTTTCTTCTGATGAGATTCAGTTGATTTTAAAAGAGAGCGAATCAGAGGGAATAATAAGCGATGAAATTGGCAGCGTGATTGAGCAGCTATTTGACTTTGGCGAGCTAGTTGCTGAAGACATAATGGTGCCTCGGGTTCACATTCTGGCTGTGCCGATTAGGCCGACGAAAGTTCAAGTGCTGGAGATAGTGCGTCAAGCTAACCACTCTCGCTATCCTGTTTATACAGGCGATAAAGACAATATTGTCGGCACTGTGCACGTTAAGGATCTCGCTGCTTTCTTGGAGGCTAGCGACGATAGAACTTTGATTATCAGGCCAGTACCCTTTGTGCCACAGTCTTCGACTTTGCAGTCGGTACTTGAGTCTATGCGGCAGTTTCGTACTCATCTGGCAGTTGTGTTGGATGAACATGGTGGTACTGCTGGTATCATTTCAATTCAGGATATATTTGGTGAAGTTATAGGTGAGATTGATGAATCTGCTACTCCACCTCCGATTGAAACTATAGACAGTAAAAGCGTGCGAGTTTTAGGTACAGTCAGGCTCGAGCAACTTGCTGGCTATCTTGGTCTAGTAATTGAAGAAGAAGATGTCGGTACCATTAGCGGATTAGTCTTGGATCAGCTTGGCAGGCCGCCTCGGGTGGGAGACAGGTTCAACTTTAAGAACTTGTCAATTGAAGTAACCAATGTTAAGGGTCGGGGCGCTCAGTCTTGCATTGTTACTGTGCTGCCTGACGCCTAAATATTTGCAGAGCGGCAAGCTATTCGCGGCTATCGAATTTTTGTTCTAGGCTATCTTTGTTAGAGTCAAAAATGATTTTTCTATCTGCGTGTAGCAATTGAGCATGCTCGGCTTGAATTGCTTTGGCTTCTTCGATTTCTTTGAGAATTTCTCCCTGAGGCTGTTTGACTAGTTCAAATGCGGCTTTTCGCTTAGCATTTCTGCTTTCAATGCGATTGTTTAGCACAAGCAGCACGAGATAGCGCACGGCTGGTATGACGAGCAAGATTATTGAGTAGGTTAGAAGAACGTCAATCAGGGCTGCCAAATGATGCAGCAGGTTTATCGTGGCAATATGCTTGAACAACCACCAGCTGCCGCAAAAATTGAACAGCGCCAGCATCAAGACATTGGCTAGTGCTATCGGAGGAAAGTTGGAGAACTTCCAGTTCTCTTCTTTGAGGTAGCTCTGCTGCTCGGCTCCTTCGTTTTGTATTTGCTCTTGTCTTTGCTCTTGTTCTAGTTGTGGATTGCCATGGTGTTCACTTATGTAGTCTGGAAAGACATAAACTATAAAGCCACTTTTTGTTACTTCTGGATGACCGTTGAATTGTGCCAGTGCACTCATAACCATGCCACTATCAGAGGTGTCACCATCGAGAAAGGGCGCAAGCTGCTCTGCTGATACTACACCGCCATTGGCCTTAATTGTAGTTGCGATTTGCTGCCAGCGTAATTTCTGTAAATTAGAATTTGGTTTACCATCGCCAAACAAGAAAGAAAAGGTCTCAAGAAAGAAATTGCCTTTGGGATGCTTCTCAATGAAATCGGTGTAGCGGTCTCTCTGGGCGCTGGGGATGCTGTTCTGATAGCTGGTATGCGAAGGGCTATAGTCCCAGCTAAAAATGTCAGATAGAAAATTTATGTCAAAGAAGCCAGAGCCATCGAATGAGCCGAAATCGCCACTGTCTCCGCCGGCTCCATCAAATATAGATGCAATAGCTAAGAGAATCAGAGCGACAAAAATTACAACTATTACAAGCACTGAAGTCATTAAGGCAACGCCAAACGATACTCGCACCACCCAGTAAAGTGACTTGAAAAGAAAGGCCCCAGCGAGCAGTGCTGCCCTGCGCCTTCCTCTTCGTCTATAGATTCCGGAAAAATTAGGGGCAAAGGAGTAATAAACGGTTCCGTCGTTTGATACTTCGAGTCTAGCGCCGGTCTCTCCTGCAATTTTGTTGAGCCAGTAAGTAGCGCTATTAATAGATAGACCTGAGCTTGTCGCTAACTCTGGTGCAGTTGTGCGCAGGTTGGCCTTGATTGCATCAAGGGCTTGGCGCTTGTCTGGCATCAGAAGTGAGTATTCTGGGTCTTCTGGATCCAGGCTGCCAGCGGCTATTGGCGGTGGCTCGTGCTCTTCGCCGTATTGGTTCAGGTATTCTTTATTGTGTTGTTTGTCCGGCAACTAACTATCCCAGGTCAACTAATAGCTGTTTCTATATTCCCAGGCTAAAGGGGGTTATTCTAGAGATGATGTGAGAGTTGTCTCTTTAGTGGCGATGATTCTATTGATCTTTGGTTAGTTCAGAGAGTTCCTTCCGCGCAGCAGAAAGTTGACTTTCTGTGCCGGTGTTTGTGTGATTCTCGTCAGTCAAAGCTTGATTGATTGTGATTGATTCGCGATACTTGGCTATTGCCTCTTTCCTGAGATTATCGTTGTTTAGAATACGTGCTTGGAACAATAAGATTTCGGAGAGTGAACACTTCCATCGATCACTGTGGGGCGTTTCGGTGTTGACTTGCCGGCGTACGATATCCTCAAATCGTTTTGCTGCTGCTAAAGCTTCCGTGCGATTCTTCCACTTGAGGTGCATGTTAGTTAAGTGCCTGATTTCATCACATTCAAGAGCCTTAAGCGGCTCGCACGGCAGATTGGCATTAGACTGTTGATAAGCGCTGATGGAGCTTTCCTGAAGGGAAATGGCATTTGAATTTAAGCCAGCTGAGGCGAAGGCTTGGGCCGCGAAGTGGCTCGTATAGCCTTGTAAAATGAAGAAAATCGCGCGAAATGTGCCGCCAGAAATAGCGTACCATGCAAGTAGCAGGCAGCATATGAAGATAAGGGAGTAGGTGCCGAGCAGGGCCAGAAGGTTGCGTGTGTTCTTGTTGTTCATTGGTTCGCTTGCCGTTCTTTTACCTCAGCCAGAGGCTTGTTCGCTATGCATTTTGGGGGCGTCTTTATTTTCACTAGAATACAACTGATGCTTGCTGGCAATTTTAACCAACCCAGAGCATGGCCCTTGTTTTTTATCTGATATGTGCAGGCTCGTCTTGCACTTGATTGTATTTCTGAATTAGCGCCTGAGAGCGCTTGTACCGCAATTCTGCCTCCGACAGCCTGTCTAGCTGTGTGTTTAGTTCTGCTAGTCGACTGATTGTGGGTGCGTCTTCAGGTGCACGCAAAAGCGTTTGTCTCACCAATGTCATCTGTTTGTGTAGATCGGTCTGCTGCATTAGAAGGGTAATGAGACCGAAGAACATACATAAGCCCAAGAAGCAATTTTGAATTTGTTTGTAGGTCTCAAGTCTCAGCTCGTTAGTGGCTTTTTCAATTGCGCCGTTGTTGAACGTGCTTTCGACTTTCACGAATCTGGCAGGCTCTGGGGATTGTTTCTCATCTGGCATTGGGACGAAACCTGTGAGCACTTTGTCTCCTGATTCTACCAGGCTCAGCTTGATTGGTTGATGGTAGCATTTGCCCTTCCGTTAATATTCAGTGCGTGATCCTTTTCCTAAACCACCCCCTTAAGGCCTGTAAGCTACTATAGAAGCTATGGTTGAGCACTCCCTTAAAAAATCGTCGCTATACGTCTGGGAACCCGGTGTCGGACCTTCCGCGGCCGCGCTTGAACGCTTGCTAAAGGTTGCCCCGCGGCCTGCGCGACCTCCCGGTGAGGCGTGGTTTATGAGCCCGCAGCGAAGAATGTACATTGAGTTTATTGACCAGCCAGTCTCAACGATACCTTTATCAACTCTTCATGCCTTTCTGTTTGAAGCCACAACTGGACTACTGGCCTTTCATGATTTACCAGAGGCTGTGGAGAGTTGGCGTGGTTGGTTTAGGCATATGCTACCCGGCTTGATTGTTAGAGGTGGTGAGAGTCAGGCATTCCATTTTTTGATTGAATCAACTTTCACCACATTCTTTCGGGTTTACAGTGAGGGTTTTCATGGTGAGTACGAGGGCTTTCGTCGCGATGTGCTCGAAACCTTAGGTAAGGCCATTATGATGCCCTCTCTCTGGGATGAAGATGGCGAAAGTATTTGCGCTCAATATCAAGACTTTGAAGCGTACGGATCTTTCTGGCCCTCGTGCAGCGGAGCCATAAGTGCTTCCCTTTTCTTTTGCTTGACCTATCTAGATGGCGAAGAAATCGCTGTTTGGGTGGAATCCATTTTCGCTATCAGATCCGCCCATTACCAGGCACACCTGCTAAGTTGGCTTGTTGGTTCGTATGAGATTCTTGCCTCTGAGTCACCGCATTTTAAAGATATCGAGAAGGCAACCATCAATATAAAGTGGCTTGATTCTTGGGCACTGGAAAAAACAGCGCCACTAATACCGGTGGCAAATAGTCATGAGTTTTTGAAGGCTGTGCGGCAAGTTCTTACACTCGATACTTTATATGCTTGGCTGGATAATATTTCTCGGTACAACGAACTATCAGAGCCGTTAGCATCGGCTAGAATTGCAGAAATTGTTGCGGATGTGATACTAGCGGGCGAAAAGTAGCAGTCAGCAAGGTCCCGTATAGAAGGGCCTTACCGGCTAGCTCTATATTTTTGAATTAGTGTGCCTGCACTTTAGTATGATTCTTTTGCGTTTTTGCTTTTGGGGTCGCTGCCGCCTGGGCGAACGCTTTCATACAGTCACTCCGAGACATGGCGGTTTGACTTTTGCGCTTGGCTTGTTGCTCTTTGTGGATGCGGAGTGCTGTTGCTTCTCCTGTCCTCGATTGATTGTGCGCCTGCATATTGTTTAAACACATCTGATTCGATTTTCTTGTAGGTCGCAGTCACTGCGTTGTACGCGCTGTACGTTCCAAATATTGTTAATGTTATTACGCCAAAGAATGAGATAGCAAGCACTAAAAGCTTCACCGTTGGGCCTATATATCTCTTGAAGGTGGGGAAGAATTTGTTTTTCACTTGCCCCTACTCGACTGCCGACTGTTCTAATTTCTTCTATTCTAGGTGGTTTGGCTGAGACGGTTGTGTTTTGTTGGTAAGTCTGTGATTTCTCCAGTAACTTAGACAATATCTTAGTTACTGGAGAAAATATCCTGTAGTTGGGCTTAATACTTAGGATAAATCTAAGTTCCTAGAGAAATACGTGACCAAAGTGAATATACTTCAGTTGCGTAAGGCAATCGGACGAGAAGAGTTCGATCACGTCGCACTGACTTCTGCTTTTTCTTCTTATCTTGCTGTTGATCAGAAGATAAACGAACTGCTGAAGGCCGGTACCATTTGTCGGGTGAAGAAAGGGCTGTATATATTTGGGCCTGAATCTCGCCAAGCTCTCATTTGTAAGGAGAGCTTGGCTAACTTGATCTTTGGCCCTTCGTGCATTTCGCTGGAGTACGCGCTGTCGTTCCACGGCCTGATTCTCGAACGGGTCGAGACAATCACCAGTGTCACGCCCAAAAGAGACAAAGAGTTCAACACTCCTATTGGCTGCTTTACTTATAGGTATCTGAATGCAGCGAAATATCCACACGGAATTGAACAGCAGTGGATTGACAGCCGCCATTCTATTCTTATAGCATCACCCGAGAAGGCACTTTGTGATTATCTCGTGTTGAACGACGTTCCACCATTCACCCACTCATGTTCAGTTAAAGCTTTCCTTTTGCAAGGCTTGCGTATCGATCACGAGAACTGGGCGCGCTTTGACGTCAAAACTATGCTTCGTCTAAACACGCACTGCAAGAGCCAGAACATAGTCCGCATCATGGAGACTCTAAACTCGGCCGTCAAATCAATGCTTGAAAGATTGACTTGGCTTCGTATCTGCTAATATGATGCCCCTCTAGCCGCTTGAGGATTGATGATTTCTTTCAGGTTGTTCAGTATCTTAGGTATCAGTTTGGTGATGGCGACGTCATCGGCGCGGGCCGATGCGCCTGTTGCTGGTCAGGCCATGGCTGACCCCGCTGAACAAAGTGCGCCGGTAGGCAAAATTGAAATGCGCAAGGAGCTACAGGGCAAGGTCTCAAAAAAACCTTCAAAGGCCGAACGAGAGGCCGAAATCAGAGCGAAGGATTGGGATAAACCTATTACTGGTTTTCATCCGCTAAAGAGATTGGTTCGCCCGGTATGGAAACTTCGGCGTGAAGCGCAAGACCTTGAGGAGAACTTAGTTCGGCTACAGGGGCCCATGGAGGGGTTGCAGCCTGCCTTTGTCAAGATGGAAAATAGCATGACCGGTGTGGAGGCTACCATTGGCTCCATGTCTGACAAGCTTGCTGGTCTGAACACAAACTTGACGAGACTTAACGCTGACCTTGAGAAATTAAGCGAGATAACGCCTGCTGTAGCTGGTGTACATGGCGAACTGAAACAACTTTCGAAACTGCGAGAAGATTTAAAAGAAGTAACTGCAGTGCGTGATGATGTGCGTATTGTCAGCAGGCAGATGCGGCAGCTGCAGAAACCTCTGGATGGCTTGAAGTCACCAATGGTTGCTGTCACCTTGCCGCTTTCTGGCGTGCACGGGCAAATGGGCGGTGTCATAGATAAGATGACGACGGTGCAAGAGAAGGTGGTGCTAATGCATCAACGGCTCGACACCTTAAGCGAGCAAATGCATCAATTGCGTGAGCCCATAGTCAGCGTCAATCAGCCCCTTTCTGAAGTGCGAGATTCTCTCCGCCAGCTCAATCAGCTATTAGTGGCTGCAATTACGGTAACTTGTGTTTCAGTTCTGGTGTTGATCTTAAGTGTAATTATGGGTTGCGTGCTGCTCTATCGCTTCAGGCATACTTTGCTTGAGTTTGTCGGCCGTAAGGCAAAATAGCTTTTAATGGCCGCATGACTCTGAATTTTTAGTTCAATCAATCCAAAAATAGAGTACCTATTGTCGGCGATTTGTGCCCTGTATGTGGTGTCTTTCTGGGGTTGTAAAAATTTGAGAGAACACTTAAGTTTGAAACGGACATTGAAATCCATATTGAAATTGGTTTGCACAGGTATACAAAGACGAAGAAACAGATAACCAGATGAGGTTTATTTTCACGAGAGTTTCACATCTGGGCTGGTACAGTCTGCCTACTTAGTCGAACTGTCAGCTCTGCCTGCCAATGTTTTGAAGTTTGCCTAGGCCCATCCATTACCAATGTAACCACAATAAAATATGACCAAAAGTAGTTTGGATTCATCCTCGCACTGCGAGGCTAAACCTTGGGCGGAAGCTCGAGAGAACTTCTCACCACCGCAGCAGCAAGAGTGGGGTGATATATCTCGCCAGTGTCTGTCTGACAATTCGGCTTGGCACACTGCTAGGGGGAGTAATTTTGGCGGTGATCCGACCTTAGATAAAGGTGCGCTCTCTTCTGACGTTCTGCAGTTTGGATCGATAGATACGTTGACCGGTAAGCAGAGCAAGCCAGGCGAAGCGGCTGTGAGCGTGCGACCAGGAGATAGTTCCGCTCAGGCGAGTCAAATGCCAGTTGCGGTTGGTGACAAGGCCGCAGAAACAAAGACAGAAGATGCAAGAACTGCAGAGAGAAAGGCGGCACCTGGAAAAACGGCAGAAGAAAAAGCGGCAACTCTTTTCAGCAGTGAAGCAACCACTGAGCAGAAGCTGGCAACTGTTCGTGAATTGGCTAATTCAGGCACCACCAGTCTGAGTTATCGTGATGGCTCTGGTACAGAGCGTAAGCTGCGATTGGAGGTAGAGGCGGCTGGCAGTAGACAAATGGTGCACTTGTTTGATAGCGGGGCTGATGGCCGGGAGAAAATTGCCCTCAGAGGTATTGCAAAGGCCGATGGTACTTTTGAAAAGCAGAGGGATCAGCAGGGTAATTTTGTGGACTATGAAGGCAAAGGTTACTCGCAGCTTGTTTCAGCTAGACCAGATGCATTTCGAGCCGACGCGCCTAACAATGAGAAACCAGCACAGAGAGTAGTTCCCGAAGGTGAGCGATTGCCCCAGACCCGACAGGCAGTGGTACCGGAAGCCGACCGACTGCCCCAACCACGGCAGTCGAAAGATGCAACCACTGAACCTAGAGACACCAGTGCACAGAGATATCCAGCAGGTTCAATAGATAGATCGCAGTTTGATTCGCAGTTGAAAGATCCGCGAGTTATGGCCGCTTTTGCTGGAAGAATGCATTCTGAAGTGGGCTCTCAAGGGCCGGCTGCTCAGTTGGCATTTGCCGAAGAAGTTATGAATAGAGCCACTTCTCGCAATCAGACGCTACTGCAGGCGTTGACCGGAAGCTACTATCCGACTCATCATCCGGGTCGGTCGACTAATCCGAAATATGTAGAAGCGATTACCAAAGCGTGGCAAGAGGGAACAGATACTACTTACGGTGCCACTGGTAATGCCTCTGGGAAAGTTGGATTTGGCGTTAAAGGTGGCTATTATGATGCAAATCGTCACTGGGTTTCTCCCAATCAAACCGTCCGTATAAATGGAGAGCGATTTGGTTATGAACAAGTGGATCTCAATAAAGGGTGGATGAAGAAATATCAGCAGCTTAAGTCTGGTGGTGGCCGTGTCTGAGCTTAGCGCCTATCTGAGACCTATGAAGTTTCAGAATCTCCACGCCGACCAAGGGAATGCAGGAAATAAGCAGGAGAACTCCGTAGTGAGATAAAGGAACTTCAGTTGTTCTCATAATGTCTGAGAAGAAAGGAATGTGATGACTGAATATCTGAACTGCAAAGGAGAGAGCGACGATGGCTACCAGTGCGAGATTAGAGGATAAGCTAATCTTCCAGACTGGTTTAGACTCACTGCGTGCACCGAATGATCTCAATAGTTCGGCAAACACAAGAGTAGCAAACGCCGTGGTTCTGGCCACTTCCACTGATTCGTATTTTAGTGTAAATACATAAACTCCAAATGACACAGCGGCTGTAAGGAGTCCGGTAAATATCATCATTGTAAGAAACTGCCTGTCCATGAGTTTTGCATCCATGCGTCGCGGTGGCACTTTCATCACATCGGGATCTACTGGATCTGCGGCCAGGCACAGTGCGGGTAGTCCGTCAGTGACTAGATTTATCCACAGAAGGTGTATGGGTAAGAGTGGAATAGGCAGCGCCAAAATAATGCATGTCGTCATAAAGATCAGTTCGCCAGTGTTTCCTGCAAGCAAATACTGAAGAGTTTTTCGTATGTTTTGATAGACACCTCTTCCTTCTTGTGCGGCCGCTACAATTGAGGCAAAATTGTCGTCTGTGATTACCATGGCTGAGGCTTGCTTGGTTACTTCTGTGCCAGCCTTGCCCATAGCGATGCCAATGTCTGCGGCCTTAATAGCAGGTGCATCATTGACGCCATCTCCAGTCATGGCCACAACGGCACCACTGTGTTTCCAGGCACGAACAATGCGAATTTTGTGCTCTGCTGTAACTCGTGCGTAGACTGGAGTAATGCTCACCTTGGTGCGAAGATCAGCGTCAGTCATCTTGTCTAGATCAGCGCCAGAAACAACCTTCTCGTCGGCAATAGCAATTTCTAGCTCCCGAGCAATTGCATAGGCTGTGTTGGGATGATCACCCGTAATCATCACCACTTTAATGCCAGCCGAATGACAGCTGGCAATCGCTGTTTTCGCCTCTGCACGTGGAGGATCGTACATTCCAGCCAATCCAACGAAAGTAAGATCCTTCTCCACGTTTTCTTGGCTTAGATTCGCAGACGCATCTAAATTTCTGTAAGCACCAGCAAGAACCCTGAGAGCAGAATCTGCCAGTTGTGTGTTCTGTTGGAGAATTGTTTGTTTGGCGTCTTCGCTAAGTGGAACGACTCCTGTCAGAGATTGCATATTTGAACACAGCTCTAGTACCACATCTGGCGCTCCTATTACGAATGCGCGCAACTCTTTGGGAGCAATTTCCCGAATTGAGGTGGCTCGTTTTCGGTCAGAGCTGAAGGGGAAGTCAGAAACTTTGTGGAGTTGTTGTTCATTGATCAGCTCTTCGGTTATGCCAAGTTTCCTGCTGGCAACCAGAAGGGCCGCCTCGGTTGGGTCTCCAATTGCATTCCACTGATTTGATTCATGAACTATGTGAGCGCGATTGCAAAAAGCCATGATCGTTGCAAAAAGGTGGAGCGATGATGATGAGGGGGCGTCAGGAGGATGATTGTCGAGGAGTACAGAACCCGTGGGATCGTAACCTGCTCCGCTGACATCGTATGTGCGCTCGGTGACATAAATCTTGCGGACTGTCATCTGTCCTGCGGTGAGTGTGCCAGTTTTGTCTGTGCAAATGACATTAGTAGATCCCATCGTTTCCACAGAAGGCAGCCTGCGAACGAGAGCGTGCCGTCGAGCCATTCGTCTAACACCTAAGGCTAGGGCGACGGTAACTACAGCCGGTAGCCCCTCTGGAACCGCTGCTACAGCGAGACTTACTGAGGTGAGGAAAAGCTCAAGAATGCTCATTCCGCGCCAAAGCCCGAGAAGGAACAGAAGTACAACAATGGCTAGTGAGGCGAGTGCAAGTGATTTACCAACGCTCTGCAAACGCTTTTGCAGCGGAGTCTCCTGGTCGGCACCGGCCTCGTGAATAAGTCCGGCAATGCGTCCCATTTCTGTTTTCATGGCTGTGGCGACGACTACAGCTGCGGCAGTTCCGGTAGCTACACTTGTTCCCATGTAGAGCATGTTCAAGCGATCACCAAGCGGCAGATCTGTTTGCGTCATATCGTCTGCTTGTTTTTCAACGGCAACCGATTCGCCAGTGAGAACTGATTCGATACATCGAAAATCAGCTGATTCGATTATCCGTGAATCAGCGCTGACCAAGTCACCTGGTTCCAGTTCGATGACGTCGCCCTGCACTATAGTGGTAGCCGGAACGGAGACAAGATTATTGTCACGGCGCACCTTGGCTTGAGGCGCAGTCAGCTTTTTTAGGGCCTCAATCGATTTTTCTGCTGTGTATTCCTGCTGGAAGCCGATGACGGCATTAAGGATGACGATCGTTAAAATAGCTATGCAGTCGAGCCATTCGCCCAATACTCCGGAAATTATTCCGGCGACTATGAGAATCCAAACAATCAAACTTTTGAATTGTGCAAAAAACACAATCAATGGATTGATTGGTTTAACGTCTTCAAGTTCATTCGGTCCTTGCTCTGCAAGGCGTTTGGCGGCTTCCGCCTGTGATAAACCAGCGAACTGTGAGCTTACCTTATCCAGCGTATCTGCCAAACTAGCAGTGTGCCATGGTATCGCTGGTGGTGGTGTAGAAACCGGTGTCGCGCTGTGGGCCATAGGGGTACTCCTGAGGCCTTGCTCGACGCCATTTCAGGCGACAAGTTCCCGCCCGTTTGATTGATTGAGTGATTGATTGTCGAATTGGAGCGGCATTTAGGTCTAGGTTGCTTTGCGAAATCAAATCAAATCAAATCAAATCAAATACTCGGGTTTTGCGGATTTAACTTTCTCTGGCGATTCCATTCGTTAGGGTGAATGCAATCGATTGCAAGTGCTGTTGCCGGTTCACGAGGCCTTGTGACTGCACAAAACTTGCACACGGGATGTCATTGGATCTATTAGCATTTGATAGTAGATGTATACGTGTAACCATCCTTTTCAGGAGGCGGTTCGGTGGTTAATAAACCAAAATTGGTACCTTCAAGTCGTAAGTTGCTTCGAGAGCGGCTTAAAGGTATCACGGCAATCGAGCTAGCTGCAGTAGTTTCAATTTTGATCGTTATCTGCGCAATGGCTCTCAACATTACCGTTTTAGTATTCGCGGCTGACATGTGCGACAGAGCATGTAAAGACTGCGCGAGGGCTGCCGGTCAGCAAGGTACTGTAGGTCAAGCGGTTTCTGCGATGCAAGCAGCCCTTGTTACTCACCCCTATGACGGCACGGTGATTCAATCTCTCAATGCAGAATTGATTACATACGAAGACTATGGCGCTGGCAATGGCGCAGGTCAGACTAGTACTACTGGTACCAATGGTCCTATTGGTACCACTTCAACTACGAGTGCGACCACGGGTGGTGCAATTCCACCGCCCGGTGCCGGCGGAGCGGGTTCATCACCTGGTCCATTTGCCAGCGTTAGAACTACTCTAATTGCTCGCATACCAGCACCTATGGTGTTCTTCAGTCTCGATATGGGTAGCGAAGCCTCAGCTCAACAGGGCGTGGCACACGGCCTAATTCGTTTCCAGAGTTTATACACCTATCCAATCACTAACACCGCTGGTCCAGTTTCGATCGGTGCTCCCGGTGGCCCAGCTGGCCCTGGTGGCCCTGGTGGTCCT
>JAUYRX010000027.1:0-97953 GCA_030696635.1 Candidatus Melainabacteria bacterium
CCGTTCATGGTGCTATCCAACAACCTAGTAGCGCTGATGCTTCGGCTAACTTCGTGCCAGGCACTGCAGCTCACACCGATATATCACAACCTGCTTCTCTTGCTGGTTCTCAAACTGGTTCCAACACCACAGGCTCAACAACATCAAGCAGCTCTACTATTATTCCAGGTACATTCGGCTCTGCCGGTAGTTCCATCACTCCTTCTCTACCAGGCCGCAGCTCAACTGGTGCTAACAACTTCCAGACTGCCGCTCATGCTCAGGGCCAGAATTCATTCAATCCTAGTACATCTGGTTTGGGAGCAGTCACCCCCGGTCTAGAAAGTATTGTCACCGGTACCGCTGGCACTGCTGCAATCAATAATCTTGGCCAACTGGCTGGTGCTTCCGGCAGCAACTCAACCGTTCATGGTGCTATCCAACAACCTAGTGGCACTGAAGCTTCAGTTAACTTCGTGCCAGGCACTACAGCTCACACCGATATATCGCAACCTGCTTCTCTTGCTGGTTCTCAAACTGGTTCCAACACCACTGGTTCAACGACACCAGGCAGCTCTACTATTATTCCAGGTACATTCGGCTCTGCCGGTAGTTCCATCGCTCCTGCACTACCAGGCCGCAGCTCTACTGGTGCTAACAACTTCCAGACTGCTGCTCATATCTATGGTCAAAGCAATCAGAATTCCTTCCATCCTGGTGCTACTGGTTTGGGAGCAGTTGCACACAACATTGAGAGTATGATCACCAATACCGCTTCCACCATGAATAATCTCGGTCAACTGGACGGCGGCTCAAGCAGCAGTTCAAGCGTTCATGGTGCTATCCAACAACCTAATAGCGCTGACGCTTCAGCTAACTTCGTGCCCAGCAGTGGAACTCATACCGATATATCACAACCTACTTCTCTAGATGGTTCCATAAGCACTAGTTCTGCCGCTTCAGGCAGCTCTACTATTATCCCAGGTACATTCGGAACTGCCAGTGGTTCCATCTCGCCGCCAAGCTATGCGTCATCCGGAAACTTGTCAGCTGGTGCGGTAAACTTCCAGCCGTCGGCTCAATCTAGCAGCCAGAATTCATTCATTCAGGACACGCCTAACTATGCAAGCTCAGATCAGGGTTCAAACTATATTCACTTGAACAATTCAGGCAATGGCATTGATTATAGCTACCCAGAGAACAATCAAACTGATTTCTCAGGCACGAGTTACGACATCGCAAGCGCTGCAAACGAATCGCCTTGGGCAATCGCATCTCAACACGATAACTTGAATAGTACAAACTACTCTCAAGGCTCCGTGATTCCGAACGTAATCGCCTCAAACAACGGGCTAGCTGGACTCGCCAACAACATTGGCATCATGCCCCCAAGTCAGGCATTCCCGCGCGTAACATTAGCCAATAGTTCAAACCTGATAAACGCGAGAGCGCAAATGGCAGAAATTGGCACAACCGATCCAACTACGGTCAGAAGCATGTCGAATGAAGAGTCGTTTAGTCCGTTAGACTCACCAGAACCGATTGGCTACTCAAACCCTAGCGCCACATTCACAACAGGTTCACAGACTCAAGGAGTTGATTCGGGTTACAGCACTGGTCAATCAGTTATCGGCCCTGACTTCGGTGGTAGCAACGGTACTGGCACAGCTAGTGGTAGCGTCATCGGCCGGTTAATTAACGGCGGTAATTTCAATCAATCTCAGTCGGTCGGCGGTGGAAACTTCAGCGGCGGCTCTGGTGGTTCCGGCGGTGGAGGGGGCGGTGGCGGAGCATCATCAGATTCAGATAGTCACAAAGCCAGCAAATTCTGGTATCCCTTCCAACCGACCTTCCGAAACTTTGCTGCATCTGCTAGAGCTGCTGATAAAGTCAAGTTCGTCAGCTCACAAGACCAACCAGCATTCACGCAGTTCGACACCAAAGATGGCACAGTAGTTCTCGGCTACAGCGATAATATGAACGCCCATGAGACCGCTGAACAAATTGCAACAGCCGCAGCAACTAAACTCTTGTTCACTGACGCCGGTGGCTATGACGCGGCCCGTCAGGCAGCAGTGAGTTCCGGGGCTCTTAACCCTGTTGGCTTCAAAGAAAAAATGGCAGCGATGTTCTTAGCTACTCGCGGTCAATCTTTTGCAGAAACTAACATCGCTAAGCACCGCATCAATCAACAAGTTGTTCACGCCGCCCACGAAGGGGCAAGAGCGTGGTATGCAGGCAAAGAAGGCAACGAATACACTGATTACCTCTCTACTCGTTATCAACCAGTCAATGAAGAAATGCGCGACGAACTGGCTGGCTATCTCAGCAACGACGAAAGAGCCGACTCGCCATTCAACCACTCGTACAGCAAAAACAATACCGATGTATTCGCTAGCGGTACAACATTCGATGCATTCGCCACAAAACGAGAGCTCGGTCAAACTCCTTACCTCGTAGGCATGCACCCAGCTCGCAAACGGGTTGCCTTCGAAACCAACGCCGCTTACCTCATGGCCAAAGCAGAATCGGTTGGAGTGCCGATGGATCAAAGAGACACGTACGCAAGTTCCCAGGTGGCTTCCGTTCCAACTTCTGTACTGCGCACTAACAACGCAGTTGGAGCTGAGCTAGGTTATGAGAGCTGCCAGAACTGGCAGGTAATTGATACCGTAGCAGCGATGTCCAAGCCAGAATGGAAAGAAGATGACTACGCTAATAACTATCAGGCTGTTGCACGTGGCGCAGAACAAGTTAGACAGCTTTATTCACAGGGAGGCTACAACCCAGGTTCGAACTTTGTCAACGCAGTCAATTCATCTTCACCCGAAGCTGTATCTGGCATGGTGATTGGCAACTTAATTGACAACTACAGAGTCAACCCAAGCCAGTTTAGAGAACCGCAATTCTTGCAAACAGCTATGGAGTGTTACGCAGAGGACAAAAACTCTCTGCCTTACGTTGCCAACGCAGCATCTATAATGGGAGCAAACAACGTCACGAAAGAAGACGTCTTCACTATGCAGCAGTTAGTTGACACCGATCCGCGCTGGGAAAGAAACATGTCCGCCTCTGACATATATACAGCTCAACAAGTGATGCAAAGCTACTACGAGGCGGAGCGTGACAATCCTGGGCAGTATGCAAAACCGAATCTAAGTCGCAAGTATGTTCAAGATGTGAGAAGTGATGAAAGATTCACCCCAAGACCACCAGCTCGCAATGGCGGCAATGGCAACAATGTAGGCAATAGAAGCGCCAACACTTCTGTACCGAGAGATCTACTGAAGACAATCACACCTCCGCCACCAAAGCCACCAACATCCGCTAGACCATAGGTATCAAAAAAGAGCAAAAGGAGCTCAAGTGAATTTCAAGCATTCACTTGAGCTCTAAGCTAAGTATTAAATGGCTTATCAAATATGATTCAACAGTTCGCTATATCGAGCAGCTACGGCCTCTACAATTGGTGGCCGACAAATATCTGCTGACTCTGGCCGCGGGTCAGCCTTAAGGGAATGATGCACCAACTCTTCGTACTCCGCTGGCAGTGACTGACCATAATGAGCCCAAATAAACCGGATACCACGAGACGCTGCAGCGAGTCCATCCTTGCGCAAGCTATCCCCAATGAAAATGGTTTCATAGGGGGACACATCAAAATCTTTGAGCACTTGGTCAAGGCCAGCAGAACATGGTTTTTCGTAGTGCTTCGGCAGAACAATTAACTTCGTTTTCAAATTACTAGTTGCATGAGTCAGGGTACGAAGCCGCATACGTCCATGCTCTAACGTAAGTGGTTGAAATTGATCATCGCCATCTGGCTCAGTCGTCTCAAGAGCATATATGGCATCGAGCATGCCATCAAAAATTTGCTTGTTTCTAATTCTCGCCATGTAATCTGGTGCATCGCTCAACGCCACTATCTTTATGCCTCTGCTCTTGAGTTCTTGCAAAGTCTCCAAAACCAGAGGATAAGGGCGAAGATACTTTGATCGATTGGAATCCATAGCTTCCCAAAATGGCTCAACGAACTCATTCACGAAGGTCTTTGGATGAGCAGCATAATAGCTCCAAGCAAAACCTGTTTCCTCCAAAAGCCATGGATACTCGTGAGTGCCGCGACGTTCAATTACTCGGCCGATATCTTCAGCCAATTGAGGCAAAGGCATACTTAGCCTTAAGCTCGCCTCCCTCAAGAAGTCTCGCAAGGCTGGAACGAAATAGTCCCAAAACGAGGCTAGAGTTCCGTCAACGTCAGTAATAACTAGTTTTGTTCTCTGGCCAATTTGAGAGGCCAACCGGTAAGAAGAACCATCTACTTGTTTGACTAATTCTGTTTCCAACTCAATTCCTCAAAATCACAAATAAGACGATAAAACTTTAACCTCCAACCGGTTAACAAGAGTTATCCATACCACTATAAACGTATGGTTTTGTCACAGAAAATCGCATAGATTATTAGAGTAGTAAGCATTCGATTCACACACCATCGAATGTCTACTGCAAAACGAACAAAACGATGGTTTGCAGCTTCCGAACAAAGTTGTATACCAAAGGAAACAAAACATTGCTCTACAGCTTCCGAACAAAGTTGTAGGTCAAAGAAAACAAAGCATTGATCTACAGCTTCCGACCAAAGCTTTAGGTCAACAAAAACAAAACCCTGCCTCCACAAGTTCCTCTGAGGCAGGGTTTTGTTTTGCTACTCACTCGCCTTGCTTAAATCTAAATAAAAGCAACGCAAATCGAAATTATCAGAATCGACCTTGCTTCATATGGAATTGTCACAGCAAATAAGTCACATTGAAGACTAGGATTTTCCCCGTATTGGAAACCATAGGTTATGACAATGGAAACAGCTAGATCGCAGGACCATCCACAGAAACCCGTACCAGTGGAATCGCCAACAGCAAAGCCGCTGCAAAGCGAGGCGACTTTAGAATTGTCGTCGAAACCCAACAAGGCAATTACTGTTACTGAAACTCGCCCCGAAGTGAAACCAGATTCGGTGAAACAAGAGTCAGTAAAACCAGAAGCAATTAAGCAAGAATCAACTAAGCCAGAGATAGCCAAGCGGGAAGCAGTGAAGTCTCCCGATAAAGCTGACATAACTACTCAAGCGGAAAAAGCTGAGAATGGTGCCCTGACCACTGAACTGAAATCGGCCGTTGATAAAGCATCAAAAGTAATTGTTAAGATGCCTTCAGCTGGCAGCGATAATTCAGACGTTGTGATTAAACCAGATGGAAAAATTGTTCACAACCTCAATATGGATCCACAAAAGCCCGATAGTCAAAACCTAACGATTGCATTCGAGCAAAAAGACACATCGACTCAAGACCTTAGCAAAGAGCAGGTTGAAGCATTGCAGAAGCTCATGGTCTATGTAAAAGAGAAAGACAAAGAGTTTACTGTACATACGCCAGATTCAGTTACTGAGAAAGAGGTAAAGACGCCAGAAGTACCGCAGCCCTCAGTCAATGTCGATCAAGAAAAAGTCGGCAGCCCAAGAGTTGAAGCGAGCCAACGCTCGAATTCTGGTAGTGATCAATCATATAGCAGCAGTTACCCTAGTTCAATTTCTTCTAGTCGCAGCTCTGACTATGGTGGTGACTATTCCTCCAGCAACTCGTATAGCCCGGCTACCAATGAGGTGAACGAGGCAAGCATGTCGGAAGTCTTGATGGAGTGGTTCACGGCCGATCCAGAGAAATTCAAAAGGCTGTTCCCAGAGCTATACAAGAAAATTTCGGGAGCTGACGGCAAGATTGATCTTGCTAAGTTGCAAATGCTGGAAAAATCTGGTGATCCGATGCTTGCTAGCCTGAAAGATAGTCTACCTAACTTGGTAAACGAATTTCCGCAAACAAAAGCACTGAGTGGTGGTCCTGCTTCGCTATCGGCTGACGCAGTAAATTCTACCGGGGCAAAGCTTGCTGACAAGGCCTCTCAAGTGGCGGATGAAATGAGTGGCTCAGGCTACTGTGCGAAAGGCGTCAGTGCTGCTATAGAGAGAACAACTGGCAAAGCTATCTACGGCAATGCTAACGACATGCGCGAAACGCTTCCTAGCCATGGGTTTAGTGAAGCATCAAGCAAAGATTTGAAAGTTGGTCAAATTGTTCATGTTTACTGGACTCCAGAGGTATACGCACAAGAGCGAGCTAAGCGAGGCAACTGTCCGAACTACGGGGATATCGCAGTTATAGGCAAGGGCAAAGATGGTCAGCTTTATGCCTATAACGACAACGCCGTTCCGCTCGATAATTACCTAAAGAAATCTCGCTACGATTGGAATACGTTAAAGGCTTTCAATCCACCTGCCACAGCTTAGACTTCTACAAATGAGAACAAATAGGCTTAGTCGCGACTTCGGCAACTAAGCCTATTTCCGTTTTTCAGTATGGCTTTGTCACAATCAAAGAACTACACTTGTAGTCAGCTCTTCCTTAGCCTGACTGCAATGGACTACTGTTGATGCTCTCATGACAAACAGTCGAACTTGCAGTGAAAAATTCTTTTCTTTACTACAAAACTAAAACCCAAATGCTTCCTCGAACGTGACGGAGGAGAACAAATTTTGTTATCTAAAATTTCAATAGCCTCTTCTGCGCGCTCACTCTTGGCGAGCTTACTCTCGAAGCTTAGTTTTCTTCTAGTCTCTGCAGGCTTGTCAATTAAGTCTACGGCCATAAAGGTGTCTGCTAACAAAGTGAACTCAAAAAACACGAATTTAGCAAGAGAGCAGAGAGTAACTGACGTGCTTCTATGCAAAAACGACTATGTTCTTTGGGATGAAAGGCTGGGAAATATGACCCAGACAATAACAACGGTTTTGCATCAAGAAAGAGGTGATTTGGAATACGCAACTGACGTTATTCTATCATTTAACACCTTTGGCCAAATTAGTTCAATTAGTCGTGCAGTGCAAATTTGCTGGGGCTACAATTCAGAACAACTGGTTGGGCACCAAGTGGTAGATCTGATAGCAGAATCCGATAGAGCTTCCTTTGTAGAAACGGTACGACATATAAGACTAACTGCAGGAGCGAAAGCACTGGAGTGCAAGGTTGTCACAGCAAATCGAGGAGAAGTGGACACTCTTTGGTCATTCAATTGGGGCAGAGAAGAAGATTCAATGTTTTGTATAGCCCATGATATTTCCGAAAGAAAGCGCACAGAAAATCTACTCAAGCAAAACGAGCAGCGCATCAGGGCCATAATTGAAACTATACCAGTAGGGCTGGTACTCGTTAACGAGAGTGGACATATAATTTCCCACAACGAAAAGTTCATAGACTTGCTCCAATGTAGCCTCTGCGATCTTGAGAATCACTCAATATTCAACTTCATCGAGCACACACTAGATCTTGGCTTAGAGTCATTAACAGTACAACCTAAAGAGCTCCTAAAGACAGCTCTATTGCGAAACGGAAAGAAACCATTGCCGGTAGAAATTTCTACCGATGTCGTCTCTCTAACGTCTGGAGAGGCAATTCTTTGCACCATATTTGATATTAGCGAAAGACTCAAAATGCAAGAAATGCGCAATGAACTTTTGCAAATGCTAACGCACGATTTACGCACACCACTCACTTCTGTCAGTGGCTACTTTCAGCTCTTGGCTGCCGGTGCCTACGGGGAGCATTCCAAACAATTGGAAGCGGCTGCAAGACAAGCTTCGCGCAATCTGAGCGAAGTTATCGGTTTAGTTTCTGACCTCCTTGATGTAGACAAAATTGACTCTGGTTGTTTAGTGCTGTCTCTCTCAAGAACAAGCGTTAAAGAACTTCTCCGTGAGGTAAATGACAAGCTAGCTGTCATTGCCTGTGGCAAGAAAATTTCTTTGCGATATCAAATCGCCCAGAACGAAATAGTAATCGAAGTGGATAAGCCTTTGATACTGAGGGTTCTGACAAACACTATTGCAAATGCCATTAAGTTCTCGCCACCGGGCAGCTCGGTTTTGGTCAAAGCCCATACAATTACAGAATACGCGAAAATTGAAGTAATTGATAACGGCTGCGGCATTGCGGACTCAGACCAAGAAAAAGTGTTTGAACCATTTCGCCAAGCGCACAAAGCTGAAAGTTATCCGTGGCGAAGTTCGGGCTTAGGGCTTACCATATGCAAAAAGATTGTAGAAGCACATGGTGGTGAAATTGTATTGCATTCGAAGCTCGGCATAGGCACGACTATTAGCTTCACTGTGCCGCTGCTCGCAAATAATGACGAACATCAACCAGCTAATATACAAGAGCAGCAATACTTCGGTCCTGAACTGCAGTCTCTGCCTTTTCTTCTTGAGTCCTAGAAACAGCCGAAAGTATTTGGTCAACGGCCGTTAATGATTCACCTTAAGAGATGCAGTACGACGCACAATTCAGTCATTCCAGAGGCGACTGGCGCAGGCTAACTCTTCCTTGCTCAGGCTTACAAGCTTTGCTTCGTCAAGGTATTTGTAAACGATCAAATCATCACTTCTTCCATCTCCAAAACGCGGCGGCAAGGAGAGAAAAACAAACTGAATGTTGCTCTCTTCTCGCTCTCCGAGCAGACAAAACTCATAAATTTTGCCATCACTCGGTGACTTTAGTGCAACAAAAGCGTAATTGAACTCCTCCCACTTGCGAACTATCTCAATAGATTCGGTAACAGGTCTATCGTTGCTATCAAGAAAGAAAGCACTGGTAATTCTTGCCATGACTAAGTTAATCCTGTAAAAGTAGTCTGATGTAACATTTCAATTGCTTCAACCCAAGTTACCGGCTCGTTTCTCACCTCAATCTTATCGTCTTGAAGTTCAAGACCAAGCAAAAACAACATAAGCCGTTCTAACTGGTCAGAGCAACCTGAAAAAAGTTTGGCAGGTCGTTGAAAACACTTCAAGCCCGAGTAATTGAAGTTGCCTGTAATCTCAGCTTCTTCGATCATCAGCAGCAGCGACTTGCCCGCATCCGAATCATGTGACGAAGAAGCAAATCGGGTAGGAAGTACACCAGTCACTAGCTCAAAAAAGATAAGACCAAATGCCATAAGATCGTTTGGCTCAATACCTGGATTGTATGCAGGAGTAGTAATAGCCACGTCTACAGTCTGACCAGACATAAGTTGTAGCGGTCCAAAATGACCAGGATCAATAAGTACCAGGCCATCCGCTGAAAGTATTATGTTCTCTGGCTTAAGATCATGGTGTCGCCAGCCAGAACGATTTGCAGTCGAGACCACGGTTGCTAGTCGGCACGCAATATTCTTAGCGTCAAAGCCTGCTCGCCTACTCAGACAGCTTCTTAGCGTAGGGGCAGCCAAGAATGGCATCGACATCCAGCGTATTCCGGCTCTCCTAGAACAGTCAAGAAGCTGAACTATGTTTGGGTGAGAGTAGGATGATAAACTCTCCAACTGGGCAAGAAAGACACTGTCAGGACAGGGTTCAACTGAGCGCAAACCACCAAAGTCTTGGGCATAGGCGCCAGTCAAGAAGGCGCCAGTCAAGAAGACTCCCGTTTCGAGGCTTGAGTAGCTTTGCTGAGCCGCCAGTGTCAATTGCGGTGCCGGCCGCTTAATAGCTACCGATTCGCCATTGAGAACATTGAGGCCGTGGAAGATCTGAGAGTATACTCCGTCCTTCAGAAGCCCGTCGACGATGTAATCACCTACTTGCAGTCCAGTCAAATCAGTGCGCCCCGAGTTGGCAACGAAGACACGCTCGATATCAGTTTCTTCTCCCAATTCATCAACTGACTTCATGACTGTACCTCAATTCAACACTTATTCAACTCTTGAATAAAAAACGAAGATTAGCTATTGATCTGAATGGCGTGCGATTTCCCAGTCCAGCAGTTCAATCAATTCTCGCCTTTCCGAGCGATTCATCGCAGTGCTTTTGCCGCCTTGACTTAAATCGATTGCATACGGTTCATTCCCTACTATTATCCAATTCTCTACCCCACCGGCGTCGCCGGGGTAGAGTGGATTTATAGTGTCGAAGAACCTCGCCATCTTTCCCTTCATTTGAACTAAATCATTCGGAGTCGCTGATTGAAGCCAGTCTAAGAGAGTCGGTCCACTTAACTTTTCCATTCTGACATTATAATTGCCATTTAAGTCATAGCCATGGCTTATCACATCTGGAACATTTCCTCCAGCCTGTCTTATTGCCTGAAGCATATTAACTTCGTTAGGGTCAACGCTACCGCCTGTCTTCGTGACGGTACCATCAAGGTTATCAAAGACGATACCTTCTCCGCCAGAATTTAGTCGAACAGCTTGCCTCGAAATGAAATATGATTCTGGCATTTGGGCATCAGAACTAGACAATATCGCTACCTGCTTAATTCCAGGATTCTCAAGAGAAAATCGATCGGCACTGACCGTAGCTCTAATTCCATTCTCCTTGAAAAGAATCAGATTCTTATCTGCTGTGACGCCGCTGACGACCCAGCCATCGTCAATCTGACCATTACTCCTGGGTACCTTGTATAGTTGGCCGAGTTCAATATTACTATCGGGGTTATATCTACGAAGCTCTGACGCGCTTATCTCTTTCTTTGCGTCTGCGGTGATGATTATGTCACCGCTTTTATCCCTTCCTGAATACTTCCAACTTTGGCCATTATGAGATATCGGACTACCCTCAACCAGTCCGAATTGGACATCCTTTGCCAACACTGTCTCAACGGGGCGAAGCAGTCCTTTGCCAGGATGATGGTTAAAGGCATTCTCCGATGGCACACCATGAATGGATGCCCGTGGATCATAAATTTTTGCCTGGCCGTTTGAAGCTGTAATTTCTACCCACGCATGGTTTGGTTTGGAATTTGCGTTTAGACCCCCCGCAGGAAACTTGCCGTAATGGCCACGAACAATTTTGGCGTCAAGCCCAAACTCATCGGCCATAACCTTTAGAAGTAAAGATTGCTCATTGCATACGCCGCCACCCTTTCCGGACCTGGCTTGTTCGAGGAACTCACCCAAGAGAACACGTTTGTTAGCAGTTTCAGTTGAGAAGCGAAGATAGTTTTCTGTTAGCTGTTCTTGCGACCAGCCACCTGGCGTCATACTTTCTTTTACATGCTTGGAAAGAGCCTGCGAAAGAGCCTCAGGGTCATTTCTAAGATGGTCAAAACGCACCCTGGCATCTTCGATAAACTTTGAAAGCACACGATCTTGAGATCTATCAACGACTATGGCTGGTCTCAACGGATCGTCAAAACTACCATCTGCTTTGAGCCGGGCATTGTGACCGATGTCTTGGAAGCCATTTTCTAACTTCTCAGAAATTTCAAAGTTTTCGACAAGCCCTCTAGACTGCCGCTGGGCATCGATACTCAAAACAGTATCTCCCCCGCTGCCTGACAATTGGTATTCCATAAGTTGTCTGGGTAGAACGGCTTCGCTCTCCAGTTCTGCTTCTCCACGGAAAACAATTTCGTCAGCATCATTTCCTAATTTTATACGGTCGCCTTCCTTCAAAGGCGTCTCCGCATTTATGCGCCTGCCATTTACGTATGTACCATTAGACGAATCAAGATCATTGATGGAGTAGTTTTCGCCACGCTTCGTGATCTTGGCGTGGGTGCGACTGACACTTCCATCCGTGAAGTTTATGTCGGTCAGTGGATCTCTCCCTAGAAGAAGTTCTTGCTTGTTCAACGTTAATGGTTTGCCCTTGTACTCAAGGCTCGCCGGTAAGGTCTGTTTAAATTCAAACTCAGCTCCATGACCAAGTCTTATCTTGTCGCCGGATTTGAGTTGAACCTCAGTGTGAATTCTCTCACCATTTACGTATGTACCATTTGTCGAGCCAAGATCTTCAATTTTTGCACCACCAGAACGAATACTCAAGCGCGCATGCCTTCTACTAACATCATCCTGAGAAAAGACTATATCGGTGCCTGGGTCTCGACCAAGAGTAATCTCAGAGCTAGAAGCTGATATTTTTCTGCCATCACTAAGCACAAGGTAATTATTTGGTTTTGCTTCAGACAAAAGAGCTGCATTTTTCGGATGGTTGTGAACCACAGGAAATTCGCGCACTGATATTGGCTTTGACGGAGTTTCGTCTAATTTGAGCTTACCAGCTGCTAGAGCTGCAGGATCTGTATCATACCGCCTGGCTAGCGCGTACATTGCTGGACGGTCAGTCAGAGTACCAATCTCCTTACCAGAACCTGCTTCAGTTAAATAAATACCGCCACGATGAGGCTGTGATTGATAACCCTTTAATGCGAGATTTCCGGACCGGTCATAACCTAGAGAAGTGGGCAAAATACCAGACTCCTTTTCAACCTGCCTAAGTTGAGCCTCGGAGAGCCGATTACCGGAGGGCAACCCGAATTGAGACTCAATCTTTTGCACAATAGGCAAATCTATTTTTGCAGCAATACTACCACCTGAAAGCTGTGTGATCTCCCAACGATCTCTTACAATTCCAACTCTATTGGAGGCACCATTAATGGTATCTACGTTGCCAGATTTGATGGGTGTTTCAAGCCCAAGCTTGGCCTCGGTAAGGATACTATCAATGCGCTTCTGAGCTGCGATGGCATCAGCTGGACTTCTGAAATATAACGTGAAAGCTTTGGCGCCTTGATCCTCACCAGTAGGCTTAGAACCATGTGCCTCGGCATGATTGATTCCATAAAGAGGATCTTGAGTTTTCCAGATGGGTACAAGCTCAGCCAGCTCAGGATCGTTCTTAAGCGCAGGGACTAATACTTCTTGAAGTCTGGCAAGATCATGGGGCGAATTGCCCGTGACGTGAACCTTGATATCAGTCAATTCTTCTCCAGCCCGGGGAAAGCGGTTGTAGAAGAATCCACCAGCAAACTGCAAACGATGGGTTTCTCCGTTTACCTCATACCGACGCAGTCCAATTTCAATGTCTGCATCGATCTTAACTACCGGTCTAGCTTCTGCCAGGATCGCAGTTTCAGGATTCTGTCGCAGCAATTTGCTGTCGGTCGACTCAACACCTTGCTTCTGTAGCTTACCGTCCGGTGTCTCTGGTCGCAGCACAGGCGCAGCGTCGTCCAGAGTTGCCACTGGCGTACCTCCATCTCCGAGCTTGCCGATGAGCGAGCTGCCAGTCTTTAGAATGCCATTTAGACCAACAGCCATAACACCGCCAGTAACACCGCCTATATTGGCTTCTGCCAAGGTGCGTTTAATATTCTCATTGGCGCTAAGGGCTGGGTCCCACTTTGATAGACGCTCAATAGCTCCACTGCCAAAGCCACCACCATAACCGGCTACAAAATGCAGACCTTGTTCGGTGCCAGCCTTTTCAACAAAACCACGCTTTGCTAGAGTCTCGCTGGATTCTCGCAGAGAGAGCGTGAGAGCTTTTTCAACGACTTCCTCACTTCCTTCCGTAGAAACCTTTGCAGCAATTGCTTTAATGGTTTGCCGAGAAACCTTATCACTGCCATCAACAATTGAGTTCTGCACAGCACGCCTTAACTCTTGCTCTAGAGCTTGCTCGCTGCCTTCCTTAAGAAGCTTAGTACCGCCAAGCTCAAGGCTCTCCTGGCCTAATTTGGTAACAACAGTCTCTGCTGCTTCCTTCGAAATGTTGTTACCGAGCTTAAGAGCACTAGCAGCTTGAGCTGGCCCTAAGGTGTTCAACAAAGTGTTAAGTGAGCCCTTCGAAAAATCAGTGGCCACTTCTTCAACGTTGCCATAGCCGTCACCAATAAGAGCTTTGTTGCCAATCACCTTAACCGTGCCACCAGCGACCGTTGCACCCAGTACCACAGGAGTACTAGCACCAGCAGTGAGAAGAAGAGAGCCACCAATAATTACACCATCGGTGACTTGATTTGCCCGCTCAGCCTTGTCCGCCTGCCATTTTGTGTAGCCCTCAGAAGCTTGGGTGAATAGCGCTTGCTGTTTGGCCAAGGGCAAGTCTTCAAATTTAGCGCTGGCAGTCTCCACTGCCTTAACAAAAGTTGAACCGTTTTCAATGGCATTGGCCTTCACACCAGAATCAAACCCGCCAAGCAAACCTGATTCACTCTTGCGGCGATCATCAGCTAAAACGTCTAACTGTTCAGCACTATTCTGTTTTCCAACCTGTAGTAAAGCCTTTACCGCAGACTGCTCTTCACTCGGTATTTTTGTGAGGATATCAGACAAGCTACTTTGATACGTCTTGGCATAAGTATCATTGAAGAGACTGCGCTGCTCTGGCTTGACTTGCTCTAGTATTGACTTAACTTGCCCTATTTCTTCGCTATTTAGTGACTGACTAGTAATTGTAGCGGCTCGCAGTTGGGCCAGCGGTGTCAGTTGACCAGTGGTAATGATTTCTTGAGCTAACTGCTTTTCAGCTGCACTATCGAACCTTCCGTATACTTGACTCTGTACTCGCTTATCTTCTTCAGACTGGGGATTGTTGTTTAGTAAAGCAGCTTTTTCTTGAGCAGATAGATTTGTCAATGATTTGTAAGCATCAAGATCGCGCTCTGTGTGACTTAGCTTCTCACCGATGTCGACCTTTCCATTCTTCTCAAAAAGTTGCTCAGCAAGCGGTCTGTAAATAGAATCAAAATTACTCCCGCCTTGCTCGTTGTAGATCACTTCTCCGGATCTATTAACTGCCTGGCTAAGACTTCTTTCAAGTTGCTGCTTAACGGCTCTGTCTTCTTCTGTCAGCGGATGTTTAAGACGAGCTATGGCCGTTGGATCAGACTTCAAATAACTCTCGATATTATCTATTGTCTTTGGCAAATTATCGTTATTTAGCCCACCAACAACTACTTTATCTAGCGCTGTAAGAGCTGGCTCTTTACCATCGATTGTCTGACGAAGTAACCTCTGGGCTGCAATGCGACTATCACTATTCTCCCCGAGTGTTTCGTTCAATTGGGCATCAAGAGTGGTGCGATAAGTTGCATCATTCTTGTAGCGAGTTCTCTCATCCACACTCATGGTCAAAATATCAGAAATCGCTTTGCCTTGGTCACTTTCAGTAGCACCCTTGCCCAAATCTTGAAGTCTTTCAACTGTTGTCCGACCTACCTCTTTCGACTTTTCGTACGAGCCAGCTTCTAACTTGCGATCGATGATGACATTGACACGCTCTAGCTCATCTTTAGGCAGATAGCTACTAAGACTATGGTTCAACTCAGAGCGGAAGTTTTTATCAGTCTTCAGTCTGTTGTAGTCTTCTTGTGTTAGCTGCTTATCGACAATACTGTAAACATCTTTTTTATCATGACCAGAGCCAATACCAAGCACTCCATCTGAATGGGTCTGAGCCAGCTTAGAGATGATGTTATCGCCATATAGAGCTTGAGCCTTGATATCACTAGCAACCCGCGGGTTGAAACTATTGTTGAGATTTTGCTCTAACTTTCTATAGGTTTCCATCGAAGCAATATCTTGGGCAGAAGTGTCGGCTGGGCAAACATCCAACTTCGACAGTTCACGGCCACGTAGAAGCGCTTCTCGCTGTTCCGTGCTCATAGACTTAACAGACTGGCGCACTCCGCTTTCGTCGGTGCCAAATAGGCTCTGGTGAAACTCTATTTTAGTGCTTGTTTGAGTTTCTCCATACTTAGCTAGATCTTGGGCAGTTTTTAAATTATTCCCTTCAAAAACAGTTGGCAGTAAATCAGCATTGCCACGCTTATTGAAAAGTTCTCTTGCTTGCGAACTATTGCCCAAACCTTCGCGGAGCATATCAATGTCTTTAGCTTGAACAGCCAGATTGGCAATCTCAGCATTCAACTCTGGATTCTTGGCCCGCTCGTCACTTCCTTTCAAATAGATTGAAATTGCCTTTTTGTCTTCATCTCGAAGCCCTGGGGTCTCAAGCAATATCTGCTCTAAAGACTTACCGTTCTTGGCAAGCGACTCCTTATTGGCCTGGGCTATCTCAGTACTATTCATTACTGAGACCTGCTCACGCAATTCTCTGCGGCCGGCAGTAAGCTCTTTGTCCGATTCAGAACGCTGGTACTCACTGACTAACTTCACGCCAAGGTTTGCGACCCCAACTACATCGGTGATTGGCTTTAAAGAATCTTTTGTCTGCCTGTCAGCGGCCGTCTCAGCTAGCCGCTGGGTCGCTGTCTCTATGCGGGCAAACTTACTCTCAGGATTCTCAATGGTAGCCTTAAACCGCGCTGCATCATCTTTTGGTAATTGAGACTCGAGGTCTTTTACCAAACTGCCACCACGATTTTCGGTATATGCAATCTCAAGACGTTGCATAGTCTCTTTATCACGGGGCAGGCTACTAAGTGTTGCCTCAACTTTTTTGCTGTCACCACCTCGTATATCGCCTATCCACTTACCTTCTTGTAGAGCCAAGTCTTCGCGCAATTTCTTGGCAGTAACGGTTATTACTTCATCGGAAGGTCTATCTTGCGGCTTAACTTTCTCAGTTGTTTCGCTCCTCTCAACTTTGTCTTGCTTCGACTCTTTAACAGGATAAATGGGCTTAGTAAAATCAAGCGTTGTCTCAACTTTCTTCTCCGGCTCTGTCTTCTTGTCTGACTCTGTCTTCTTGTCTGACTCTGCCTTCTTGTCTGACTCTGCCTTCGATGGCGGCTTATGATCTTTATTGTTATCGAGCTTAGCCTGAGCGGCGGCGATTTCAGCCTTTTTGGCAGCAGCCGCTGCGGCCTCGGCAGCCTTGCGAGCAATCTCTGCCTGCCGTGCTATTTCAGCCTGACGTGCAATTTCTGCGGCAATTCGAGCAGCAGCCGCAGCTGCCTCACTTGCCGCTTGAGTGGCGCCATTATCACGTGCACGAGCAACTTCTGAGCCCTTCGCCATTTGACTGATCCTAAGTTAAGTGGGGGGAATACGACCCTTGACAACAGCACTATGCTGTTTCCTTTGTGACAAATCCATACGAGACCGTCTGGCGGTTGAATAGGTACAATGAACTCAACGTCGCCGCAACATCAGCTAAGACACTGGCACCAACCAGTAACGTGAAACAAGAAAGGCTCTCGATATGACTCAGATGAACGGCAACAGCCATTGGCAAACTTTCTTGCTTTTGTTTCTTGCGACGATAGCTTCAATCGTTATTATCAGCAGTCCGGAATCGGCCGCACAATCAAGAGAAACTGGCTATAAGCTCGAACAAACTAATAAAATTCTTGGCAGAGAGAACATATACACAACCAAGAACAAACTTCGTATTGACGTTCTTAATCGACAATTGACCTGTATTTTCAAAGATAACAAAGTATTCCTACTCAATCACCGCACAAAACGAATGTGCCTTGTTCCTATTAAGAGCTGGAAACCTTTCCTAGCTGGAAACCTAATGTTGATTACTGGCAATCAAGACGCCTCGATGGGATTAAGGTGGAAGAAGGTAAAGACTCAGACATTTGAGACGATAAGCTGCGACAAGATGACAACAAATAATAGACAAGCGATTCTTCTAATTGGTCGCAACTTGCCACAGCTAGCTGATGCTGGCGAATTCATAATGCGATTCAACGGCTTGCCTTTCGAACAAGCCAATTTGAAAAATGGTATTCCAATCGGTTTAACCTACACAGACCGAGAACAAGGGCCACAAATGGTGCTCAGCACAAATAAAGTAACTTTCTGCGATGTAGACCCTACTCATTTCCAAATTCCTCAAAACTTCAAACTTGTCAAAGAAGAAGTTCAGCTAGATGACTTTCTAGAATAAATTTCCGCGCCCGACTAAACTGTCATCATCCAATTACAAATAAAGTTATTCGTTGCCAAAGTTTCGCTGGCGAAAGCCTCTGTACAACTAGGTTTCAGGATATCTTAGAGTTTTCTCAAACATCTTCACTTTATACTCTAGCTACAACTGATATATTTCGATCACGCTATAGCTGCAGACTTCGCATTTATCGGCAGCTCCACACAAATTCACTGCATACTTGTCAATTTCCTAGAAAGATTCTTGGTTCCCAATGTTTGATAGAAAGCAAAACGCTTTCTCTACGCCAACTCGCCGTCAACTAAACGATCTCTGGCTCAAGGCAAGAAAGCAAGTTGGCCATTCTTTGAAGCTTGACATTGAACAACAACAGGTCTCGGCAGCTAAACTACGCACTGAACTCTCAGTAAAATGCTATCGCTCAAGTACACAACCCCAGTGGCAGTTCGCTATTCACAAGGAAGTGAAAGAATACACAAACACACTAATTAGCAGCGACCTAAGTGCCGTTAGCTTCTGGCTATCGAAATGTTCGGTCGATGCGCAGTCAGGTCAATTCGTATCATGGTCTGAAGGTAGCGATTCAAAAGATGAATGGGAAGAAGACAGCCTTAGCGAAAGTGATGATGAAGACAAATCACTTTCTACAATTTCTTGCTCCTCGCTCTTTCATGCACTTAGTTATGGCCGCGCCACAGGGCAACTGCATATAGAGAACCGCCTAACAACTGGTTCAGTAGAGTGGGTAGACGGACAAATCATCCGCTCCCGTTGGGCAAAACTCTCGGGCAGCGAAGCATTGATCCAAATGATCTTGCTTGAAGAAGGTCGATACTCTTTTGACCCTGATGATGGAATACTGAGATCTTCACCAGTCAGAGAAAAATCAATAAGGCCAGAACTGAGTTTGCCGTTAAATAAAGTGCTGCTTGAGGCAGCCTACAGAAGCGAGCAGCTTGCTTTGCTATTAGAGGATCCTGAATTAGCTTCAATTTCTATCAAGCGCAGAGAGAGTCTTTTCAGTCAAGAGCGAATCAATCGTAACTTGACACAAATCTGCGGACACAAATACATCGTCTACTGCCTTGAAATACTTAAGTCTGTCGAGTCAGAAGAAATCAATCTAGTCAATTTGCAAGAGAAATCACATTTACCTCATTACGCGTTTCTAGAAGCAATTACCATGCTTGTAAAATCAGGTTTCGTAAGACTTAAGAACATAGAAGCTGAGCAAAGCAGATTACAAGTTATAGAAATCTGTGAGAATCTTGAGAAAACAGAAAACTTAGATCAAGCAATTAAAGCGTCACTGAAATGTCATTCAGCAATATCATTTGTTTTGGTTAAGAGCTTGCTTGGGGCTTCAAGCCCTGAGCTTATAGACAAAATCAAATCGCTTCTCCCTGAAGAAGACAATATCTATAGCCTCGACGAGAACCATCAATTGATAGTCTTACAAAACTCAGATACGACTCAAGCAGCGGCCTTCATTAGAAGACTGAGAACAAAATCAAACAAAGCAGTTTTTCTGAAACGCACATTTGGAATGAACTGCGCAAGCTTCTCCTTTCTCAGCGCAGCAGCCAGTGCGCCAGAAGACGGAAAGGACCTTTTAACCATCCTCAGTAAAGCTTACAGAGCCCTTAGCGTAAGTAAGCGCTTGAAGTAATTCAGTAATTCAGCAAAGATCCAATTACATCTTGAGTTCAATCAGTTTTAGTAGCTCCATACGTTGAAGCCCAGCGTCAATCTTATTTGCGCTTAAGGACAAGTCAGCTCCAGTTCTTGCTGCTTCTTTTAGACTGTTCACTTCCTCTTTCGTGAAACCGTCCATCATAAGCAAATCCTTCATAGTTTTATAGGTCTCTTCAGGAATAACATTCGTGCCTCTAAGCACATCTACCATAAGCTTTGTCACTTCGGCAGATTGATCAGGAGTAAGACTTGCTGGCTTTGTAATATCCCTATCTGAGGTAGTGCTGCTAGAGCCGTCTGCAATGATCAAACTAGGTAGATATTCACTTTTGATAGACCTAGAATTAGAACTGGTATTCTCTGAAAAATCTGCATAGATAATTGGCTGTGAAACGTCTCTATTTGCCTCTTTGGGGCTGATCTGTTCCATTTTCGCCATCTTTCAAACCTCTATAGATGAACTAGAGCCAAGTCTACTTTTGAACTCAACTGATTGCCCATGCCACTGAATATAAGGTCGTGACTGTGACATTAACATATCAATGTTAGTAAAGACGAGAGTAACTCAGCGGAAGAAATTTCCAGTGCAAACCGCAGAGAAAATGGTGAGGCGATAGCATCACTATGTTTTCAACTTGGGCCAGATTCAGAGGGTAGCTTTATAATGGTGTTAAGCAAAAAAGAACTAATCAACAACATGTTCATTTTTTTGAATCATCCTGTCATTATAATAACTGCTTCTAGGTAACAGCTCGACAGAAACAGAACCAAAGACTCGATGAGTGCTGGCACATGACTTCAATCAGCCGCTACCAAAAACGCAAAACCACTGAAACGCAAGACCTCAAGCAAATTGTTTTTCCTTGGAGTCAAATAATAACTATTACAATATTTCAATTACTTGCTGCGCCTTCTGCGATAGCAAATACTGCCAAGGAGAGTTCGGCTGAGATCTGGCTGGTTCGACAGAAACATGGTTCTTTCGGAAGAATGATCGAATATCTGGACCGAGACCGTTTCAAAATCGAGTTCCTTGATACAAACATAGTTGTTTTGGCTGATGCCAAAGCTGGTTCTGGTTACCTCTGGAACAAAGAGTCAAAACTAATCTATAAAGGTCCATTGAGCAAAATCTCTCTGCCCCTGGGCTTTCTAACTAAGGCCACCTCAGATCTTGACGGCAGAGCTGATGCCTGGAAACAAGGTAAGGCAGAAACTCTAGACGGTATACGTTGTTCAGTTTACACGGAGAAAATTAACTACGAAGTAAGACAAGGAAAAGGTTGGATTTCAACCGGTCGGAGGCCAGGAAAGGCGGTAGGAAAACTTTGGTATAACCAAGGCATGGGATTAAGCGAAAATTCAACCAGTCAGCTTTGCAGAATTCTTCTGTTTCCTAATCTGCATGGACTTCCGGTGCAATTGACAACAACGTATGGCAATGAGAAAGCATTTAAGTCCTTTGGTACAAATGAAATTCTACGAGTGAAAGAGCCCGTGAATTGTTTTACTGAGCCTAAGAATTACAGGCTAAGTTCAGATTTGACCAAGACCTTGGCCCAAGACAACAACTCAATTATTGATTTAATCGGCAACTGATTGTCTATATCAAGCTTGATGCGCTAGAACTGGTGCTGTCGACCTAAAACTATTTCAGCCAATTTACTTTCATTTTTCCAAGTTCGTAGTAATCCCATTTAGCCGTATGGCGTTGTCACAATTGGTCTGCGTATACTCTCAAGTGTCAGTCGGCCAGTTTTACCCGGCAAATTTAGAACCTTAATAGTGATTGCTCTCTCTTGATTGCTCAAGGGAAAGTCTTGCGCAATTTAAGGATAAAAAACCCTCTAAGGAGACAGTACCAATGAGCGAAAGATTCGAAAACGACCGCCAAAGCAATGATAGCCATAGCGATGCTTCGCACTGGCTTCTTGCTAGTGCTCTTGAGCCCCATGGCGGCGGTCCTATTGAGCCCCCCGGTGGCGGTAGCAATGACAACAGCAATAGCAATAGGAACAACAATAACAATCACAATGATTCCAATTCCAGAAGCAACTCATCTTCTGATTCCAACAGCAGCGCTCACGTAGGCGACGTTCGTTCTAATTCTTCGAGCCAGGGCGGTGATGCTAGAAGCAATGCCACCGGTGGCGATGCTAGAAGCAATGCATCTGGCGGCGCCGGTGGCAGCAGCGATGTACAGACAAGCAATAACAATAACAGCAGTGCCAATGGCGGAGACGGCGGCAGCGGTGGCACAAGCGATGTTAATGTCAACAATCAAACCACCAACACTAGCCGCGACTTCTATATGGAAGCGACTCAGGCACCAACAGTATTGCCCGGCGCTCCTCCAGCAACTAGTTTTGAATATACACCAGGAAATGGCTCAAGATTCAGTGCGAACAGCAACGGCAGTATTGATACCACCAGCATAGGTGTCAATATTGGCGCACCTGGAGTTGGCGGTTTCGGCTTTGGATATGGCGAATCGCGGGCCAATAACATGGAAGCTGTAGTCAAAACTTCAGGCCAACAGCAAACTTCCTTCGATATGTTCATCAGCAATGTGGCTGACCCGCGCCTCGGACTTCCTCGTTTGGAAATTCAGCAAGGGGCACTAGCAGAAGTGCGCAATGGACAGATTGATCGAGCGCATGAAAGGGACGCAATGAGGAATCAAGAGCAATAATCTAGCTCTTTAACTCGTTCCATCGGTGAGAGGATGTTGGTATTAGGATGTCGGTGAGCATCCTCTCACCCACAATCGGAGGTTTCCATGACTGGTCCTATTCGAAGAGACATTAACACAGAGCTAGCTGATCATGCAGCTGCAATAGAAACAGAGTCATCCGGGCTCAGCAACCTTCAATCTGAAGCATATGGAAGCATGAGCAACAATCGAGCAAGCGGTGATGCTAAGGCTAGCACTGAGACGGTGACTCAAAGAGAGTCGGCGCTATATAAGAACTTCCCAGATCTACAACTTCAAGAGAGAGAAAAGAGTGAAGCGAAACGGAGAATTCCTACAGAAGGGCTTGATCCCATGTATCACAATTTCTCATTCAATATCTTAGATCCGAGAAGCAACATCGAACCAGCCTGGTTCGATCGTCCTTTGAATCAGCGCATACTTTCTCAAATGAGTGAAAAGCCACCAAATCGTGACCTTCCGGCAGAAGCGTTCAGAGATGGACAAGGCAATTTGACTGAAAGCATAGACCTGCGTCATGGTCGCTCGCGCTTGTCGGCTACTGTTTCTGAAGGTCAACGCTTTGATGAAGCCGGAGTCAATCTATTGTTCCTGAAGCTAAAGACTTCGTCAGAAGCGAAGTTTGACGAGAATGTTGTGGAAATTGCCAACAAACTGCGCGTTCAAGGTGAACTCTTTCGTGTGATGGAATTAGCACAAAAAGTAGAGGATCCGCAGACCCGCAGGGGACTACAGATGGCCGTGCTAGAAGAATCGCTGAGGAATAACGGCTCAAGCTATTATAAGATCGCCTTGGCGGGAGTGACTCTAAACAAACCGGAGACCCCCGAGGAAAGTAAAAAACGTGTTGATGACTTACTGATGCGCATCAGAGAAGAAAGACTAAATCCTAAACAAGAACAGTCTCAACCCAAAATTCACCGCCCTGGTCTAAATGAGCAGGAGCAAGAAGAGCTTAGCCAACTATGCAGCGGCTTATGGAGCAAAGACCAACTCTTGTGGAATATGGGCAGAGCAAAGTCTGACTGGAGCCACTAAAGCAGCATGAGAGCTGGCGACAATAATTACATAGCAATGGAATTGTCACAATTGCCCCTCTACTATCTACAAACAAAGAGAGAGCGAAAGCTTGCTCCACATCATTCATTCAATTACGGAGTACCTTGCTCATGCTAGCAAAGGACGCAACATCGAAAAAGACCAAGGCTATTCTAAATCAGATTAAGAGCAACGCTGCACCGCTAACGTCTGCACAAGTAGATAATCGCCACAATTACATTCCACATTTTGTCAGTGCTGTCAGCCCCGTGGCTACTCAAAGAATGCAGTCGGTTTTCTTGGAACGAAAAAAGATGGCTGGTACATACATTTGGTCAACAGTTGCTTCAATTTTGATTATCCGCCTCACACTGCCACTGGGCGAATTGCCCCTATTGGGAGTTATTCTGATAGCAACTTTCTTCTGCCTAAAAAAATACTGTTCTTATTGTAAGTGCCCTAGTTGCGAGGTTTCACTGGTTGGTGGCAATAATAAGTGGCGGATGCCCACGGCGGGCTTCTCATCAAAAATTTGCCCTCGCTGCGAACTCTGCTTGAAAGCAAAAGAAGGCCCACCTAAACTCTCTGATGCTCAAGCGAAGAAGCTCAGCCCAGTTTACAAATTCAGATAAGCCTCTCTTACCTGCAACTTGCTGCCATAACTGCACTCAACTGTGCAGGCATAACTGATTGGTATGTATTTGTCACAGAGAACTCTTTATATTTCTTGGCATCCCCCAGCAAGCCGAGAAACTTACTAATGAATAGAAATGAACTAGCAGAAGCCAAAAGCGACAGAGCCGTTCAAAACAACGACAACCGCAACTTTGAAAGTGACAATGGCCTCGGCTCACTAAGTCTTTGTGACCTTAAGAATATCTCGAGAAAAACCGATTGCTTCCCATCGGACAAAGTTTCATATAGAGAGCTGGTCTTTGGTGATGTTCCAGTTTTTACCAATCAAGAAAATAGCTCAAGGCGCAATGACAAATTTGAACTTGCCGTTCCTCGCGAGATTCTAATGGCATCCGATCGAGGTGTGGCAACCTTCAACGCCACCCAAGAGATCTACAACAACGCTCTCCAACAAATGGTACGCGACGGACACCACATCGCAGGAGGGGATTTCCAATCAAGTATTGGCAATATTCTGCAAAATAGCGGTCTCAGCAAAAAGACATGGGTGTGCGCAGAACAAGCTGAATTTCTTGCTAGACAACTACGTAACGATCCCAGACTGACAGACAGCAAAGTATTTCTAATTCATACACCTGGCTATGAACATCTGTTCGTTGGAGTTAAAGATCCCGATGGAAAGATGATCTACCTTGATCCATGGAGAGAAAAGGGACCAGCAAGAACCTCTCCCAATAAAATTGAAGGAATGCAAGAGTTTCGATAATATAACCACCGCCAAATGAGGTTAAGGCAAGGTCTCCTTAAAAAATGAAAGTTTCTATAAACCAATAGACCAGTCTACTAATATTCAGCCAAAAAAAAGGGCTCAGTAGCCCAAATCAAATTAACACTTTTCCAACCATTCTAACTAAAGAGAAATTGGCTTGGTGAAGTCATTTAGTAAACCAAGACCCGTTAGCAAAATAAGACCAACAAGAGCAAGCAAGCTAAGGTAACCACGCAACTCTAATGAAACTGGTCGTCCAATCAGCTTCTCGACGGCTAGAAAGAGCAGTTGTCCACCATCAAATAGAGGCAGTGGAAGCAAATTTATTACTGCCAGATTCAAGCTTAGATAAGCAAGTATTTGGCCAAAGATAACAAATGAACTGCCAGCTGCTTGATGCACAACTTGAAAAATACCAACGATGCCATGGACATCAGTTGCGCCAGCAGGTAAAGATGGATCAACAGCAGTCAAATGAAGCATCATCAGAAGCCCAGATATCACACTATTGGTAGCACCAGCAGTGGTAAAGAAAGCGGCCACGATAGCTTGAGCAGCTAGCAGATGACGATGTTCAATGAGAAGAATGACGTAGAGGCCATAAGCGAGGAAAATATTTGCCAATGGGCCAGCAGCTATTACTAGGGCACGCTTCCAAACTGGCTGCTTAACATAAGCATCACCGTCTATGCCATGCTCCTCTAAAACAATCCGACCGCCTTCTTCGTCCTGTAGCTCAGGTATGACGACAAATCCGCCAAATGGAAACAAACCTAATCGAAACTCTGTGTCCCAAAATTTCCCCAAGCTGATTGATGTAGCCTTCGAGCCAAATCCAATTGAAAAAACAACCGTCTTTAAGCCGAGGCCACGGGCGACAAGCCAGTGTCCTAGCTCATGAAAGAAAATTAGAAAGGCAATTCCAAGAATTGCAGAAATAGTCGAATTCATTATTGCTCCTACCAGCTATGGCTGGAATAGATAGAAAGAAAGAAATAAATAGAGAGAAAATTAAGCGAGCCACTATAGGTAGTGACTCTGCAATTGCCGACTTAAAATAGTCGCAAAATCAAAGCGATTAACACCGCATCAACGAGAGCTGCGGCTAATATCACTCGGGCGAAAATCCGTTCTTGTCGACTTAAGTTGATCATGGTGAAGCTTCTCCATCAATTAACTTATTCAACTGAGATTGAATTTGGTCAAGCATCCAACTTGAATGGGCAAAGGTATTTTGTGCGTTGCAGATATTAGTAATTGCTTCAGCCTGCATCGCTAAAAGATGAAGAGTCGTAGGTAATTCTTCCGACCTCCACGGTAAGGAGCTATAGCCCTCAGGGGAAGGAACCAAAAGACCACCGGGCTGCAGCTGCATAACCTCATGGGGATACGCCGAGTACATCTGTACTGGCTCACGCTGCAATTGCTCTATATACGTAATCGCGCGTTTTTTGACTAAAGCAGAACAGAGAAAGTGCCTTTCTGTATTCTCTGCGCTTGCAGGGATTTGCGATTCTTTCAACTCAAGGGCAGTCAAAAGGCCTGCTACAAGACGAATTCGTTCCTGACACCAGCGTTGAATTTCGAGATCATGCATTTTTAGAAATGGTATTGAGGTAGGTATGCAATTGCATCCGAGCGTATTGAGATACGCTGGAAAATTGACCTTAGCAAGTAAATGGAGTTGTCTTCTAGACTTTCGAGGTTATGTTCCTAATTGAAATAATGGATTAAGATAACTAATCCCTAGCAATTTAGTCATTCACTATGCAATGAAAGTGTCGCCAGCGAAAATGGCTTGCTAACTCGCAAGAGAAAGCAACAACCAACAACTAGATCAATTCAAACTGCAAAGCTCAGAGCTTAAAAAACGAGCACTCAATTCTTTCAAGCTACGCTAACCCGCGCTAGAGCGTTAAATGATGTTTTCAGACCTAGCACCTAGATTAAGAGTCTACTTAGTAAAAACGAACAAAAAATCAAGCGATATTAAAGTTTACGCAAAAGAAGAATAAAGCTTCCAGCGCGAGGATCCAAATTCTCAATGATCTCGCCAGTCGACTTAGCCAGATATTCAATAGCGACTAAATCAAGACCGTTCAATTTTATCAGTTCGATAATCTGTTCACAGGTAAAATGCCTTGAATAGCAGATCTCAGATATATCAGATCGTTTAAAAAAGCACTCTCCCAACTCATAACCTTTCTCTGCTAGAGACTCACTAGAAAACGAATGCTTTAAGTACTTTCCCCAACCCGTTTCGTCTTCTAGATTATGAAAATCGATAAGCATAAAGCCGTCTTTCCCAAGAGCGGCTGAAGCATTGCGCATAAACCGGTGAGCTTCTTCCATACTGGTCAAATGCTCAGAGCAATCAAGAGCCAAAATAAGATCTAGAGCAACGAGCTGATCTCTAATCACAAAGTCTTGCCAAAATCCGTAAAGATAGTCAAAACCGACCTCACCAGCCCTTACACACATATTTTTTGAAGCGTCATTGACAATGAACGAACTAATACCACTGCGGAAATTTCGCACAATCAACTCTTCTCGTCTCGCTCGGCCTACCCCAATTGACAAGATATTAAGGGGCTTAACACCAACACACGACGATACTAATTGAGCGGCAAACTCATCAAGAGTAGCAGCGTAACGAGTAATCTCCTGACTCTCGTGAGATAGATCATCGTTCTTTTCACAAGCAATATCATAGTACTGAGTAATCATTTGCTTGATTTCAGAATCAGCCGGTCTCACAAGCGGATATTGCTCTAGCAGGAATTTAGTAGTATCAATTTCAATTACAGGAACACAAGTCACATCGCACTCATCATGCGGTCTAAAGCATTCTAGTCTATCGGCACTGTTTACTAAGCCAATCTCGCCATGTGAACTCAGGTCAGAGTTTTGAGCATACATTACTATTTCTCCACATTTGTAATCTCATATTAAATAAAACCGTGTGACAAACAAATACTAAAATGACGACTGTTCTGGGTAGCGCTAGGTGGCACATGGTGCTTGCCACAAAATGAGCACAATCACAACTGGTTATAGCCAATCAGGGAAAGGATTAATCACTCCTCAGCTGCGCACGCTTGAACCATGCAGAAGGGGTCGATGATACTACGCGTGTATCCTCTAGCTTTACTCGCACAAAAAAAATAAAAATCGCCCTCAAATCAACTCCAAATAAGACACGCGCAATTTTTCTCGCTTGCTGGAGCGAAAAAGTTGCGATTGTCTTTTCTCGCCAAAACAATAGTCAAACAGAGAAAACCCATGAACATAGGTAGCAGCTACGAAGAATACGAAAAGACCCACAGTAACTATGACAAAACGCGCTTAGCTCTTGGCGGAGAACAAATCATTCGCTTCTTACGCGCACAGTTCCCCGATAGCACCCAGCAGCCACACATTCTTGATGCTGGCTGTGGCACTGGTATACACCTGCATGCTCTCAAGCTAGCCGGTTTTGATTTGCTTACCGGTCTCGATGCCTCACGAACTGGACTAAAGAAGACCAGAGAGAAGCTTGGCAGTGCTGTAGATCTAGTTTGCGCCGACATTCGCCGCCTGCCATTTGCGGCCCAAAGCTTTGATGTCATTTTGTTCAGCTTTGTCTTGCACCATTTGCCACACAAAAGCGAAGACGAGCTAGAGAAAGCTACTCAGGCTGTTCTGCAGGGAGCAGCTGAGGTTCTAAAACCGGGCGGACACCTAATCATCGTCACCTGCACAAGAGAGCAGATGTCTCCTGAGGCGGGCTGCATATGGTACTACAAATACTTCGCCGAGGCGGCCGAAAAGCTCGCTTCACGCTTCTTGCAGCAAGAAACCATGTTGGAATTGCTGCAAACCACGGCTTCAACTGTATGCATCGTGCCGCTGGAGACCACCTACTGGAGGGCAGCCAACCTCGATCCGCAAGGACCACTACAAGAAGACTGGCGCAGTGGCGACTCGCTTTTTGCCCTCTGCGAGAAGACCCCAGAACTCTTCCAGAAGCAACTGTGTAAATTAAAAGCAGACATTGAAAGTGGCGCAGTACTGACACAAATCGCAATAGTGAAAGAGCGCACAGAGCGAATCAAGCAGGGTGTGCTGCTGTTTGCGACAAAATCTGCTTCTACTAAGGCGGCTTAATCGAGAGGAAATATTGTTGCCTTTACTTACTGCTGCAAAGTTAGAAATTACTTGTGAAACTACGAATTGATAGCAGCGCGAACTATAGCTAGCCAGCGCACAGACTTTCTTAAAGCTTAACGCACCTTTACTTTGCGCTTATCGACAGACTAAAACCTATCAAGACACCGTATGCAATGTGCATGCCTCACATCACTTTGCTGACCTGAAGGCAATTACAGCTTGATTGACTAAGTAACAAAATGCCAAAGTATTTACATCTATAAACACACACAAATTTATTCACAAGAGGTTCTAAATCAAACTAAAGAAAACAACATCACTATCGCTCACTCAACCGAGCACGCGCTAATGAAGGCTTACTTGACTGCGAAATGATGCGGCCATAGGTAACTCATTTCCCTGAATCAATTACATTCCAATCAAATCTAGCGACTTGGAGGTGAGACTTGGAGGTGAGACTTCGACGTTTTGCCTACATGAAGCTCGTTCTAGCAATCAATAATTCAGTTTCAGATATTTATCAGGACAAAAACGATGCAACAGAAGCAACTGTCAATCGATGAAGACTCTATCTGCAACGGCAACAGCAACGCACCCGAACCCCAATACAAATATTATTTGTTCTACAAAACTGGTTGGAGTTTAGTTGTACGGGCATTGACTCTTCAAGCAGCAGTAGAAGACTCAAGCGGAGAGATAGCCCTCTTTCAAGGTGTCTTCAGCGACATGAAATCAGCCGACAAAGCTGGCACAGAGCTACTCCAAGTCGACTTTCCACAGGTCGAAGACCATTACTAACGTATCTTTCAAAAGCTAAAGCAATGAATTTGACTTTTACAGACCCAATTGCAGGGGAATTCCCCTGTCAAGCTGAAGGTTTCATCGTTGAGACAAATGAGCCATTTTATTTCAAACAACGGGGCAACAGAGCTTTCCTCCACATATATGATCGCCCGCTCAGTGCTTCATTAGATAAAGGAGAAACTCCAAATCTAATAGTCAAATATCAGGGAGTAGTTCCACGCCTGAATGGTGATGCCAGCCATTGCCCTGAGCAAGTGATGCCGACAATAATTTCTCTGCTCGCCCTGCACGAAAACTATTTAGAGCAGCGAGCAAGCTCGTCTCAATTGCATTAGTCTTCAACACTGTCGTTCAATAATTCTCTAATTCAATTAGAATGTATGAAATTTCCTAAGTTTGCGGCCGCTTTTCGGCGCAAGACCGTGGGCTCTGCCATTGTTGTTCATGAAGGCCCCCCACTTAAGCGAGTGCTTGGTACCTTTGATCTAACTATGAATGGTATCGCAGCCATTATTGGCGCCGGAATCTTTGTTCTAGTCGGTACAGTTGCTTCTGCCCACGCCGGTCCGGGCATCTGGCTTAGTTTCTCACTGTCTGGTCTTGCTTGCGCTTGCGTGGCGCTTGCCTATGCAGAACTTGCCGGAATGTTGCCCTCGGCTGGCTCAGTTTACGAATACGCCTATCACACCCTGGGCGAAGTAATTGCCTTTCTCATGGGGTGGAGTGTACTAGTGGCCTACGCAGTGGGTTCAAGTGCAGTAGCAGTAGCTCTATCTGACTATCTGGAAGAGCTTCTCAAACCTGTTGGTATTGTCTTACCAGCCTGGCTCAGCCAAGCACCGCCCCACAATGTCGGTGTTGCCATCATGATTGGTGCCGGGTCACTTTGTGCCGGACTTATATGGCGTTGGTTGCGTGGTGCCTCCGGTGGCTTATTGCGTTTCCTCTGGGTTCCACTAGTTGCCTTTGGAGCCTTTAAATTAGCCCTGGCTCTTCCTCTGGTCTCGTCAATAAACCTGGTGGCTGTGGCGGCGATAGCTCTAATTAGTTTGCACCTCTACCATGGCGTGAAGGAAAGCGTCAGATTCACAACCTTTCTAAGTGTCATTGAAACAGCGTTGGTAATAACGTTCATAATATTGACGGCAGGTTCTTTTGACTCCGTCAATCTTGAACCACTCATGCCATTTGGTCCCCTTGGCATAATTTCTGGAGCCGGTACAATATTCTTTGCCTACATCGGCTTTGACTCGATAACTACCATGGGCGACGAATGCCGACAGCCAGAGAAATCAATGCCGCGTGCGATTATCTACAGCCTGGCTATTTGCACTGTGCTCTACATTTTGGTCGGACTGACCATGGTTGCTGCAGTGCCTTATCTAGAACTTTCCGCCGACGCTCCACTCGCCTTTGTCTTGCGCAAAATTGGTTACGGTTGGCTGGTGAGTGTGTTCTCTCTGGGAGTATTACTCTCTGTTGAAAGCACACTGAATGTGATGCTTTACGCACAATCGCGCATCATCATGAGTATGAGTCGTGATAAACTTCTGCCTCCGAAAATGGGCGCAGTCAGTCATAAGCACCATACGCCTTACGTGGCGATTACAGTAGTAGGGATGTTCAGCGCCTTGGCCTCGGGACTTTTCCCCATCCGCAGCCTTGCAGGACTTGTGAACATTGGCGTTATGGCGGCCTTTGTGGCCGTCTGCGTCGGTGTCATTGTGCTGCGATATATCGCACCTGATGCGGCACGCACCTTCCGCTGTCCACTTATGCCATATGTTCCCGCACTTGGAGCGCTTATCAGCATCGTTATGATGTTAAGCCTTGGGGCAGCAGTCTGGATGCTCTATGGTGCAGCCTTATTTGTCGGCCTTCTGATATACCTGGCTTATGGATTCAAAAATAGTCGCCTGAATCAGTCTAACTAGCTTTCGCTTAATAAAGCGGGGCTTTTTCAAACAACATAATGAGGCTCCTTAGCCTTTTTTCTTGCCTTTTAGTATTAGACCAGTCTACTATAAATTTTCAAAAAAAAGGGCTTCATAGCCCTAAGCATAATATAAACGGTAAGACGCTGACTTAGTACCGAAAAGCAGACAGTAAAAACAGAATGGCAGGAACAACTACCGAGAGACACAGAGTGTCAACCACAGCTATGGTTGCACCACGATTGCCACAAGTCAGAGAGCCGACTACAAAAGCAGCTACCACTAAAAGGACATATACCGTTGCAATCGTGAGTACAGTTTCTTTTGTGAATTTCATAGTGTTACCAACAAATAAACCAGAAGAAGATTTGTCAAATTATGAATCATTTGGTCAAAGCCAAGACTTGACCAAAATAGCTCATTGTCTTGTTTCTGTTTTTCACTGGCTTGAGCAAACTCACTTGCTGCGAGCAGTTTGAATCGACCAAGCAAGCGCGGAGAGGCCTTAACTCGATCCATCAAGAAGTGAATAACAAAATCTACCACTGCCAACCAGAATAGCTGAGGACGAAAGGCAAGACAGATACACAGAGTAAAACACGCGTGTACAGTGCAATGTGCCATCAATGGCAAAATCCAGCCATGGACCTTACCTTTACCGACCACCATATAGTCATTCTGGCAAGGAAAGTCAGCGACAAAATGTTTCAAGGCGAAAATCGCACTCAAAAAAACCCACGGGATGTTCATATTAGTCAGGAAGATAGAATTTATGAGAATGAAAAAAGCGTTAGTTAGAAAGCCAGAGAGAATTAGAGAGAGTCGGGGCTCTCTCTAACGCTAACTACTAGGTTAGCTGAAGATGGATTTCACCGAAGCAACCACCTGTTTTAGTCGTTCTGCCGTGGGTATCGGAGCAACAAGCAGAGCAGCGAGAATGACGAAGAAAGAGAACACTGCGAAGATGGCGATGTATGCGCCAAGCATATTCAAAGCGATCCAACCAACGCGGAGCACTAGGAGTGAACCGACAATGGTGGCAGCTTTGAACAAGAAATTTTTCTGATTAGTTTCCATGATTTTTTCCTAGTTATTTACTACGATTGTTTGGTTTACGTCAAAACGGCAAAGACAAGCAAAACCAGATGTACTCAAAAGAGTGACATCTGGTCAGAAATGGTTGTGCTTGTTGATTCTGAAAGTTTGGGAAGGAATGCTCGATGAGTTAGGTAAGTAAGGTTTATACCTGACTATAAAGAACCACCTTGGGCAAAGAAAAGTTAGCGCGAAGCATGGCATGGGAGAATGCCCTAAATTAAATAGTTGCCAGCAAATATCTTGCAGCGCTTAGCTTCGGCAAAGGAAGTAGGTTTCACCCCCTTCAATAGCGCCAACATATCATTACAAAGCTTGTTTGCCGCAACCTGGTTTGCAGTAAAGTTCTGACCCTGAGTAACTCGCATGTCAATCCTTGTTTCGTAATCATCAACGTCAGCGAAGTACCAGGTGACGATACGAATTTCGATTTGACTGGCAGGCGTGCAATCACAAGCTTGCAAAACACCAGCCCAGAAATTAGCGGGTTTCGGTGACTGAGAAGTCCAACACTGTTGAGTAAAATAGGTTAGCCCTCTGGCACCAGGATAGTAGCCTAAAGGGGTCTCTTCTCGTGAGTATGGTGGCACGAAACGATTCCAATCGCTCACCCCTTTGTCAGAGATAACCGGCTCAATTTGTACAAACTTGCTCGTCGCACTAACGGCAACACGGCTAAGACCTGCATTCGTCGCTAGAGTTTCGAGCGTCTCGTGCACGTCAATGAAGCCATGCGCAACGTGCGCACCATAGTAATTGCGATCAGGCGCATTCTTAGCTCTATCTACGGCCTCAAGGATAACCTTAATTTGGTCGTCATCATATTCAGGAGATGAACGAGATGAGTCGGTGTTTGCCCTTGCGCGCAGAGAAGCTCTATAGAGTTCACCCGCTAGCGGTGCAAGGATACTGCCGAAGGGATAGACCGTATAGCCATGAGTATAGCTAGCATTAACCAGTCTGCCGATACGGGTAGTGTTGTTGCCGAGATAAACCCCACTATGCAATCTTCCGCCATAGAAATAGCTATCAAGGAAGCGACCGCCTCCACTGTGGTAGTGACCATCGACGTAGTAATCAACGCCAGTGGCATCATCGCAGATTTGATCGCCGGGAAATTCAGCACCGTAATCGAAGTCAGTATCATGAGTACTATGATTCTCCCCAGGGATATCGGCGTACTCGAAATCGTCACCATGGTAAACATCGTAGTCACCATCATTGGCGCCATCAAAATCTCCATCAGCGTTTTGCATACCACTATGACTTGCACCATCGTGATTGCCGTGACCGCCATGATCGCCGTGTCCATCACCTCCGTGTCCGCAGTCTCCCTGACCGCCTTCGCTACCGCAGTCTCCACCAGGTCCGTCCATATTCATTACCTCAACTTATTTGTTCAAATTGTTTATGATTCAAATCTGCGTAAGCAATTGTTGACCCCAACATGCTGTAGCTGAGAACAAGAGCGCACCTGGGTGCTCGAAAGATTGAGTGATGTCCATCTTTTTTTTTGCTCGTAGCTTTATAAAACCTCATATGTCTCGGGAAATGTGTGTTGAAACTTCACCCTGACACATTCAAAGAATCTCAATCAATTGGTGTCGATCAATTAGTAATGATCAATCAAAAATTAGCCACAGTTCAGATCTAAGAAATACCGTGCGCTAAGCGACATCAACTCGCACCGGTAACACAGCGTAATTGCACTTATATCGACAAGTTTTCGCAGGCGAAGGCCAGCTCGCGAACGATATTTGTAGATTAAATCAGGCAGGAAAGTCCAGCAGGCCGATTTGTCATTGACCTATTGGCAAGCATTTTGCTAGGTTGAGGATATCTTTCATCAAACAAACAAACAAACAAACCGGTGCAATCGCTTTAGTTTTCAACCAATTCACCATCTCCAGCCTCAAATCATTTCTCTGTAGAGAATTATTTGCGGCTAGTTTGTTTGTAGACCGTTTTTGACTATGCAAGCTCATAAAGAGCTTCCTGTTTATTGTTTATCTAATCACGTGAGAAACATGAATAACCTCAATAACAAAACTAACCAGCAGTACGGCTTGAGTCCTTCCCATTTCGCAATTGGGCTAACGGGCGTTCTGTTCATTTGTATGGCAATTGGCACCGCCATAATTGGTATCACTGGTTACAACGCTGAAGGCTTCCGTCTTTGTTCATTCTGGACGATCGGGCTTGGCTCGCTGACATGGCTATTTGTCTGCCTAGCGCCAGACGACGAGACTGCTAAAGAGACCCGCTAGAACTAGTCAATTAAGAAAACAAAAATAGGAGCCAAAATGACTACTACTCAGACCAACAAACAAAACCCAGTGCAACCCTACGATAACTTCGTTATGAGTGCACTGCATCCGGACTTCACTAATAACGAAATCTATCAACGGTTCTTGCAAGCATGCAAAGACATGCTGGAAGCTAAAGTTAGCGAATTGATTTCGGGCCGCGCTCCGTACATCTATATTCCTTCTGACGTGTCAGAACAGATGGCCCAGCAAGTTGTTCAATCTTTCAACGACGCTGGCGGTTGGCTCTGCGCAATTCATTACCATGGTGATGAGCCCTGGATTGAATTTCGCAAAAATGTGAGTGAATAAACACACTTAACTAGTTACCAGATACCGATACTGCGGCTCAGGTGAGCGTCTTTGCTATGACAAAGAAGGGTGGTTCGAGTCCACGCAGTTTTCCTTTGGCAGACAGTCTACTGCCAAAAACCTGAAGCAATTGCTGAAGGATGTTCGATAGACACTATTCACTGGAGACCGCCTCATGGCTAATTTACTAGACCGTTGTATTCAATTTCGCTTAGCTGAGGAAGCGTTAGAACTCAACGAGGCAATCAAGTATTCGCAAATAATCGCTGATGAAGCGCAAGAGAAAGTCAATAAATACACCCGTTTGCTAAATCAGGCAAACGAACAAAAACGCAAGGCATTAAGCGATGGAAAAGAGCTTATTGAAAAAGCTCTTGCCAAACAGCAGACTGAGCTTGAAGTAGCGCAAGCAAACCACCAAGCGAAATTGGCGGAATTGAACACGTCATTCCAACAACAGCAAGAATGGTTGGAAAATCGCATTGAACAACTAGCAAAAACCAAATCTGCTAAAGCGGCTGCGGTACAAAATGAATTTGAAAACTTTGTCGACGATACTAACTCTCGAAAACAGATTGGCACATGCGAGATTGCTCGCATTCAATCACTTCTTGCCGGAACCGAAGAAGATAGTTAGTAGTTAGTAGCTAGACAGATAGCGGCGTAGCTTCGGCAGGCTTATGCTGTCTAGCTTGCTAGAAAACTAGCTCTAGGACAAATCAATCAAATTGGTGCTGCGGCTCAGGTGAGCGTCTTTGCTATAACAAAGAAGGGTGGTTCGAGTCCACGCAGTTTTCTTTTGGCAGACAGTCTACTGCCAAAAACCTGAAGCAATTGCTGACGGATGTTCGATAGACACTATTCATTGGAGACCGACCTATGTCTTTTCATTCTATATTCTCTCGTCTCTTTCCTTCTTGCCAGACCACTCCCCCTATCACAACGGAAGTACCAACTATTGTTGAGGCAATACAGTCAACAGACGCTGAAACCAACGCAGCATTGCAGCAAGTAGAGCTTTTGCGTGCCCAACTGAACCAAGCTGAACAACACAAGCGTTCAGTCCTTGAGTCTGCCCAGCAAACAATTGAAGCCAGCTTGAACAAGGAAAGCGAGCAACTAGAGGCAGCTAAAAGCTCTCACGCGCAGCAACTGCAAGACCTAGAAAATCATTTCAATCAGCGTCGCGCTGCGCTCGAAAGTCAAATAAAGAATCTTTCAAAAGTCAGCGCTGAAACAGTAGGCCTCGCTGAAGCCGAATTTCAAGCTGCCGCGCAAGAAGCCAACTCTCGTGCTCAACTTGCTAAAGACGAAATTGCTCGCATTGAAAAATTGCTCGGTAACCCGTAACTTCCGTTGCCTTACAGCATCGGCTAAATAGCTTAACTCAAGCCTATGACTGCGTCTGGCACTCATAGGCTTGTTCCTTAACTCACAACTAACAAGAGAATGAAAAACTACACTGATGACTCGAAGCTTCATATAGGTAATGCCCAAGTCATTGCCTTCTGCTTCATTTGGGGCGCCAGCCTCATCTCTGCCATACCACTCTTCCTGGAACTCTATCTCCCTCTATTCTGTGCTGGCTTCAGCTTCCTTACAGTATCTGCGATGGGCTTAGAGCTACGGCGACGCTCACATCGTCGTCTAGTGCTTGAGAAACTACTGAAACGGCCAAGCTACATAAAGAAGAAATAGTGCCAGTGCCAAACTAGTCAAAAACTATTCTCAGGGCTCCTCAGCCTTTTTTTCTTCGCGACTCATAATCGACCGGTCTACTAACAATTCAAGAAAAAAATTCGAGCCAATCTTAGGTAGCACGTGACGATGAAAGAATCATCGCCACGCACTATTAGGATTTAGCTAGGAGATTGTCCGATGGTTTTACCAGGGGGAGGAACGTGTTACGCGTCCTTTTACCCGCGGCTCCGCAACGTTAAATTGCTGCTTGGGGCGAGGGGCATTAGGAGGTAAAAGACGATTAAGCTCGAATATACCTTGGCGCACTTTTGCAAGATCTAAAACTACGTCTCCTTGCTTGTGGTAATAATCGGCGGTGGTGCCAACCACAGATGTGGGAAGCTCGCGACGCAGACTAGTGGCAATAGTATCTGTGTAATAGACACGATTACCAGTGCTGGTGGCTAAACAGCTGCCTCCAATATAGGTGTGGTCGTCCTGAACTCGCTCAGCGAGGTCAGGCACATTGCCATCATGACCGTGAATTGCAGGCAAGAACAGCTTATTTTGGAAGCGAGTCTTGAAGGTGAACACCAAGGGCGCGGCCTGCTTCGCCTCAACATTGTCGAAGCAGCAAAATGCCACAGGCCATCCATACCATTCTTCGTAACTGCGCAGTAAAGACTCATTTATATCGGGGCGACGGCTGGTAGGAATAGCCTCCAAGGCACCAAAAGCATCGCCTGCAAACTGAGCCATGACAATGCTATAAACATCGAACTCGAGGATGTAAACCTCACCACGAGGCTCACCATAAGATAGGCCCTTGCACATACCTCGGGTAGTTTCAGCGGGAATAAGCGCTTCAGCCATGTCCTTGAGGCAATTCTTGAAGTTACGCGTGTCAAGAATTCCAATGTCCATCACTAACGAATCTGGATGCAATGGAATAGGCAAGATCATGCAGTTCGCTGTCGAAAGGCTCTGCAGCGTATATCCTTCGCTATCCCAATCAAAACGCGGCTCACCTTCATCTTCATATACTCCACGAGAGAGACGTACATCCCCACTAGTTTGGCCGCCGACGAGACTTTGTACCCGGTTCTGATAGCCCATGGCGTGAAAGCCAGGCTTGATCTCCCATGCGGCGACAATTGTGTTGGCAAGCTTTGCTGGTCCTGAAGTTACACACATATTGGTGCTCCTAATTTATTTTGCTTTTGATTTTGATTGAGAGTGAGAAGTAAGAAGTGAGACTCTAGAGAATTTGAACATTGCGCTGTTGAGTCAGTTCAACAGCAAGAGCAATAAGCTCATCGCGGGTTTTGTACTGAGGCATAGGCACGTTGCCACCAAAGATGTCGGGCTCATCTCCGGCAAGGCAATAGAAGTAGCTGACATTGCAGCCGCATAATTCACCACCACCTCGCCCGTCACCAAACCAGATGAGAGTGGTAATGGTGCAGCCAGAAAACTCTCCTGAGCCAACGATGACCAGAGGCAAAGTGCAGCCAGAAAAATCATCAACCTTAGGGCTAATAACCATGGGCAACTGACAGCCAGAGCGGTCTTTCACCTTATTGCCAAACTTTGGAAAGGGCCACCCAGTAGTCGGTGCACCCGCAATTTTTGCATCAGTCTGCTTCTGTCCAACTGGCTCGGCTGCCTTTCGCGTCAAATTCTTTAATTGTGAGAAGGGCTGAATTTCCTCCGAACTACCAGGCAAAACAAGGGTGAAGTAGGTACAGAGTCGACCAGCCAACATACCGACGACTTGCAAATAGTCTCGGTTGATTTCAGCCGTTGCTGGACAAGCTGCAATTGCTCGCACGCACTGCTCATACGCGAGAGCAAGCCTGAATTTATTGGCAATTTCTGGCCCGAATCGTTTAGTAAGAAAAATGATAGCGCCTTCGTCAGGGCTGTCATAATTCAATACTCCAGCGTTAGCAAGCAGCAGCGGCTCTTTAATCAACGACACAAGGTCATTAATCATTGATACCACTAACAGTACCTGCTCTGGCATCTCGGAGGCAATCATTGCATTGGAGAGCCCCTCAGCTGCCAGTGGAATCAAGTCACGCAAGGCAACCAGTCCGGTGGCATCGCCGCCAATATTAATCCGCGCTTGGGCTCCCAGCATACCGGAAGCCTCAAGTTGTGCCGACATGGTGCGGGCAGTCAAAATCAGACTATCAAAACTTCCCGAGAAGAGTCTGGGTACGGAACTCAGCAATTCATCCTTGGCAATATTTGAGATATATTGTTGGGTGCGAGTTCTTTCCTTCCACGAGTGAATGCGCCCACGCAACTGCATATCTTCAAGCATAATACTCGCCCAGAATGCACTGTCGAACACATCAAGGATGCCGGTGCTGACAATAATATAGGCGAGAACTGAGTCAGCAGCGCGATTGGCAAACTCCACATTGATTCTTGGCTTAATTGAGCTGAGGTTGAGTCCAGAGCTACTCAATTGTTGCAGGAATGCATTAGTGTCAAATGCCTGTGGACTAGTCTCTTCAGCTACAGCTTGAGCGGGAGAAGACTGCCCTAAGCCTGCCAGCGCAAGAACTTTCTTTCTGTCTCCAAGCAGCGTTAGTCCAGCTTCGATCAGGTCATCATTGCTGCACTCTTGTAGTGATTCCAAGGTATCAAGACCGTTCTCAGCCAATGCCTCAATCGCTTGTTCTGAAATCTTCTTACTTCTGAGCAGTGCACGAAAATCGTCGGTCATAATTGTTGTCCACCATAGGTACAAAGATTTGAAATGGAGAGGAAGAACGGCTAGGGGCCATCCTTCCTTTCGCTAGCTATCTAACAATGCGGTAATGCGTCGGCAGCTTTAACGGCGGATTTGCAGAGAGAGAGAGAAGTTGAAGCGAAAGCTGACTTGTCCACTCTGAGTAGCTGCAGATTGGCGTTGAACAGGAGCCGAAGTAGACTCGGTTGAGCCCCCTGATACTGCCGTGTAATAGGTCGCCACCTGAGAAGCAAGCTGTCCGAATACGTTTAGGTAGCTAGCATCTGCGCTCTGCGGACATGCCGCTAGAGCATTGAGCAACTGCTCATAACTCAGAGCAAGACGGAAGCGATTGGCAACATCCGAACCAAGACGGCGCTGCAAGAAGAGAATAGCTCCTTCATCAGCGCTCGTGGCGTTAGTGATACCAGCAGCAGCCTGCAGTCGGCTATCTTTTAGAATGTCGAGCAGGTCGCGCAACAAGCTCACAAAGCTCACAGACATCTCAGGCAAGGGAGAGCTGATCATCCGTTGGCTAATTTCTTCGGCGGCTAGCGGAATGAGAGTTTGCAATTGCCCGTAAGAAGCTGCGTCGCTGCCAACATCTATACGAGCCTGATTACCAAGCAACTGAAGAGCGCCTTGTTGTGAGCTGAGCTTGGATGAACTGCTGACCAGATTTTGGAAGTGCATACCAAATAGTTGGCTTACACCTTCGCCCAGTTCACCTAACGCCTCGTTAGAAATATAGCGCTCGGTACGGAAATTTTCTGTCCAGCGACTGATCCGGCTGCGCAACTCCAAATCTTCAAGTTGCAATTGTTGCCAAAAGTCCTTACGGGTGAACACGTCACAAAGACCTGTTCCTACGAGGACGAAAGAACTGGCCGCTTGAGCAGCACTACGGATGAAATCAGGCTTGATGCGCGGATTGAGGGCTTGGGCGCTGAAACCGAGCGAGCTTGCACTGTTACCTAGCAGATAGGCGTAGGGGTTAGCTGTAACGAATGGAGCATCAGCGACAGCCTCAGCTTTCACCTCAAGATTGAGAGTATCAGCTGCTACTGTAGTCGGGAACGCTGCCTTAATCTTGTTGCGCGCACCAACACTCAAGCCGACTTCCTTAAGTTCATCTTTTGTAACGCTCACAAGGGCTGCATCCGTGTCTAAGCCGTTGTTTTCCAGAACCGCTACTTCCGCTTCGCTAAGAGCGATAGAGAGTAATTGAGCGCGAAGTTCGTTTGAAATTGCCATATTTTTGATTTCCTAGTTTTAGGTTCTGACTTTGATTTGACGTAGAATCGCTGTTGCAGACTCAATTTCAATTTGAAGCAAGAAAAACAGTAGATGCGTAATTCTGGATACAAAATCAAACACTCAACACTAGCAGTGTCGAGAAAATGGCTGTGTTGGAACTACGTGGATTTTCTGTGTTTATTTTGCCGGAATTGAGTGAATAGAATTGAGATGCTTTAATAGTTGCAAAAGTTGTCGCCGATATTCAACCTCAGATTGAAGTTAGCGCGCCTAGTAATGCGTAATATCCACTGAAAAGTGACGTCCTGATATCACGCGAATCACCAGAAAAAAGAATGACAAATTATGCCAAAATGCTCTTGTAGTCTTTCTTGAAAAGACCACCACTGAAGCAATCAACCTGACCACTAGCGTTGTACACAAGCTTCGCTCTGTATATCAGCGGCTCCGCACTCTTTATCATCCAAATGACTTCAATTACGCGCTCGACTGCACTCTGCATTTGCAGAGGGAAACGCACTAAAACGCCGTCAGGAAAAGCCACGACTCGATGCGAATCTTGTTCGGCCCAGCTGCTCGGATAAAAGATGGAATAGCTACGCGAATACTCTAAACCCGACGAAACACTATATTCTTCAGCGCTATATTGCCCCTGAGGCAAATCAACTGATGAAGGCAGAGTAGAGTCCTGTGTCCAATAGAGACGATGTGAGCCCAGCACGCTTTCGCGCACAATGGCCAATCGTTGTACCTCACCGGCGGTATCAAAGACAAGACCAACACTTACTCGCAAATTTTCATGGCGCAAGAAGATCTCAATTGCATAAAGACCAGTGGTTTCTGTTTCAGTAGCAAGAACAAGCGAGATATCAGTGCAAGACCAGGTAGCTAAACCATTTTCAAGAAAGAGACCGCGCTGAGAATCAGCCTGTGGATGATAAACACCGTCGCGGAGGCTATTCTCTTGGCGAATCAATTGCCAACTTTGCTCAGAAATACTATTGGTGCGGGTATAAGTATTCTTTTGATTTACCGTGCTGTAATCTTCCTGTTCGTAAAAGATCACTGGTTGAGGTAGCGGAGACATCATAATGGGCACGTAGTAGTCATGGAGCTTAGCAAATGAAAATTTTCTTTCAGAAATAAAACGTTCAATCAATCGACCATCAGGATAGTAGCGCGTCCAAACCCCATTCCAGCAGTAAACATGTTGATCCACAAAGTTATTCCAGTTGATATCGCTTGGAACATTCTTTGGCTTCTGAAACTGAGGCAAATAGGACAAGACAAACTGGTTCCACTTACCAACATAAGAAGAAAAAAGCTCACGCAAAGAGCGCAAGCTTGGCAGCAAAATTTTGTTGAACATAGTTATTTTGAGTTATAAAAGCGGACAAACAATTAGATGGCCGCCAAATTGAAGCTGGGCTCAGACCATTGGCAATTCAAATCAGGAGTATCTATCATCGAAAACCATTGAGCAGACAAAGGAGGAGCAAGGTCGAGCATTACGGTAAAGCAATCTTGACCTAGTTTAATCAGCTTAGCCTCGACCCCACCGTTGACCGCCTGGTTAAAAGCGGCTATAGCTAGGTAGCGAAAGCTCGGATTAGCTCGTTCGTTAAGAAAAGATTCTGCAGTGCGTGCGGCTAACAACACATCAGATTGAGAAATCTCAACGAAAATCCGAGCTGCTTCAATTCCAATTTCTGCGGTAAGGTCGTATTCGATCATAACAACACCTTCTAGGTAGTAGTTACCTGGTAGAACCGGGGGAGACTTGTACGCAGAATCTTACGATTGACTGTGTGACAAATACATACCTGAAATATACAAGGGCCAAAAGACGGATATCCTTTTCCGTTGCGCTCATCCCAACTGCAAATTGCAGCAAAGAATTGGTTGAAGACTAGTGTCAAAAGTTTGTCTAGATTAGAGGAGCAACAAAATGGAATAAGGATGTACTCAACAACCTTAAGCAACAACAAGACCAAAATACAAAGACAAAGATGCGTCCAGGCTTTAGCATCACCACAAAAGTCTATTAAGAAGAGCTAAGGGGCAATAATGCCCATAGCGCACAACAAAAACAACAAGGTTTTGAGCCAAAAGCAAAATTTGGCAGATGGCGGGGAGTGATGAAAGAGACTAGCCCGGGTAATCAAGACGACCGAGAAGAGTAGAGCCTTGCCCTGTTGTCGCGAAAGAAAGAATTTGCTTTGAAGCAGGCCAGTTCTTTCTTGAAAAAGGCAAAGAAGCGCTAGCCCTAACAAACGATTCAAAAAGCAAACTATGACTACTCATGTCTCTTTCTGGATGCCACTGCACACCAATCGTAAAGAAACGTTCGGTCAATTCAATTGCCTCAATCACGCCATCACAAGATCTCGCGCTAACTCGCAACCCCTTTCCAAGACGCTGCACCGCTTGATGGTGCGAACTCGTCACTTTAATTTGACTCGCACCATAGACCTCACTAAGCAGACTGCCTGGTTCAATCGATACGTCGTGGCTTGCCATCTTGCTCTCGCTATTCGCATCAAGGCGGTGCTTTATGGAACCCTCTGGTAAATGGCTATCAATATCTTGAATCAAAGAGCCACCTAAGCTTATATTCAAGAGTTGATGACCAGCACAGATACCCAACAATGGGATAGCTGTCTTTTTCAAACAATATTCAACTAAGCGAACATCAAAACTTTGTCTAAGTGGGTGAGCTAAATCAACCTTCGGGTCGAGTGATTCGCCGTACAAATAAGGCGAATAGTCTTTACCACCAATTAGAATCAATCCAGACAAACCGTCAAAGTGCTGTTCTAGATTGTCATCCGGCGATGGTGGCAGCAAAACAGGAGTACCCCCAGCCCGCAAAATCGCCTCCCAATAACTGATATTAAGCACCAACTGATCCGGAGGTCCTTCTACAACGTCAAGATTCAATCCAATACGCGGCTTCACAGTAAACTCCAAAACAAGATAGTACAGCAGCACTAGAGGCCGCACAGCGAATATAACACAATGATAAAACAGAATCGTCGACGAACTCTATTTCAGTAGTAGAAGCACTTTTTCTAGAGCTACATTTGTTGATAGAAACACCAGTTGCTAGCTTGCGCTAACACAAAAAAAATAGGAATTGCATAAGTGCTATGGACAATTACCTACGGTGCTTGGCGGGCAACGCTCACCGCAAAATGGTCAAGACTATGGCTGCTTCTAGCAACGACGAGACCGTTGACAAGCAGCGCCGACTTTCAGCAAGGTAAAAACACAACCAATTCTAAAAAGCAAAAAAGAAACATCACCAAGTAAATCAAAGAGCGATACCAAAACATGAGTCTATTAAACAGCAAATTCACTGCCGGCAGTGCTCACAGTCTGTCGCACAAACACCAACTAACAGTTTCATTACCCTTACACACATCATGAAAAACTCAGATTTCGGCAACATAAATCAAGAACCCAGAATCCAAGCCTTCACGAAGTCTGGCTACCTACCTTCTGGTGAACACAAGACCACATGGGACAATTTCTATAAGAGATACGGCTTCAATGCACACCGCCGTCGCTATCTACGCTGCCTCCATCAATTCATTGTTGACTTCGCCGAAAGAGGCGGAACAGAAGTTATCGTTGGCGGAAGCTTTGTTACCTGCAAACAAATGCCCTCTGACATCGACTTCAGTATCGACCCGAGTTCTTTCGAACCACAACAATTGACGGGCCTAAAAATTCCAACATTACAGCTGGGGCGTAAATCGTTGTCTCCTCTGCATTTCATACCAGAAACTGTAGAACTAGAAGACGGCGAAACTTTTTCAGCACGTGAGTTTTTCTCAGCCAACAACACCCGCGGCATTGTCGTCATAACACTTTAACCCTACCAATGAGGTAAAAAAATGAAGTTCTCAAATGCAAAAATCTCAGTAACAAAGGCAGCTTCAACACATTTGGATGAAGGCCTGCCCGTACAATTCGTAGCCATCAATTACGCCATTTTGATTGCTTCCTACGTTTGGGGCCTGACTGCCTTACTCAGTTTCTTCATCGATTCAAGGGCAGGTTTTGCATATCTCGCAATTGGGCTATTCCATGCCATCACATATCTATTGGCCTCTGACACAAATGGTCAATAGACAATATTGAACGGTAGTTACCAACATTAATATAACTACCGTTCAAGACAAGAAAAAGTCGTGTTCAAATAACATAAAAGCAATCACCCTGAAACTAATGTATGAACAGACAACGAACGGCTGCAAAAAGTGCGCCCAAAGTCAAAAAGGCTCCTTAGCCTTCTTTTTCCAACAACTATTAATAGACCGGTCAACTTTCATTTAAAAAAACGAAAAAAGTCAGGATAAAACCAAAGGGCTATGGCTTGATCCTGACTTAATACGGGCTCGATAGATATCATGCCAAAGCAATTCAAACCTTCGTCAAAACCTTTTAGTTCTTATCTATCCTTACACAGTCGATCACAACCCCCTCGCTACTAATCTGCTGCAGAACTAAGTGATTCTGGCCAAACGTCAACTCAGTGAATGAATGCACCGTGTCGATAAGCGCAGCAGACGAAGGAGACAGTGATTCAGCGTTGGGATTTTTTCCATCACCAACTACCTTGCCACTAGCACCAGTAACAACATAGATTATGCCTTGTGGGTGGGTGCTTTTGACACCATCAAACCGAAAATCTTGAATTAACTGTCCTGGAACAGTTCCATCCTTCAATGCCGTATCACAATCTGGTTTGAAGTACAGCGGGCGATGTCGTTCATAGAAATGGCAGTGACCACTGAAGACAATATCTACTCCTCCTGCCTCAAGAATGGGGCAAATCACGCGCATACGCTGGTCGCGAAAGTATTTGTAATCGCTGTTGAATCCAGGTTGATGAAATAAAACAAACTTCCATTTTTGGCCACGTGCCACACGCAGGTCGTTTGAGAGCCACTCTTGCAGCTCAGGAAGACTCCAATCTGCATATTTGTTGGCATCAAGAATAATCCAGTGCTGGTCGCTCCAATTGAATGAATAATTGGTTAGCCGAAAAAACGACTTGCCAAAATCACTGAGCAATTTGTTAGCCTTCTTCTTGGTGCCAATCATGGCCTTAAGAGTTTTCTTCTTCAAGTGAGGACCATTGTTAGCACCCTGCCAAAACAAGAAAAATCCAAACAAGTCTTGAAAGGCCTTAGTGTCAAACTTGTCATTCTGAGTAGGCATACCAACGTCATGATTGCCTGCCGCAGCAATCGTCAGAATTGAGCGTAGCAATGGTGCCCCAATGCTCTTTTGAATGGCATCGGCATTGAGCACAGGAAAGAAGAAATTGAGATACTCAGAAATTCGTCCGTGGTCATAAACCAAGTCGCCGGCTAGCAGAATCAATTCAGGCTGTCTTTCGTATACCGCAGCGGCTAAAGCCGGTGCGGCCTGCTCGCCATCGCCAAAGTCTCCGAATACAACGATCTTGCTGCAACCGGGAGCTGATGGAGTTTTGTAAGTAGCACTAAAAACTGGCACACCATCAAGAAGGAGCTGATACTCCGACACACCAATAGTTGGTAAAACCAAGGGCAGAGAGACACTGAACTTTCGTACATTTTTTAGCTCAGCTGTTGCTTCTTTCTTAGCGCTGATCTCTAAGTTTGTCCATGGCTCGCCACTAGAGCCGCGGCACTGTGCCATCCAGTGCTTCTTGCCGTAAGAGCTGAACCAAAAAACTCGCAATGAATCAGCAGAGTCACCGAGCTGCAAATATGGCTTTACGACGAACAGTAGATCATCATTACTGCAGGCGGCTTTAAGCCGAGCAGTGATCTTCTCAAGCAGTGAAGTAATCATTGGTAAGAATCCTAATTTTCAGTAAAACGGAGAATCTCAAGCTCTCCTTCAAAAGTTTCGACAAGACCTCTTGCGTTCGCCTCGACAAGAAGTAAATCAATCAATGTGCTGCGCAAGCCTTGGCTAAAACAGTAAAAGCTGCCCAGCCTTACATGACAGAGTGCCGAGGTGCACATCTGATATCCAGATCGTGCCAAAGCGTCGTTTCTTCTTTTTCATGGCTTTCTTACAAAATTAGTTTAAATAGTTTAGGGGCGTAGACAAATGCAGTTCTAGAATGAACCGTTAACTGCTTTCTGGGGGTCTGGGAGAATCGAGTAAGTTGCGGGTGCCTATTGAAAGTGAAAAGGGAAAAAGAAGCACCTAGAAACTAACAAATTAGAAGCTCTCGTTAAAACATCCGGTAGTTAGAGGAAACGAGCTAGAGCTGACAACTTGCATAGCTAGTGGCAGCTTGGGCGGCAGATCTGCTCGCAATCCAGCTTGCTCTCTAGCGCAACGACATTACAATTTGATCACTCGCACTCGTCAGTTACTAAAGTCGGGTTAGCGCGCTTGGCGCATGCCACCACTAAAAGTGCCTACACAAAGCGGTTATGTCAGGGTTAAGGCTTTCGCGACTGGCGACCTTAGCTGAGGCTAATGCGGCTTACAGTCTGCGGCAATTACGCATTGATAACCGCGCTAGGTCAATCAAGAAAATCGAACCTATCTTCGTTGGGCCTGCGAAAAGGATGCAGAGACCATGCTCTCAGAATTCGCTGAGGCTGAAATACTGATAAATCGCCGACAAAAGAATTGATTGCTTGCCAGCAGGTCGTTCTGCCACTGTAAATGTATATCTAACTCAACAAACAAAATTCGAGCAGCAAACAAGAAACATTCAAACACACCTTCGATCAGCAGCAAATTACACCCACACCCACGTGTGCAGTAATTTCACATCATCTAACTGATGCTGGAAGAAAGAGGACACCAAATACTCACTAACTTCTTTGCTAGGAGGAGAAAAACCATGTTGACTAAATTGCAACAGAAAGACCTAGAAGAAAGATTGATTGAGCTCATTCCAGAACTAATTCAAGACTACTGTTTCGGACTCTCTCTGCCCGAAATAATAGTCTGGATAATCATCCTAATTACTACCATCGTAGCCTGCCGCAAAGCGTGATGCTGCCCTTCGAAAGGGTCGGCTGGCATTCATTTTTTACCAAAGAGGCCATATGTTGACACTACTTATTTACACAACCCTGATTATCATTTCTGCAATAGCAAAAGTTGAAGAGCTAATCTCTCCAAACCTTCTCATTGCTGAAAAGAATTGGCTCATCGACTATCGCTTTATTAAAGGCAGCTGGTTCTGCAAACTATGTTGCCAAATTCCGACCCAATGTCCTGCGGTCAAGATTGGCTTACCACCAATGTGTAAGCTCAATCCGCTGTATGACCAAATTATGATCATGCAATTAAAAGCCACAGATCCAGAACATCAAACTGACTGGATAGAACTGGGGCATTCAATGTAAGTCATGGAGAAACTCGTAGATTCTAGACAGTCGCCATTGCCGGAGGCTGTCTTCTGCTTTCTAGAAAATAATTCAAACACTCATTACCAAGGTAAAGCAAATGCAATTCTCACAATTTCTACACTCAGTAATGATCGGGCTAGACGCTACTCTATTGGCGCTCTTAATTAGCTCGATACTCTGTTATCTGGCTTTCGGTCAGAGATTCTTTGACATCGTCAAACACCTCTTAAACTGTGACGACGATGACAATGACGGTCCCGGTGGTGGAAAACTGCAACCGGTAACGGTGTCGGTTCGATTTTGAAGAGAGTGGGAGATGCTTACTGCGAAAAGTTAGCGTCTCCTCAACTTTCTAATAACACAACCGATTTCGGCTAGAAGCCACCGGCTTTTTCTTACACAATCAATTCCCCCAAACTCTTTCACAAAGAGCTGGGCTAGTCCACATGCTTGACCGGCATCTGGGCGGAGTGCGCGTCGCAAGACAGGGGAGCCTTCAGGTCACCTAAGCCACGGGGCTATTTTCGATCATAAACCTTTTGATAAGACAGTGAAAACTATGAACCACACAAAATTGGTTGTTCTCTATTGCGGTAGCGACGCCGAAAAGGGCATCGTTAAAGACGTCATAACACACCTGCGCATAATGGTGCGAACCATGGGTGACACGCCAGTTAAACTGGAACTTACAGACATCGAGTCACGGGACTTCCAGCTCGATACCAACCAGATTAAGGCATATCAGCAGGAGCGCGCATTCATAATAGTTTTGCTGACACCACAGTTCCTGCTTAACGATAAAGTGACGGGCGATGGTATGACAGCATTGCTGAAAATCACCCAAGATGTTGGCCCACGAATCTCACCTATCTACTGCCTGCCCTTCCCCAATCCAGAGTCGACTCTCTGGTCGAAGCTGTACTGGTTTCCAAGCAACACCCATGATGAGTACAAGCCTCTGACTAAGTGTGGGAATGTCGATGAGGCCTGCTCCAAAGCTGCCGGTGTCATGCGTAATTCTCTAAAGGCGATGGTAGCCAAGCAATCCACAGCAGCGAAAGCAAGCAACGAAATCGATGGGCAGCAGCAACCGGTTTCAGATACGAGCCGTGAATCGGAACCTGACCAATCTGACGATGCTGAGAAATCAGCTGGCGCGCGACCTCCAGCAATAGAAGATACGAAGATTCCACCCTTGGCCATCTTCGTATCTGACAGCGACCGCAAAGAAGTTGAGGACGCATTGGCACCAGTTCTCACAACGCTTATGCGGGCGCGCAATGTGCGCTCCTATTCACCATGGAGTATTCCAGCTGGTGCCAATTGGAAGCGACAACGCCAACTCGCTAAGCATGCACCATTTATGGTGATTATCCTGTCCGCCAGCGCAATAGCTGACGATGATATCTTCTACCTGATAGAGAACATCGCAGCAGATCAAAAGGTTCTCTTCGTGCTTATAAGCTCCTGCATGTGGCAGGTGCTTACGCTCGAGGGCATTGACTACAAAATGCTACCAGTCAATAACAGCAAAGAGCTTGTAACAGTCAATTCAATCAACCGGCCTGATCAAGCCTGGCAGCAAGTTTCCGCTGCCTTGCTAGACTTCTTCACAACTCGCCTGGCAACTGAAACGACTGAACTGACTCAAGCTGAAATCGAGATGCAAACTAGTTTCAAAGCCGCCGACCAAGCCGCACAAAAACGAGCACACCGTAGCACAGAGCCTGATTACGATATGGTCACAGCTTATTGGAATAAGTAAGCAAGAGCGCAGCCAATTGATAGACTGTAGATTACTTTGCGTATAAAAGCGGACGACCTCGTCCCTTTTTTTCTTAAGGTCAAATAGTCGACCGGTCAGTTAGTCCTTGTATGAAGCACTCAGTTGGAACTTCAGCGATTAAGCTTCGAGCCGAGGAAGAAGAAGAAGAAGTAACAACAGCTATAGCTATTTTGCTAGGGCAAATCGCATAAGCAATTATGCTTTCAATCTAAAGCCAATCTCAATCGCAAGCCACTAACGATTTTCACTCACTCGATAAGACTTCTCAAAATCGACATCGTGACGATGCTGTTCCACTTGATTGACAATGACATTAGTAACACGACTTTCTTTTTGTCGACCGCGCTTACTCTCGGTAATTGCCAACGCTCGTTGATAAAGGATGCCAGCCTCTTCATATTTGCCACCACATGCAAGCACCGCGGCCAAATTGTTCAGGCTCGCTGCTAAGTTTGCATGATTGGGGCAAAGTTCAGACTCTCTAATTGCTAGGGCGCGCCGATAGAGCGACTCAGCAGCGGCAAGATTGCCGCGATCGGCATAGAGTTGGGCCAAATTATTGAGACTAATGACAACACTATCTTTATTGAAACTAAGTTTATTTGCTGACCGCAGGCCAGCCTTGAAACAACTTTCCGCCTCTCTATATTGATGACTCTCAAAAGCCTTTAGACCTTGTGACTCATTCGACTGCCATTCAAAAAAAATTGCCCCATAACAAATTGCAGAAACACCGACAATCATTGCTAAACAAGATACAGGCTCAAACTTAGTATCCATTTGGGTTCTGCCACTCCGGACTCAATAGCTCGTGACCTGAACAACACGCCCACTCACCGATTGGGTTGTTCGGGAAGAGCTATTCACCGCTGGCTTGACGGTGGCAGCTATATTGGAATGATAACCAGAATTATTGCTATCGTATGAAAGACAAGCTCCAGTTGAATTAACAGCTGTCGTTAAATTAACGGCTTTATCTGAAGCAGTCGTAGTGCTAGAGACACTGAAATAACTCGCATTATCTGACTTGCTCAGCTCGTCCGGAGAGTGCTTATTTAAACGCACCACACTAGCTACCACATTAGGCTTTTGATAGTGAAATGGCTTTCGCGCATGAGAAGCTACTGCCGACTTACTAGCACGAGTCAATATTATTGGTGTCCAGTTGAAGTTCTTAGAATTAGGATACTTCGCAACAATTTCAGACTGCCAATTGTAGTTGTAAGTGCGGGAAACTTTCACCGACTCTCGGACATTAGTCTTCCCGGTGGCTTGAGCATCACTGCAATTGAGGCAAACAGCAACTAAAGCTGCAACTAACGATGTTGAAATTAAATCGATTGATCTCATTACTTAGACTCGCGCAATCATTGGTGGCAAGCTAAACCAGCTTTGTAGAAGATTTACTCCTGTACCAACCTTGATCCAGCCTAGCGACAAGACTACGCAAAGAGATGTGACAAATACATACCTAAACTGAAACTGCATAAAAAACCGTTATTTTTAAATGTAAAAAGCTATAGAACAAGGAACCATTCAGATGGCCATAAAAACTCCCGGCTGGTAAGGCACTACTGGAGATTTCGTATTACCTTGCTGTCTTTTCAATGCAAGTTGACAAACGTTGAGCTGGTGCTGGGCCTCAAAGCTGAGCGAATTCAAGGCCAAGGCTGACTCAGCGTCACCAAGAGCAGTGCGGTAGAGAGCCAAACCAAAGGCTGCCTTGCTGCGCTCGAGATAAGCTTGAATGCTAGGTCTACGCGCAATGATGAAGTCTAAGTCACGCATGGCTTGAACAAAATCACCGAGCCTAGAGTTAGCTTCAGCCCTAAGTAATCTAGCATCAATACTATCGCAGATTCTCAGGCCACCATTTTCAGTACTAGATTCAACTGATAGAATCCCGTACTCATCATCGACAATTCGTGTCAGATCATCAACGGCCTTTTCATACTGAGCGGTATGAAACAAGGCAATTGCACGATAATAGAAGGCACTCTTACATGCTTCATTCGAAATCACAATCTCACTTGCCAGTTCAATGGCATCTTGATACTTCTGCTCACCCACGAGGCAGCGAGTATAAAGAGTACGGGCAAAGTTCATAGCCGCAAGCTCCTGAGGCATAGCATCGATACACTCCTCAGCAAGACGGTACCTTCCGGCCAAGTAGTGAGTTCTTGCCTCTTCAAATAGCTTCAACGACACTACCGTGCCAAGGTCAGACTCAGCTTCAATAGTTCGACCTAGGGCTTGAAGAGCTTGAGCTCTGCCAGCGAAATTTTCAGCGATTGAAGGATCGATAAAATTACCATAGTTGCGCTCGATCGCCTTAGTATAGAGTTGAATACTTTCTTCAAAACGACCACGAATAAAGCTTATAGAGCCAAGGCAGTGGTAAAGACCCGAGCTATGATAGCTATTGATCATGAGACTAGTTAAAACAGTGGCAGCCTCGTCGTAGCGCTCGAGAGCACAAAGTGCCCGCGCCTGCAAAAAGAGAATACGCTTATCGAAAAGAGCAAGGTTTTGCAATTTACAAAGATTCTCAAGGCAAGTAGACCAATCGCCATATAAAAGGCCGGCCTCAAGAGATTGTTCGGCAAACCAACTAATTTCTTGATTTACAAGAAGAAGAGAATCACCAATGATCACAATCATCTACCTCACTTAACTATTGAGGTAGCGCTGAGAAAATCGCCTACCTAGTCAAAAACATACTGAATGTTGTGTGACAGATACATATCCAAATTACTCAAAATAGTCTCCCTAGAAAAAATTCACTACAAATATAAGAAGGAGCGGTGATTTAACGCTATGCAACTTCATACAACTTCGCCTCATGGCGGCTCAAGCAAAGCAATGATAGTGATCTGCCGACTGCAAGAGGCGAAGAAGAGGCTTAACACGAAAACTATAGAAAACTACCAGTAACTTAGAGACTGTTCGCTGCAGCACGAAAACCTGAAATTTATCTGGCGAGCTTAGAATCGCCAGTCCATGGAGGCGACACCTGACTTTCGTGTTTATCTCAAACGTGGAAATGGTAATCAAATGACGATAAGACCTAAGGACAAACTCAATTGCTTCACTTGGAGTTTCTCTCCCGGTCATGGCAGCCTCGTCTACATTCTAGAGAATAGCCAAAATGGTAAAAGCCTGAAAGCAAATGAATTATCAGTAGGAAGTTTCATCACTCTGGCTTGTGCACGACTTAGCTTTTTAGCCGACCGGTCTACTTGAACTCCCGTTAAAAAAACAAAAAAGTGAAAGAAAGCAGCGCGGCGAACCACACTGCTTTCTTTATTCAAGGGAAACTAAACAAGAAGCTAAACCGACTAAGACATGCCTAAGAAATACCACGAGCAGAGGTAGCTTCAGCAATGCGCTTGTGCGCAATAACGTAGGCGCTCAGGCGTTGTGAAATCTTGGCTTGAGAACTAAGCACAGATACTGCCTTATAGGCAGCTGTAATCATCTTCTCTAAACTATCACGCACTTCATCCAAGCCCCAATACTGCTCTGTCCGGTTCTGCACCCATTCAAAATAGCTGACAATAACCCCACCAGAATTGGCGAGGATATCAGGAACAACGGTGATTCCACGACTTTGCAGAATGACATCAGCTTCTGGCAAGGTGCAGTCATTGGCACCCTCTACAATGAGCTTAGCTTGCACTTGAGCGGCCACAGCAACCGTAATGGCATGTCCTAAAGCCGCTGGTATAAGAACATCGCATGGGGCACTGAGAAGCTGCTCATTAGTCATAGTGGTGCTTCCATCAAACCCATTGAGAGAACGAGTCGCTTTATAAATAGCCTGAGCCTTCTCAACATCGATTCCCTTTTCTGAGTCAATGTAAATAGCTCCAGAAGAAGTGCTTAGACCGACGATCACAGCCCCACATTCTTCTACCAACAGCTTAGCGGCATGATAACCAACGTTACCAAACCCCTGCACAATCACTTTGGCTCCTTTTAGCTCAAGGCCAATCTCGAGCGCTGCAGCACGGGTGGTGTACATAACACCTCGGCCCGTAGCTTCATTACGTCCCAGCGAACCAAACAACTCAACGGGTTTGCCGGTGACAACAGCTGGTTGCTCACCGTGCCGTTTTGAATACTCGTCAAAGATCCAACCCATAATTTGGGGAGTAGTGTTAACGTCCGGTGCGGGGATGTCTTTGTCTGGACCAATCTCTGCCGCAATCAAGTTAAGAAAATTACGGGTAAGCTGCTCGAGTTCACGGGCAGAGAGAAGTTTAGGATCAACAGCGATACCACCTTTACCACCACCAAAGGGGATGTTGACCAGAGCGGTCTTTTGAGCCATTAAGCGAGAGAGAGTAATAGCTTCGCTCAAGTCAACTTCCGGATGGAAGCGCAATCCACCTTTGAACGGGCCACGCCGATTGTTGTATTGAACGCGGTAGCCAGTATATGAGACGATCGAGCCATCATCGCGCTGCAATGGCACTTCAACGATGATTTGCCGCTGGGGCTTGAGAGAGAGTGCCAGGATGTCTGGTGAAATGTGGGGATAAAGTTTTGCAATCAGACCGAATGCCTGAGCCTCATAGCTGAGGGCTGCAGCGGCTGTATGTTCAGAAGTATCTAATTGGACTGTTTCTGTTGCAGGTAAGTCGCAAGAGAGATCAGTCTGAATGGTCAAACATTCTTGCAGTTGACCATCAACACTCTTCTTACAAAGAGACTCTATTAATTGAGAGGAAGAGGAGGAAGAGACTGGAGATAAAGTGTTCATACGAAACTCCTTCGAATTTTTCGAAGTGATTTTGGACTCTCTTAAAATAGGTGGAGTCCAAGTATTACCTGTGGCAGGTTGCCTGATTTATAGAATTGAGAGCAGATATCAGCGCTTCTGACGGCAAGCTTGGCTGGCCTCGTCAGTTCTCATAACCGCCTCAACAAAACAAACGATTGCCCGGCGATATGAGCAAAATTCTGGCATGTCAGGAAGACTTGCTAAGTTTAAGTCATCATCAAATTTCGTCTCAGGCGAAGAAGCAGATGAAGTCGAAGAACTCGCGGCAGAAAAATTAGTGGAAGTAAATCCAACGTTTCTAGAAACACGCATAGAGGGATGGTTTTGGCAAGCTGCACGCCACTCCACCGCCAGCCTGAGTACCTTTGCTGCGGCAGCCAACTCTGCTGTAAGTGCGGCAGAAACGTTAGGAGGCTTGCGCAAGCGCGGCTTTTCTACCAATTTTCTATCATCGGCCATGTTCAAATACCCTCTTGGAGAAAATGCAGTCTATAGAGAAGAAGCCAGCATGGCGGCTCCAAGCACGCCAGCACTGTCACCAAGAGACGCTCTGACAAATTGCAGCGAGCTTGCTGGAAGCTCAAGCGAGTGTTGGCGAGCATTTATTTCGATCTTCTCAAAGTAGCCATCAATTCGTTCAATCACGCCTCCACCAAGAATTATCATCCCAGGATTGAGAAAATTGACGACATTAGCCAGACTGACCCCAAGCATCTCGGCTGTATCTGAAATCGCGGAGCTAGCAGCCTGACGTTCAGAAGACCATCGACTAGCAAGTAGTTCAATAATCTGTGTGTAGTTCAATGTTGCTGGTCGTAAGCCTGGCGAGTCAAGACGCTCTAGAATCAGGCGCGCTATTCCATGCCGCGAACAGTAAGACTCAAGAGTGACATAGCGCGGCGCAGTAGAAATGCCACCATTCAAAGCGGTTAATGAGCGAACAAGGGTCTGTCCTAGCTCGCCGGCGGTGCCGCAGACGCCACGACGAATTTTTCCGTCCTCAACCAGACGCGCTCCTATGCCGGTGCCGACAAAGACGATGACGAAATCATCGCAGTTGCGACCGGCACCAAACTTGAGTTCTCCCAGGGCAGCGGCCTCAACATCGTTAGATACATGACAAGGCACCCCAGCGTATTCGACGACACGCTGGGCCAGTGGAAACATTTTGACGTTAAGGTTATTAGAAACGATGATTACACCAGCATCAGTATCAATCAATCCAGCACAGCCAATACCAATAGATGAAAGATAGCTACCGTGAGGAATTTTTTCGTTGATTCGGTCAATCATTTCAAGCAGAACAGTGAAGAAATTATTGCCTTGATGAATTCGAGTAAGCCGGTCAGAGACAAGCTCTCCTGTATCAGGATTAACAAGCGCTGCACTGCACTTAGTGCCGCCTAGGTCAATGCCCAAGACAACAGATCTGTCTTTTTTGCCAATTAGAAAGTTAAATTTCATAAGATTCTTTCAGTTATTTACTAAAGTGGCCTTGCCGCCATAGAAGGTTCTATGGCGAAGCAAATCTAGAGAAGCAATCGACTAAGCTACAAGAGAGACACCTAGAAGCCTCTCGAAGGCCCCCCAATCATCAGCCATGTAGTTGTCGCAAGCCGACTTGACTACAGCAATCTCTGAGCCCTTTATTTTGCTGGCAAGGCCAGCGACTGTATCGTAAACGCAGGCATAAGAATACAGTCCACCAACTTCAATCTTGATGCTGGCATAAGCCGCATCTGCATCTAAGTTCATAGCCTGTAGAAGGTCGCTTGAGCCATCGGTGAGTTCACTAAGCAAGTAAGTGGCTTTAACATAATCAGCAAGAATCGCCTTTAGCCAGCCGCAAGTAGCCTCATAACCCTCAAGTTCAAGAATCAAGATTGGTTGAGCTAAGAGCATATACTCTCTGACTAGCTCTGTGACTCTATCAATCAGAGCCAAAGGTGCCCGTTCAACCATTCCTGGTTGAAGGTGAATTAAAACGAGAAAGTTTTTCTCCACGCTCAAGATTCTCCATTACGGGATGAAATCGCTTTACTAACAGCATCGGCTAGAAACAGCACTAGAGATGCGATACCACTTAAAGGCAGGCCAACTAAAACGGCAATGGCAAATCCCAGACAAATTCCAATTGAAGTGCCTAGGCCAAAAAAAACGAAAACATAAACAAGAAAGCCAACGAAAAAAGACCAGGCCTCAGAAACCTGAACATAGGGCATGAAATATTGGAAGGTAAATATCCAGGCCAGCGCAGCGCCAGCAAAGAAACCAGGAAGCGCACCGAGCAAACCAATTTGCATCAATTTCATACAAGTACACCAGTGAATGTTTATCGATCAATTTGACAACATGCCTTAATTCGACAGGTAAAACTGTCGAGAGAGAGATGGAATAGAGTTGTTTTAAGGCTGTTCTTTAAAAGTTTGGTCCGAAGTCAAATTGAGTTGAGATAGATTATAGTCAAGCAGAATTCAGGCAGCGGAAACAAGATCAGCAAATGCAATATATATCCTCTGAATCGCAGGAACGAGTGGATTTTCAAAGAGCCTGGTGGAACAACTAGAAAATGAAGATACTGTCAATTAATGATGTCACGCCTAGCGCTAGCTGTTGACTTGCAGACGAAGCAGGAGAATACTGAACGCGCACCGCACCAGCCAAAATTGCCCTAAGAATTACCCTGCGCTAGCTGCTACCAGGCTCTAGAACAGCACCGCTTTTATACAGCAAGTACCAAACCAGCACTGAGATAGAGACCACAAGCTAGCGCTCAAGCCGGTTGTTGAGAGAAATAATAATAACTAGCCTAGTGCCTCAATTTATGATTGCCTAAAAGTATCAATTTACCAATTCAATAGACTGTCAACAATCAAGCCTATATAAAATAACTCAATCAGCAGAAAGACAAGAAAGCACCATCAGGTGTTTCGCATCGACTTTTAGATTAAGCATGAGCATTCTTAAAAACTAAACCCATTTTGGCACTCACATGAATATAGTTCCCGATGAATTGACGTATGGATTTCTCGGCAATATTGCTGATCACACACGAGATCAGGTCTTCGGCGAGTTTTACCCAGAGCCGCCTAAGCAAAGACTAAACTCAGAAAGCTTACCCGCGAGCAATCACCAGCGCGACGACTACGATCAGAAAAAACTAGCCTTACTTAAAACTCTAAAAGATATAAAAGCTGTCTATTCTGCGGCCAAGCTGACCTACGAGCCATTTTGCCTTGGCATCATTGACGGCGTTTCTTATCTACTCAACGCTTTGTCAAAATTGTCTCTAGACGAAGGCCTTAAGCTGGCACAAAATACCCTTGAAGAGCGCCTATCTGCCGTAAATTACATCAAAGTAGCCTTTCTCAGTCACAATATCCTCGCACCAGGCACTCGTTTACACAATCAAGATAAACAGGAAATTAGCAGCGAGGAAGCCTATGTTTATGGCTGCCGAGAAGGTCTTAGTTTCGTCTTAGAACTAGCGAAAGTTGTTAATCAAATTGAAGGGGAGCATCAACTACAACGATCGTTAGGCAAACGTCTTAGCCAACTAAACAAAAGCTTAGTTCAGCCAAGTTTTGACCAAATCGATCTGGTCTGGCAAGGCTGGCTGCGCAGTGATCGATTTATTCGCTACTGCTCACAGCAGATAGATTCAGAGTCACTAGACCCGACCAGGTATGAAGAGTTGTTAGTGGCAGAAGAACAAGCTATTTTCTTCATCGAAGAATTGAGAGCAAATCTTGTAATGTTCTACACCTTCAAGTTGGGCTTCGGCTTCACCCAGCTAACTCCCAAGCAGTCAAACAAAGTTCTAGACACAACTGTTGCCGCTTCTTCTGTGCCAAAGGCAGACATAATAGAGTTGCTTAACCTACACGCCAAAGCAGGCAGCCGGCCCGCAGCCATTACTTGGTTGCGCTAGAGACAACACTATAGAGACCAAATAGCTAGGGTGACAAAACACCTAAAATGCAATTTTGTAAAATCAAGAGCAGGCGCAAACCTGCTCCTTTTACTTTTTCAAACATTGTAATCGACTGGTCTACTGCGAATTGCAAAAGAAGTAAGCTTGCGAAATATAGTTTCTCCAATTTATTTGAACAGGCAAACCTATATAGCTGAATAGCTGAATAGCTGAATAGCCAAAAGAAAGAAGTTCTGGCAGCGAATTCAACAGACTTCGCCTATAGATATGTAATTGTCACGCTATTGACCCTATAGTCTTTTCAGCGGATCAAAATTTGTAAGGAACTCCCATTGAGCAGCGAAATTTCACATAGCCACGCCAAAGTGATTGGATTAAAAGGCAACAGTTCTAAGCAAGCACTTTCAATGGTGGTTCCAAAAAGCGAAGTATCTCACTCTAAGTTTTTTCAACTGGAGCCGTTTCCGTCGAAAAGACCAAGCAATAATGAAATCGAAAGTCTTATTCGAGAGTATTATGATGCTGCAGCATCAACCTATGATCAGTATACGCAACTGACCCCAGAGTTATGTCACTACAACCGTACTCTAGATTTGTTGGCAGATCAGCTTATTAGCGAAATTCTGGGTGTTGGCATAAAACAGACAAGACCTAGTCGTATATTGTCGATCACCCCTGGCACTGGCCGTCGCGAAGAGATGCTAGTTCGCAAGCACAAAGAATGCATTTTAGAAATAGCAAACAGCAATGCTTCCACGCAAATGCTTCAGTTTGCCGCTGCCAGGGGTTTAACCGCAGTGGAATATTGGCAGGATATTGCGAACCAGAGTCTTTCAGAACAATACAACTTAATTTTGGCGCTGGGCTGCAGTGAGCACTGGTCAAGCAATAATGCGGCAAATAGATTTCTACGCAATGCCTTCAGGGTCATCGCTCCTGGTGGAATAGTGCTCATCGATTTCTTCAACATAGATGACCGAAACGGCTGGGGACCTAAAATAGGGAGCCTTTACTCTCAATACAATTTAGAGAAGCAGGGCTTTGAACTTGGAGAGTATTTTTATAGACGCACAGATTTGACTCAAGTGAGCTATTCAAGATATTTTTCCTTTTCCCAAATACTTACTCTTGTGATGGGCAATGGTTTAGAAACACTTTGGATTAAGCGCGTAAATCAGAAAAATGGCGAAATACTCAACTGTTCTGCAGAGGGAAATTTCATTATGTGTTTGCGCAGAACAGCTAAGTAAAACGATTTAGTTGAAGATTTTAGGCTTTACCGCCCCAACGACGATACCTAAGACCATTGCAATTCCAGTGAACGTGCATAAGTAGACCAGAAAATTACTGAAAACTTCATTCATTAACTCTAGATTGGTAACTAGCTGAGGATTCAGCTTAAGATAAACTGGAAGAAAACAAAAGGCGATTGTACTCAATACGACACCAACAGTAAGCCCTGCCAGTGATCCAAAGAAGGCACCATCAATTCTGTTTCTCATTGAAATTCTCCATCTATTTTATTGATACGAAGGCTACTTTTGGTTGGCACACAGAAATAGCCTTCGAAAAAAGTTTGCAAAGAGCGTTACTGATACTAATGCTGATCTTGATATGGAACTGTCACAAAGACACTATTAAACTGCTCTCAGAGGTTAAGGAACAACAACAAGAGCGGCTGAAATGGCATTTTTCTACACAAGGGGCTATCACTATGAACGATGGATCAACAATTTATGGTCAAGCAGCCCCAGACGTCAGTGAACGCTATTCTTCCAATCGGCTAGGCCAAATTTGCGTTTCTTACTCATCAAGAGAAGCAAACGCGGCAGTTGACCCAAACAAAGTGTCAGAGTTAACAGCTAATTTTGTAGCCAATATCCAGGCAAAATATCTTCAGCTAAAAAAGCGAGATATAGCCTAGTTTCTGATATCGAGAACAGCAATAGACATAATGAAAACAAGAAGACACCTGCGTTCAGGTGCCTTCTTTCTCAATTTAGATTAGACTAGGCGAGCATGCCGAGTGCTATGACCTTTTGCAGCCATAATGGAAATTCTTTTATAAGACGACTGTATAGCTCAGCATCTGCAATTGAACGATAATCGTCCAAGGCAAAGAAACCAGCGTTGTCTACATATCGCCCCTCCATTTTATCAAAGCGCTCTAGCACTCCATAGCCGCTACCGCCAAGACCAACGAACTGCCAAAAAATGGGATAGTGCGAAGCTTCTATGAGCAGTTTTTCAATGGCCAGATCTTTATCGATACCACCATCGGTAACAAACAGCACCAGCTTAGGCAAACTATCAGTTTTACTACACACTGATAAAATAGCCTCCATCACTGGTGGCTCATTGTTGTCATAACCCAATCCGGGGATAACATATCCATCAGAAGAAGAAGAAGAAGAAGAAGAAGAAAACCAGGCTCCTTTAGCGCTGTTGTTTACAGCATGGGCAGGTATAGAGCCATCTCCACCTTGCTGAAGACGAGCAATATAGCCATCCAAATTGGCAAGATTGACTGTGGCCATCTTCCGAAACTCAGTAGCGTAGACCCAGAGCTCTAGTTCACCATCATCATCGAGGTTAAGAGCCAAGGTAGCAAGGCGGTCAGCAACACCCTGCATAACTGCCGGCCACATGCGCCGAGTTGAGCCAGAAGCATCGAGCACCACAACCACCTTGGCACGGGCATCGACTTTGTGTTTCTGTAGAGAAATAGCTGCAGCCTTCTGCAGACTTATTAAACGAGAACCACTCTTCTCCAATTGAGCGGTGACCTGCTCAGTCTTTGAAAGACTGAGCTTACCCTCGGCTTTTGCAGGCAGCACCGCTGCAGCTGTAACTGGTGCTGGAGAGTCAATAGCAGCAATGCGCTTACTAGCAGCAGCATCAATGCCAAATTGAGCGGCTGTGGCAGCAAGACCTCCCGTATAGCCCTGGGCAATATGGCGTACCTTCCAGGCACCATCACGGCGATACAACTCAGCCACAATCAATACATTCTCATTAGAACCTTCGGCTTTAAAACTAACAAGTTCAGCGCCAGAGCTATCGTAAAGCGAAATTGTTAGGTCTTTAACATCAGCAAAGGTTTTTGTCGCCGCATCAATAGCGAGAGCAAGTTTTATACGCTCGATCGAAGAAGGAACACTCTTCAAATCGATGCTGAAGCCATGGTTATAGCGGCCATCCGCAGCGGTCTTATTAGAGTAGCGCACCGAACCACCAGAAGAGGATTGCCGACCGTGAAAAATGAAATCATTCTCTGAACTGACCTTTCCGCCTTGACCTAGCAATATGGCAAATAGGTCTGTCATAACACCGGCATGACTGGCTTGGACAATTAGCTGTTGACTGGGAACTTGGGTATTGGAACCCTTTATTAGTGTTGTACTCATGTTGCCTCTTATGTATTTGCGCAGAATGAAAATCAACTCAATGCGCGACTTCGAGTTGACTGGTCTAATTCAAAATCAAGAAAGAAAAAAGCACCGCTAGGGATGCTTCAAAATAATTCGCTATTAGTTAGAGCGCAAAATCAGTAAATAGCTCAACATCAGAGTGAAGCTGTAAAAAGCTGGCAGGATTATTGGGGCTCACTAGCCCAGTAAATGCATCAATTAGAGCCTGCCGTTTAGATTCACCATGAACAGCGAGAACAATCTTCTTGGCCTCTAAGATAGTAGCAATGCCCATAGTAGCGGCTCTGAACGGCACGCTATCGAGAGACTCGAAGAAGCGACTATTTGCTGCTCTGGTGACATCAGACAGTTCAATCACCCTGGTAACAGATGAAGCAAGGCTACCAGGTTCGTTGAAGGCAATGTGTCCGTTATCACCGAGTCCTAGCAAGACAAGATCAAGGCCCTCATAAGTCTTAATGACTTCATCGTACTGACCTTCGTATTTCACATATCGCTCTGGCAGATGACGATAATCAGGAGCAATTTCGTTGGGTTCATAGAAATGTTGGCAGAGGAAATAATAGTAGCTCTGCGAAACCTCTACATCAAGATACTCGTCTAAACCAAAGCAATTGAGCTTCTGTTTCTGAGCATGCGAAAGAATCTCAGTTAGCTCGCTATAAATACCAATGGGAGTACCACCAGTGGGTAAACCAATATTGAAGCGTCGCGCTGGAGACTGTAGAGAATGATTCTCTAAGCATTCAACGGTGATTTGAGCAATGAATTTGCAGAAAGCTTCATATCTTTCAAAAGTGACCACTTCGCTACTACCAAGGGAGCACGTTTTTTTTGTGATGCTACTGTTCATAGTTTTCACTAGATAAATTAACAGCATTGAGAAATCTGCAGCTAACAGACTTCTCAATGTTTAGATTCTTCAGTTTGTGATTAGAGAGCAGGGAACTGGCATTGCTCTGCCGGCAAGAGGTTATTCAAGCGCAACAACACATTAACGCGCTGACGCTCTAAACACTGTTGTACAGGTAGATCAAAGCCTTCGATTGGATGTGCACTAAAAAACTGTTCAGATGCTTAATGGGTTCTCACAAGCGGCGGATTCGCTAGACGAAAGAGCCTGGGAGTTGTTAGCTTAGGGGCCATTAAAATTAGTATTAGTGCCAAAAACATGGTTAGAACAAGATCGCAGAAACTAGCACGAGAGTGTAAGCCTGGCGAAGCAATATCACCTCTGCTGTCTGTAATGTGAGTGGAGGCGACAGCCGAGATCAGTTCATCAGGCTGGTCAGATTGCTCCGGCTCGCTCAGAACCTGTACGTTAGGAAAAGAACCGAAATGGTTGAACTCACGCCCTCTCTCACAATTACAACCGCGGGCGACCACTTCGATGGTAGTTTGCGGAAGAAGAGCAGACAAACCGGTCACGGTTGCTTTGACACAATAGTTGATGTTTACGCCGCAAACACGCAGACGTTGAGGTGAAGCAATTCCGGCCTCAGTCAGAGCTTGAGCAACAAGAGCTGACCCGTCATCCGTTGTCTTTTCAACAAAGAATATGCTTACCTGTGAGTCTAACTGCTCAACCAGTTCTTTTACGCCAGCAACTAGTTCCCCCTGACCTTTAAAAGTGACAACCATCACCGGATTGCCAAAAGCCGCGGCGAACTGAAGTTCCTCGACGACAGAGCTGACGGTAACCGGGTCTTTGGCAGAAGGAAAGCTGTCTTGCATATCAATGACTAAAAGCAGGCATGAATAATCATGCATTTTCTCCATGGCGTTTCTAAAGTAGTGTTTGTTCGACTAGGCAGCTGGCTTAGACTTTGCAGCGAACTGCCGATCTGTCCAAGCCAGTAAAGCCTCTTGAAACTCCCGTTTATGCGCCGGTCCGATCCAACGAATGGAACCATCGAACCAGTCGGGCTTAACGCATAAATTGAACTCTTCAGAGATACATTGCTCAGACTCGAGCACTGCCATAGGAAATTTCTCACCCGTGGCTAAAACCTCAAACCAAGCATTGTAGATATGTCCGGCCGAGTCTAAGCAGAAATCGCCGGGCGAGAAATAGTCAAACTTCAAGATACTAGAATTGAGCATTTGATTGATGTTAGAGGCAACTTCCTCCATATCACGACTCAAATGCTCGGGAGCCACACCAGAAAGTGGGCAAACCAAAACACAACCCAGAGATTGGATTGTTGGATTTTTGCTTTTGCTGTCCATACATTTGTCCTAAAATTAAATGGCTAGAAGTCATGGCCTAGCGCCAAATAAAGGGATCTTGAGCAGAGTCACTGCTAAATTCGCCACCAAGAGCATCAAAGTAGAAGCGATTGGGGCCACTGCGAAAGGCACATTTGGCAGTGACAACAACACAATTGTTGCCATCGCAATCAGCTAATCGACAATTTGCCTCACCACCGCGCTTGGAGAGAGACTGGGCAAGAATATCCTGTTTCCCGCCAAGCAATAGGCTCCAATAAGCAACTAGGTTCATAAGGGCTCGCGCCGATACAGGGTCTTCCCATTTGCGCTTGCCTTCAGAAGTGAGAAAAGTACGATAGACAAAGCCACCACGATTACCTTTTGCTGTAGCAATATAGGCCACATAATTGGTTTGTACCAACTGACTGAAATCTGGAGTCATATCTTGAATCTCATCTTCGCTATCAAAGACCATGATGAGATCCTGCTCCCCAATAAGGTAGCTATGAGGTTCATAGCCACTAAAAGATTGAGAAAGGATATAACGAAATTGAGGAGAGATTTGAGTAGCCGATACCGACGGCAATACCACAGTAACTAAATCATCTTTTTTCTCAGCCCAAGAATCTAGTTGTGAAAAGCGACATGTTAAGCGAACACGTGCAAGCTCCGGCTCTATTAAGTTCAACAAAACATACGCCAAGGCCACAGTGCCATTACCACCAGGAGAGATGGAGTCACCAGCCGGAGTATACCAGCGCAAATCCCATTCTCCGGAGGCCTTCTTGCGAGCGAAAACCGTCTCTGACTGGTTTAGATACTGGGCAATATACGACATTGTCAGATCGGCCAAGGGCATATCGACAATGCAAACAGCAGCAGGATTGCCGCTACCAGGCTCATCGGTTAAAAACGGGTCGACGAAAAAAACGTCGAGTTCAACCATTTGGTCAGCTTTACGAATCAAATTCGCAACCATATTGTTCGTCCTCTGGACTCGCCAGATAATGTTTACTTTAAATCGACTATAGGGGCCTAGGCAGAAAGGCCTCTACCAGAGAGAATCTGGCAGAGCCTTGCAAAAATGCCATTGATGGCTCAAGCGGTTATTGAGCTTCTTCGGCCACCACAGGGGTGCTTGGTATAACTTGTTTAAAAGCAAGCACACCGTCTGACCCATCTACCTCAATAACCGTACCTGGAGCAGGCTGGTCTTCAAGCAGTAAAATAGCTAGTTCATCGTCTAGCAAGTCAGTGATGGCGCGCTGCAACGACCGGGCACCAAATTGAGCGCTGTAGCCATGATTAATCAAAATATCGCGAGCATTGGCAGTCAGTGAGATAGACACTCCCTGCTCAGCCAGAGATTCTTGAGTTTCAAGCAACAAGACATCGATGATTTCGTAGAGCTGCTCTTTCTCTAAAGAACGAAAGACAATCGTCTCAGAGATCCGATTTAGAAACTCTGGGCGAAAGTATTGCTTGAGAGTAGTTAGGACCTTCTCCTTGATTGTCTGATACAGGCTCTCGACTTTAGCCTTAGCATCTTTGCTTTCAAAGTCAAAACCAAGACCTTGATTCTTACCTTCAATAGCTGAACTACCAACATTGGTAGTCATAATGATCACTGTATTTTTGAAATCGACTGTTCGCCCCTGCGAATCGGTCAGACGTCCATCATCAAGCACTTGCAAGAGAACATTGAAGACATCAGGGTGAGCCTTTTCAATTTCATCGAAAAGCACAACCGTATACGGGTTGCGATGCACGGCCTTGGTTAGCTGCCCACCTTCATCATAGCCAACGTATCCGGGAGGGGAACCAACCAGTCGAGAGACAGTGTGGCGCTCCATATACTCCGACATATCAAGGCGGATCATCTTATCTTCGGAGCCGAACATAACCTTAGCCAAAGTCTTAGCTAGCTCAGTTTTACCGACACCGGTTGGTCCAGAAAAGATAAAGCTAGCAATTGGTCGACCTTTAGCTTTGAGCCTTGTGCCAGCACGACGCATAGCAGCAGATACTGCCTTAACCGCTTGCTCCTGGCCAATAACCCGTTGGTGCAAAATCGCTTCAAGACCAAGTAGTTTTTCGCGCTCACTTTTAGTCAGTTGAGTTACTGGTACCCCACTAATGCGAGACACAACAGCAGATACATCTTGCTCAGTCATGGTCAGCACAGCATCATCTAAGGCAGTCTGACGCAGGTGCGAACCGGCCTGATCGATGACATCAATGGTTTTGTCAGGCTGATTGCGGTCTGAGATGTATTGCTCTGAAAGTTTTGCGGCTAACTCGATTATGGAATCTGAGATTTCTACACGATGATGATCCTCATAGAGGGGCTTCAAAGCTTTTACAATCTCAATTGTGTTGTTAATATCAGGCTCTTTTGCCACAACCGCTTGAAAACGTCGCGCCAGAGCTTGATCTTTTTCAATGCGGCGATACTCTTCGAGAGTGGTAGTACCAACCAGACGAAGACCATCCTGTAGAGCAGCTTTTAGCATGTTGCTCAGGTCAGATGTGCCCTGAGCCGCCCCAGCGCCAACAACAGTATGAATCTCATCAATAGCCAGCACAATATTGCCAGCTTTTTTCGCCTCATCAATAACAACCTTGACTCGTTCTTCAAACTCACCACGAAGAGTGGTGCCAGCTAGTAGGGAGCCAACATCAAGCAATAACATGCGAGCATTTCGCAGCACTGGCGGTACTTTACCTTCGATAATTCGCAAAGCAAGACCTTCCATAATGGCTGTCTTACCCACGCCTGGCTCACCGATAATGATCGGATTATTCTTCTTCAGTAAACCAAGTATGTCGATAATACGGAGGATTTCAGAGTCTCGTCCATAAACAGGATGAATCTTACCTTGACGAGCAAGCTCAGTGAAGTCGGTGGTGTACTTGTCTAACTCTTTGGTCCGAGCCACCGGAGCAGTCAAGGCATGAGCATGGCTAGTATTAGGTCCATACTTTGCTCCATAACGGGGATCATAATTGTCATTAGCAAGAGTAGCATTACTGCCTCTCAACTTAGTCTTTAGAGCGGCAAGGTCAACACCGGCCTTAATCAGAAGCTTAGAGCCCAAGTTGGAAGAATCAAAAAGAACTCCAAGCAAGATTTGTTCTGGTCCAACCAAAGCAGCATTTTGCTGCTTGGCTATATCCACCGCTCGCTGAATGACATCATGGGCAAAACTATTTAACGGAGGAACGGTACCTGAACCTCGACGGCTTCGGCTAGGTTGAGATTGGGCAGGAGAGTACCCATTGGACGTAAATAGCAGCTCCTCAAGCTTGTGATAATCGCCGATGAACTCAAGGATGGCGCGTGCAGCATTGGATTTTTGCTCTAAGGCGATTGCATAAACTAGATCATCGGTATCGACAGTTGCTGCTTCTCGTCGCAGAGCAGCAAGTTTAGCAAACTCAAGGACATTGAGTGCTGCTTGGGTGAAACGTTCGTTAGCCATAATTATGCCTCCCATAGGCGATAGGCGAACAGAATTTCTAATAAACAAGGCAAATGACTTCGGTTAACATACCGAAGTCATTTAGCCTTTCAGAATATTTCTCTAGGTTTAACTAGAGTGCACTAAAGAGAACTAGTTGCAGATCAGACTTATGCTCTAGCTAACAATCCTGTAGTTGCGCCAAATAACATCTTTCATGGCGACAACGCGACCGTCAGCGTAAGCCTGGCGAAAGGCCTCTACAACAGTGGCGTATTCTTCGGGGCGACGTTTGAGCAGATCAGCAAACTCTGGTGGAATGTCTTCATCTTGCGCAGCTTGAGATGCCACTTCAGGTGCAGCCTCAGTGGCAACAGCCAGAGCGGAAGCTGAGGGGGATGGAGAAGAGGTAACTTCATCGTCTTTGTTGGCAGAAACTCGTGCCTCGGGTGCAAGAGTAAGAGCCTCGGCAAAAGAAACGACAGCCGCGGCTAAATCAGCAGCGGTAAAACCGGGGTCACCGAGCAGGTATAGACTGGTATCAGTAAGCATGAAGTAGCCACTATCGAGTTGCTGTTTAGTAACTCGATAAGCAGCGTACCCCAAGACGGCTACAGTGATGGACGGGAAAAGATAGGGTTTGGTTTGAAATGACATTTTGACACCTAGTGTATTTTATTGTTGACGCAACTCATTAACGAGCTGCGAATTGCTAAACGAAAGCTTGCTGCAAGCAGAAGTGAGAGCTGAGTAAAACTGGCTAAGGGACCCAGCGAGTTGCTTTTCACCTGAGTCTAATACCTGTTCTATCAAGTCGATCTTGAGCAAGCTCACAGTCAAGACGACTTCTGTGTAATTGAGCAGAATCAATAGATCAAGCCCAGTGAATTCACCACTTTCTTTGAGAAAGTCAACTAGAGCGGCAAACTCAGGCACGACAAGATAGTTATCTGGCGAGTAGTGACTCGACTCGGACATCTCGAAGTTCTTATGTCCTTGGCTCTTCAAGCCATCAACATAGGAGGTGAAGATTTGGGGTAAAGCATCTCGCACATCGCTAAGATCTTCTTTGTCGGCCAAGAGATCTCTAGTCTGCATAGGAAGAGTTTTGAAGGCCTTAAACAAACAGAAGTTAAACAATGGCATTTGAGCCACTTTCAATAGCCTGTCTAACTCTTTTAGATTTTCAGAGCCATCTGCCAAAAGACTCTCTTTAGTAGTGAAAACCATTGGCAAATATGTCCGAATCAAACTTGAGGCAATTTTGTGGCACTCGGGTACTAGTTCTTCTTGAATGAGAAGTTTGAATTTCTCTGATTTGTCCTCGTCAGCCTCAGAAAAAGCAGACGAAAATCGGCTAATCGACAAGACGAACGTATAGTAACGACTTACAGTCTGCATTAGCAGGCTATTCCAAGCCTGGGTCGACCAATCTATTAGCAAGATCTGCTTCATAGTTGACTCGACTTGCGCGCGAGTATGCATAGCGCTGTGAATAATCTCGGCTCCAAGGGGGCGAAAACTTCCAAGCTCGACTCGCAATCGATAACAAAGAGCAAGAGCCTCTTCGTTACTTAGCTGCAAAGAGCCAAGCTCGAAAGCATCTTTTTTGCCAAGTTTGATATCGTAAGTTTCAGGGGCCGGTTCAAGGGCAGTTTCAACTTTTTCTTGATTCACTGGCAACAGTGACATTGCTCTTCGCAACTCTGTTACGGCATCAGGCTTATGCGGACGCAGACAAAGCTGAGCTAAAGTGTGAGAAAAACCCAAAGCTTGGTTGGCAATGCTATCAGCTAAATTGAGCGAAAGAACATCAGGCTTTGAGCCCATTTGTGTAGACATAATATGCTCCAAAATTTTTTGAATAAAGAGCAAGAGGAGTGATAAGGATCGACTCCTCTTGCGGTGTGTGTAGCTTGCAAAGGAAAGCAACCAGCAGTAATTACTTCGAATTGTAAGTTCTACATAAAATGCCTGTTTGAGGCTGGCGAGGGACTAGGTAAGCCTTACCTTCGGGTGCAGGAAAAATGCCATCAATTAAGCCAAGTGCAAGCGCTTCCTCAGCAGAGAGAAAATTATCCTCCTTCATTGCTTCTTCAAGTTCCTCAAAAGAACGATTACAATGTACAGCCATTGTGCCAATCAAGCGGTTATAGAGAACAGTAGCCCACTTCATATGCGCGGCCATGTGAGTGATTTTGCCATCGGTACCGTAGGACGGCTGATGAATCATTACAGTTGTTCCAGGTAAAACGAAACGCTTGCCAGCAGCACCTGTAGACAAAAGGAAGGCTCCCATTGAGCCACACATCCCCATACCAATAGTGCTCACTGGGCTGCGCAGTTGTTGAATGATGTCATAAAGGGCAAAGCCTGCAGTAACACTGCCACCGCCAGAATTGACGTACATTGTGATGTCCTCGCTACCAATGCTATCGAGGTACAACAGTTGATTGCTGATTTGCGTCACTACAGTGTCATCGAACGGATAAGCGAAAATCACAATTCGTTGAGCGAGCAACTCGCTAGTGGCATCAGTAGCCATTTCTCCACCACCTGGCAAAGGTTTACGAATAGTGGGATTAAAGAACGGCACTGAGTGTTGGCCGTTACCGGAGGGGCTAGTAGAAGCATAGCCGTAATCAATCTTAGTTTCCCATCTCATGGTAAAAGTCTCCAAAATTAAATTGTGCAAAAAGAAAATGGGCGCCCATATAGAGAAGCGCCCGCAATTCATGGCTAGAATGTGATCATTGAGGGCTAGATTCGATCAACTTTCTTGAGGACAAGCTCGTCATTCTCAAGCACGACAAGCACGTCACAATCGATCAACTCACCGCGGAGAATTCCAATTGCAAGAGGCGTTTCGATGAGTTTCTGCATGGCACGACCAAGGGGGCGAGCACCATAAGCAGGATCACCGAGCTTAACGATATAAGCAGCTGCTTTACTATCGAGTCGCACTCGCAGATTGCGGGTGGTCAACAAATCAGCAAATCGTTTTTGCACCAAGAGATTAACTATCGCTTCAAGTTCTGACTCATCAAGCTGCTGGAACTCGATAATTTCATCCCAGCGATTAAGAAGTTCTGGAACGAACTTTTTGGCTAACTCTTTCTCTAAGACTTCGCTCTTGCGATCACCTTTGGTTGCAGCCGGTTGAGCCACCGCCACTTTGATGCCAATTTGGACGAGATTTCCACGAATCACTTGCGAGCCAACATTACTCGTACCAATCACCACAACATTTCTGAAATCCACTGTACGGCCAGCACCGTCGGTCAATCGACCGGCGTCTAGCACCTGTAAAAGCAAATTCCAGACAGAAGGATGCGCTTTCTCAAATTCGTCAAGGAGTAAGACCGAGTATGGTCGGCGACGAATGGGCTCGGTCAACTGTCCAGGGTCTTTGTAGCCGACATAACCAGCACTGGTGCCTATCAATTTAGAAACACTACTGGCGTCGGTATACTCCGACATATCAAGGCGCACCAAGGCATCTGGCGTGTCAAATAGATACTGAGCCAAAGCACGTGCCACTTCAGTTTTACCAACACCAGTAGGACCGATGAAGAGAAAAGAGGCAATTGGACGGTCTGGCGACTTGAGCCCAACATGTAAGCGCAAGAAAGCAGCGTGAATAGAGTCTATAGCCTTGGCCTGACCAATAATGCTCTCATGGAGAGTATCCGCCATAGCAAGGAGCTTTTCTGTTTCTGTTTTGGTCAAGCTAGCAAGAGGAAGTCCAGTCTCGCCAACGACAATATCGATGATGTCAGGCCCATCCACTACTTTATTGGCACTGCGAGCATTCTTTGTACGAGAACCGGCCTGGTCAATCAATTGAATCGACTTCCCTGGCAGTTTAGTTCCGTAAAGGTAGCGCTTCGATAACTCAGCAGCAGTTTTCAAAGCTTCATCGGTGTATTTGACACCATGGTGGGCTTCGTAGAGCCCCTTAACCGCCTGCAGGGCGACCACTGTGTCTTCGACACTTAGTTCTGCCACTGGCACTTGTTGAAAGAGTCCATTGAGGTTGGTGTCTCGCTCAATATGAGTACGATACTCATCAGGCGAAGTAGTACCAATGCAACGCAGCTCACCTCGGGCAAGAAGTGGCTTAAGAAAGCTAGTGGCGTCAGCACCACCATCTTCGATGCGGCCAGCACCTACAATCGAGTGAAGATCTTCGATAAGCAAGATGATGTTGCCAGCTTCTGTGACTTCTTTGACAATCTTACCAAGCCGTTCTTCAAACTCACCGCGATATTTAGAACCAGCGGTGATTGAACCCATATCTACTTGGAAGATACGCACGCCCTTTAGACTCTCTGGCACATCGCCGTTGAGAATCTGAAGCACTAGCCCTTCAACCACCGATACTGTACCTACGCCATTTTCACCCACTAATACTGGGTTATTCTGCAGGCGCATACCTAGAATTTCAATGATTTTGGCAATTTCAGCACCGCGCCAGGTGCAAGGGGCAAGCTTGCCTTCTCGTCCCCAGGCATTGAGATCTCGAGCATATTTCTCCAAGGTAGGAGTAGCAATCGTGCCCTTAGCCAAAGCACCAGAAGTTGCTGAGCCTTCTTTCTCTAGCTGAGTAAGCACAGCCTGACGCAATTGCTCAGCATCAATTGTAAGAGCTGCTAGAACCGCCATGAAGTCGTCGCTATCAAGCACTTCCGCCCCTTTAGCTGGCAACAAAGCTAGCAGAATATCAGCTGGGGTAACCAGCTCAGCCTTGCGCTCTTTCGCGACCTGAGCGGCACGCTCGAGAGCATTGCGCGCTGGACCAGCATATTCTTGAGAACCTGCATATTCTTCAGGACCGGCATCTTGGAGCTGCTTATCAACAGCAACAACAACCTTTTGAACATCTTTAGCCGAAATGCCAAAACCCTTGAAGATACTAGTCAAACTTGTTTTGACATTAACCAATGCATAGAAAAGGTGTCCTGTGGTAACAGCACCACCGGCAATGCCTTTAGTGTATTCCTTGGCAAACTGCAGAACTTTTGCAACTGCATCATCATTTCTCATTTGTTCAGACATGGAATTTACTCCAATTAATAGACAATGGACAGAGCAGACTGGACAAAAACACTCCAAGCCTGCTCAAAAAAATTTTTGTTATGCAATCAACTCTAGTTATGCAGCACCAGCATCGACTGCGCACCATCAAGCTCTGCAACTTCGGCTGCCACTATGGGCTTAGTACTAGACATAGCATAGAGGAATGTCGACTCGAAATGGATTTGCTCTTCACCGGTGGCAGAGCGCTCAACAAAGAGTGAAATCTGAACGACCTCATCTTCGGTGGCAACAACAATGCCGCCTTGTGGCGTGAAAGAGAGCGAAATCACTTCTTTTGTAGAATCGACTAAAGCTAGCTTTAGCGCCATACCATTTAACAGATCTCTGATAAAAAGCGCACCATCCTGAAGAACAGCGGCTAGAAAAGGCATAGTTGCATGATGTTTAACCAGCTTAAGGTTAAGGGGTCCGCCGTCGACATCAAAAATCTCAAAGGTCTCAGAAGGAGTAATGCAAAACAACTGGCCATAATCGTTGTAAGCGAGAAACACTCCATTCTCTTCTGCGGGTAAAATCTTGAGCACTGGAGCTTCAGAGGGCAGCTGAAAGGTGCGGGCGTAGTTTGAACCATCTTCTAGAAGCGGCTCAGCATACTCAAGAATCACTCCGTTAGCCAAGCCAACGAGCAATTTGTCACCATCATTTGTATAGGCAATTGTAGAAGCCCCAGCAATCTGCACCGCTGAGTAATTCAAAGAGGTTAGATTGTTTTGAGTCAGGTCAACAAAAATCACTCGTGGATTTAAGTCATAAGTAAGAAGAGCCAAACCAACGCAAACTCCATCTACAGTCTTAAAGGCAACGTCGGCGCCTTTAGGTTCAGGAGTAAGAGCAACACGCATTAAAAGGTTGCCGGCCTCTCTGTAGAGACGAAATTTTTCTGCCGGCCCACCGATACAGATATATCGCAAATCGGGAGAAAAGCGCAGCCAGCCCATGGGCGATGGGTCGATGAAATGTTGAGATATCATGCTTCCTCTTTTGGAATAGTTTGGTACTGGTAAAAGATTGGTGTTCAGCCAATGGCAATATCAAATCGAGTAAAGCTAGTGCGGCTAGAAATAGGAGCGAATAGCTAGTTAACTGACCTCGATAAGAATGGTTGGGGGAAATCTCTGAATATCACTATGCAAGCATTGTCAGGGGGGTAGTTGCAACAATCGCTGACATAGGTACTGGTGAGTGAAGTGTTGTCAGGCTTAGGATTGCGGCATAGCAGAACCTTTGGTAAGCGATTAAGCGCCGCTTAGGTGAAAGAATGACGGGGCGGGAGCTTGCGCGACCACGCCTCGCCTATTAGCTAAACCACTAACCTAAATCAATCACCCCGCTAGCCCTATTCAACTGTGCTTTCAATTGCGCTTTCAAAAGCAGTTTCAGAAACATTCTGGGCAACCGTGCACAAACTAGAAATACGCTCACTCGGTGAAAGAAGATCAGGCGAGACCCGCAAAGAAAGAATGGAAGGTCCGTCATAATCAAGGGCCGCTTGAAATGCTGCAGCGAATTCTTCTGTGCGTGAGATGCGCTGCCCCAAGCACTTATAAGCCTGCGCTAAGAGCAAGAAGTCTGGATTGTCGATATCAGTGCCGAACTTGTGGCAGGGATAAGCCTTTTCTTGGTGCTGGCGAATAGTGCCGTAGACACCATTTTCTACAATAATGAATATCACTTTTAGCCGCCTTGAGGCCGCCAAAATCAATTCATTCATGTTCATCTGAAAGCAACCATCCCCATTCCACGAAACCACCGCAGTTTCAGGGCGAACAAGCTTAGCGGCAATGGCCGCAGGTACACCGTAGCCCATTGAACCACAGACAGAGGTGAGCTTGGTGTGCAAACTACGATACCGATAGAAACGATCTAACCACTGGGCATTATTACCAGCACCATTGGCGATAATCGCATCAGCGGGCAGCATCGCCTGCATGGTCTTAACCACTTTTGAGAGGTCAAGCTCTAAATCACTACCGTCGTACTGTAAAAAGCTGAGATAGTCTTGGTGGGCAGAATCAACCCAAGCCTTACGAGCTTCAAGCTTATTGCTATCATACAAATTGTTGAAACCAAAGAGGGCCGTACCCATCTCGGCAACGCCAGAATTGATTGTCAAATCAGCCCGATAAACACGACCTAAACCTGCCAAACCAGGATAGATATGAATCAGTTTCTGGCTTGGTGTTGGCACCGTTAGAAGCGTATAGCGCGCCGTCGTCATCTCATCAAGGCGACAACCATAAGCAATAATGAGGTCGCTGTTTTTGATGCGATCAGCCAAACGAGGATTAATGCCAACCGTTGCGACCCCTGCATAGTTGAGATGATGGTTAGGAAAGAGATCATTGCGGCGTGAGGCGGTCACCACAGCAATGTGATTGTTCGCAGCAAAATCAATCATTTTAGACTGAGCCGGAGACGACCAGCCGCTACCCCCAACAATCATAATGGGCCGCTCAGAGGCACGCAGCATGGCGCATAGAGCCGTGATAGCAGAAGAACTAGGACTGGAAGCAGCAGGCTGGTAACCGCGAACCAGAGAAGAAGAAGAAGAAGAAGAAGTGAGTGTCACCTCATGCAATTGCACATCATGGGGTAAAACCACAACCACTGGCCCCTGACGACCCGATGTTGCCAATTGAAAAGCAGCAGCTACTATTTCAGGAATGCGCCCTGCATCTGTAATTTGCATGACCGCTTTGGTCATATCCCCAAAGAAATGAGAATAGTCAATTTCTTGAAAAGACTGCCGTCCCATAACTGCTTGATCTACTTGACCAATGAACAAGACCAATGGTGAAGAATCTTCACCGGCTACGCCGATACCAATACTGGCATTGGTGGCACCAGGAAAGCGAGAGACAAACAATACCCCAGGCTTGCCTGTAACCTTTGAATAAGCATCAGCCATGAAGGCGGCTCCACCCTCATGACGATTGACCACAAATTGAATCTTGTCTTGATGCCCTCGCATCGATTCTAGATGAGCAAGAAAGCTCTCACCAGGAATGCCAAACACGGTATCGACACCGTTGGCAATTAGGCACTGAACGAGAAGCTCAGCACCAGATAATTTGATTAAGCTTGAACTGTCCATAAAAAAACTCCAGTTTTATTGAATGAAACAGCAATGGTTGTTTCGAACGAGACAACCACTGCTTTGGTAAATAAGAGAATTTTGGCAAGTAAGAGAAGCAGCCAAGCACCAACGGCGCCTTAAGCTACACTTGAGAAATGCGCTTCTCGAAACGATCACGCACTTGTTCAATCATGCAAAGAGCATTACGCTGCACAATTGCAGCGGCGTTGCGAGGCTGATAGCCTGACTTACAAAGACCCCAAAAAGCATAGGTGGCAGCCGAAATAACGTAAGTGACATGAATATGGCCCTTGTCAGTGGGCAACTCAGACTTATCCTCCATAATTAAACGAGCCAAGTACTGCGCTCGTTCTTCGCGCTCTTCTGTCCAGTTAGTGATCTCAATACTAGAGACACCCCCCAAAGACTTAAGCGGCGTGCGAATCAGGGCCTTAGCGACAACCGGGGCGAGGGCTTTGATATCTTCAACTGCAATGACGATGTCTGAGTGTTCAGGTTGACCACTTAGGCACTTCCAAGTAATTACCTCGGGTAAATTTCCCGCCCCTACTGCCTGATCAGCTAGTTTGCGGCACTGTTTAGCTTCTTTGACAAATCCAATTTCGTCTAAAGCAGCAGCCACTATGTAGGCGCGTATGTAATCTGGCGGATGAGGCAAAAAGCTCAATGCCTGGCCACCACCACTACCTTCACTAAATTCATAGTAAGACTCTGTGCGCAAAAGCTGCTCTGTATTGAAAATGCCTTTTTCTTGCGAGTTAAAAGCGCAGAAGGTGCTGACCATGTTATAGAGGTATGCTGGTCCACACAACAAGACACCACCAGAAATGTCAGCATCAACTTCGCCGATAGTATCAACAACAAACTTGATCAACAAATTCAACAACGGCACTTTTTGTTTGCCAATACTTACAGTCTTCTGAGAGAGCACTAATTCACCCTTCTTAGAAGCATCGGTAATTGCCCGCGCCAAGACGGCAATTAATTCTGAGCCCAAACCAACCACATCATGAAAGATGTCGTGGCGGAATTCATGCATATAGAGAATAAGCATAATGGCAATGACATTGCGCTCATCATGGGGCACTTCAAAGGCATGTGCCCCAACAGGGCCAGCAGGAAGAGTTGCCGGTCCGGCACTACTGAAGCGAGCAACATAGACGCAGCCTATCTCAAATATCAGAGTGTTGAGGCGGGCCTTGACCTCGGCCGAAGCTGTAGAAGATGGATCTGTTCCCTCGAAAAGATAGTGAGCTTGTTCCACGCAAAATATTATGGAAGCAAGCTCATTGTACTTTCCACTGCGGGCCTGAGAGAAGGCATCAGTCCAGATACGCAGAATATCAATTATCGGTGTTAGCTCCTCATCTAAAGCGTCGATAGCGACTTCAAGCAATTGACTCTCAGGCACTTCTGGATTATATGCACGCAAGCCATCGACTGCCCGAGGAAGCGATGCGAGATAAACGGTACGTAATTGCTCTAACTGTTCAGCAAGGCTATCAATGGCGGGCCAATATTTGCTATGCATATTAGTGCGTGCCCAACTGACTCGAGCCGATTGAGCATCAAAGCGCTCAGCAACGATGGCATCAAATTTGCCGTCATTAAGAAGAGCACTTAAACCACCAGCGGCAACAAGCAATGTAGCATCGACACTTTCTTCGCCTGGCAAATTCAAACTAGGAATAAGTGCCTGCACTTTCCCCAAGAGGGGGTTCTTAGGAGAAATTTGAGATTGTTTTTTTCGCTGAAGAGTTTTCAACTCAAGCCCGCTTATAGCAGGCGCAAAATCGACATCCGCATCTTCATCAAGCTCTTCATCCGAATTGTCATCGAGAGAAGAACCGTCTTCATTTTCACTGGCAGCAGCTTGCTGGTTCTTAATGCGCTCCAAGGCACGCACCACCAAAGTAGCGGCATCAGGGAAGGGAAACTTTTCACGACCATAACCAGGGCAAACAACTATGTGGGGACGACAATTACCGCCTATGCATCCGCCGCGACGATCGGCTCCCGTATCTGCCGATTGTTTAATATCAAGAATGATTTTGCTGACCGAAGGTTTTCGAGTAGCCATATCTTTATTCCAACCAATGTTCCAAACGAAAGGTTTGCAGCCTTCAGAGAAACTATTTCAAATCAAGAGTCGCAGCCAGACAAACTCCCAGTACGCAATATCGCTCGATCGACATAACTAACCAAAGAAATTCTTTGAGTAGCTGCCATGAAAGAGCATCAGTGGTTTGTCCTGGATAGGCTGAGTCGACCGAATAGTGAAGAGTCAATAGTGAAGGTTAATAGCTAAGACTTATCAAAGCAGGAACAGATCATGCAAGGACCTAGCAAATGCTTAATCGAGTTGTAAAAAGCCAGAATGCCAAATAAGGATGGGCTTTTAGTAGCTCAGCAAAATTGCTAGCGCTGGCACGCTAACACTTTTACATCAAAGCCTAAAGGTAACGCAGACAGCGAACCTTGGCAGCCCGCAGTCTAGTAGAACCTACTTCCTTCTTTCAGCCACCGCTGCGCTTGTGCAGATGAACTCCTTTCCACTAATTGTCTGATCTCACCACCAGCGCCTTTTAGACCCTCTTGAGACTCTGGCAAATTCGGCTGATAGACAACTCCCTTTTCATCAATTTGCCAAAAGAGGCTGACATAAGCCTCTTTGGATTTCTTAGTAGAATCGGCGAGATCACAATTGAGAACATCAAGAAGTGATTCGATATTGAGGCGCCCACCAGTTGTACTAAGCCAGTTGAACAATGCCGTGCACAATTTACGGTCTTCAAAATCGGTTTGTAGTAACTGAGTTGGTTTTACAACACCATTCAAGTCAGAAGTGAGCTCGATGGCAAAAGGCACTGGCCCTGGTGCATAGGCACAAGACTTAGGCTGCACGCAGGCAATATGAGAAGCCTTGCCACCGTGACCGTCAATACTCGGCACCTCGGCATAAACCAGACTACTAAAATGCTTGCCATCGGCAGGCTGCAATTCTTGAGGCGCAAGAAGTAATGGTTGTGCGCCCACCGCAGCAAAGTAAAAATGGCAGTCTTTGTAGCTAGCATCAACACCAGGCAAATAGCAATCATTTGATTCTTGACTCGAATCACAGAAAGCAAACTTGTAAGGTGCTGGAATATGAGTCAGTGTGCTGCCTTGCTTGGCACTCCAGCGCAAAGCGAAAATAGGTAATTGTTGCTGAGTAGAAGAGTTTGCTGTCTTCCCACTAAGAAGGGCCTTCTTGTATGAGTCAATAGCCATGACATAAGGGCTAACCCGTCGGCCAGAAGCATCTAAAAAAACACCATTACTGCCACTGCTAAGTGACGAAGAAAGCTCTCTTTCTAGAGAAAGAGAAGCTCGACGCGCCTGTACATAATCGAATTGGGCATGCTCTCGAAGCTCGTTGCTGCTCAGCAGGTCAGCTACGATTAGCTCAACTCTTACTATTGCCAAAACTGTGTTTATGCTTCTAACTGTTCTACCTGTTCTACCTGTTCTAACTGTTCTACCTGTTCTACCTGTTCGATCTCCTCTATCTATTCCAGCGGTTCCACCAGTGGAGCAATCACTGAGGCCGATTCGGCCAAAATAAGGGTCATCTATAACAATAGCTGAAAGACCTTCCGCAGCTGCCAAAGCGGCAATCTCAACTGGCGAGAGAGCACGTTGGTAAGACAATTGCTCAGTAGCAAAGAAACATGACAGACCAACGAAGGCAAACAATAGTGCCAGCAGTTTTTGCTCTTGGCGCGCCCAATCAAGCCATCGTCTATCCCTTCTCTGCATAATGCTTCACATCACCTAAAGATAGCAGCCTAAGCTCAGAGAAACTAAGAAATCTCGACCGAGCTAATAATGAGAATAACAGTGCAAGAAACAGAAGAAAATGGTGAAAACCGCTAGCGATACCACTCTAAAAATGGCTAAACTTAGATTTTCTCAACCGATATGGAATTGTCACACAAAGTAATTTATCCTTTTACCTTTACCCTTGAGTGTTCACTAATAGGAACAAGCAGCATGCCGCTTCAGGCGAAGATCAGAAATGAACAAGTGCCAAACCAAAGAAGATGATTACCTTACAGAAGCCAGCCTGTCCGACTGCCTAGGCCACAGTGAGCTGCTAGAGGCATGGAATAAGACAAACACAGAACTAGTAAATGTCAGTGGCGGCTTAGAGACTGGCGGTGGTTTTGCAATAGACAAGTCTTTGCTGCCCCATCTCAAAATCGAAGATAATGAAACCCTTGTATTGACAGCGGCTCATATTGTTAACGGTGCACCACATACTTTGCTCGGTACTTATGACGCAGAAGGCCAGCTTCAGGACCTCTATCGAGGCCAAGTAGTCTACTCAGACATGGCTACTGACTTAGCAATAGTAAAAGTAAATATTAGTGACCGCAATCAGATACCGCACTCAATTAATTACTATGACCTTCGTCAAGCTCAAACAGGTGAAGAAGCCATGGTATTTCGCCCAGACGATGAAGAGCGCTTAGTCGGTCTGTTTAAAGTGCGCTGCAACGATACTTATGGGGCTGTCACTGACGCCACATTGAGAGCACGTCATCCTCAAATTAAAGTATCAAAAAATACCAATATCACTCTGCTCGATAGACCAGATCAAGACGGCACCTCCGGCAGCCCTCTAATAGGCAAAGACGGCAAAATTCTTGGCCTAGTTAGCCAAAGAATAACTAATGCAAGATGCAACAATGTGGCTGAAAACCAATCAAGCTGCGCGGGTACGGTGGCAATCAGCGCCAGCCAGATTCGGCTTTTCTTGAAGAAGGCTGATAGAGAATTGCAAAACACTATTAGCAAATGATTGATCAACTTCAATAGCGACAAAGGGAAACTACTTCGCTAATGAAATTGATCAATCTAACTATGCTCTAGCCCTCTGGCATACAGACTCTTACTGGTGTCATATCCCCTGCACCAATTCTAGAGGCTGCACCATATGTCAAATCTACTAAGCGTGGTTGACCATCTGGTGTGCGATACTTGCTCGGGTTACCAAAGCCACCATAGTCTCGAACCCGCTGGGTTGTAGTTTCATTGTTGTTGAGATTAGTAATAACTAGCTTTGAACCGAGATCAGCCCCCAGAACCGGTTGTTTTAGATCGACAGCCACACCTTGCTCACTACCTGTGTAGCGAGAACCATCGGCGGTACGGTTTCCTGTTGGGCCATAAACAGTTGCCCAGCCATTGACGCACGCAGCTTCAGCAACTAATTGGGGCTGATTCACATCGATAGAAAAGCCCTCTATCATAACTGATGCTGACGTTTTCGAAACAGATGCCTGGCCATCTAAATTCAACTGTCGCAGCACCCCTTGCTCGGCCATAGCCTGGGGTGAGCCTGGAGTGGCCGGTTGAAGTGTTTCTATTGAACGCTCCACACTTGGTGGCGCGCCAAAATCTATCTGGTCTTTCATAATCATAGACCTCTATTTATTGGAATATTATTTTGGTAATTTTGCGGACATGCGATTGGCAAGCTAAGTGCTTGTTGTCAAGATAAACTTATTAGTGTGACAATGACATAGCAAGAGAAATTTTTCTCTGTTCTATCCAAATTACCAACCAACTTGAAATTACTAACAATGATTGCCCCAAAACCATTGACGCGGTACGATCAGCATGTAGAGCTGGTTCTGTGAATACTACAAAATCTAGTGACTTACCCCAAAATAATAACTCGCTTGTCTGTTTAAATGCATACATTGAATAAGCCGGATGTGGGAGATTACAAAAAAATTGACCGGACAAAGGCAATGAAAATCATTAACCTTGCCGGTCACTTTGAACTAATGAAACTGTTACTGTGCGAATCTTCTTCGATACTGGCTAGAACTCGCTGTCGGCGAACAGCGACCCAAAAGCTCAGCCATCTCTCGGATGAACCCTCTTGCTATAACCAGTTGCTCCAAGCGATCCTGGCTGTTCAGGTTTCTGCCCATGTGCGGACTCCACACATTCGCTAGAATCTGGGTTTCGTAGTCGTCAGCCTCGCTGAAGTACCATTTTGTGATACTTACATCGATGTTCCATCGACGTTTGGAGTCGAGGCCAAGAGGTTTGCCTGCAAGTTTGTCGCAGAATGTTTGCTTACCGAGCTGCCAGAAAGAACGCCATTGAGTAGTCAAACCGGTGGTACCAGGGTAGTAGCCGTTGGGCATAACAGCCGGCATGGTTGTCGTGGCAGCTCTCTTAGGCAGAATGCCTACAAAGTTCGTTGGTTGTATGCGTTTGCGCGCACCCAGAGGAGTATATAACTCCATTAGCTGTCGGCTTCTAAGCGCGGCTGTGACAACACCAATGAGATCAATATAGCAATGACCAGAGACCGAGACGCCAAAAGCTTCTTTGCTCGGGTCAAGCACACCAGAGAAAGTCGCCCCTATGGCAGCTAGATTTCCATGTCCGCCGAAATGCGGGTGGCCAATATCGACACTACTGTCAATATCAGCAGAGTGAGAATGGTGACCACAAAACGTGTGCGATACAACTAGGGCATCGAAAGTTGAGTGCCCATCACCACTGTGACCGAAGTCGAAGCCATCGTAGACTCCGTCAAAAACACTGTGAATTCCATGGCCATCGAAGTGGCCAATGCCGCTGCCGTCGAAGCCACCATGCCCGTCTAGACCATGTCCGCCTCCATCAAATCCTCCATCTGTCATGAACTCTCTCCACTTTCACTTAATTGCTCTTTACTTGCGTTGATTTGACGCTGATGTACTTCATAGACACGGCGATGAAACTCGAGAGCCGTCTGTTGACCGCTAGGTGTGTTCATATCAAGATTTTGCTCCGCGATCATTTTATTCAAAGACTGGCAAGCCAATAAATCAGCACCTTCCATACCAGTGCAGTCCATTACGAACGTTGTTTGAGATTGTTGAGTCGACATAAATACTCCTTATGTTTGTAAGCGAAATAATCAAATGATCAATGATGAATGAAAAACCAATGCCAGTGCAATCAAGCACCAGCAATGGTGAGAAGCCGCTTAGAAGTGGTTCTCAAAAATAGTTACCAGTTGGGCACTAGCGACCAACCCACGGGCATGTGAAAGTAGCACCTTGATAGCAGGCCTCTTTCAAGATCGAGTTAAGTACCCAGGCAAAGTGTTGTCCAATCTGGATGAACCAACGGGTAGCTTCGCGTGGGCTGATAAACAAGAATACAACTGCTATCAAAATTCCAAGCGCTACAAACGGGTAGAACCGATATGCAGCAAAACTGAGAGACTGCTGCACAAACCAGATAATGCACAGCAAGATTAGACAGAGAATGACTGTGGAGATTACTCCCATAATTTCCTCTTTTTAGATAGTAAACAGCAATTGGTCTGCTTCACTCATGGCATTGCTAAAGCGTCATAGCCCCTAGCTCTAAACTACACTTCTCCAAAGACTCAACCCAAGAGCTAACTCGACCTTGGTAAAACAAGCCTGCACAGACAGCCTTATCTAATTGCCACGTAAACAGCAAGAATTAGATGAGAGAGTTGAAAGCTTTGGGTTTTAAACGAAAACAAACCTGAGTGAGAGAAGAAAGTAGATAACTAATAAGGAACACAAAAGACCTTTGACAATCAACGGAAATAGCAGCAGGCATTGTTAGCGCCAGCAAATATACGAAAAAAAGGGTGCGTGAGCTACGCTCATGCATCTACTAAGATACCAAAGTCAATGCTTACATAGCCTAGCCAGATGCAGCGGCTTGGTATGAGATACGACCAACATGCAATAACAATATAGCGCAGCCCCGCAACAGGGCTACGCTATCACCGTCAATAATTTCTAATTGGACGCCTACATTTTGGCAGGAGGCTGGTCGGGTATCGAATTTCGTTTATCATCGAACATGTTTTCATCATTCGGCACAGTCTGCGCATCAGGGCGGCTCTGCGGTGGAGCATCTAACCGCCTGGTTGTGCCATCACCATTTTGCGGCAGTGGCTGATTGCTCGGAGCGATATTGCCATCACCAGTTTGCTCCGCCGGCTTCTCGCCTGTATTAGCTCTTTCTTCTGGCTTTTGCTTTTCATCTGGCTGTTTCAAACTGGGAAGAATGAACTTTTGACCGGGATAGATCAAATCTTCGTCTTTGATCTCTTTTCTATTTCTCTCTACAATTTTGTCGACATAATTTCTTATGCTTGCGTTCGTGACCTCGCCGGATTGGTCGTGGGCGGCTTTCAATTCGGCTTTAGCTATGTTCCAAAGACAATCACCATTTTCCACAATATAAGTTTTCTCTTTAGACTGATCGGTCACATCTTTCTTTTGTTCAGCGCTTTGCTCAGCGTTTGTTTCGGAAGAAGGATTTATTTGCTCTTTGTTCGTCTCCGGATTTGTTTGCTCTGAAGCCGGAGATGCGTTTGTGTCCGAGACAGGAGGCACGGTTTGGTCTGAAGAAGGAGACGCAGTTTGGTCTGAACTAGGAGAAACAGTTCCTGAATTTGGAACCTCGTCTATACCATTTGGTTGAGAGGGCGCTAATGTCTCTGGGCTGGCAGTTGTACTTGGAGAAGCTGGTGGCAACGACTCAGGGCTGCCACTAGGGCTAGTCGGATTAGCATTGGCCTTCTCTTCAATGGCTTTATCAAAAACAGATGCAAGAAATTCGCTGGCTTGCTCAGAAGTTACTTTGTTTTCTTCGACCTTAGCAGACATGTCTCTTTCAGCGACGACAGAGAAGTCGTCAGCACTTCTCAATTGCACATGATTGTTAGTTCTATCAAAAACTACTAATGCGTCCTTTTCTCCTTGCTCCGACTGCAACCTGTCTTGACCAACTAGGTCAAGAGTTGGAAATTGCTGGTGTAAAACCTCATTGAAAGCAGTGCGTTCCGCTTTCTGCTCTTGCGCTGTGGTGTTATTGCTCAGTTCTTTATAGACTTCTGTGAAATTGGGTTTCTCGGCATTGCTTCCGATGGCAGCCTCACTAGATGCCTTGATCTGATTTACTTCGAGGGTCATATTCTTCTCCTGCGAATTTGCGTTTCTACTCAACGAGCGCTCGCAATTTCTGTGTTTGTGCCAACTCCCTTAAGTTAGAGACTACTCTGTGACAGGTCCATACGGTTCTTCAGTCTGAATACGTACAATCACCATGCTTTGAACCAGCTATTTTCTGCTTACAAAACTTTTTAGTCACGCGAACTGTTCAACCATATTTTGTTTTTTTGAAAGGGAACTAAGGCTGTGAGCCATTCCCCACATGACAACCAAGGTGCTCTGCAGGCCTCTTGCATGGCTATTTTCGCAATCCTTTATAGCGACAAAACCACGCCGCGGACTAGTTGATTCGGGCACATACAATCTGTTTTGTTCAGGGTATCTTCCAATTCACATTTCTCGAGCAACCCGCAAAAACCGCAAGCATTCCAAACTTTTCTCACCAGTAAATCAATTCACTAGCTATGTGTATTGCACCAGCTATGTGTATTTCACTATCTATGGCAATTGGCACGGCGAGATGACTCTTTGAGAACTACGGCAATGCGAGGCCCTGAGGAAAAGTAGGAAGTGAGAAAAATGTCCACAAAGCCAATTAGAAATTTTATGTCTAACCAAACGGCAATCTCTCTGACCAAAGGCGCTAAGTTGTCACTCACCAAACCCGGCGAATCTTCACCCACCGAAGTATTTGTCGGATGCGGCTGGGACCCTGCACCTGATGCCGGTGAGATCGACTTAGACCTATCAGCGATATTATTCGACCAAGACGGCAAGGTAGTCGATACAGTGTGGTTCCGCGCCAAACATAGCCGACGCGACCCCATCTACTCAAGCGGTGACAACCGCACCGGCGCTGGAGAAGGTGACGATGAAGTGATCAAAGTCAAACTCGCCAAAATCGACCAGAATGTGAAATCGATCGTCTTCGTCATAACCTCATATTTGGGTCAGCCATTCACTATAATTCGCAACGCTTTTGCTCGCCTTGTTGATGTTTCGACCGGTAAGGAGCAAGAAAAGTTCCGCTATGATGTCTCTGGCATGGGCGCCTCTACGGCACTAGTAATGGTGAAACTCTATCGCCACAACGGAGAATGGAAAATCAACGCCATTGGTGACACTCTGCCCGCACTCACTGCAGGCTGCACTGTCGAAGACACCACAGCAGCAATCAAAAACGCCTACTTATAAGTAGTGCTTGTCTCAACAGCTGGCAACCCTGCCAGCAAGTTCACAGTTCACAGTCACAACACAAGAAAAAATCATGACTACTGCAATCAGCTTGACCAAGAAAGTCGCTCCCGGCCAAAAGATTTCACTGACAAAAGACAATCCTGGTTTGAGCAAAATTCTGATCGGAATGGGCTGGAACCCACGTCGCACTGACGGTAAGAAATTCGACCTAGACGCTGCCTGCTTTCTCATCACCGCCGATGGCAAAATTCGCGAAGCCCACGACATGGTGTCCTACGTAGAAGGTTTTCAGACTCATCCCAGCAATGCAGTCATTTACGGTGGCGACAATAAAGATGGAGAAGGCGAGGGTGATGATGAAACTCTAAACGTTGATCTCGCCCTGATGCCCGCTGATATCGCCAAGATTGTCTTTACCGCAAGTATCTACGCAGGTCGCACTCGCCAGCAAAACTTTGGTATGGTCGATGGTGCATATGCACGGCTGGTTGATGCCACATCAAATACCGAACTATATAAGTTCGATCTTTCCGAAGAAGCTTCAACAAACACTGCTGTTATTCTTGTGCGAATCTATCGCCACGGAACTGAATGGAAGTTCGAGGGTGTCGGACAAGGGTTCGATGGTGGCTTCAAAGCTCTATGCGCCGAGTACGGCCTAGAAGTAGAAGAAGAAGTCGACCAAGGCTAAGATCATTAGCCAAATAATTAGCCAGAACCGCAGCAAATTTCTCTTTGCTGCGGCTCAAGACACTCGCACAGTTGACAAAATTCACAAACAAAATTACAGGTAATTACCATGACAGCTACAATCAGCTTGACCAAGAAAGTCGCTCCGGGCCAAAAAATTTCTCTGACAAAGGACAATCCTGGCTTAAAAAATATCATTATCGGTATGGGTTGGAACCCTCGTCGTACCGATGGTAAGAAATTCGACCTAGACGCTGCGTGCTTTCTCATCACCGCCGATGGCAAGATTCGCGCGCCCCACGATATGGTCTCCTACGTAGAAGGCTTCCAGACCCATCCCAGCAACTCAGTCATCTATGCTGGCGACAACAAGGATGGTCAAGGCGAAGGTGATGATGAGACCATAAAAGTTGATCTCTCCTCAGTACCAGCCGACATCGCTAAAATCGTCTTCACCGCAAGTGTGTACGCCGGTCGCACACGCCTGCAAAACTTCGGCATGGTTGATGGTGCATATGCGCGTCTAATTGATGCTACATCCAACAACGAGCTATATAAGTTCGATCTCTCGGAAGAAGCATCAACAAACACCGCTGTCATTCTTGTGCGCCTCTATCGCGCTGGCACAGAATGGAAATTTGAAGGAGTTGGTCAAGGCTTTGACGGTGGCTTCAAAGCTCTGTGCGCCGAGCACGGCCTAGAAGTTGATGAAGAAGTCGACGAAGGCTAATTCTATTTGCTACACGGTTACGATTGGCAGAAGCGAAGAGCTCATAGCTCCTGCCAATAACTCACACCACTGAAAACACTCACAAAACTCAAAAAAATAATCACTGGTAATCGGTATGACTACAGCATCTAGCCTCAGTTTGACAAAAGGTCAGAAACTAAGTTTGACGAAAGAACACCCGGGCTTTACCAATATACTTGTTGGACTCGGCTGGAACCCCCGACGCACCACAGGCAAGAAGTTTGACCTTGATGCTTCGGCCTTCTTAACTGGTCCAGACGGGAAAATTCGCGACGTGCATGATTTCGTCTTCTACAATCCCGCCTACTTGGCCCATGCCAGCGGCGCTGTCATTCATAACGGTGACAATCAAGATGGTGAGGGCGAAGGAGATGACGAAACCCTGTCGATTGATCTGACCAAAGTGCCTGCTGATATTCAAGCGATTGTAATCGCAGTCAGCATTTATGCGGGTCGTCAGCGGCAACAAAATTTCGGCATGGTAGACGGCGCCTTCGTGCGCTTAGTCGACCCCGCTAATGGCAACGAGGTACGTCGCTTTGATCTCTCTGAAGAAGCTTCGACGGTCACTTCGATGATATTCGTGCGCTTCTACCGCAAAGACAACGGCTGGAGCTTAGCGGCCGTGGCTCAGGGTTACGACGGTGGCCTCAAACGCTTGTGCGCCGAGCACGGTCTAGAAGTTGAAGAAGAAGTCGACGAAGGCTAATTTTGAATAACTAGCTCTGACTGCCAAAACAGCTAGAAATACGAGCTTCGGCTTGTGTTTCTGGCTTCATTTCAGTGCTCATTTCCATGCATCCATACAGATAATCAATCAATAATTCAAAGGAATAATAGATATCATGGCTCTCAGTCTAACAAAACTAAACGAAGTCAAGAAACGCGGTGCGCTCAACGTCAATGGTGTTAGCTTCATCGATAAGAGCGGCAGCATGACTTGGGGCTCAGAAAAAAATGATCGCGGCACTAGCCGCTGGGATATTTCAATCAAAGTCAATACCGAAATAACCAAAGCAGTATGCGAATTCGACGATGACGGCATCGACTTAGTGTTCTTCAATGACGGCTACAAAGTAGTCACCGGTGTGACTGAAGATAAAGTGCGTTCCATTTTCGCCAGTCAAACACCCGGCAGCGGCACCAGCTTGGCTGCGCCACTGCGCGAGATGGTCAACAAATATTTGCCAGCCAAGATCAAGACCCCCGCTCAAAGTGGCGGTTTTATGCGCAAAGAGAGCCTGGCAGTCTATGAAACTATCAGTCCGGAAAAACCTGTCGCATTTTTGATTTGGACAGATGGCAGCCCAAGTGATCGCGATGCCGTTGAGCAGGTGATCATAGATGCTAGCCGTCGCATCAACAAAGATAGCGACTTTGGTATTGCCATAATACAAATCGGACACGACCAGGGAGCTAAAAGCTGGCTGAAGACCCTTGATAAAGGACTCGTTGCCAAAGGTGCCGCCTTTGACGTGGTGGCAGTAGTTCATTTCGATGAAATATTGGCAGCAAAACTCAGCCCTGAAGATATCATTCGTGTTGCTTTCACCGGCTAAAGGCACAAGGAAGAAATAGATCATCGCGCCTTACCAGGTTAACTCCTTGGGCGCGGTGATAATGCTCCTGGGCTTGCAGCTGATTCTAATAATCTCAAGTTACCAGGAGCCTTTACTATGAACATAGAAAGTATTGACGCTAAGCTCAATCAATGGAAAGACGATTTAGCAAAGCTTCACGCAAACATGACAGAAATGCAGGGCCTATACGGCTATCAATTAGCCGGAGATGGCTCTAGTTTATCTGGAACAACAAAACTGCAATACGATGATGCTTTAGTTAGAGAGGCTAAAATCTGGAAGAACTATGAGTTTCTTTCCAATTTGCTCACCACAATCAGCGAAAAGCGAAATGGCTTAGGATTTTTTCCTAGAGAAAGTGCACTCTCTGAAATCGAAGAAATGTTTGAAGGAGATTCTATTGAATTACCCGGTGATGAGATAGAGCTTCAAAAGAGAGATTTGTTCTCCACAAACTTTCAAGTCGATAGAACCTCAGCTCGAAGAATCAGAGAAGAGATGAAAACTGATTTTCATGCTGTTTGTGATTTCTACGTCAGATTAGAATCTCGTTGGCAGCAATTGAGCGAAGACATTTCTTCCATTAAAGCTGAAGCAGATCGCATTATCGTCGAAACAAGTCAATTGATTAAAATTGGCTCCATCGATCCAGCGCCTCTACCAGCTCTGGTTAAACAGCTGCAGGTCGTCAATTCAAAGTGGCGCAGCGACCCGCTGGGGATAACTAAAGACATCAAGCAAGAACTCTCGCCCTATTTGCGAGACGCTAGAGTTTACGTCACTTTCCTAGCTAACGAATCGAAAGCAATAATTGAAGAGATAAAGCATTCAAAAATAAAAGCTGAGGAAATTGCCACCAAAGAGTCAGAGGCCAGAAACCTCTATGAGCAATGTCTGAGTAAATTCGAGTTTGCCTCTGGAACTGGTCCGAAGTTACCGCCATCAAGTCAAAAGCTCTTGGAGCACTCGCAAAAACTACACAGTCTATTCGAGGAAAAAAACTGGACTGAATTGGGCAGTGCTCTGAAAATCTGGCGTAAACTCTACAATCAGATTAGCTCCGACACTAACTTGTCCTTGACCACAAATAAAGGCATCGTAGAAAAGAAAGCTACTCTGCGACAACGATTTCTAGAGGCCGTGGCAAAGTACAAAGACTATAGTGGCAGAGGTATGGCCATTCCTAAGTCAATAACCACCTTTACTGAACGCGGCCAAGAGCTGCTAAAGGGCAAGAGTGGGAAAATTGATTTAGGGGCAACAGAGACAATTGTCGTTTCGCTCGAAGTTAAAGTTGGTGAGCTTTGTCTGAAATTCGATAGCGAGTCTTCTCAAAGCTGATCTTCCCATTTGGTCAAGAATGCATTAGACACAAATACTTAGTCTAGTAAATTCTTGACCTTCTACTTTTTCAACTGAAACCGTGCTTCTCCCGAAGTAGGAAAAAACTCTTCAATCACGCTAAAACCGAGCATCTTCGCTTTGCCATCCTTCTACTACACCCTGTAATTAACCGATCAATCTACTAATAGAAAGGCAAAAAGGACAGGGGCTGCCCGTAAAAGGTTTAGACGTTCTGGTTCACTTTAGCTAGGAAGTCTTTTGCGAATGTCACACCCGCCAAACAATAGCAATTACAAGGGTCGAGACCAGAAAGACAAAGTGAAGTTGCATGTGACCGTTTACTGCTTATTGCGAGACACCAACTTCAAGAGAGTCTTTGAGCAATTGCCTCGCACCACTAGCACTGCGTAATTCCACCATAAATGCCGCCCAGTAGCGGCGCTAGTCTAGGCAAACATCAACTCCCAACTTTAAATCACCTAGAAACAAATTATAGGCAGTCAATTTTTGCTTGCCTGGTTGCCAAGCAAATTGCTAGGTTGAGGAATATCTCATTCCCATCAATTCTGTCGGTGCAATCGCTACAGCTTCTACTCCATAAGCCACCACTCCTTTTCCCTTCATTCTCTTCGGAGAATGAGTCTGGACTAGCTATCAGAAATCGCGTACTAAGTTCGTCTACAACCGTCACCGATAAGGCATTACTTCAGTCAGTCCAAAACTGATTGCTTGTATCTGGTTCGACTCCAGATGGTGTCATTCGATAAAGCTGTTATCCTGGCCGCTTTGTCTTCAAGCTTCCAATCGGAAGAGCAGGTTCGTAAGAGCTTGTTGTCTTTTCATTTCAAATTCAGGAGACCCATCATGTCTACAATTTTCACAGTCAGCTATGTTGTTTCTGGTGGCATCCTCGCCGCTGCCTTAGCACGCTTTGGTGCCACTCTGGCGATCACGTGGACAGGAGGCAACGACAAAGACCTGCCACAAGCCCGCAAATATGCCTCGGGATTGGCTCTCGTAGGGGGTGGCCTAGCCGCCTGCTCACCAGTCAATCCCCTGTTCGCAGTCGTGCTTGCAGCTTCCGTTGGTCTTTTCACCGCCTTCTGCCTGGGACTGCTGTATTTCGGTGCGAAGGTGCCGAAACACTATGGCAATTTGCTCAAATTCGTTGATGGTAAAGCCGGTAAGCTAAACAGCGAATTGGCAAAGCCTGAAACGAAGCAAGCACTCTTAGCCACAGTCTCAGCAGTCACTGAGTATGCCAAAGTTCAAGCTTCCAACTTAATTCCTAACAAGAACGATGAGGTCACTGGCGATGGTTCTTCCGTGACAAGTGATTCCGATAATGGTGCTGGCGATGGTGGTTCAAACACTACAGTCAAAAGCACTCGTCCGAATCCTCGCAAACCCATTGCATAACTGACTGACTAAGCAAAACAGTTAATTGATTGGGAGCACCCTGCGGTGCTCTCAATTTCTTTTTTTCCTAAATGGCGAAATACCCAGCTTAAAAGAAGCAGAGTATCCACAGGAACTGGTCTACCTGTGCTTGAAGAAAAGCAGCTCGAAAGAACTGTGCCAGACCTTGATTTACCTCATTAATCATAGACACACATAGGAGACTACCAATGAATTTTCCACTTTTGATTATTATCGAAGTAGCTTTCGCTGGCCTTCTAGCTGCCGCTAGCACGCGGTTCAACTTGCAAGTAGTCGGCGCAAACCTGCCTGACTGCGACAAGGAAGAACTTGCCACAACCGTGCGCCAAACAACAGGGTTTGCCCTTATTGCTGGCGCCCTCTCCGTGCAATCCAGTGACAACCTCTTCCAATCTGGAATGCACGCACTACAAGCCTCACTCTGGGTCACCGCAATCATGTCTACAGTCTTGCTGTGGAACAGCATGCCTACAATCATTGCTGCAGCCAGCGAGGCAATCGATGCGGCGGCAGAGAAAATAGCAAAAGAAGGAATAGTAGTTCTAAAGTCGTTCAAAGACAAACTAGTTGCAGCTATTAGAACGGCTACAAAACCCAAAGTTACTGCCATCAAATCGGCAATTCCAATCACTTCACCTGGCGCAGAGGAAACTACAGCAACTCGCCTATTCTCCATAGGCGACATGACCAAAACTTTTAGTCAGTTTGTTCGAGACATCATTGGTCTGCTTCAACGGCCCCAGAAAATACCCGAGGATATTGGTGATATTGAACAAGATGCCAACAACAAGCGCCATTGACGAAGAACAAGCAGCTGCTTTCTTAGACCAAATCTCAAACATATGCCGAATTGGCAGGAAGACTCACATGACTAACAACTCACTTACACTACCTGGATTCACAATAACTGGTGCGTTACCAACGGGCGAACACCTTACAGATTGGCTAAACTTCTATAAGCGCTTTGGATTTAATTCACATCGCCGCCGCTACCTCAGATGTTTTGAGTTATTCACTGAAGATTTCAAATCCCGCGGTGGTACTGAGATTCTCATCGGCGGTAGCTTTGTCACCTGCAAGACTCTGCCCTCCGATATCGATTTCACTATCGATAGGCGAGAGCTTGAACACCGCGAAATGAAAGGTCTAAAGATTCCCACGCTAGAGGTCCGGCGCAAGCAGATAGCACCACTCCACTTCATACCAGACATATCAATCACACCGGACATATCAGAACCATCTGACCCATCAGACCCATCGGTGTATGTGACTATGGGTGAGGAACCGTTTTCCGCTCGTGAGTTTTTAAAGAACAAGCAGCGAATCGGACTTGAGGACAGCAGTGTAGGAATTGTAGTACTAATGCTAAATGCCGCCTGAATAAATATATCAGCACGAAAGTGCCAGAGCAGCCTTCTGCTCTGATTTCTCTCAATTTTTCAAAAACTATGCCCTGGAGGCTCTGTATTACAGCAAGATAACCACGCCACTGGGAGCCCTCAATCTACGAGGATACTAAGGCGACGAAACTGTATCCATCACAAAAAAGGAGGGTAAAATGCAAAATTTCGTAAACGATTCGCCCTCCCTCTTTATCCAGACGGGGGCGGATAAATCTCAACTCTTTGGCATGAACTTCGCTCGCAACATCAAAACGCATTTCGTTATGCGTCTAACAGGTGGCTGCCGGTTGATGGAAGAGTCTGACGCAGTTGGGTTAGCTAACTTGCAAGAGGCCCTGAGTGGGAGAAATGTCAGTGAAGAAGCGCAAGGGGAAGAGGTTTCTCAACACTCCAAATTTGCCGGGTTCTGCCTGTTTGGTGGCACTAGAATTCTTCGTAAAGACAATCCCAATGTGATCGTCCCCGGCATCACGGAGGTGCCTCCGGCTATCTCCCGTGATTGCCATGACGCTGTCATGTTAGGTGTCATCGCCAAAGCCGGCCACATGCGCTACACGCCTCACGGCCTCGTTGTACACAGTGAAAATAATAGCGAGTACGCCACCATTGTTCATCCCACTCAGACCAGCACAGTATTACTTCAGCCCAGTGCTGACTCGCTGGCGTCCTGGGATGACGAGGCAAAGGAATGCATCAACATCTGCGATGCCCTGCGGCAATTGCAGTGGCAAGGTTTGCTGACCGTTTACAACGGTGGTGCAGTAACTGAACGGGAAATACAACGTTGGGCTAAGCTCGGCCAGCGAGATCCCTTTTGGCGAGTGCTTCTCATCAATGGCAGCGGTCGTAAGGCTGATGAGTATGCCAATGATGAGGAGTTTTTAGAAGACCACCCGACCGTGCACGTGTGCAACAACACGGTCGATTCAATGCGGAGCAAGCTTGCTGAGCTAGGGGCCATCGTCTGATTCCACGGCGCAGCAGCTCCGCCTTTTGCACAAACACACTAGTAAATCAATTCTCAATCTAATCAAAGAAAATACCATGACTAATTCCAAGACCAAGACCCCAAAAATCACCGTCGACCCCCGCGGCTGCCTCTTCATCGTCCTCTCCACTGGTGAGACTGTGCCTCTCAACTTCACCAATCTAGTGGCCTTGCCAGGCTTCGCCCGCGAAGTCGTGCGCATCGCCGGTGGTTGCAAGGGACTGTCGGCCGAGTTTCAGGCTAATCTGTTGACCTACTTCGTCGAGGCCTTCAAAGTCGTTGACGAGCAAGGTAACACCATGCGCCCATTCACCGGCACCGCCTTTTCTGGCGGCACAGCCAACGTGGACGAGGATGGCCGTATCAAAGACGACATGGTCACCAATGTTCCTTCGGCTCTCGCTGCGGTGTATCCCTGTCTGGCCATGTCGTCAACGCCCCGTACCGCCGACATGGCATTGTCCCACGAGAGCGGCGGCCTGATCATCGATGCCTATGGCGGTCGCATCGACTATCGCCAACAGGCGGCCTTGGTAGTGCAGCAGAATGCCAGCGACGTGCTGGACTGGGACGGTGACCTCGAGGTTTACCTAACGTTGCTGGAAGGCTGGCAGATGGTGGGCTTCAAGACAGCCATCATCGCCATGAACGGCGGCAAAGTGACCCGTGACGAAATCTACGGAGCCTTGAAGAAATGCATCCCGGTGATCGTCGTTCGTGACTCCGGTCGCGAAGCCGACGCTTTCATACAAGCGTTTGAGAATGGCGACTTTACCGCAACAGCCGCCGAAGAGCGCGCCAAGCTCGCCTCAAAGAGCAAGAACGAAGCACCGGTCAATGCCATCGTGAACGAATGCAAGCTCGCATTGGAGAGCGTCGACCGCAGCCTGGTCACCATCGTGCCCCTTGGTGATTCCAAGGCCCTCCGTGAAGCACTGCTTGCCCGCGGTTTCATGAGCGGTACGAGCGGCACCTAGGTCTAGCTTAAGACTTGGACATTAGTTAAGTGCTCCATCTGTGCCCAAACTGTTAACACTAGGGCTCTGGAGCCCTTTTTTCTTTCTTGATTGTAGTTGACCGGTCGACTACAATCGATTAAAAATGAAATGGTTATGGCAGTTAGGAACTTAGTGACCGACACAGCAAAACCGAGAGTTAAGCATAAGCTTAGCTCTCGATTTTGGTCTTTCATACTGAGGTATTTATTTATGCGGCACTCAGCTTAACGACAATTCCTAGTCTGTTGTCGTTTACTGCTTAACCAAATCCGCAAGCGGTTGATACAAGGTGTCGGGATGAATACATCCAGCAAACTTACGATAGCAATTAGGGCAGACACCTTGTCCTGAAGGTAAGACGTTTAGATGCGGATGGTAGTCGAACCCATTGTAAATCAGCTGGTCACCCTTCCAACCGCAGCTACAGTTGTAAAAACTAGCTGTCATTAAATTGATCATGGTTTGCAAATGATCGCTATTTCCGAGACCTGTCATAGTTCCTCCCCAAAAGTTATAAAGTTGCCTTCTATATAATCAGCCTTCCAAAACAAAGCTTATTGAGCAAAGAGAGAAGAAAAAGCAGAATGATTCCTACTCTCTCTGCACCAACTAACTATTTCGGCTGCTGAATAGCCTGATTCAATTGCTGTGGCGTTAGCACCGCTGGAATTGGACAGCCCAAGGGAATTCGAGTAGTTAGCACATCATTAGAACTGATAGCAATAGGACAAGTCGTCGGCGCAGCAGGATAAACATAAGTCTCACTCCAACCAAATGATAGAGTCAGTGAAATCACCGTAGTGTTTGAGTCTGACTGGTATGACGCCCCAGAATTAGCAGGCAGTACGTTGTAAACCGTGCTGCTGTTAGTATTGTTATTGAGATTCGAGCTAAAGGGATTAGCCTGACTGGAAGAAGCTGCGACTTGAGCCTTAGCTCCCAGTGGAAGGAAAAGCAGAGCCAGTGAAGAACTGACGACAAATCCAAACTTGATGAGTTGTTTCATAATTCTATCGGCCCCAATATAGCAAAGGATAAAGATTGCTGAAAGGTACTTGTCGATACTCGCACTGCCCAGGCTGACAGTAGAGCGAATAGGTTTGACAAACACCGTTATTACAAGTAGTTCTGTACTGATACGTTCCACTATTTTGAGTTGAATACGAAGAGTTCTGCTGATGCAAGACTCCTCCCGGCAAAATGGTGGTGGTATTAGTTTGTACGTAGGTTGAACCGTAGTCATCTACGTAAATACTAGTCTGGGTCTCGGTCTGATTTGGTGAATTAGCAGCAGCCTGAGCGTTTGCAGAGGTTGAGAATGCAAGCAACGCTATGGTAAAAAGCGGCATGAGACGGGCAAATAGTGGACTCATCTTCCTATGATGTTGTAATTGTTGTTGTTATTGATCGAGGTCGGATTAGCTTCCGAATGAGAGATGTTCAGACCTCCAAAGCTAGGTGGAAGAATCAAGTTGACATTCTGCTGCAGGGCCCAGTTGTTGTTTCCTAGCTGAAGTAAGCCCTGGCCACCTGGAGCTGTCGATAAAGGATAATTACCTGCACCATACTGAGTGGCTCCAGTAAGATTCTGAAGCTGCCCAGCCGAATTGCCATAACCGACCTGACCGAGACACTGATTTTGATAGAGGGGTACGACTCCACCTCCAGAGAAGATAGAGTTTTGAATCTGCGAGACAATGTTGCCCGCTCCAAATTGACTAGCGCACTGAACTTGCTGAGCACTTGCCTCAGAAGTGAATAAAGCCGTGCTTAGCAGCATACCGGCCGAGAAGATTAACGGACTTAGCAGTTTAATTGGTTTCATTTTTCGCAACGATATGGTTTGGTTTTTACTGAAATATGCAGGTAGGCCCGCCAGATAATCATCATCTGGACTTATCTTCTAGCGGACCTAGCGCCTTAGACTCAAGCTAGATTAGAGCTAAGCCAAGCTCTAGTGAGCCTGCAAGAAGTTTTGGGTTTGACCCAATTGATTACCGTTGCCATTTTGAATAGCACGCTGAATTTGGGTAGGGTCGTAGTTGCCGCCCTGAATCAGATTTTGCTGCTGCAGAGCGCCGTTGCCGATTCCGTTTTGACGCAGATATTGGTCTTGAACCCCAAGGTTGCCGGGGCCGTACTGCGTAATGTTCTGCAGTTGACCACCGAAGTTATTGCGACCATGCTGTTGCATATACTGGTCTTGAGCGCCGAGATTATTATTCCCGAATTGTCCAAGCTTCTGTAACTGGTTACCCAAATTACCAGCACCTGACTGCTGTAGATATTGGGTTTCTATTCCTAAGTTGCCGTTGCCAATTTGGCGGAGAATCTCAGTTTGATTACCAAGATTTTGTCCATGCTGCCCAAGCCATTGATTATTGTTACCAATGTTGATGCCACCAGTCTGAATTGCATCTTGAATCTGAGTGCCACCTACACCTAGAACTGACTGCGCTAACACAGTTGGTGCAACGGCAACAGAAGCAACAATGATTCCTAAGGCAGAGATAGCGCCTAAGGTAGAGGCTGAGACGAAGCGGACGACTGAAGTTTGCAGTTTCATAAGTCTTCTATTTTGGATTGTTTTTGTTTGACGTTGT
>JAUYRX010000034.1:0-68992 GCA_030696635.1 Candidatus Melainabacteria bacterium
CCCCCAGCCCAGAGTGCTTGACCGCCAAATCTGCTTGACCAACTTTGAAACGGTTAGTTGAATTAACAATAACAATAACAATAACAATATATGAACGAGATCAATTACTGACAAATAATTTAACATATTGAATTTGACAGACTCATTCTGTGTACCGAATCATTGCCCTGACTGAATTGAACAGTAGCAAAGAATTACCGGACATCTCTGCTCAGGTATGTAATAACATAAGTAGTTACCATAATATATTATACTTATTATTAACGTATTGCTAAACAAACATGTATATATTAGGAGGTCTTTGATTGCTTTCAGTGGAAGGGCGCAGCAAAAAACGAACAGGAACAGACCAAGATCAGCCTACACAAACTCTGGGAAATATGCCATCGATGGCATTCGGGCAATGAACACATAGGTAAGTAAACCACTCCATAGAATGCGAACATTTATGAACTGGACTTACTAACACTCTGTTATTATCATTATTATTATTATTGTTGATGTTGTAAAGAGAATCTATTGGCTAGTCTCAAGTGGATCAAAGTTTACAGTCTTCCTGGTACCAAAGTAGACAACAACACAAACTCAACTGCAGAATTAGAAACCAATGCTACAACAACTACTACTACTTCAGAAGAAAGCAGCAAAAATCCATCTTCTTCTTCTTCTTCTTCTTCTTCTAAGCAGGATGAGAAAATCTGATCGTTTGCAATGAGCAAACTCTTGCGATCTTTTTCACATCATGGTAATGTCGTCTTATGAACAAGCAATTGACACTATCAATAAGCACTTATCGGCGCCGCTCATATCGAGGCTAGGCTCTGGTCGTCGTGCGTGTGTTGTTCAAATAGATTTATTATTCCGAATATCCTCCTGCGACGATTGTCTGGCTTGTATAGGCTAGCTAGTATTGGCTGCCGTTAGGCAAATATGTGTGGCGCTAAATATGGTGCTGCTGTGGAGCAGCGCGAATTCGCGTTTCTCATTACACGAACTTGTGTTCGTGATTACTGACGCGCTCGTGTACATGTATATGCATATGTACATGAGCATCCATCGGCGGATGGCAGAGAGGTCGATTGCGCCTGCCTGTAGAGCAGGACTGTAACAAGCACGTAGGTTCAAATCCTACTCCGCCGATTTTTTATATTCTTAATAGTGCTAAACTAGCGCTTCACCTGCAATCATGCATTTGGGAGAAGCATATCGTGGCCTTGAGTCTTAAGGAATTGATTCAGAATATTATGATGGAGCATCATGTTCTTTTGCGAAGAGAACTACCGCGCCTTGAGTTGCTCCTGGGCGAAATTGTCGCTGAGTATTGTGCCCAGAATCAAAAGTTAAGTGAAGCGTTTGAGACTTTCAAAAAAGTAAAGTGCAAAATTGAGATTCACCTAGGTGACGAAGAACAGTTTCTTTTTCCCGCTTGTCTTAAACTCGAAAATGGAGAAGAGGCGGATCAAGTAGGTGATGAAGTGAACGCTGGTCCTAATCTTCTAGAGCGCTTAGTTGAGATGGAAAGCGAGCATGAGAATTCGGGTAAGGCTTTTGAGGCGATATTGGCTGTAGTGAATTCCGTTGCGGTCACAGAGGATAATGCTGACGGAATTTGCCATCAGTTTGCTGACGGCCTTGCTGCCGTTATTGCTGATTTGAAAGTGCACGTGCAGAAGGAAAATGAGCAAGTGCATCCGCGCGCAAGGCAGTTGCTGTCTGCGGTTTAAGTAGTCTAGATTAATTTGTGTCTGTGAGTTTTTAGTTTTTCCTTTCTCCTTCTCAGTGTGTTTGTGAAATTTCGGAACAGGTAGGAATCGAACCTACTAGGCTTTTTGCCCGACTCTCTAGCAAAGAGTTTGCCCCCATGGGCCACTGTTCCAAAAAAAAAGGAGACGGTATGGACTTGCACCTACAACCCTGTCGGGCACTTGTTTTCAAGACAAGCTCCTCATCTAGCCGGATCGTCTCCAAGATATAGTTTAAAAATTTAGTTCAAAAAAGAGAATGGCACCAGTGACGGAATTCGAATCCGCATTACTCCCGTGACAGGGGAGCGTCCTAAACCGTTAGACGACACCGGTATAAAGTGTACTGATGGATTTGCACCATCGCATGACTGGTTTGCAATCAGTTGCCTTGCTGTCTTGGCTAAGTACACAGAGCTGGCTAAAAACGCATTGAAAAAATGGTGGCCGAGGATTGAATCGAACAACCGCTACAACTCTTATCGGGAGCTTGTTTTACCACTAAACTACACGGCCATCGATCGAGATAATATGTCTCGAATCGCGCGTTATTGCCGCTCATTGTTGACCGTCGCCGCCTCGGCACAAATCTCTCAAACGCGAGACTGGACCTGCGAAGACGGCTATATAATTCGTGGACTAATTTTTGTTGAGGTTTCATTTCCAAATACTCCTAAGGCATTCATTTCACACGCATTTATTGCGCAGACGTCTGCTGACGACCAGCAAGGCTGGGAGCCACTCATCTGTCTATCTGAATGTTGGAGAACCGCTTTCATTGGAAATAATTTCCTGTAACTTTCAACTTTTTTCAGCATAACACAGCTCCGTAAATACGCAAAATAATTTGTGAATGTAATTTTGCAAATCAAATTGCATCTTCGAAAATTGGTTCCACTAGCTGGATTTGCACCAACATCGCTCCAGTTATGAGCTGAATGTCTTACTGTTAGACGATAGTGGAGAATGGCTGCGCTACCTGGGTTCGAACCAGGGACAATCCACTTAACGGGCGGACGCTCTACCAACTGAGCTATAGCGCACCATACGCACGGCAAGAATCGAACTTGCTTCAAACGCTTTAGAAGAACGTTGCCCATCCAGTAGACCACGTGCGCGTATATCGCTGCGAGAACCGCAGCAATAGCCTCTGCTGGTGCAGCAGAGAAATGGAGCCCAAGGCGTGGTAATGCTCCCGCTACCTGTCGCTTACAAGGCGACCGCTCTGCTTTTGAGCTACATGGGCAAATATGCAATTGAGAAATGGTGGAGTCTAAGGGCTTTGCACCCTTCACTTTCGGGTGCAAACCGAGAGTTTTTCTGACTAAACTAAGACCCCAGGCATTAGGCGCTGGTGGACGTCGCTCGGGCAGTGCTGGTTGTAAAAATAACATGGTGATTTGAACTCATAATAGGTGTGACAAAACGAACGATAGAGCAATTGCCTCTATCACTATTCCGTTTCATAATCCCTATCATGGTCTTCACTTTATTCACCTGAAAATGGAGCGGAATAAGAGAATCGAACTCTTTTAGCTAGCTTGGAAGGCTAGAGCACAACCAATGTGCCAATCCCGCGAACAAAAAGTTGTGCAACGAATTGCACGACTGTTTTTTCAATATACCACGAGCAAAAGAAAATGCAACAGCGATTTTCAAATCTTCATGCTTTTCTCTTCGGCCTACTCTCGGCCTGTGCTGTAAGCGGATTGTCTGGCCAAGAATGTTTTGGATAGCGAGCTTTCAGATCTTTCTTCACTTCACTGTAAGTGTTCTTCCAGAAGCTAGCTAGATCTGGTGTAATCTGTTGCACTCTATAATTTGGTGCTAGTAAATGCATCAAGACTGGCTGCCTCGACCTTGCCACTTTTGGTGTTTCAGTCATGCCGAAAATTTCTTGGATTCGCACCGCCAATACTGGTGCCTTGCCTTCTTCGTAGTGCAGTTTAATTTGATTGCCACTTGGTACTGGTATTTGTGCTGGTGCTTCTTGTTCTATTGCTGTGAGTTGTTCGTGGCTTAATTGTGATTGCAGAATGGATGTGAATGAGTGTGATTTTAGTTCCGCAAGACTGGCAGAACCCATGCACCATAGTGGCAATAGGTCGCGCCAAGGTTCGGCTGAAAACTCTGGTAAGTCAAGCTCTGGCATATTCTCACGCAGGCAGTTTATGCGAGCTAGATATTGTTTAGCATTGTCATCCACAAGGGCCGCAACGTCAACATTTGCTGCACTTAGTGCCTTGGCTAGAATTTCTCCTGGGTCGATATCTTGTGGAAGCGCTGCCACTTTTTCTTCAATAACCAAATCACAAAATCTTGTGCATTTTGATGCCACCACTTTCTCTCGAATGGTGTCATAAGACACGTCTATGCTAGTTGCCAGATGCGACTTCGGTAGCCAGCTTTTGTCAATAGCCGAGGCTTGCCTTACTGTTGCATCTGATTGACCAGTCTCTATTAGTTCGACAGCCACAAATAATTCTGCATCGGTTACTGCTGAGTCGTTTGATAGTTTGACTCCGCGACCACCGACCATAATTGCCGTTTTGCCACCAGGTTCTCTTCGCTTGCATATACGATCGCTAAATGCCACCATAATAGCGCGCATAACTGATTGGTCTGATTGTTGCTCGGTTACAGCAGAGGTGGAAAAATCACTAAGAAGCCGGGCCAGTTGTTCGGCCGCTCGCAGAATCTGCTTGGCCGGATTTACCATTAGTTCACCGGCAAATGAGTGTTTGTGCCCGTGCTCTGCAAATTCTTTTAGTGCCCAAACTCTATCTAAGACGTCAGATTCTGATTTGTGTTTGGCGCCAGTGTTTTCGCTAGAGCGCCGGAGCGGATCGCGCTCAGATAGCATGGCTGCACAAAGTGCAGTCTCTTTCAGTTGACCCAAGCTGGCTCCTTCTACGAGCAAGCGCGCTAGTCTTGGTTGCAATGGCAGTTGAGCCATTTTGCGACCAAGTTCAGTGAGGCTGCCGTTTTCTAAGGCATCAAGCCGGTCAAGTAACTCTAATGCGCGACTGAGGCTGGCCGGTGGTGGTGCTTCGAACCATGAAAACGATTGCAGATCTTTTTCTCCCCAGGCCAGAAGCTGGAGGGCGCATTCAGATAAATCAACTCGCTCAATCTCGGGTGAGTTGAAAGCTGACATCGATTTGTGCTCGCGCTCTGTCCAAAGTCTTAGGCAGTCACCGCTGGCGGTGCGGCCCGCGCGACCAGCCCGTTGGTCTGCCGATGCTTGAGAAATGCGTTCAAGGCCGAGACGATTTAGTCCGAGTCTTGTATCGAGCCTGTTGACTCTTGCCATGCCGCTGTCGACAACGGCAGTAATTCCGTCAATGGTCAGTGATGTTTCAGCAATATTGGTAGCAAGCACTACTTTACGCTGAGCCGATTGATTTAGCACGCGCTGCTGTTCTTCTAATGGTAAGTCACCATATAAAGGAAGTAGCAAAAGATTTTCGCGCTCGGCAATTGGTTCAAGTAACTCTTGGGTCTTGCGAATTTCGCCCACACCAGGAAGAAATGCAAGTATGTGGCCGTCGCTTGCGGCAAGCATTTTCTTGACGCCATCGCTAACTGTCTGCTCAAGGTTTACTGCAGATGGTTGAAATGAAAGATATTCGATATTGACTGGATAGGCGCGGCCGGGGCTTTGCACCACCGGACAGTTTGACAGATAGCGGCTTACTGGTTCGGCGTCAAGAGTGGCAGACATTACTATGATTTTTAAATCTGGACGCAGTTCGTTGCGTACTTGCCTCACTAGTGCTAGAGCAAGATCGCTGTCAAGATTGCGCTCGTGAAATTCATCGAAAATTACTACTGCTGTATTTTCAAGCATTGGATCTTTTTGCAAGCGTCTGAGAAAAACCCCTTCTGTACAAACCACTATTCGCGTGCGCGCTGATACTTTGCTCTCGTGGCGAACCTGGTAGCCGATTTCTTCACCGAGCTTGGTGCCGCGCTCGTCTGATATGCGAGTGGCTGCTGCTCTGGCTGCGACCCGACGCGGTTGCAGTACTACTATTTGGCCTTGGGTGCTCTGATTTGTCCTATTCGTGAGCTCGGCTAACCCGGCATCAAGCACCGCTGGCGGAACTCTAGTGGTCTTTCCTGCCCCAGGTGCTGCAATCAGCACTAGAGCACCTGTATCTGTGCTTGTCAGGCCGGAAATTACCTCTGGCAAAACATCATCGATGGGTAGGTGCTTGATTGGTGTTTCCTCTAGGTTTGGAGCGTGGCCTAAATGTCGCCTGGTCATCGCCTGGTCATTACAAGCTCCATGCAAGATCCTAGCAGGTCTATCGTTGCCTGTATGAGCAAATTTGGGGTAGCATGTGACAATGTCGGGGTGAGTGCGTTGAAGGCTGAGGTTGCATGAAAATTACAGTTCTGCCAATCTTGATTCTATCTTCTTTGATTTGGACTGCGCAGCCTGCGGTGGCGTCTGATTCTAAGAAAGTTAAACCCTCGCCAAGTCTTCCATCTATGACTGCTAAGAAGTCTGATTACCTTCCCTTATTGAAAAGGTTGAAGGATGAAGTGCGCCAAGGTAATGATGCTTCGGCTAAATCTATTATCAAGCAGCTGGGTGCAGTAAGAGGCGCAGCCAATGCTGAAGAGAAAAGTGAGCTGTCACAAACGGCTGACTTTTTGATTGGAAAGGAAAAGTGGGACCTAGCAAAGCTATATTTAGAACAGTTGCCCATGGCGGAACCGGGTTGGGGATATGTGCTAATTAAGCACATGTGTTCGGAGTGTAAGAATGATGCCACCGCCCTTGATGCTATCGATAATTGGATAAAGGCGCGATATCCATTCAATGAAGAGTATTGGTGGCGACTGCGTATGACTTTCGCCGAAGAGGCCGGAAGACGAAAGCAAATCTTGGCAGATTTTGCTAAGCAAGTTAAAGACAAGCCCGATGATGTTCGTCGCTTGAAGTGGTTTATTCTGGCCAGCGATGATTCGGCCGAGAAATCGGATATTCACTGGATCTGCGAAGTTGTGCAGCCCAAGCTTGCTTATCGCAACTACCAAGTGGCTGAATGGTTGCACATGAGACATCCGGCTGAAGCGATTTTCTACTTGAAGCGTGCTCAAACTATTCCATTCTCTCCTCAAGACGAAGAGGAAATCAAAAACTTTCTGCTGCGATATTCTGCTCTACCAGCTAATTTAAGCTCTGTTCCGCAGGTCAAGCATTTTAGTGTGTGGGTGCGCTCAATGCTCGCTGAGTGCTATCAGAAAGTTGGGCAGAGCAAAGAGGCTCAGTCTATTCTTTTACAATTGTCGAAAGAATCTGGTGGTCAAGTTCCGACTTACGCTCTGTCGCAACTGGCCGGGCAAATTCAAGCTGCTACTCCGACGCGACCTCTTGAGCAGCAGATAAAGGCAGCAGAAGTTAAGAACGAAGATTCAATTGACTATTGGCGTGGTCGAGCCGACTATTATCGAGGACGCAAAGAGACTGAACAAGAGCGTTCAGCTTGGCTGCGAGCGTTGAAGCTAGCCAAGTCAAAGCAAGCAAACTTAAAGCAAGACCAGAGTGCTCAATTTTACTTGCCGATGATCGTGTCATCTTATGCTCTGTTTTTGCGCCGCCATGAAAGTGAACAGGCTGCAATTAAGTTTATCTGGAGTGAGTTTGATGCGGCTTCTAAACCTAATTCTAGTTTTAGTTCGAGCTTAGAGTATCGCACCAAGCTTGTGCGTGATCTTGAGCAGACTTATGAAACCGATCAGACTGGTTATCTATCTCCAGTTGATGAGCGTTTGTGGCAGATGCTGAAGCAGGCCAATACCTGGAGCTACACAGAAGAACGCATATTGTGGCGTATGGCGCGCAATGCAAAGCCTGAGCAACGGCAGCAACTGTGGAAGCGAGCAGAAGGGCTAGCTCTAGGCAATGCCAGTAGAGAATTGACACTAGGTTGGATTTTAAACCGATGCCAGGAAGCGAAACGTTCAATTCCTTTGCTTCTGGCTGCATCTAAGAGCAACGATAAAGACCTGAAGCAGCGTTCGCAATTTACTCTTTTCGAAAGTTATCTGGATGTTTTTGACTGGCGGCGCGCAGAGGAAATTTGGCCAGCTGCATCTCTGCGATTAACAAGCGAAGAAAAACCAGATTGGCTGTCGCGAATAGCCGTTGCTGCGGCCCGGGTCGGAGACAAAGATAATTCTTTGCGTCTTTGGCAAGTAAAAGACTCTATTGATCTAAGCGCGCTCAATAATCTTGATGAGATGATCAAGTATGGAATGAAGGATAAGCTGATAAATTATTATCGTGAGTTGAAGAAGTCGAAGCCGAAGTCGACCGTTCCCGATGAGGCACTTCGCAAGCTAGTTGGTTGATCCTTGGACACGTTCATGACCGTTGGAAGTTTGCGGGTAAGGGCTATTGAGGATGCGCGTGCTTGCGATTGATGGGTAAGTTCATTCCTCCCGATCGCGCATCCACAGCCATCGTTTCCCTTTTTCGGTTAGTCGATAGCGTTGGAGTTGGCTTTTGGGTTGATTGGGAATGGTCATTTCTATGTAGCCTCTTTTTAGGGCCGGAAGAAGATATGACTTTCTGAAATGTTCTGCGTGCCTTAGTCCGAGAGCTAACTGCAGCTTTTGCCTACTCATTTCTCCTTTTATGGCTTTGAGCATGGCGGTGACTTCCGCTGTGACTTCCGCGGTGACTTCCGCGGTGACTTCCGCTGTGACTTCCGCGGTGACTTCCGCGGTGACTTCCGTTGTGACTTCCGCGGTGACTTCCGCGGTGACTTCCCCGGTAGCTTCCCCGGTAGCTTCCCCGGTAGCTTCCCCGGTAACTTCCGCGTTGACTTCCGCGGTGACTTCCGCGGTGACTTCCGCGGTGACTTCCGCGGTGACTTCCGCGGTGACTTCCGCGGTGACTTCCCCGGTAACTTCCCCGGTCGACTGCGGATGGCAGGCTAGCCGCACTACCAAAGAAGTGCGTTCGTCGTCAGTCTCGAAAACTGGCGCTGGTGAGCCATTGGCCATCATCACTTTGATGATTTTGGGGACCCCGGTGGCTCTACCCTCGGTCAAGTCTAGCTCCTTTAAAAATTCGCCGATGCGTCTGTTGCGGTAGCGGCGACTGATTGCTCGACCGGCTTGCAAGTCCTCTAGTTTGATAGATCGATCTGGGCCAGGATAGCTAATTACGATCAGTTCATCCTGACCGATTCTTACTTCGATTGGTTCGCGCTGCTCGTAAGAGCGATGATACACGGCGTTTACCAGAGCCTCTTCCAATGCCGCGAAAGGGAAATTCCAAAAGCGCTGCGCTTCGGCCTGATGGGCATGTTTGACAACTGTCTCATGTAAGTAGTTGCGCTGAATGTAGTCTAATGCCTCTTTGGTCATGCGGGAGATAGGACCTTTGAAGGTCTTTTTGAATCAGTCACAGTTTGGACCCGCTTTCGTCACCAATCAGTTTGACTTTGAGATTAAGTTAGTTGCATGAGGCACAAGCGTTTTCTTTTTTTGAGGTTTTTACTATGCAAACTGAGATGCAGACAAATTACAGATTTGTGAGCACAAGCAATGACGGTAATCTCCCAATCAATTCGACCGGCGCAACCGGTGAGACAGAGCTACCGACGATTGCAGTTGGTGTCTCAGCAATAGCTAATTGCCTAGGCGTAGGAGAGCTTGCCGATGCAGGGCGTACAGCTTGTCCAGCAGTTGCCGTAGGCGCCTGTTCAACTGTTACAACAGCTACCATGTCGCGGTATGTTGATGGACGGATAGATTCTTTTGAAGAAGCCACCATTCTAAGACATAATCAGGCTCTTGTTGATTTGCCAAAAATGGTCAGAGAGGCATCCGATCGAGGCGAAAGCACAATAGTTATTGATTGCCGAGCATATTATCGTAATTTTTCTTATCCGCAGTTAAATTACCCTTCTGCCTCTGAGGTTTTGCGAGTGGTTGCGGCGATTGAAGCCCAAGGTTTCACAGCAGTTCTTGAACCAGTCAACCAAGGGCGTGGTAGGTGCGAAGAGAATTCTCATTCTGCTTTATATCAGTTGAAAGCTTGCTTTACCAAGTTGGACTCACACTAGTCACGACTTGGTCACGCCTCGGTCACCAATCGGTTTGACTTCGAGTTTAATTTAGTTGCATGAGGCGCTGGCACTTTCTTCTATTTGAGGTCTTTCTATGCATTCTGAAATTCAGCAGCAAGACAACGTTGAAATCGTAACTGAACAGCCCGACTCTACTGGCAGCAGGCTAGTTGAGGATGCTTATAGTCGCAGCCCGCTGGAGAAGCGCACTGAGCCCCTGAACCAGGTTGATTCGAGTGATGACCTTTCGCTTCTTGATAGGCTGCCTGAAGTAGCTAAAGAAGCAGCAGCGAATGGTAAAAGCTCTGTCTTGATAGGTACCGGCCGCGGAGAAATGGTCGGGGCATTTCTTCCCAGATTTGAAAGCGAGCAGTTGGATGCACAAGTTAAGCGTGTTGAAGCGCTGGGCTTTGATGCCCAAGTTCGCTGGCTTGAAAATGGTGCTGGAACCGGATTTGTATATGAATTGTCTGCCTCGTGGGACGCTGAGCATCATCCAGAGCTTGCGCAGGTTACTGCTGCTGCCATGCAAGAGAAAGCCGAGGAACTGGCTGCTAAGAAAGAGACATTGGACCGGTGTGACAATTTATTTGCTATCGATGCTGCCACCGCCCTCGATCAAAATAGATTGCCTGAAGCCTCAAGATTGATCAAAGACTGCGGTGTGGAATCTACAGGCCTCTTTGTTAATGCCGGCAAGTTTCAACAGTTCCTTGAGTCTGTATCTGCCAACGAGGAAAAAGGAAAAGGTTTGGACGTAACCTTGAAATATGGTGTTGGACGCGGCACGGCTTTCTATCTAGCCGGCATTGAAATCAAATAAGTAGAAGAATTTATCCGTAATAATTTTCATCGGTAAAAGTCTTTACGGCATTGCCCCGCTCTAAGTTTGTATGTTGCAGCTGTAGCTGTTTGCGCGCACCGGCTTGTTTACTCTCGTTTGCTACTTGCAGCTTACGTTTGAGACGTTCAATTGCTAGTTTGCGATTGCCATTTTGCGAGCGCTGATCTTGACTAACAGCAATCAGACCCGTGGGAATGTGAGTGGCTCTTACTGCCGACTCAGTTTTGTTTACGTGTTGTCCTCCTGGGCCTGATGCTCGGCAGGTGTCAATGCGCACGTCTTGTTGGTGGAAGTTCACCTCGGTTGGCGGCTCAATAATTTGTACGCTGACAAACCAGTTTTTGCGCCGATGATTTGGTCTGTAAGCACTGTCACCAATCCACTTGATTGTGCCTACCCAGTCGTGTAGCCAATTGGGAATTTCGCCCTCTGGCATTGAGAACAGTAGCGATTGAAAAGTCTCACTTCTTTTCCCCTCTACAGCTTCGACTAGTTGCAGTTCTGTATTTTTGTGCCTGGCCTCGGCCGCAATCAGCTTTGCCACTTTTGCCACCACCAAGCAACACTCATCGGGGCCAAGGCCGGCACTAATCTGTAACCATGTCATCTTCTTATAGCTCCAGTCTTGTATGTAATTATTGGGGCGAAGGTGGCAATTACTGTGATCAAATCAGCATTGACTAAGTCAGCAACCACAATGTCTATATCTTTATAAGCTTGTGGTGCTTCTTCGTAGAGCAGGGCGCGGTCTTCGCAGATGACGCGACCACCAAGCTCGGTGCGCTTAAGGCTCTCTTTTGTATAGCGCGGCTCTAGTTTGCCTCGACATTCGGAACGCTTCCATTTGCGACCGGCGCCGTGCGCTAATGTGGCGAGATTTTCACTTTGTTCGCCGTTGGCTATAACTAGATAGCTGAGAGTGCCCCGTGAGCCTGGGATAATTACTGGGCCTTGATCGGACGGTGCCGCTCCTTTGCGGTGCAGCCAAGTTGTTGTAGAATGTGCTGCAGTATATGTTGCAGCTGGCAGCACACAGTTGTGGCAGACATCGAGAATGGGCTCTCCATGTGTGTTGAGTGCGTTCATAAACTTATTGGCAATAATTTCTCTGTTTAGCTTAGCCCACTTCACTGCATCGTTATGTTGGCTTAGGTAGTATTCTCCTTCTTTCGAGTTGGCCTTGAGGGCGCCGTTGCCAAAATGCTTTTGATGGCCTCGGAGGATATGTTCTCCCAAGCCGCGTGAGCCACTATGGACAAGGAGGTAGAGTGAGTCTTTGCTCAGCTCCATTTCCGCAAACAAAGAAGGCTCGACTATTGACTGTAGCTTTTGTAGCTCAGCAAAATGATTGCCGCCGCCAATGGTGCCCAATGAATTGTCGAAGTTTGATGATGCTAGTCCAATAGCGTGAAGCATTTCTTCGTAGTCGCCAGTTGTTTCATTGCTGCTATTGCCATTATTTGCAGCTCTATTCTTGTTTTCGCTTGATTCAATGGCGCCAAGTTTCTTTGTCCAGCTGTCTAATTTGCATTGCGACTTGTGTAGCTTAGTTTGCCAGAAGCCCATGCCACAGCCGATGTCGTTGCCGACTAGGTGTGGATAGATTAGCCCCTGGCAGGCAAAGACAGCACCGATTGGTGTGTCTTTGCCTGGGTGGAGATCGGGCATGCCTACTGCTTGGCTCATACCAGGCAGCAGGGCTGTCTGGTTGAGCTGTTCAATGGCATTGCCCTCAATCCAGTTTTTGGACGAAGCAATTATTTTAATTGTCATATGTGGCCTTTCTTTTTCTAGTTTAAATTATCTAGTTGTGTTATTTCCATTTACTGGCTGCCATTCAATCAAGAAAAGCAACTGCTTCTGTTCGGGCTTCAGTATTCATCAAGACTCGGTGCCAGTCTTCGAGCACAATTGTGGCGTGGTCGGGGTGTCTGATTGCGCCTCTGACAAACACACCAGCATTTCTTACCATCTGCCTCCAGTAGAGGTGTCTTGCTGGTTTGTCTCTAGCGATTAGTGCTTTGTATTGAGATTCGGTCAATCCTTGTGGATAACGGCTGCATACCATCACCATTTCGCCGCGTGTGCGATAAGCAAATTGGGCGATGTGGGCTTTGCTGCCATTGCCGCGTACAAGAGGCTCTTGCGAGCGTACAAGGTTAGCTGGCACCACTGGCGATGCTGGTATGAAGAACCATTCTCCCTGGCGTCTGAATGCTTTCGTTTTGCGACGATTGCGTTTCTCTTCGCTCAGGCCTACTTCTTTGTGCAAGATTTCTTTGGGTTTAAGTGATGCTTTGGCAGCTGCTACTGTAGAGACACCCTCTACTGCAGCAACAAAGAGATGACGTTCATCATGGCCGCAAAGGAAGTGCTCTTTGTTGACAGAAATTCCGTCGCTATCTAGCTGTCTAGAGAGCAGCAGTAAATGCCTGTCTTGTGGGCGCACTTCGATTATTGAAAGTTCCAGGTTTTTTAGCGCCTCTTTGCGAATTGAGACCTCGAAAATTTCTACTCCTTTTTTTGTGATTATATCGAGGCGTACTGGGGCTGTTTGGCGCATTCTTCTTTGGCGCACAAGCTCATCTACTGCTAGGTGGATTGAGACATCGGCGCCTATTTTCTCGAAAGATTTATGCAAGTTGGCAAACATATATTTCTCCAAATGCTCGCAGCAAAGTAGCTCGCTGCCAGCGAGTTAACGTGATGTTTTGAAGCGTATGCGTCGGGACATACGTGTGCGCAGGAGCGATACGCTAAAGCATTTGGATACGACAAAAACTACAGAAGCCGTGGCACTGTTAGGCTTAGTTAGACTAATCAGTAGCTCTCGTGTGGCTCTAGAGTAGATCTAATGTAGATCAAGTGTAGATCAAGTGTCCCAAGTACAAAGCAGGGGCTGTGAGCCCTTAAATCTATATCCTGCTATGCGACATACTTCGGGAGTACATGACCGTTACCTCGAGAAAAATGGGATGGATCCAAATTGTCAGAATTGAACCTTCAACCATTCTATCAATCAAGTTGATTGTGTCAAGAGGAAAAATTCTATGATGATAATTGGGCATGATAGTTGCCTCTGTGCGACGAGTGGACGATGAATATTTCCGCTTCGACTCGTAAACCTAGCTTATTGGCTCTATAATTGCTGGAACATTTTTAGTGGGTGAACTTAATGCGTCAGCCTATTGCGCGTCTAGCAGCGATTCTGGGAGCTCTCTATTTCTCTACAAATATTTCTTTGGCTCAGCAATCGAAGCCTGGAGTCGAACCACATGTTGATAAGCCGATCCAGGACAAATGGGCACTGATTGTTGGTGTAAGTAATTTCAAGAGTAAAAGTATTCCTCCTTTGAGTTATGCCGTTAAAGATGCCACAGACTTTTATCACTTCTTAATCAAAGATGCGGGTTTCGCACCAGATCACGTGCGCATTTTGTTAGATGAGAAGGCCTCTCAAAGGCGAGTGATGTCAGAGTTAGGAAGCAAGTTTCTTGCCCGAGTCGTAAAGCGAGACGATCTTGTTGTTCTTTTCTTTTCTACTCACGGCAGCCCTGCGCAAATGGACTTACGCGGCGACAATTATCTCGTTGCCTACGACTCTGAGCCAGAAGATTTATTTGCTTCAGGTATTGAGATGCAGCGTGTCTTGGATGCAACTAGTAAGAGAGTATTAACTGATCGAGTAATGCTTGTTTTGGACGCCTGTCATAGTGGTGCTCTCCGGCCCGGAGGCAAGGGCTTGAAGCGGGCTGCGAATTTCGATGCCACTGCGCTTGCTCAGGGCTCGGGGCAGTTGGTTATTTGTTCGAGTCAGACTGATGAACAATCGTGGGAGTCCCGCCGTTACAAGAATGGTGTTTTCACCAGGCACTTAATAGATAGTTTGCGCGGTAGCGGCAGACCTAAAGAGCTTGGGGCCGCTTTCTCTGAACTTAAGGATAGGGTCAGCAGTGAAGTATTAGCCGATAGACAGGTCAACCAGACACCTGTTCTCAATAGTCAGTGGGAAGGCCGCGCTTTAGTGGTGTCTGCTCCTCCGGTCAATCCACAGCAACTTCCCCCCTTTGTCAAAGAAGAACTAGAGCCTGATAGTTCTGGCTCGTTAGCTGTTGCAATGCAATCTAAGCTGCCGGAGCGAACTGTCCTGCCATCGGTCGGTGATACCATTGCCCCAGTGAAGCTGATTCTCGACTGTGATTATTTCAAAGAGCCAGGTAGTCCGAAACAGTTGCTTCAGGCTTACAACGCGACTATTCGTCAGAATCCTCGCGATGCTCAAATGTTTTACAAAAGAGCTTGCGTTCATATTCAATTAAAACAATGGATTGCTGCGCATAATGATCTTGCTCAGGCTCAAGTAGTTGATCCTAATGCGGCTCGAGTTTACATTGCCCTTGCATTTGTTTTTAGCAAGATGAATGATCCTTTCTCGGCCACTCGAAATATCGAGAAAGCGAAGTTCCTAAACCCTTCCCTCCCTCCAAATCAGAGGTTGCCAGAGATTGTCGAATTTGGTGATTGATCGCCGTCGCAAGAGCTATTGCTCGGCAAGCTCTACTTAGGTGAGTCAATTTGCTTTGTTGGAGTTATGCCAGCCATAGCTAGTTTGCGTTTAATTTCGGGCATTGCTGCTCTTGCTGCTGCGATACCGGCATCGATACCACGTTTGCCATCAGATTTTTTGAAGGAAACCAGGTTGATGCCGGTGGTATCAGGGTGGATCAAGATATCTGCCTTGGCGGCGCTTGGGGCATCAAAGGTTGCAAGTTGAATGCGCAGAGCTTGCCGGCCCATAGAACCGAGAGCTCTGAAGTCTTTTATTGGTCTGTCTTTCAAGTGCTCATCAATGTTGACGGCAATGACTATGTCTGCCCCCATCTCGCGAGCGTGATTGACAGGAACGTTGTTGATTACTCCGCCATCACAATAAAGATGGTCACCGATTTGCACTGGTTTTCTCAGTTCTGGAACAGCAGTGCTTGCCACCAAGGCCACACCGAGGTCGCCTTCTGTCAAACGACAGCTCTTGCCGCTTACAACATCTGTAACAACGGCGGCATAGGGTATGTTAAATTGCTCTATTCTTTTATCACCGACGGCTTTGTCTGCATACTTTCTGAATTTCCAACCATAGTAGAGTCCGTCGTAAGGGCGATAGCCAAACATTCTTAAAGTTAGTGCTGTTGGCTCAAGCATCAAGCGCAAGATTGGCATCGGCGCAAATTCTTTGGTGAAGGTGTTCTTTTCGAATACTTGAGCGATATCTTCCATGGGCATTCCAGAAGCGTAGAAGCCGCCTACGACTGAACCTATGCTTGTGCCAGCAATTAAGTCAATCGGAATATTTTCCTCAAGTAAAACTTTAAGAACACCGACGTGTGCCGAGCCTCTTGAACCGCCACCGCCAAGAGCTAGACCGACTTTAGGCCGCTTAGAACCTTGGGTATCTTTGCTGCTTGAGATATCAGAATCAAGGGCCGATGCGCTGTTGATTGCAAAACAGCTAGTTAGTGCAAGTGAAATTAGGGTGGCAAAAGTCTTGCGCATGCATCGGGTCCTCTAGGTGTTGAGCAAGTTTAACCTATGAGACCCGATGCTGTCCTGAGTTCCTTCTGATGTAAAGAGGGGCTTGATTCTCTACACGGCTCTCACATTGCAGCGATTTCCTGCTTCGTTGTGGCGTCCTTACTTCGCTGCGATCTCCACTGCTACCCCATCTACCCATTGTTTGTTCTCGTCTGTGTAATAGAGATAGGCGCGGCTGGCTGGGCCAGTGTAGCTGCCGGGTACAGCCGCAATTAAGCTTAGTGGAATCTCTACTTTTGCCTCGGCATCAAGTGTGCGCCAGTAGAGCACCACTTCGCGACCACGTACTTCGTAGGCATCAATTTTGCCTTTCTTCACCAGCTCTTTTAGCTGGTCGTGGCGTGGCTCAAGGCCGCCAGGCAGCCCGATGATAGCAACAGGGGTAGGTACTACTGCCTTCTCTTTGTTTGTCACTGTTACGCTAGCTTCAGTGGCATTGCCTTCTGTCAGATTAGTTTGAGCCAATGACACTTTTAAATCTAGTTTGCATTGTTCTGAACTGGCTGGCTTAATGGCATTGTAATTGACTGCCATTGAGTAGGGCATTGGTGCGCCGCCTTCCATACGCAGCTCTAACTTGTGCTCACCAGGTGTCAGTAGCTCACTGAGGTCGGGCAGTTTGATAGCGCCAGTTGTAGCTGGGGTAAAGTCAGCCCAATCACCAATTGATTGGCCGTCGACATAGAGGCGCACCTTTCCTGGTGCCTTTGGCTTAGCCCGTAGTTTGTCGTAAGTGACAATGGCGCGCAAGGCTAGCACTGTTGATTGTGTAGAACCATATCTTCCAGCCTTGCATGAGTCGGCCAAGAACTTCACTGACTTTTCTACGTTACCAGCGTACTGTGGTTCGCGCATCCAAGCTAGTGTAGTTAGAGCGGCTCCCTCTACTGCCAGGGCTTCTCCTTCACTGCCAACAATTGAACTCTTTGTGTCGCCAATGCTGCCGTCTGCTTTTTGCTTGGCTGCTAGTTTATCCATGAGCTTTTTGGCTTCAGCTTTGTTATCGGAGAGATAGAGAGCATTTGCTGCTAGTGCTAGCACATAGCTATTTTGACTACTGGCTGCAGCACTTTTGAGCGAGTCGATTTCTGGTTTCAAATCAGAGGCTGGTTGACCAGTTTCTAGTAGCGACCACAAAATATAAGCATTAGAGCAGTCTTTGTCTTCAATCCAGGTATGAAGTGCACGGCGTTTGCGGGAGAAGCCGCCTTTACCGTCTTTTTGCTTGAAGAGCCAGGCGCGAGTGTTGGCGACCATTGTTTTGTCAACTTCACGCACCTGAGCCATATCGCTGAAATGCATTAGACCGAATGCTGTGAGCGCTTCGTGGCCTGGGTTTTCACCGAACCACTCGTAGCCTTTATCGGGGCACCAGAAGCCTACCAGCATTTTGTAACCAGTATCGAGCTTCTTGCGCGACGATTCGACAAGCTTAGGGTCTACTCCTGTATGAGAGAGGAAGTATTGCTGAGCCATTGTTAGTGGATAGCTGGTAGAACATGTCTGCTCAAAGCAGCCGCAGGGGTCTTGAATTAGTCTTTCTAGGGCCTCGGTCATATTGGCTAGTGGAGTGGGATAAACAGCCGTGTTGGAAGCAATGCTGCCGTTTATAACTTCTTTAGGAATTGTGATTGTGTGCACTACAGTTTTTCCTGGCTCAAGCATGCCACCAAAGCATTTCTCAATGGGGAAACCTTTCGCTTTCACACTCAATGTTCTTGTCACTTTGTCTTGGAATAATCCTGACTTAGCGCTAAGAATCAAGGGGAAAGTGCCTACGCCAACAGTAGCTTCACCTGATTTCGTTGCCCCAAGTTGCAGGGCATCAACGTCTATAGGCTGAATGTAGCGTACCCTGCCTCCTGCACCAAGGGCAGAGCCATTCTTAACTAGTGGCAATAGCTTGAATTGTGCTTTTGAACTTTCTTTGGATTCTCCGTTCAAGTTGATAGAGATATCAGGGCTGACAAGCTCGCTACTGGTCGCATTGACCATGCTGACAGGAAGTAAGATATGGTCGCCTGCAGTTACTTCTAGTGGCATTTTTAGTTCGGCATAAAACGGCTGAACTGACTCGACACCGATATTGGTGGCGCCGAGGGCACCATCGCTATTGAAGGCATCAGCAAAGACTCTGAAGGTGCTGACGCTATCGTTCAAGCCAAAGCTAACAGTTGCTTCGCCGGTCTTGGCGTCGGTTTTTACACCACTGTTCCAAAATAGAGTCTCTGTGAAGTCGACTCTGTCGGTGGGGTTTCTGTCTTTTCGCACTTCATAGGCAAACTCACGAACCATAACTAGATCGTTTTGGGCCGAGCGGCTAAAGGCAAGTTCATTGTCAAGCATGGCATCGCCGTCTATAAGTCTAGCTTTGCGCTCCATAGCGTCGGCTTTGCCTAGGGCCATCTGTATTTTATTTTGAGCTGCCTGCAGCTCTGGCATTGGTCGAGCTGAGGCCGCAGCAATTTCTTGCCTGGCTGGCATTTTTTTGTCGCTTGCCTGCGGGGCTTGGTCTTTTGCCTCATCTTCCATTGGAACTTCTTGAGGAGCACCGCCCATGCCTGCCGGAGCAGGGGCTGCAGGCGCAGCCATTGGCATGGCCATATTAGCCATTTCCATAGCCATTCCTGGCGCACCAAATGCCATGCCGCCGCCTCGGAACCTCATTTGTCCGCCTTCTTTCATGGCTTTCCTGACTTCGTGTTGCGCTTGAATTTTCAGCGCTACCACTCGGCGAGCTTTGTCGCCGTTCTTTTCAATAAACTTGGCGAGGTCCATGAGGGCAAATCGCCGCCAGCCCTGCGTGCCCAAGAGTAGGTCTGTGGCCAGAGCTGCTTTTGAATTTTTCTCGTCAAGATAGACATGGGCGTCAGCTAGGTCTGATACTTCCGGCTCAAGAAATGCCATGACTGGCAGTCGTGGAGCTTGCTCGCGCTTTTCAATCATTTCTAATACGCTGTCATCAGTTACAGTGACACCAACAACTGCTGCTACGGGCTTGTCGTTTTCGTCAGTAGCTTTAACTGTGAGTTTGGCTTTGTCACCAGGAACATAGTTCTTCTTGTCTTGGGTGATGCTGACCTTAAGTGGGTGCTGCGGCGCGCGGAAAATTAGTCGCTCTGCTAAAGGTACGTCTTTGTCACTCCATATGGTGGCAGTTAAAACACCTTCGGCGTCGTCTGGCACCACAAAAGTTATCGGCAATAGTGTGCCTGCTTTGACGTCACTGCGCTTGCTCAAATCAACATGACACTCTGATATAACAGTCTCACGCTTGGCCAGAGTGACACTAAATTTCTGATTGCTCGCGCCCACGAGTACGGTGACTGGCTGACCTTTGGCGAAGGTGTCTTGCTCAGCGCGAATCAATGCACCAGCGGCTTTTGCTTGGGGCAATGGATAGGTGGTCTTGATTCCTGCAGGCTCATTGATTGTGAGGAAATAATCTTTGTTAGCGTCGGGTGTAAATTGAATACGTCCCCGGCCTTCATGCTCGGTGGCAAACTCTGCCACGGTTACATCTGTTAGGCTGCCGTTGCTGCCTTTGGCAATTAACTTTCCTGCTAAGTCAGCTGGCTTGCCATTGGGCAGGGTGGCTTGAATATAGAGGCGGTTGGGGTAGCCTGCAATTAAGTCTCCGCCTTCGGGATACATCTTCAAATCAACTGTTTGTAAGAGAATAGGAATCGTCTTAGAGGCCGTCTCGACTACACCACCATCTTCGATGATAAGAGCAAGAGTACCTTCACCCCTCGGAATATCGTGGGGTAAATCTAGGCTGACTGAGCAAAGGCCGTTGCTATCAACTTTGGCTGTGGCACCACTGATGGCAACACCATCGACAACGGCTGTAACTGAGACTTTGGCACCAGTTGGAACTCCACCTTCTGCCCGTTTGACATCGAGAGTAGCACTGACTTTTTCGCCTGGTCCGTAGCCGTCGCGCAAGAATGTTATTTGTGATTTCAAGCGCGGTGCACGGTAAGCTCTAATATCGAATTTTCTCTCGGCTGGTGCGTGGCCATTCCATGGATAAGTGACCTTGAGCAGATACTGTCCGCCGGCCTGTCCCTCTGGAACTGTCCAGCTGAAGCCCCAACTGCTATCTTGCGCACTGGCTGTTCCGCGTGCCACCACATCACCTTTTGGTCCGGTAACTTCTATGGTGGCATTGACACCCTGGGTGTCGGAAATTGGCTTGTGACCATTGGCGCTGAGCAAGACTCCGCGCACATAAACATTTTCGCCAGCCCTATACATAGGTTTGTCAGTGCTAACGTCGGTCAAGTAGCGGTCTTTGCCGCCAAGAATTTCACTCGTAGTTTGACTCTGGTGCATGGTTATCTGCTCCGCCGTGCCTTTTTCTGCTTTAGGTAAATTGCCCAGTGAGAGCCCGTCGCCTTGTGGGCTGGCGTAGCTTCTATTGATGAATAGTGAGCCGATAACGGCGATTGTGAGGCCACCGAAAATCCATTGGCGAGACATAGTCAGCGCTCCTTTAATCTAGACTCACCGATTATGGCAGCGGCCAATACGGCAAATAAGACGGTAAAGACGGATAAAACTTCAGGGTAAACCGCAGGGTAGATTCAGATAACCTTTAAAAGCAGAGCCGGCTCCACTATTGGAAGCCGGCTGCATTACTTAAGTGCGGGCAAAGCTCGCTTAATAGTTTTTAGGCTTTGCTCTCTGACATCTTTAGGACGACAACAGTGCAGGGCGCGGCATCAACGATTTCATCAGCGATGCTGCCGAACCACAAGCGGCTAAAGCCGTGGCGGGCATGGCTAGGAACAATTGCTTCATCAGCTCCAAAATTCTTGCAAGCAGTGGCGATTGCTTGGGCCACTTCCCCTTCAAGAATTTCAGCAGTAGCATCGATATTGAGCTTGGTTTTCAGGTCTTTGACCATTTGCTCAAGGACGCCTTTCTCTTCGGCTCTTTCTATGGCGACAGTATCGGGGATTCCGGGGGTTGAGACGTCGGCAAATCCTGGAACGATAACGTGTACGAGATGAATCTGGGTTTCGCTGCTGTATTTTTGCGCTGCAATCTCATCGAGAGCGCTTTTGGCGCTATCTTCGCCATCAATTGCCACAACGATCTTCATAAAATTCCCCCTCAGATCTCTTGCAAACCTAGATTATCGCAAATCGCAGACGCGTTCTCAGACAAATAATACATGAAAAGAGTGGTTTAGGCCTAGAATAATGGGCAAGATTAAGGGTTATTGGCGATGGATTAGTTACATGTTGGCAAGCTCACTATGAGTATCGAAATCGAAGGCCAAGTTAATTCTGCTTTGCCTACTGTCACGGTCGCCTACAGCCCGTCTAGGTTTGAGGCGTTTTTGGGTAACAACGGTAACTCCACACTAATGGCCTGGTGCATGGGGATTGTTTTGTTGGCATACTTCTTGCTCTTGCTGCAGTTTGCTATCCGCTTAGTCGATGTGCCTACAATAATTTCGCTGTTGATTTTTATGCTCGGTTTACAAGGCTCTTGTGCCCTTTTCTTTTCTCGGCCAGTAATGAAGCTGGATGCTAGTGGCATCACATTTCCCGCTACTGCTGTTTTTATTTTAGGACCTCGTCTTCGTCGCCCTTGGAGAGAACTGAAGTCAATACAATTTTCGGGGGCTTGGTGTGATGATAACCGAATTAAAGATGTCCTATTTTGTTTCCATGGAGGCTGCTGGGTCAGTTATCGCTTTGATGGCTTTACCAAGCATGATTTCGATAGCCTAGTTCGTGGGCTGACTAATTTTGGAGGCAGTCTTGTTTCTGATTCAAGGTTGAATGAGCTGTTACCAAATTCCAGTGTCACTAAGGGCAGTAGTGCCACCTTTGCCACTACTGAACACTGGCTATCTGATTACAGCAAGCGTTATGCCCCAACAGCCTATGTGCCTCTGAGCCCCGGTGATACTCTGCAGGAAGGTAGAATACAGATTACCGCTGAAATTGCTACTGGCGGCCTCTCGGCAATTTATTTGGCGCAATCTGATCTGGCAGACCCGTGCGTCATAAAAGAGGCGGTTGTGCCTGATGCCAAAGATCAAGTTGTCTTTGACGAGATAAAGCGATTGTTCAAGCGAGAGGCTGAGTTACTCGCTACTTTAGATCATCCACGAATAGTCAAAGTGTATGATTACTTCATAGAGTCAGATCGCCACTATCTCTTGATGCAGTTTATTAACGGTATCAATTTGAGGGCACAAATAGAGCGCTGGGGAAAGTATAGTACAGCCGAAGCGCTTCCTTTGGCTCTTGAGATAGCTCGCATTATAGAGTATATGCACGATCATGCACCACCAGTAGTGCATCGCGATCTTACCCCGGATAACTTCATTTTAGAGGATGATGGTGCCATTACTCTGATCGACTTTGGTGCAGCAAATTATTTTCTAACTAGCGTTACTGGTACTATAATCGGCAAAGCGGCCTACATGCCACTTGAACAGTTTAAGGGTCGTCCAGAATTAAAAAGTGATGTTTATTCATTTGCTAAGACCATTTATTTTTGTACAACGGGGCTTGAGCCGGAAGTCTTTGAGGGAGTTTTTGAAGGGCAAAGCAAGGATGAGTTTTCAAAACTGATGGCCGACTGTACTCAAGATCAGGCAAGTGACAGACCGACTATAAGAGAAGTAGTGATGAGACTAGAAGCCTTATGTTAGGCGGTGATTCTAAGAAGGCTGCTGTCATGGAAGCTGTACCACTAAATCAGTTGAGTCTGATTAGACATCTGCGCGATGTGCCAAAATTACCAGGCGAAAAGCGCGATCCTTATGTGTTTGTATTACCTCTTTTTACCCTAGGTATCGCCATCCTGTTGGGAGTGGTCCCGTGGTTTCTCAGCGGTGGGCTAGAGAACTTCATAGTGACGCGTCCTCTTCTCTTTTTCTTGGCAGTCGTGGGTGTCTTGCTAGCGGCTTGTGGTCTCTGTAAATGGCACTTAAATAAAGAGGACGCGAGTCTCCTGAAGATAGCAGCGCTCCGCCGTGACGGTATCTTGTTAGGTCGTCTGGGTGGACCAATTCGCATCTATGCAGATAGCTTTTTCTTAGAATGGCCACTCATTACTAATATTTTTTCCTGTCAGCCCCATGAGAAGAAGTCCACCACTTGTATTTGTGTGCAAACAATTGATCAGCGAGGATTTATTATTGAGTTGGAAAATGCCTTTGCCTTGATGGAGCCCACCGAGCTTATTAATAGCGTAAGGAAGTATGCACCTCATGTGAAAGTAACTTTGCCCAGAACTAATATTCTTGCTAAAGACGACCCGCGTTATACAACTATTTGGCTTGAATATTTTGCGAAGTCGGCTGAACGCCTTCGTCGCGGGCCTCTCTTGCCTGGTGACAAGTTGGCAAATGGCGCCATCGAGATTGTTGAGAAGGTGGCTAGTGGTGGACAAGCAACTGTCTATTTGGCTCGGGCGGTGCCGCAGAAATCCGATTCTCAGAACAGTTTGATTCCGGTTCTTGCTCAGTCAGGTGATGCCAATGTAGCTGTCAAAGAGTTCATATTTTCTATAAAAGACGCTGACGGCGATAGCAGAGATGACATCACTGCCTTCTCTCGAGAATCAGAGATATTGGCTTCTCTTGATCACGATAAAATAGTGCGCGTTTTTGATGCTTTTGTGGAAGATCGCCGTGGCTATCTTGTTCTGGAACGAGTGGTTGGGGTCTCCTTACGTACTCTGGTGAAAGAGTCTGGAGGTATCAGCCTGGAATCAGCTTTGCGTTATGCCATAGAGGCTTGCGAAGTGTTAGTGTACCTCCATGGCCTCAACCCGCCTGTTATGCACCTGGATATATCTCCAGATAATTTGATGTTGACTAAGGATGGTGGCATTAAAGTAATTGACTTCACCATCGCTCAGCGTCTTGGTGAGGCGCAAACAATGGGCATGGCGGGCAAATATGCTTACATGCCACCAGAGCAGATCAAGGGTAAGCCCAGTACTAAAAGTGATTTGTACGCCCTTGGCTGTACCTTGTGGTTTATGCTCGGCGGTCACGATCCTTCGTCATTAGAAGTTACTCGCCTTTCACAGAGCGACTACTCACCAATTGATGATCTAATCAGCTTTGCCACCGAACTAGATCAAGCCAAGCGAGTTGCTTCGGCTTCAGAGATGAAAGATCTGCTTGTGAAAGTTTTGTCGACTTTGAACTGACGCTGAGCCTGGGTCTGCAAAAAAATCTTTGGACAGAGCCGGCGAGCGTAACTTCCTTTCTTATCTACCTGGAGGCGATGGCATCTTGCACTTTGTCGATGTCTTTGAAAATCTCCCAGGAGCTTTTTGATTCCACTTGGCTTAAGCTGTCGCCAGTAGGCCAAAGGGCGTGGTCGTCTTCTAGCTGCAACAGGCCAAAGTACCTATGGGTCAGCACGTACTCGTTGTTTACTTTCTTAAGCATGACTAACACCCGCCCGGGGTGGTACTGAGGTTGGCTTCAAGTGTAGCGATATTTGATGGCCAGGTTCTTGGGCATGTGCCCCTTGATGTCGGAGCCGCTAGCTAAGTTGATTGTGGCGTAGTGAACATTACTTTTGCCGCCCACTGCGCAGGCATTAGCCGCAGGGAGGTCCATTCGCAGCAGATTAGCAAAGCCAATTATGTCTGAATTATTGACTAGCGCTCTTTTGCTTTCCCCGCCGCTGCGGCCAATAACAAAGATAAGGAGCACAGACATACCAATCATTACGAGAATTTTCTGCATCAGCGTCAAGGCCTCTAGGTTTATCGTTCGTGCTTCAAGGCAAGGTTGTGGTTGGGGCTCCGATTGGCCTTCAAAGTGCACGTCATCCCATCATAGAAGTACCCGTTGGCTAGAGTTCCTACCATTAGGTTTGCTTAAGATTGTCAAGCGCGAGAAGAGGTCCAGTTTCACGGCCTTGGGGCGCGGGAATAGCGTTGATTGAGGCGTACCGGAGTTTGTAGTCTTGGACGATAATGCAGCCAATGACAAAAGCAAAGAGCGCGATGGGCCCTTAGAAAACCAAGACCTAGAAAAGAGTGCGCTGAATAAGCCGGACGTGAATGATGCTCGCAATGCTGGAGCCTCTGATTTAAGAACCCTTGAGTCGCAGCGAACTAATGCGAGTAATGGCTCTCTGCAGGAGCGCCAACGATTGATGGCTGGGCAGGACGAAAGTATTGAAATTGTTGGGTTCGAATCCAGCGCTTCTAGGCATTCTATGTTGAGAGAAAAAGACTTGCTAAAACCGGCTGCAAAGCAGGCCGATTGTTCGAAGCCGCTCGCTCAATCTGCTTTGAATGACGATGGAAAGGAACGGCCAATCATCGAGTATCGGCCAGAGCAAGTCGGACCTAAGACCTTTTCATTGGGTTTGGCGTATGAAGAGAATCGGACTTTCAGTCAGAAGGTGGCAGACTTTGCCACTGCTGCAACTGGAAGATTGCTTGATCCTCAAGAGCAGAAAGCCTACGCTCAGCAGCAGATAGACAGAATTCTGGGAATTGGTGAGGGCTTAAACATCGCCAAGGAGAGTACTAAGCTCGCTGCAGTTAATGCCTGGAAGGCGCTAACGGATGGTTCAGTGGCTAGCTTTCTCGCTAAACCGAACGCCATAAATGATCCACTCTTCAAAGCTATTAGTGGCACATTCGATGCTATGGCAAAAGATCCGAATCTGGTCAATAAAGTTTTAGTTACCATTGAACATCACATAGTGAGCGAGAATGATAAATACGTCGCCATGGCGCCGCGGGAGAAGGGGCGCTTTATTGGCGAAGTGATGTTTGCCATGTTCAATCCGGAGGGTAGCACTGAGGCGGGAGAAGCTTCTTTAAAGATGGCAGATCGAATAGCGTCAGGAGCGGAAAAGGCCGAGGGCTATTTTGACGATTTGAAGGGGGCGGCAAAGGCTGGTGCGGGAGCCGGCGAATACTGGGACGTACTTAATAAGCGATTATCGGTTGATGTCGTTCGACAGACGGCGGAAATGTCGTGTGTTTCCGCGTGCGGGGAAATGATTTCGGATGGCACCCTGAGTCAATCAGTTCTCATAGAGATTTTGGGTACTCCATCTGCGACTGAGAAGTTGGCGGATTGTCTTGGCGCAGGCTGGAAAGGCGGGGCTGTCGCAATTCACAATTTAGATGCGTTATTGAGAAGTGGGTCATGGGTTGCCGATCTCAGGCCACCTGTGGGGGCGCGCTACACTAGGCTTGAACTTGCTCACGCTGTTGTTGTAGACGGTTTGGATAAGGCTGGTAACATTATGGTCCGTGATCCAGAGATAGGCTGCCGCTATGAAATGACCAGTGCCGAGTTTTTGAGAGTATGGACTCAGGTTGCGGTGTTTCGTCAATATTTAAAGGGATAGAATTTTATGCTCACGATGCAACCACTGATGCTAATTGCCGACGGCACCGATAGCTTTGGCAGTCAGGTGTATCGAGTTCTCTTTGAACTTGAGGGCGCCCAAGTTGAACATCTATTTACGGTGAGCGAGGGTACTATCGTTTCTGTCCGAGGCGATGATGAGTTTCTTAAGGCGACTGTTCGCGATCCACTGGCACCGGCGCTATATCAGGCTGTTCTGAATTTCCACGAGGCCAGGCGCATAGTCACCAAATAATTTCAATTTGTCAGATCCGCGATTTTCGGGAATAATGAACTGTCTAACTAGTTCTCGATGGGCCAAGTAATCATGATTGAAAACACAGAGGCAACCAAGAAACTTCTCACCCCACCGGAGGCCGCGGAGTCGAAGTCAGTTGCTTCTATCGGACCTAATCTGAAGAATCTATCTGAGCGCTATAAACTACTTAATGAGATTGGTGTTGGCGGTATGGGAACAGTGTTTCGGGCAATTGACCGCGAAACCAAGGCAACCTATGCAGTTAAGGTTATGCATAGGCACCTCAAAGCCGACGCGGCTAATGTGATGCGCTTCGAGCGCGAGGCACAATTGGCCAGCAGCCTGCAACATCCCAATATTGTTCAAGTCTTTGATTTCGGCCTGACCGAAGCCTCTGAGCCATACATGGTGATGGAATATCTTGAAGGCGAAAATTTAGACGACATGATAGAAGCCAGTGGGCGGCTGCCTATCGAAATTTTCGCGCCGATATTTTCTCAGGTATGCGCCGGGCTTAGTTATGCCCACGATTCAAACATCGTGCACCGCGATATCAAGCCCAGCAACATCATGTTGGTGGCTGGCAGCACCCCACGACAAGTTAAGATTGTCGACTTCGGCATAGCCAAGGCATGCGCCTCAACTGGTGAAATTTGTCCCACTAGTGTGGCCATCTTGCAATCGATGGACTGGGCAGCTGGCAAGCCCACAGAAGAAGTAGCAGCGCTGCTACAGACCTTGACCCAGCCTGGCGAAATTTTTGGTAGTCCGCTTTATATGAGCCCTGAGCAGTGCAATGGGCAAGAAGCCGATTGCCGCTCTGAAGTCTATTCTCTTGGCTGCATGGTGTTTGAAATTCTTACTGGTGCTGCACCGCTAAGAGGAAGAGACGCCATGGAGACCATGCTGAAAAAAATGCGCGACAAACCACCGTTAATGGGTTCTATCGCTCACGATATTGAGTTCTCTGATGAGCTTGAAGCTATCGTGCAGCGCTGTTTAGAGCGTGATCCTGATAAGCGCTACCAAAGTGTTGCCGAGTTGGGTCAGGCATGGAAAGCTATTGATAGTGCGATTTGATGCTATAAATTTCTGCGCCAAATTGATGGTTTAAATGAGATATCACCATTACGTAGTGCTGGTGGAAACGATTACTTGCAATCCCAATCGTCTAACTGTAAGTTACTCTTTAATATTGCTCGCTTAATGGCCACACCATTGAATATGGCATTGGACACATTACTGTAAGATTCAGCATTTTGAATTGGCAATGCGGCAGCGGCTTCGCTGAGAAAACGGCGTTGCAGATTCGGCTCGCTTTCTTCGAGAAATGCCATATGCCACCACTCAAGCATGCGCTCTTTGGCTGTGTCGAGAGATTTTACTGATACCAGTTTGTCGCGCTTCTCTTTTTGATTGATCCTTCTATCACTCGGAAGTAAATTCCAAAGGTCGGCGCAGGGCCAAGCTGCAAAAGGGAAGCAGTGATCAATGTCGTAGTTGCCCTGACGTAGCCGCTGCCCGCTCCAAACGCAGACGAGAGGCTTCTCAAGCCTGAGTATTTGGTCTGCGATTTTTCGCACGTGTTGGGTGTCACGCTCTGGGTCAAGCCAAACAAGTGCTTGCATCAGTTGGTCGTAGGTGATTGCTCTTCCCTCAGATTGCGAATATTGCTGCATCAGTCTTATCCATTCGCCAATCAGCGCCGGTTCAATCCAGGAAGCAAATCTGCTCATCGAATTCCACAGTGCCTTGGGCACGGTCAATTCGCCAAATGTCGCCAAATAGCTTTCGTTAAGAGTATAGGTATTGCTCTTGAGGGTGCGTCCGCCAGTAGTTTTAAAAATCTGTTCACTGCTATTGGGATAGGTTATGTATTGCGTGGGCATTTTGCGAATGGTCTCTTTCGCGTCAATCAATGCTTGATGTAAGTTTGTGGCATCTGTACCTGTGAACGTAGCGCCCACACGAAGGTCGTAGGGGGAAAGGTGTTTTAGATTGAGGAAGGCTTGACCAACAAAGCCGAGACCTTTCTCTGATTTGTCAGAAGGTCTTTGGGGAATGCCGGTTTCTATCAGTTGTTTGTATGCCCGTAGCCAATACAGTGCCACCAATCCTAGTGGTATCGATATGTTTTCGTCGGCGGTATATTTCGCCATTCCCGTGGCGCTGTCGGCGATGCGCACGAGCACGCGAAGTAAGGCCAATTTGTAGGTGGAAGATTTGCTATCGTTGATAATTATATGTCGCAGCAGCGGCAGTGCATCGGTGCCGTCATCAGGCAGCTGAAAGCAGACCGTTTGCCAGGTGACATCGGGGCGTTGGCGCAAATCTTCCGATTGGCAATGCCGAACGAGCACAAGGCCCCGGTCGCGGGCTAGCTTTTCTAGTTCGCCCAGAGCAACCGGATAACTCTCTCGCCCGTCGCTAAACTCACCGTTGCGCAGCGAAATTATGAGCCTGCCACCAGGCCTTAGCAGTGCTGCGAGTTTTCTAAAGGCCCGCGGTTTTTCATTGGGGCGAATATGCATCCAGACAGCACTCAATAAAATCAGATCGAAAGACAGCCCCAGCTTGATTGTTTCAGTCAAGTCAGGAAGGCCATCTTGTACCCAATTGATTTGCGGCTCTGGATGCGTCTTGCGCGCTTGTTCAATCATTCCTTGTGCCGGTTCAACCGCCACTACATCGCAGCCTCTCTGGGCGAACCAGGCTGCGTCTCGGCCACTGCCGGCGCCGACGTCTAAGACAGCGCTGCCTTTTTGTGGCATCAAGTCAAGCAATTGCTGATGCACCTGTTCAAAAGTGAGCGACTCGTAAGTAGCTGTGAACTCGTCAGCGCGTTCGCTGTATTGCTTGATTGTTTGATTGCTGGGGTGCATTGGGCTCATCGAGAAAGCTCAGCAACTAGAGTATCAAACCCAGTAACTAAATGCTGGCTGGCAGAGAAAATATTCTGGCTTTTGTAAGATGGCATTTTCGTTGTCTAGAATCAGCTGAAAGTTATTCTGCAACTCCGCGAACTCGCGAGCGGATGCTTCAAGGTCAATGGCCGGCGCAGTGCCGGTCGAAATTATAGTCATGATTATTCCTTACCTGCGGAGTTTACTCGCTAGCTAAATCCCGCACCACTTTCTTCAAGCCATCAGTTACCCGCGCCAGGCAATCGTAGTTGATTTTGTCTGCGGTATCTTCATTGGTGTGATAATGAGGATAGCGATAGGGGGCCGTGTCGGTCACCATGATGGCCGGATATCCCAGTCGCCAAAAACTCAGTTGATCGGAAAAATCGACGCCAGACAAGTCGGCTGGTGCTGCCAATGTTTGGGTAGGAAATTTCGCTGCTGCAATGAAAGACGAGGCGCATTTTGTTAGAAGAGTTCGTGAGTCTAGCTTGCCGATGAATGTGAGAAAGTTTCCGGTCTTGGGGTAAAGCATTGCTAGCGCTTCCACTGGGAAGCGCTGAGAATCTGGCTTTTCGCTGTAGTAGCCGATGGTCTCTAACGAAAGCATGGCTACGATATTGTCTCCGCGTTCTTTGCAGGCCTTGGCATAGCGAAAGCTGCCCATGTCGTCACTGCGAAAGAAAGGCGGTTCTTCATTGGTGAAGGCGACAAAGCGAATGGTGCGCGGAAACTTGTTTTTGGCTAGGTCTTTGGCCAGTGCTTTAGCAATTTCTAGCATGGCGGCAACACCGCTGCCGTTGTCGTTGGCGCCAGGGCAATCTTGCACTGCATCATAGTGGGCGCCGATGATGATGATCTCTGAAGCTTTGCTCGTTCCCGAAATCTCCGCGAGAATATTGGCAGTGCTCTGAGTGGCATGGGTGGCTCCCCAGAGTCCATCATTGAAGTATCCACTGACCGAGAATGTTTGCCGCGCAGGCTTGAAACCAGCTGCGCTGAAATTCTCTTCGATGTAGGTTGCTGCTCGCTCTAAACCGCCCGGGTTTTTCGTCAAGCTGCGCGCGCCGATGTCGCTAGAAAGTTTTTCTATATGGCCGCGCAAATGACTTGCTAGTTGCTTCTGAGCTGCTGTTAAAGGCTCGATTGTTCCACCATACGATGGCAAGGTCCAATACGCGATCAAGCCGCCCGCTAAGGCTGCGAGCCCGGCGATTGTGATGGCTAATTTTTTCTTTAGATTCTTCATGTCGACGGCTCATCATAGCATGTGTGTGCAAGTGCCTATCCGCTTTATGCTTGGCTCAATCAAGCTTTGCTTAGCTGAAATGAGTAGCGCTAAATTCATTCCCAAGAGCGATGCGACTTTTGTTGAATCTGTGAGAACGTGGCAAGTGATGCCCTCCATTCAAACGAGCGGCTCTCTATTAGAAAGGGAGAGAAAATCTTTCATTTCGACTTATAAAGGGATGATGGTAGAGAGTTTCTTGAAAAGGATGACAACTTGAAAGGGAGTGCCCAAGGCAATCTTGCAGCTGCGAAAGTGGAGGGATATTGTTGAGATTCTTGACAAGAAGTATTGCTGGCAGTCACATTGCCTCAAAGTTTTCAATGATTCCAATTTTTTCAATATTGCTTTGCTTCAGCATTGGCCAATCTCCGTCTGCTACCGCTGCCAATTCGGCTACAGGTAAAACCCTTGGAGCATCATCTGTGCAAGGCCGTTCGGCTGTTGAAAAGCCCGAAATTAGACCAATCATGGATAAGTGGGCCGTCATAATTGGCATAGATAAGTTTCAGAATAACAGCATTCCTAAGTTGCAGTATCCAAGTAAGGATGCCCGTGACTTTGCCAAGTTTTTAGTTGAGAAAGGAAACTTTGCCGCTGATCATGTTTTGTTGCTTACAAATGAACAGGCCACATTGGGCAAAATAAAGGAAGTCATTGGTGATAGCTGGCTGCCCCAGCGTGCTCGCAAAGATGATTTAGTGCTTGTCTTTGCTTCGACTCATGGTAGCCCAAAAGAAATTGACGTGGCCGGGGATAATTTTCTGGTTGTATATGACACCGACCCATCAAAACTATTCTCTACCGGAATTAGATTCGCTGACCTGGCTCCGACCATCAAGGATCGAACTAGCTGCGATCGGGTGGTGCTTCTGCTTGATGCCTGTAGCAGTGGTGCTGCAAACGTTGGCGGCAAGGGCATGGTAAGAACTGGCAATTTCGATGTGGCGGCATTGGCTGGCGAAGGTCAAATTGTAATTAGCTCAAGCGCTGCTGACCAACGGTCGTTTGAATCGAAACGCTATGAAAATGGTGTGTTCACTAAGCAGTTAATAGCATCGCTGCAGTCAAATGGTTCTCGAACAACGCTGACTGAAGCATTTAACAACTTGAAAGAGCAAGTGGAGAATGAAGTTCAGTTTGATCGCAAGCAGACACAAACACCAGTAATGAGAAGCCGCTGGAAGGGGGGCGAGCTCATTCTGATTTCGGTGCCTGCTCGCCCGAGACGTGTTCTGCCTGATTTGCCGGGCTCTTCTGTTGCAGTAGAGCCGCCATCAACTTCTGGTGACGATTTTGAGCAGGGCAAAAAATTGTATGATGCTGGTAAGTATGCAGAAGCTGCGCCCCTGCTGACTGCTGCTGCGACGAGCGGTAAACCCCAAGCTCAGCGCCTCTTGGGCTGGATGTACGATAAAGGCAAGGGAGTACCGCAGAGCGACACCAAGGCGGTTGAGTGGTATCAGAAAGCTGCAGAGCAAGGAATTGTTAGTTCACAGTACAACTATGGCCTTATGTACATGAATGGCAAGGGAGTAGCGTAGAGCGACACCAAGGCGGTTGAGTGGTTTCAGAAAGCTGCCGATCAGGGATACGCCAATGCATGTTGCGTCATGGGCCGTATGTATAGGTTGGGCAAAGGAGTGCCCCAGAATGATGCAAAGGCCGTTGAGTGGTATCAGAAAGCCGCCGATCAGGGTGAGGCTATTTCTCAGTACAACCTGGGGCGGATTTGCGAAACGGGAAGAGGACTGCCGGTGAACTACACGAAAGCGTTTGAATGGTATACGAAAGGCGCTAAGCAGGGTAATGTTGATTGCGAGTATAGCCTGGCGCTTCTGTACGACGGCGGAAGAGGAGTGCCCCAGAGCGACATCAATGCGGTAGAGTGGTATCAGAAAGCAGCCGACAGAGGAGATGCTGAGGCACAATATAGGCTAGGCATCAAGTACCTTTTAGGTAAGGGTGTACCTCAGAATGACACTAAGGCATTTGAGTGGTTTCAGAAGGCCGCCGATCAGGGATTTGGCGAGGGGCGCGCTTACCTAGGCTTTATGTACGCTGAGGGCAAGGGAGTACCCCAGAATTATACCAAGGCGGTTGAGTTGTATCAGAAAGCCGCCGATCAGGGTAACGGCAGGGGTCAAGTAGCTTTGGGAGACATGTATATGTTAGGCAGGGGAGTGCCCCAGAATAAAGTGAGGGCGATGCAATGGTATCGAAAAAGTGCCAGCCAAGGTAATGCCAATGCGCTCAAGAAATTAAAGAGGTTGGAACATTGAGAAAAAATTGTCTAGCTACAGTAGTGATCTTTGCTAATATGTTGCTCACCTCTTTGCCAGGCATGGCCGCAGGTGAAGTCTATCCAGCAGACGTGGCTAAGAAATATCCAAAATCTTTTGCGGCGTATCAGAGAATAGTTCCAATAACTTGGCGCAAAGCTGCCTGGGTTTATCGCCTAGAGGGTGTAGCAGAACCAGTGCGCATCATTGATTATGGCGGTCGCAAATTTGTGCTAGGTCAGGTTTGCAAACCCCATGATTGTGCTGACAATCTACTAACGTTTCTTGTTGCTGTTGATGGCACCACAGCATTTGTTCAGGCCAATAGTATTGACCTGACGCATGCTAAAGATGTCATAGTCGGTAAGCCAGACGCAGAGGCTAGAAAGATTCTCTCTAAGGGGTTGAATTAGGTGATTAGGTTAGCTTGATCTTTCTCGTGCATTGGTCTGGATGCCCTAGCAAGACATCTTTGAGTAGATCGGCTAATAGCTCTGCTGTACCAGCTGTAATTAATTCAACGGCCAGTTTGCCGGAGAAGGCATCGGTTGGTGCGTTTAACCAGATTCTCAGGGCTTTGTCAGTACTGCGTCATGCCAAATACGCTACCTTGTCTTTACTACGTCCGTTAGGCTTTAAAGGTCCAATTTGCAATTGTGCCGGCTAGTGGTCGGGCTAGTCTTGTAATGAACATTCATAATCCGTGTCATAATTGCTTCCTCAATGGCGACCACTTGAATGAACTTTCCCAATTGTTTTGCTACGTTTGTGGAGTATTTTGTGATAAATCTCAGACCTCGGTACCTGCTACTTACATCAGTACTTATAGCCTCTTCAATATTTATTCCAGTGTTCGCTAACGCAGAATTTGCGGAATATTACAAAGCCGGTATTGAAGCATACAAGAGCGCCAAATATGCCGAGGCGGAAAAGTCGTATTCTGCTGCGCTTAAAGCAGCCGAAGTAGCTAGTCCCGATAATCGCGATGTAGCTACAGCTCTAAATGCTTTGGCTGGAGTTTATTACAGACAGGCTAGGTACTCAGAGGCAGAGCCAATGTTTAAACGGGCTTTGGCAATTGATGAAAAAGTACGGGGTCCAGAGACCGCCGCTGTAGCTGGTGATCTCGCTGACCTGGCTAAGCTCTACCTTAGGCTGGGTAAGTTCGATGAGGCAGAGCCGTTGATGAAACGTGCTCTTGCTATTGATGAGAAGGTATTAGGTCCGCATCACCAAGATGTTGCTATAGATCTCAGAAACCTGGCTGATCTTTATCAAGATCAAGGTAAGCTCGATGAAGCAGATACATTGCTTAAGCGCGCACTGACTATTGATGAGAAGGCTGTTGGTCCCGAGAGCTCTAACGCCGCTGTAGATCTGGGCAGATTGGGCGGGGTCTATAAAACACAAGGTAAATACTTTGAAGCCGAGTCATTTTTCAAACGTTCATTGGCTGTGAATGAGAAAGTGTTGCCGCCAAATCACCCTAACATAGCGTCAGACCTTCATAACTTGGCTTCAATCTATCGAATTCAAAAAAATTACAAACAAGCAGAGCCTTTGTATAAACGCTCTATCGCAATTTATGAGAAAGCACTGGGGCCCAATCACCCTGATGTAGCTGGAACCCTTATAGGCTACGCTAGTTTGTTGCGAGAAACAAATAGAGAGAAACAGGCCGCTGAGCTTGAAGCAAGGGCTGATGCAATTCTTCCATCCAAGTAGAGCATGGTTAAACTGAGCCACTAATTGTGGCCTTAGTCATTTTCATTGTTTTTGGCATAATAAAGGAATCAATCGTGGTCAAAATTTCAAAGTTTCTAGTTGCCTTGGGTATCAGCGTCGCTTCACTGGGTTTTGCCGCTGCGGCCAATGCTGACACTGTCGACGCGCGCTGTGATGTTTTTCCGAAGGGCGATGATAAGGCGACCTTCTCTGGTCTTTGCTCATTTTCGCAACGGCAAGGTTACATAACTATCGATCTGAAAAATGGCACAACCTATGAGCTCAGCCCCTCTGGTGATAAACCGGGAAACTACGTCGACAAAGATGGCAAGCCAGCCTACAGAGAGTCGGGCTTGGGCAAGCTCGGGCAAATCTACAGACTTTCGAAGCAGTCGCTTTATATTTATTGGGATACTGCTCCTTTCAACAAGAAAGGCAGTAAGGGCGGCGCCATAAAGCCTGCAGCAGGCAAAGCAGCGACTGTGAAGACTCCGGCTAGCAAGTAAGACGCCGTAACTACTCCGTCGAAGTAAAGTTCAACTGAAAAGAGCTGACGATAGTGTTGACACGCTTGTCGTTCAATGTGATTCTACTTAATACCGGAGTATAGCGTTTGAAGAATCGCAGACTTGATGGCGCACTACTATTAGTATCACTTCTTGCTTACGTCCTTGCCTCCTCGTCGTCAGCTCTGCCAGCGTTCGCCAACGCATTGGTTGATAAACATAACAAGGCAGGCGCTGAAGCATTTCAGCATGCTAAATATGCCGAAGCTGAGAAGTCGTTTCTATCGGCCATAAAGGCAGCAGAAGAATCTGGTGCGAATAGTCCTGATGTGGCTACAAGCTTATGCAACCTGGCAGGACTCTATACTGAGCAAGGAAAATACGCTAAGGCTGAGCCACTATTTAAGCGCGCTCTAGCAATTGATGAGAAGGCATTGGGGCGGAGTCATTGCTATGTTGCTTCCATTCTAAACAACTATGCTCTACTCTACAAAGATCAGGGCAAGTATGCAGAGGCCGAGCCGATGCACAAGCGCGCTTTGTCGATATTAGAGAAGACGCTAGGACCAAATGACCCTGATGTAGCTTCTGGTCTAAATAATCTGGGAGGGCTGTATAAAGAACAGGGCAAGTATGCTGAGGCGGAGCCTTTATTTAAGCGTGCTTTAGCAATCGATGAGAAGGCGCTAGGTCCGAATCATCTTAAGGTTGCTACTGCTCTAAGTAATCTGGCTGAACTCTATATGACTCAAGGCAAATACACACAAGCTGAACCGATGTTTAAGCGCTCGCTTGCCATTGATGAGAAGGCGTTGGGGCCAAATCATCCTGTGGTGTCGAAAGGCTTAAACAACTTGGCTTCCCTCTATCACTACCAGGGTAAGATTGCGCAGGCTGAGCCATTATTTAGGCGTTCTCTGGCCATTTCCGAGAAGACCCTAGGGCCAGAGCATCCTGATGTGGCAACAAAATTAAGCAACCTAGCTGGACTCCTTAGAGAAGAGGGCAAATACGCTCTGGCTGAGCTTATGTACAAGCGCGCTATGGCGATTGATCTGAAAGTAGTGGGTCCGAATCACGCTAATATTGGTGCCGATTTTAACTGCTTGGCAGAGCTGTATTCTGCACAAGGTAAATACGCACAGGCAGAGCCTTTGTACAAGAGCTCTCTGTCAATATTAGAGAAGGCATATGGGCCAAGACATCCTAATTTAGCTACGGTTCTAAACAACTATGCTGCTGTGCTAAGGAAAACAAATCGAGCTAAAGAGGCTGCTGTGTTAGAAGCGCGAGCTGAAGCGATGCGGCCAGTTAAATAGAGCGTGCCGGAATTTAGGCCTCAAGCGGCGTGGTCATCCAGGAAACATTAGATTTTCCCAAAATGGGAATTTCCTCTTGCAGGTTTGTTCCCAAAGTGGGAAGATGCTGAAACTGGGGAGTGTCTGATGCAGTTAGTTCACTGGGGAAGAGCCCGCAAGTTCTTTCAGAAATACAAGCCAGCTGAAGAACCTCTAAAGCAATGGAGGACAGCTGTGCAGGCTGCGGAATGGAAAAATTTTCCAGACGTTAGGAAGACCTTCACTACTGCGGATTGGGTTGATGGCAGGATTGTTTTTGATATTAAAGGAAATGATTATAGGTTGATTGCCGTAGCTCAATTCGAATATGAGAAGCTCTATATTCGCCACGTTTTAACGCATGAGCAATATGACAAAGGCGATTGGAAGAAGTAGGAGGCTGCGAAATGTCAAAGACCATCAATGATGAAAATAAGACATACGAAAAGTTGATCAAGCGTTTTCCGCTTCGTCCAATTCGCGGTGACGAACAGAATGAGCAGGCTGCTGAAATTTGCGACGTACTGGTCGAGCGTGGTGATTCACTTACCCAGGCTGAGCGTGACTATCTAGAGGTGCTAACCGACCTTATCGTTAAGTATGAATCTAAGTGGGATGATGAGTGTGCAGAAATGTCGCCGCGCGAATTGGTTCAATATCTCATGGCTGAGAACGATCTTGCGCAAAAAGATCTCGTGCCAGAATTTGGTTCACCAAGTCGCGTATCTGAATTCCTGAATGGCGAGCGAAATCTCAGTCTGGAGCAGGCAAAGCGCCTTGCTGGGCGGTTTGGGTTGGGAATTGCTATGCTGTTGGAATAGGAACTCACCCATGATGAACTGTTTCACGAAGCTGTACAAAAATGTCGTGATATTGACAGGTGCAGGGGTCTCCACCGCCTCAGGCTTGCCGACCTACCGAGGTGTGGGTGGGCTTTGGGCTGACCCTGATACGGCGCGCTTCTCATCACCAGAGGGCTGTGAGCAAGATCCGGACGCGGCCTGGCGATTCTGGAGCAAGCTGCGTGAGCAATGTTTGCAGGCCGAGCCAAACGATGCGCATTCGGCGCTGCGTGATTGGGCTCTTGGGCACAGCTCATGGGAAGATCGAACTTTCACTCTCATCACTCAGAACGTCGATGGTTTGCATCATAGTCTAACGCGCGCTATTCAGAACCTCGAAGGTTTGAGCCCAAGTGCGCGCAGTAAGGATGTTATAGAGCTTCATGGCTCAATATTTCGCACCAAGTGTACAAATGATGATTGCAAGTTGAAGCCTTTTGAAGACACGGAGCTATTCATTTCGGGGGCACCAAGATGCCCTGAGTGTAAGAGTGCTTTGCGACCGGATGTGGTGCTTTTCGGAGAGGCATTGCCTGCGCGAGCAGAGTGGCTAGCGAAGCAAGCATTGCGAGAGTGTGACTTATTCATCGCCATAGGAACATCTGGAACGGTCAGCCCAGCCTCTGGTTTCGTCAATGCTGCTAAATACGTTGGTGCCAAGACAATTTTGGTAAACCTTGATCCCATGGAGCCGACCAACAAAGCCTTTGACGTTGAGCTGGTAGGTGCCAGTGAGTTATTGGTGCCGCAGTTGAAGGCGGAGTTTCTATTTAATCAGACAATGTTCAATACTGATTTGCCTCTTGCCAATCATGGACACGAAGAGTATGCGCATACACGTTTCGATATGAATATGTCTCCAGAAGAGCAGGCGGCTCGTGAGGCCCATCAGGAGCTGCTCGGAGGTCTCGATAGCGTTAGGTATGCTGACCCCGTGTTTGACGCCTGGGTGCATCGATACTATGCAATCGTCACCTCCAGGGAGTATCTTCAGCAATGTCGACTTAAGTATCTGACTACAGAAGAAATTGAAGAAGTTGAGCGAGAAGATGATGAATTTTGAGTTGAAGAGGGTAGTGCAGTATTAGCAGCGATATCAGTATTAGCAGCGATATCAGTAACAACAGCGTCGTTGGCAGTTGATTGGCTCGGCCAGGAGGGACCATTGGAAAAGAGTCTCGATGAAATTAAGAAGAATTTGCTGCTTTTGTTTGGCTGTCAGTTCTTAGTTAGCGTTGTTGTTTTTAGCCTGTTCATATTTGCGGTGGGGCAAGGAATTTTGCCATTGCCACAACCTATTATTGATACCTTTCGTGTGCCAGTCTTTGTTGCTAGTCTTGGTTTTTCTGTGCTCTTGGGTTGGACAATTTGCTTTCTCATTTTTTTGAAGAGCTTTGAAGAAACACGTCAGTTAAGCAAAAGAACAGGCAACGCAGAGCCATGGATGGCCACAATCGGTCCAGGAGCGTTTTTCTCTCCGAGCTTATGCTTTATGTGGAAAAAGGATGCTAACGGTAAGCGGGCAGAAGGCACTGAGCGTATGCTTTTTTGCTTGCCAGCAAGCAGCAAGTTGGGCAGTAGTATTTCTGTACCGCTCAGTCAATTGATTCCGAAGGATGTATCGGCATTCTCTGATTCAGCTGGTCGAGTGCGTCTGATTTGCACAGAAGATAACGTTTACCTGGCTATTTTTTCGTACCCACCACAGCTGGCCAAGATCTTTCTGAGCGCATCGCAACAAGTATTGCTGCCGCCTAAATGACTTTCTATTCTGACGCGCAGCACTGATGAATTTCGTGGCTTTAACTATCAATTCTCGGTTTTGTATAATAGACTGCAGCTTCGCATCTGTGACGGATGTACTTGAGCGATGTACTTTGGCGATGTTCTTTAGCGGGTTGTTGTCATGAAAAGCTGGATTGTCGCAATTGTTCTTGTGATCACGTCGATTGCAGCACCTGTTTCTGCCGCACCAGCTTTAGCCAAATCTACTGCTAAATTTTCTGCTAAATCTTCTGCCAAGTCTACTGCTAGTGCCTCAGCTCAGAAGACAGCTACGCCTCAGTCTCTGCCGGTTTCAAAGACCACTGTGCCAGGTGCAAACAAGCCGATCCGTGACAAATGGGCGGTTGTAATTGGCATTGACAAGTTCAAAGACAAACGAATCCCTTCTCTGCAATACTCGTCAAAAGATGCCCGTGACTTCGCTGATTTCCTTGTCAAGGAAGGCAATTTTGCGCCAGATCACATCTTGCTTTTAACTAATGAAGAGGCGACAGAAAACGCCATCCAAAGAGCCGTAGGCGACGACTGGTTGCCACGGCGCGTACTTGAAGATGACGTGGTGATTGTCTTCGCCTCTACCCATGGCAGCCCCAAAGAAATGGATGTAGCTGGTGAGAACTTTCTTGTCACTTATGACACTGATGTGGACAATCTCTTCTCTTCGGCAATAGAGTTGCAAGACTTGGCCACGACCATACGCAGAAGAACCATGTGCGATCGCGTCATTGTTCTTCTCGATGCCTGCAACAGCGGCGCGGCAGAAGTTGGTGGAAAGGGGCTTTCGCGCTCGCAGAATTTCGAAGTAGGTAGTATCGCCGGTGAGGGCACCATTGTAATTTCGTCCAGTAAAGCCAATGAGAGATCGTGGGAGTCAAAACGTTACCAGAACGGTGTATTCACTCATAATCTTATGTCAGCGCTCAAATGCAAGGGCGCCCAGACCAGGCTTTCTGATGCCTACGAAGCATTGCGTGATCTTGTGGCGCAGGAAGTGCAGTTTGATAGGAGAGTTGCCCAAAATCCAGAGATGAAGATGCGCTGGAATGGCAGTGAGCTGGCCATGTTGGCACCACCGGCAAGACCACGTAAAACCGAGTCTTATAGCAAAGAGGCGTCAGCTGCTGAAGCTGCTGCTACTCCTGTGGTGGCACCAGTCAAGCAACAGGCCCGTGTTAGTGTGGATCCAGTTACCTTTGCTCCTGCAAGCATGCAGACTGCGCCTGCAATCACACAGACCGCGCCTGCAAGCACCACGCAAGCGACTGCACCCACGAGCAAACAGACTACTGTCACAAGCGTCACAAGTCCGGTCCCGGCAGCAAAAGCCATAGGCATAGCTCCCTTTGGTGCAGTTTTCGAGAAAATCGTCACCTACTCCTCTCAGGGTGTTCTCTGGGGCGTGATCAACAGTCCTGATGAGCTAACTGACTTGCCCTTCACCCTCGGTGACAAAGTAGAGGCGGAGCTGACTAAGCACGTTGGTGCAAGAGTGGGCGTTGTCAGCCAGTATAAGACCGGCGACGAGCTGCGAAAGAAATTCCCTGCACTAGAAAAAGTTCGCTATCTAAATTTGACCGCCGGGAATGAAACTAGTTTCAAAGCCATCGGCGAGGCCGTCTCTATGCGCTATTTGCTCACCGGCGTTGTAGATGAGATTATGTGGCGGCCCACCAAGTGGTCAAACCGCTACACTTTCGTGGTGTCAGCTCAGATAATTGATTTGCAAACCGGTATGGTCGAAGCTCGAGTGGATCGCCTTACAATCAGTAAGGCACCAATGACGTCCGACAAAGGCGGTGGCAAGAAATATTTTGAGAATGAAGTGGTGCCTGATGCTGCTAAACAACTAGTGTCTGCGCTTGCCAAACAAATGAATGGTAAGTGGTAGGCCGCTACTACTCAATATCTTTGTATCGCACGATGGGTAAGCCTTCACTGTTAGCCTTTTGCAAGGCATAGTCTGCAGAAGTAAGTAAGTTATTTAAATTCGTACAGTCTTCCGGAATTCCTGCTATGGCGCAAATCACTGCTAGCGTCTTGCCTTCCATCCCGGCCAAAGATTTGGCTGCGAGTGCCTTCTGGATTTTCTTAGCCATTGTGGTGGCACCGCTCAAGTTAGTGTTCGGTAAGTACAGAGCGATAGTTTGCGCTTCGTAATGACCGGCGCCATCGGTTTGACGTTTGCAATTAAAAATTTGCATAGCTGCATCAGCTAGTGTTTGGCGGCTGACCAGGTTTATCCTCACTCCACTGGGTGTAGGGTCAATTTGGCGCAAGTCAACGAGAAGCAGAGACATTGAGCCCCTGTTTCTGAAACTGCGGAAAAATTCTTCTTCAAGAAAATAGAGGAAGGCCGGTGCGGTAAGCAGCCCAGTGTCTTTGTTGCGAAGACTCATCATTACTGATCGCACTGCTGCAGCATCAATCTTTTTTTCTTTCAATGCCCGCTTGTTTTTGATCTGCGCTTTGTTTGATATAAAGATCAGATTGCGGCTCATCAAGTAGTTTAAGCAGCGCAACAGTATGTATTTGGGGAAGAGGTTGAGACTTTCAAAGTCGGCTAAAGTCTTGCGCCCATCCATCTGTTGATAGAGCAACTTCAAGGTGTCTAAGTTTATTGAGGTTTTGTCGCCCAAGGCAGTAAGAAACTGCTCTTGAGTAAGCTGAGGGCAAGTCTGTTTGAAGGTAGAGGTATCGAACACGCCTGCCGATTCTAGGTCGTCGACCAGAGCCGTTAAGTGGGCCTTGTTCTGCATGATGATCTCAAAGGGCCAGGTGACGCTTCTATTACTTCCCACTTTGCTGGGTGTAATTTTGAAGTGGCCATCCTGCCAGAGAAACAGCTCCATCAAGGCCATGTTGCCGCGGGCCTCGCCATGAGAAGCGTCGACTGGCACGCCATCCACCAAGAACATGACGGCGGATTGTCCTTCTCTCTCCAGGCGCACGCGGCCGGTAAAGTGCTCTTCGCTTAAATGGAGCAGAAGGTCTATCAGCGGTTTCTCGGATAGATTGCCGAGCTGTGAGTGCCCAGTGGGGTCGACAGCCAATATGTCTGTATATGAGCTGGTTGGGTCGAAAGGTTTTTTTTCTGCAGGCGGTCCAACAGCTTTTGATTTTGATTTTCTGGCACTCGACCTGGTAGTTAAATAGCTGGAAATCAGTTCGTCTTGGTGTTGGGCGCCGTTGCTTTCTGGTTTGGACTCTGCTGCCGAGATGGGGGCGGAGGCCGGGCTCACCTCGGCCTGCTTTGACTGAGGGGCAGCTGCCGGCTCATCAGCAACTTCGTTATGCCCGTATGCCGCAGCGGCTGGAGCAACTTCCGGCGCACTATCTGGAGTCAGAGCCGGCAGCCTATTGGCAGTCAGCCTGCTTAGATAGACGGCGCTAGGCTTGGGCTGGTCCGCAAAGTCTGGAACGGGCAGATCGTCTCTGGTTGATACCTGGCTGGCTTTTAAGCGAATTTCCATGACCTTGGCCAGCTTGGCGGCATCGTCCAGATTTTTAATTGGTTCTGATTCTGCTATCACCGAAACGTTCTTATAGACCATCAGGGTGTCATGACCGTGATATTCGCCCAGCAGAATCTTTTCGTCGATTCGCTTCAAGAAGACTTGCCAGTGTGGCACTCTAGGCGAAATGGGCAAAATCACTTCTAGTGTGATTTGCTGGCCTTCTTGATTATGCCAGCTGACCTCGTTAGAAAAGCCCGGCTCCTGCACAGCCTTGGTCAGCATCTTGTGCAAGACTGGGATTCCGGGGGTGCCTCTTAAAAGCCGGGTTGTGCTTTTGCTCATCATCTGCTCTGGATTTGGGCGAACCATTTTTGGGCGAACCATTCGTAGTTTCTTTCCCGGATTGCGGCGATTTAAATCTATGAGCTTCGATATCGACGGTTCGTTAGATGTCTTGAAATCAGTTCTTCACTAAACAGTCGAGGCACCGCAAGCAGCCTGGCAGTCGTAGACGGTAGCTGTTAGACCAGTTTGTTTTAAATATTCGCTGGGCACACTAGTCGTATAAGAAGGCACAGCTGCTTTCTCCATCAATGCCACGATGCAACCGCCAAATCCGCCACCAGTCATGCGCGCACCGATTACGCCAGGATGGTTAGCGGTCAGTTCGACTAATATGTCGACTGGCGCGCAGCTTACTTCAAAGTCTTGTCTCAGTGACTGATGCGAAGCCTCAAGCAGCTTACCCACCCGGGCTAAATCACCAGTCTCAAACGCCTCTACCGTGGCTGAGACACGAGCGTTTTCACTGATGACGTGGCGGCAGCGCCTAAAGATAATCTCGGGCAGTGACATGGCGCATTCGTCTAATTCGTGCTCTTCTATTTCTCGCAGACTTTTGACTTCTCTATTGAGGTGTTTTGCCAACAGTTGAACACCTTCGGCACATTGTCTGCGGCGCTCGTTATATTCACTGTCAACAAGACCGCGTTGCACACCGCTGTGCACAACCACAAGAGCCAGTTCGCGACTTTTCAAATTGAGCGTAATTGGTTTGAAATCAAGCGTGCGGCAGTCAATCAGCAGCCCTGAGTCGGTCTCTCCGAAAGCAGAGATAAACTGATCCATGATGCCGCAATTGACACCAACAAAACTGTTTTCTGCTTCCTGTGCAAAGAGAGCGATTTGCTTTTTGCTCAATGACAAATTAGATAGGGCGTTGATGAGATAGCAGACGGCGACTTCGTAGGCTGCAGACGAACTTAGACCTGCGCCCTGCGGCACATTGCCACTGCTAACTGCTTCAAAGCCTCCAAATTTATAGCCATGCTTGAGCAGCACTGCGGCTGTTCCGCGCACATAATTTGACCAAGGTTTCTCTTCCGTTTTGATGATATCTGCAATCGAGAAGCGATCTTTCTGCTTGTAATCTTCGGAGAAGATCTCGATAAAGTCGCCATCAATTGCACGCGCTGCAATCATAATGTCTCTATCAAGTGCAACAGGAAAAACAAGGCCATCGTTATAGTCGGTATGCTCTCCGATTAGGTTGACACGGCCCGGTGCTCGCACCACTATTTGTGGTTCGCCTCCGAATTCTTTAGCGAAGCGCTCACGCAGTGTTATTAATCTATTGTCTGGTACTGATGCGCTCATGCTTGCTCCAGGTGCGGAAGGACGTTACGCAGTTCTTGTGAAGTGACCTCTGGATGAGTGTCGTTTATATAAGTACCGGCACCAGATTCGACACCAGCAAGATATTTGCGTTTTTGTGGTGTTCGCAGGGGCGGGTAAAATTCTATATGGAAGTGTGAGCCGGGATAGTCTTGATCGTCCGTTGGTCTCTGGTGCATCACCATCATGTAAGGCAGAGATATGTTCCAGAGACCATCGAACTTCTTAAGCACTACATGTAGTATCTCGGCAAGATCTAAGTCTTCTTGCTTGGAAAATTCGTTTATTGCCGCGCGGTGATGTTTGGAATATAAATGAAGCTCGTAGGGATAGCGCGCATAGAACGGCACGAAGGCTATGAAATTGGCATTCTCTGCTACCAGTCGAGCGTTGCTACTTTTCTCTTCGGCGATGATTTCACAATGAATGCACTTGCCGGATTTCTCCATGTGCTCACGTTCGCTCTTTAGCTCGCGCTCTATCATTGGTGGCAGCTCAGAGAAAGCGTAAATCTGGCCATGGGGATGGTGAATCGTTACTCCCACTGCCTCGCCTTTGTTTTCAAAGATGAACACATATTTGATATCTTCTCTGGCGGCCAGGGTATTGTAGCGATCTCGCCAGACGCGGATAAGCTCCACTAATTTTTTTGGCGGCAAATCGCTGAGGGTAGCGTCATGTTTGGGAGAGTAGAGAATAACCTCGCAAGCTCCGCTAGAAGGTTTTACCGGACAGAGGGCTGTGCCTGCAATTGCTGGATCTCCGGGTTCTCTTTTAAGGCTGGGGAATTTATTTTCAAATACCACAAAGTCATAATCAGGTCTTGGTACCTCAGTGGGAAAGCCGCCCTCCGCGGTTGGACAGAGCGGACAGTAACCGGCCGGTGGCAGGAACGTGCGGTCTTGCCGATGGGTGGCGGTGATAACCCATTCGCCTAGAAGCGGATGCCAGCGCATTTCGGACATGGTTACTTCGCCTCCGCTTGTTTAGTTTCGTTGGCGGATTTGTCTTTGCCGTCTTTGGTTGCTGCGCCTTTGCTTTCCTGTACTGCATCAGGCGTGCGGAAATGATAATAAGTGAGGAGACGGCCATCTTCTTTGACTTCATTTTCGATGCACATTCCGTCTTCGTGCTCGCTATTTTCGTTCATCTTCTCTCCAGATAAAGTGACATCGAGGTTCCATGAAATTGTCTGTTTTGCTTGTACTTTGCCATATTCGCCAAAGCGTTTATAGGCCAAATCGAGATCGTCTTGGGCCCCTATGGCCGGCTCGATGGCTAGGTTGTAGTAAGTTGTGCCATCGCCTAATCCAGACCAGCCGTTGAAGTTTAGCCACAAGCCTAAATGTGTTATCTGGGTGGGGGCAAACGCGAAAGTCAACTTGTCGCCGCTCAGTGGAGCTGCCAGGCTGACTTCTCCTGAAGCGGGAGCTGCTCCATATAGTTTCACGGCATAGCCCGCGTCTAGGTCGGGTAGCACACTTAGGTCATATTTTTTATTGCTTTCCAGCCCAACCTCAGTAATTTCTGGCCAGGTATGTTTGTCGCCGAGTTTGCCAAAGCGGTCGCCAATTGAAGAATAAACGGTCATTTCTTGCGGCGGGAACGACAGCTTCATACCCGGCTCTATAGCAAACATTGGATGCGAAGACCAAATAAATGGCATGTCGTGATCAGACAAATTTTCGACAGAATATTTCAATGAAACTGTTTTTTCATTCTCGCCTATTGAGATCGTGCGCTCAAAGCGATAGGGAAGACTAACACCAGTTGCCACCATTTTTAGTGCAGTAATGCCGTTCTCACTAATTAGCTCGGTCTGCCAAGCCTGCGACCAAATTTCGCCATGGTCGCCAATCGCAGCACCTTCCCAGGGGCTTTCAGGATATGTTGTCTTGGCTACGCTGGGAAAACATTCATCCCAGCCTCCTAGATCAAATTTGTCGGTATAACAGTCACCGTGTTGGGCTTGTTTCACAGTCGAATAGGGATTTGACCAGAGCCATTCTCGGCCTGATGGTTTGTAAACCATGCTGGCAATCTTCGCCCCAAGAGTCGGCACGACAATCAATGCTATCTGCGAATTCTCCAACCTGTAAGCGACAAAGCCGCACCATGTAGTTTTGGATAGCCTGGTGCTTGTCATGCTTGCAACTCAATGAAAGTAAAGGACTTTGCTGGCGCGGCAATCGCTTCTCCCTTCCTGAGCGCTTGCAGCTTCAGCTGCTCACCTTGCTCAAGAGTGGCTGATAGCCAGCTGTCACCTGTCGCTTTGAAGCCAGAATTTGGATTTAAGTTGAAATTGATTTCGCTGCTTGTGAAATTAATCGCACAAAGAAAATGCCTATCTTCATTGTCTGCGGTGTGCCGCATTGGAATAATTTGTAATTGATTGGGTTGAGAAACAACTGGCACCAGATCTAATGCCTTTAATAGCCAAGCAATAAACCATTCAGTGGCTGGCGGGCAGGTGGCAACATGGATAAAGCGGCCGGCGCTAAGCTCCCGGCTGAGAACCGCTGGACTGCCTTTGTATAAACCTGAATTGAAAGACGCCAGAGCCTGCCAGTTTTTCACGATCTCAATTTTTTCAGCCCAGAGCTCGCCTTCAAACTGCTGCTTGCCGTCAGAGAATGTATCGTGCTCGTTCTCTAGCAGTGCACCAAAGTCAGGAAGAATCAGTTCTCTATCATCGAGGAAGCTCAGAGGGAAAGGCGACATTTGATTGTTGCGCTTTTTCATAGCTGTTCTGGGTAGAGATAAAATCTTGCCGCCTGCTGCAAGAAAGTCTTTCATGGCTTTCTTTTCTTCTTCAGTTATTTCAAAAGCATAGCCTGGCAGAATTAAAAGCTTAGGTGGTTCGGGGCCATCTAGTGCACCACATATAGTATTGCTGAAGCCCAGGCCAAGACCTGTGCTATTGCAAAGTCGTGTGGCAAAATCGACTTCTCTTCTGGTTGAATATATGCTCGACTGCGCTGTAATCTCATGAGACCAGAGGCTTTCAGAGTCGTAGATGCAGACAACATCTCGCTTCGGTGTTGGCATTTGTTCAAGGGAGAAGCGCTCTTTGAGTTCGTCGCACAACTTGTTCATAGACTTCATGGCACGTTCCTGCCAGGTCTCGGCCACGCGCACGTCATGCGAGATAATGCCGTCGTGGTACTGTTCCGCCCCGCCTAAGAAACGTTGCCAGGAAAAATAGAAGACGCTCTCCGCTCCTAGTGCTGCTGCTTGCATGGTCCAGAGAAAAAGCCAGGAATAATCAAATCTTTGATTGACAGATTGCCAGTTGACCTGCACAGGCTGCTGCTCTAAAACCATGAATGGCTTATTTTTCAATGAGCGCATCAGGGCAAAGTGCCAAAATGAGGTGGTGGGATGGGGTGCTTTGTCCATCTGGTAATGGTCGAAGCCAACCTTGTCGAGATCCTCGGCTGCCGTCCAGGGGCAGAGGTCGCTAAACAAAGTCATGAGATTGTGAGTGATAAATCTCCCTGGGCTCTGCTCCCTGATTATTTCTACTTGCTCTCTTTGAAACAACTTGTATTGCTCATTAGAAAAGCGACGAAAATCGAGCTCTAGATGAGGATTTTGATCGGCCCAGGAGCTGAAGGGTAGTTCTATTTGTTCAAAGGTTGTATAGCGCTGCGACCAGAAGCCGCCGAACCAGTCATCATTCAATTTATTGATATCATCTTCAAACTTTGCCTGCAACCATCGCTGGAAGCCTTTCTTGGCTGCCTCAGTAAATAGAAAGACTGAGTTGTGGCAGCCGAACTCGTTGTCGGTTTGCCAGCCCACCACGGCCGGATGCTTTCCTAGTGTTGATGCATAAGCTTTTGTGATTCTCTTTGATTCTTCTTTGTAGAGTTCGTTATTGACGTCGTAGTGCCTGCGGCTGCCAAAAGGTATGCTTTTGCCCTCTCTTGTGATGGGCAATATTTCGGGCATTTCATCCACCAGCCATTTCGGTGGCGTGGTGGTCGGTGTGCAGAAGATGACGTCAATTTCGTGAGCTTGCGCTTGATCTAAAGTGAATTCAAATATAGAAAAATCTAAGTGTCCGCGCCTGGGCTCGACTGTCGACCAGCTAAACTCACCCATGCGTATCGTCGCTACTTTGCACTGGCCCATACGTTCGAGATTGTATTTTATCGAGTCTTGCCAGGTAACGAGCTTTACCTCGCCGCTAGTGGTTCGACACCATGACTTCTCGCTCAGGTAGTCGGGATAATAAGCACAGCCGAAAGTAAACATAGCTTTTCTCAGTCTACTGGGAACGACCACGCAAGTTTAGCAGCCTTGGCAGGCATCTAATGGTCGTAACTGTTTCTAGAAAATGAATAGGCCCAGTCGTCAATTTTTAGACTAGAATCTGGCTATCTTGGAATCTTTAAGGGCACCAATTTGAGCGCAATTCTTGACATATTTAGTGATTTTCTCCGTCAGCGCATAAGTATTTTTAGAGATGGAAAAATAGAGGGTAAATATGTTCTCTATTGGATGAAGCATGCCGTCCGAGCCCATGAAAATCCCGCTCTTGACGTAGCCCTGCAGATTTCAAAGAATCTATCGCTGCCCCTCTTGGTTTATCAAGAGATTTCTGAAGAAGAGCCCTACGCTTCTGAGCGCCGCTTCGCTTTTGAGATTGATGGTGCAAGTGATGTCCTGCAAGAGCTTCGGCAGCGCTCTATTGACTATCTGTTTTGGATTCAAAGACGCAATTCAAGTCGTCTTCTCGATAAGTTAGCTGCAGAAGCTGCCATTGTTGTTGCTGAAGACATGCCTGTGCCAAGCGAACGCGACGCTAAACAGAGATTGCATGATAATTCAGAGGTACCGATCTGGCTTGTCGATACCGCCTGCATTGTGCCCATGCAAGTAGCGGGCAAGGCATATGATCGTGCCTTTGTTTATCGACAGCAAACTGCAAAAGAACGCGCTTCAAGACTTGAGGCAACTTATGATGAAGTTGATTATCGTCCCTCGCCTATGCCCAACCTAGAGCTTCCCGAAGCTGATATCGCCTTAGAGCATTTAGACCTGACTTTGCTTCTTTCCTCGGGTCTTTCCTCGGGTCTTTCCTCGCGTCTTTCCTCTCTTCTTGCCTCGCTTGATATTGACCATGAGGTGAAACTGGTTGGTGATACCACGGGCGGTTCAGTTGCTGGCTATCAGAGATGGCGCTCGTTCGTTGAAAAGCAATTGCCGCGCTATGACAGAGACAGGAATGATCCTCTTCTTGCGCCATCCAGTAGGATGTCTGCCTATCTCAGGCTAGGTCATGTTTCGCCTTTTTTGATAGCGCGCGAGGCCGCTGCATTTAAGAGCGCCGCTGCCGACAAGTTTTTGGATGAGCTATTGGTCTGGCGTGAGTTGGCTTACACTTTTTGTAGATTTACACCTCAACTCGAAAGTTCAGAAGCTATTCCGCCCTGGGCCATTCAATCGCTGCGTGACCATGAGCCTGATCGGCGGCCGCAGATTTATTCTTATGATGAGCTTTTTTTCGCTAAAACAGATGACCGCTTTTGGAATGCTGCCCAGCTCTCTTTGCTAAATCGGGGTGAATTGCACAATAATGTGCGGATGACCTGGGGCAAAGCTTTCTTGCAATGGACAAAAGATTCTGAAGATGCGCTAGCTAAAATGATCAGTCTCAATCATCGATTGGCTCTTGATGGCAATGATCCATCTTCATATGGAGGCTTGCTCTGGTGCCTGGGACAATTCGATCGGCCATTTCTTCCCGAAAAGCCTATTTTTGGATTGGTTCGTGACCGTCCAAGTGTGGTGCATGCTAAACGTCTCGATGTAGAAAAGTATCTGCTCTTAATTGAGTCTTAGTGCAATTTCTCCAGCTGGTCAAGCGAGACATATCTGAGCACTTTCATTCGGCTGATCTAACATTTAGTGGCCTCTTTTTAAACTTTCTTTTGCGCAAACATACAGCTGCTAAGCCATGGCGCTTTGGCGGAGCTAATTGGCGACCGCCGACAAAACTGAATGGAGCCGTCAGCAGGCGATGTTTTGCTTCTTTAATTGCAGATATCTAGTCTGAAAATTGTCTACTGCATTGGCCGATAACTCATACACATGTTTTATGGCGGCGGCATTGCTAGCAGCCATAACTGAGGTAGAAGAGTCTACTTCGTTTATAGGGTTGGAAGATTCGTTCTTGCGAGCGAAATTGCAGGTTTGACGGTCGAATATAGCTACATCATTCATTTATATTGCCCTTGTTTCGAGATTGTTTAGTGCGCTGGCTGTTCTTACTGGCTGCGGTTGTGCCGGTGATATTGCCTGAAAAGCATTTTGATACAGTTTTTGTGACGGTTCTATGTCTGTCGGGTGAAGGCGGTTAGTTTCTGGATTATGAGGAATAGCTAAATTTGCAATGGGCTTATCAAGCGGCGTGATAATTTGGTTTCATTAGGAACTAGAACGAGCCGAAGACGGCCAATCAAAATGAAAAGTCAAAAAATAGGCTGCACGCCAAAATAAAAATCGCATTAGCTGCACCGTGAACTGAATCGAAAGAGACGGTGCATGCAATCTGTCGTTAGAAAAGAAGTTCTACAGCCGTAAATACATACAGTACACACTCCGCCGCGGCGAACGCACGGAGAGCTAATGCTATCGAAGGTCGATGGCATTAGGTTGTTTTGGAGATTTAAAATGGACACATCAGCACAAAAAGCAATAGGAACAGCAGTCGGTGGCATGCTTGTATGCGGAGTCGTACTGGCATTCTCAATTCCTTTATTGACAGGATTCTGGGTCTCGGTAGACGCTGGACACGTCGGTGTTCTCAAAAGAATGGGTGCGGTAAACACTGAAGAATTGCCGCCTGGATTCCACTTCAAGACAGCCTTGATGGACGACGTGGTTCAAATCGACACTCGATTGAAATCGTTTGAAGTAAGAGCCGCCGCAGCCTCAAAGGACTTGCAGACAATTGAAACGACAATATCTGTTCAACACAGTATTTCGCCTACAATGGCCGCAGAAAGTTATCAAACTGTAGGCGATCTCGACAAGATCGACCTAACAATAGTTGGACCAGCTGTGCAAGAAAGTCTGAAGGCGATCACTGCTAAATACACTGCAGAAGAATTGGTAACCAAGCGTGAGACCGTAAAGCAAATGGTGACTGACGCCATCAAAACCTACATCGGACACACACTTTCTGAAAAGAAATTGGATGGTGCCGTAATGGTAGCGAACGTAGCCATCACTGATTTTGATTTCTCGAAAGAGTTCAACTTATCGATTGAATCCAAGGTAAAAGCTGAACAACAAGCTCTGCAAGCTAAGAATGAAAAAGAAAGACGCATCACCGAAGCCGAAGCAGCTGCGAGAGAAAAGACATTGAACGCAGACGCCGCAGCCTATCAGATAAGAAAGGAGAGTATTGAAAGAGCGCAAGCCATTCAACGTGAAGCCAATGCTCTTGCACAGAATCCTAGCCTTATACAATTGAGAGCTGTGGAGAAATGGGATGGTGAATTGCCTACATTTTCAGGTGGTGGATCTTTGCCCTTCATTAGTTTGCCGGCCATGGAAAAACACCACGTAGCGCAAGGTAAGGTGAAGGAAACAAACTAGTCTAGTGGTAACTAGTCTAGGGGTAATCCAAGTTCCCAATCCTCAAATTCAAAGCCTCCAGTATTTGGTGGTCGATGAACTGGGCGAACGTATGTTTTAGGATTGGCCGGCTCGAAAACAAATTTCTCCCATTCTCTAGTTTTCAATTCTTCAGGTGTAAGAGGATGAGGTTTGGCGGATGCTGCCGAACCTGCGGGTCCGCTGGCAAGCTTTGCGCGTTGACTATTGAATGAGTTGTAAAGTTCATCTATTTCTTGTGCACTAAGACGACCTTCGCGTCCGATGATACTTGTTGGTGTTCGGGCAGCCAATTGTTCTATTGCCTCAGTTTCGGCTGTTCCGCTTCTGAAAAATGTTCTGGGCGATAGTCTTGTTAGAATGCCAGGCTTATGAATGATATAGGCAAGCTGCTGTCCTTTTGTGAGTTGCTCTCTTCTGAAAGTGTTTGACGTTCCATCATAAGGCTTACTCCGAGATCTTTTCTTTTGCTGTTCTTTGAGTCTGCCTTTTAACTTGTGACGCTTCCATGCCTGCGACATGCATCTTGGTTGTGATATAATTACTTATATCACCCTCGCGGGTCCCGTATTGCCGGCGTTTTCTGCCTCAGCTTGCATTTTCACCGCGATAAGTTTTGGTGTGATCGTTAACCCCTTCCGTAAGCAACCCTGCGGAGTGCAAACCATGCCCAAGAAGAATGATATCCCTGTTCCTTATCATCTTAGTTCTGCGAAGTGGCAGTCCATGCATGTTAAAGATCTCGTGGCAGTAAAGCTAGCCCGCGCCATTGAACAACGCGGCTTTTCTCAGCGTCAGGCCGCTAGGTATCTGGGCGTAAGCCAGCCGCGCGTATCAGATCTCTTAAGGGGAAACTTACATCTTTTCAGTTTGGATACTCTAGTCGAGTGGATGTTTGCCTTGGACAAGCCAGTCATGATTTCATTCGACGCACAGAAAGATTGGGGTCGGTCTAATCCGCAAGCCCTTAGCGAAGAAGACTTGCACGATCAGGTTGCCTATTTCAGCAACGTCATCAAATATAATCCGCGCAGCTTAATGGCATACGAAAGGCGGGGAATGGCTTACATGAAATTGAAGCAGCATGAAATGGCAATCAATGACTACAGCAAATGTGTCGAGCTTGACCCTGACAGAGTAGGACCATGGACGAACCGCGCTGAAGCATATAACCTCACGAAGCAATACGAAAAAATGCTCCAAGACTGCAATGAATTGATAACGAGGTTCCCTGAAGATGGTTCTGGTTATTACCTACGAGCAGATGCTTATGCTCAGTTGAAAGAGTTTGACAAATCTCTTGCCGATTACACCAAGATGATTGAAATTGATTCAACGCGTCCTGGACCTTATATTCACAGGGCTTTAGTTTATTTGGAAACAAGTAGGCTGAAGGAAGCATTAGCCGATTGCGAAAGGGCTCTCGAAATAGATCCTACCAACGTTTGTGCTCTCGAGAAGATAGAAGAGCTAAAAGAGCTGATCGCGAGTCGCTAGACCGATGGTTGAATCATTGTCCGAGATGATTCTAGATAATCTCCCACACGTCGCAGACATGGAAGCGTCACAACTTTTGGGCAACACTAATTGCTGGGTGACAATAGAAGAGAAAGACTTCATAACCAAGTTGAGGGACAAACTATGACAGCAGCAAGAGACAATTCATTGGACCTGGCAAAGAGCGTTAGACCGGAGAATGTTCAGGAGGCCGTTAAACAGACTCCAGCCACGTTTGACTTTCTGTCTATATACGGCAAAGGACCCCTTGAGACGCCAGGTCGTAAAGTAAATCCTGAAGTAGCAGAGTTCGCGGCTGAATTGGAAGGTCGATCGGCGATTTCTTGTGCTTTTGACCTAAGACTTAAACTCAATACAATGAAACCAGCTCAGGCGAAAGCTTTTGTCGAACAACTTAGAGTAGCTCAGAACATCAAATATGCACCTGAACTAATTTTGACCAATACCAAAAGTGGCACTAAGGTTGAGTTTATTGACACTCTCTCAAAGTCTAATCTCCGGGAGCAAGTGGCAACAATCACCGACAAAGAAGTTATAACAGAAGACAATACACCGCTCTTTCGGAGAAGCACAGACGCTCAGTTAGCCTTGATGGGCCAGTGGGTAGTGATGAAAGGTGGTTTCGAAGCATATAAGTGTCTAGTTAGAGGAAGTGCGTTCAATCCTAAAGTAGCATTGGCTGAGTTAGCAACCGTTGCAGTTATAGCAGCAGCTGTTGCTCCCGCATATAATGAGCTGTTTGAAGCATATCGAAAAAAGCAGAGTAAACACTGGTGATTTTAGTTTTGAAAGTCGCATTCTTTTGCCTGTGCTGCATATTGGTAGTGTCAGGAGGAGCTGCGCAAGCACAGGATGCCTTTGGTTATGGACCATCCTACGCAGACGAGTTGTGTATAAAGATTGGTACTAGCTGGTCGCCACCTAAAAGTCTGACTTCTTATGATGTAGTGACGCGATTTGATATTAACCGGGCTGGAGAAGTAGCTAATTTGAGAGTGGTGTCCTCCTCTGGTGATCTTGGCGCCGATGCAGCAGCCTTTGCTGCTATTAGTTCTCTCTCTCCTCTCTTCCATCGACCTATCGGAAGTGAAGATGAAGAGATCCATTACGACAGGTTTGTTTTTTCTTTTACACCGCAACCGAGCCCCGAAATAGTTAGTGAGAAAGAGGGACATGCCTGGAAGATCAAAGTTTTTTCGAGTCGCATCTAGACTGAGGTGAAATCAGTCTTTCAATACTGCGGAGTGAAGCGCGTTTAATCCTAAATTAGCTTGAAATTCAGCGGTTGAAGAACCTTAAATCCAGGCGAGCTTAAACATGATCCGGTAATTTAGATGTCTCGGGCAGATGTCGCGATAAATTTTCAAACCTTGCGGAAGTGGACCTTACTTCAGTAGCGATAACACTTCACTACGCAATTCTTTGTCGAGTTCAAACTGCCCGCGGAAAGCCGTGGTCAAAGTTCGTGACCCAGCCTTCTTTATGCCGCGCATAGACATACACATGTGCTCGGCTTCGAGCATGACGCAGACAGCCTTCGGCTCGATGCCGGCTAAAACTGCGTCAGCAATTTCTTCAGTCATACGCTCTTGCACTTGCAGCCTGCGAGCAGTTAGTTCAACAACTCTCGCTAGTTTAGAAAGCCCTGTGACTGTGCCGTTTGCAGGCAGGTAAGCAATGTGAGCGACTCCGCTGAATGGTATTAAGTGGTGTTCGCAAAGACTTGTGAAAGCAATATCTTTAACGACGACAAGACCCTCGGTGCCTTCGTTGAACTTGCAGGTTATCTCGGATGCCGCGTCGACGCCGATACCATAACAGAGCTCCTGGTACATGCGCGCCACACGGGCGGGTGTCTCCTTAACACCAGGTCGGCCAGTATCTTCACCAATAGCCTCTAATATCATGGTTATGGCTCGAGAAATTTTCTCGACGTCTACCTGCTTTGCGTGGCTGCCTTCAACGCCATTGGTTGCGAATTTAGTAGCAGCAGTCTTCTCTGACTGCAATTTCGATGCTAGTGGTAGAAGATGTATTGTTGCTTCCATAGTTCACCCATCGTGTCAGTTTACTCACTTAAATTACAATGGTTCTCGTGAACGCACGGTGAACCCTCAAACATTGTGACCAATCAACTTAAACATAGACTTAGCTGCCATCATGCCGCTGCCTGATGCAAAGGCAATGCGGTCGTAGCCTGGCTGCACTATGTCACCACCGGCGAAGACACCGTCAATGGAAGTGGCAAAACTCTGGTCAACTATTACGTGGCCTCGTTCATCGCTTTTGAGTTGGTCTATAAATGCTTCTGTGTTTGGCGCATAGCCAAGTTTGGCAATTGCTTAAGTAGGTAAGTAGGTCGGTCTAGTGGTCTTGGTTGGTATGGAATTGTCACAGCTATTTGGTAACACTAGACAGGCGAAGCTAGGGCAGATTAGACAAGCAAAGTTGAGGAACAACACGATGGCTGGAGCAGAACGTAATTTATTTGAACTGTCAACGGGTTATAGATCGTCGAGCGGCCTAGATTCACCTGATCAGAATGGGCACAACTTAGACCTTGTATCTATCTTGAAAAATGAATCGATTAAACCGTCTGCTCCTCAAGGACAAGCAAATCCTGAAGTAACAAAGTTTGCTGAGGCAATGGAAGGTCAGCCGGCTTATTCTTGTGCTATGGACTTAAGAGAAAAAATCACGACAATGCCGCCAGCTGAAGCTAAAAAATTTGTCGAGGAACTTAAGCAAGTTCAGAACCTAAAGTTTGCACCTGAACTAGTTCTGACCACCACCGGCAACGAGACTAAAGTTGAGTTTATTGACTCTCACTCAAAGGATAATAGCAGGAAGCAAGTAGCAACAATCACAGACAAAGAAGTGATACCAGAGGGGCAAATGTTATTAATACGAAAGAGCACAGATGCTCAGTTGCTTGCTATGGCTGAATGGACTGCAATTAAGGGTGCTATGGAAGCGTATAAATGTTTAGTTAGGGGAAGTGCGTTTAATCCTAAAGTAGCATTAGCTGAGCTTGCAATCGGTGCCGTGGTAGCAGCAGCTATTGCGCCCACAGCCTACGAATTGTTTTTAAAAGATAACAAAGAGAAAAGTAAGCAGCGTTGATTGTAGTGACTTAGGAGCCGCCTGTTGCTGATTACTGTGTGGTCATTGTGCCTATATGTGAGTACTCGGGTCAAACTCATGTAGAAACTAACTGAGGTGTTGTATGGCTTTGCAGATCGGTCCCAAGCCGGAGAACCAATCCAGACTGGCAACTGCAGACCTTCCCGGTGCGCAGATAATCCCCATCCTTCTCATTGCTGGCTTAGGTTTTCTAGTTGATGTCTATGACATTGTCTTGTTTGCTGTGGTGCGAATCCCCAGTCTTGAAAGTCTTGGTGTTGCTCCTCAAAACTCATTGGCGGCCGGTGTGCTTCTGCTCAACATGCAGATGGCTGGAATGATTGTGGGCGGTTTGCGCTGGGGAACTCTTGGTGAAGTGCTTAGTGGCATACTTAGCCAGTTCTTGCGCAGCAGAAAACTGGCGATGCTAGTCTTTGTTGCTGGCGCGCTTGTTTCGGCAGCTCTTGTGCTAAACAGTCCACCGCAAGTTTATGGTCTATTGTGTTTGCCGCTTGGATTTTTTGTAGGCTACTGGTCGGTGGTGGTGACGTCTACGGCAGAGCAGTTCGGAACAAATCTAAGAGCCACGGCTACGACTCTTGTTCCAAACCTAGTGAGAGCTTCAACAATTCCAATCACTGCTCTTTTCAGCTATCTCGCATCGATTTGCGGGCCAGTTAACAGCGCCATGATCACTGGGGTTTATGTTTTGCCGGGGCGATCGTCTCGATTGCTCTGATGGAAGAAACCTTCGGAAAAGATATTGATTTTGTGGAGACATGAGCTGCGGACAATTCAATTGCCAGCCACCGCCTGTTTAACCTATTGCTGTCGCCGGAGAGGCGACTTTGGTATGTATTTGTCACAGAGTCTGCGATAAATTCATATTGGCTCAACCAAGTTTGGTTGTAGCGGTTGCAGCGGTTGCAGCGATCGGTATCTCTTACTAAAAGCAAAATCAAGCGCCAATATCCCCCCCTGTGAGGTGCGTCTTATGTCTAGATTGGAACAATCTGAAGCGCTAGAAAAGTCTTCTTCGCTTTCTTTTAGTGGTTTTGTTGCTCCCGAGCTCCAGACCTCAAACCGCCCCCTTAGGGATAACAGCAATGCAAACGCTTTGCTCAAGAGTCAATTTGGTGACCTCGAAATAGTGGGAGTGCCGCAATTTGATAAATCAAATGATAAACCAATTGATAAACCAATTTTAGTTGCTGAGAATATTCGGCTGTTCGAGGGCCTTCCCTCCAACGTCAGACAACATTTCGTGAGAATTAGAGATGGAGTTTCCGATGCCTTTAACGAACCTTTTTCCAACAGAACAAAGGGTCTCAACGGCCTGGAGATCTTGAAAGATCTGACTGTCGGCGGCTATCTCGGTAAAAATACCAATGAGCCACCCATGTTTGATGATGCCTATAGCGCCAAAGTAACGAGACCCTATGAGCAAAAGCTGATGAAGGATCTCCAAGCTGACCAGGGCGCTATTAGCCAGAAGACTCTGGTCGAAAGAGCTATGTTCGTTTGCAACAACGACAAGTACTTAGCCACTCTGACCTTGGCTAATTTCACCAAGAACATCGCTTCAGTTGAGCGTGGACAGGCTCCAGTAACAGACTCTCCTCGCCCAGACATGGGTTATCCTTTCGATACTTTCTCAAAGAAGCAATCAGACAATGTCTTTAACCGTCTCGAAAAATTCGATGAAGGAGCTAAAAATAAACTCTCTAAAGTTGATTCAGCCGGTACCCTATATCACTTCTATGGCGGAATTTTAGCCTCTTCGGCCGGTCTAGGTTTTGAGGTGCATGGCGAAAATGCTATTTTTGGCTGGTCTCGCGATCCAATCAAGCGCGAAGCGGGCAGCCTCGGAGATCAAGTTGGTCAAAAAGTTTTTGGACCAAATCAGCAGTTCAACGATGCCTTCAAGAACCTCATTGGACGCTAGATTTCGCAGCACAACTACGGCACACTTTTCAATTCGGCACATGAACGACATTGACTTTGTTTGGATTAGACAAGACAGTCATTTTTTGCGGCATTAGGATGAATGGATAGATTGCTTGTTAGAAGTTGAGGTAGCGTTCCTGCTGACGCTGCTGGTTCCTGTAATGGTTTTGTCACAAGCTATGGGCTTAAATAGAACCTTTACTATCGGAAAACACGATTTATTACTAAGCGGCGACGCAATTGGAGTGATCCACAATGAATAATTCACAGCATAATGGCCAAGCGGCCGTGCAGGTTGAGCCTGTTGTAGACCTGGATAAGCTCAACACAGATCATAGTCTGGGTAATCATAGCCTGGGCAATCAGAAACCGGCTGCCGGCAAACCTATTCTTTCTCAGCGCCAGGAATTTATAAGGGTCGTGCTGGCGACTCTCGTCTTTGTTGTAGTCTGGAAAACTAGTAATTTGATGCACACAGGTGCCTGGGGCGGTGGCGCGTTTTGCGCGGTGCTGATGTGCTTATTTCCTACAGTTTTCGACTGGCGCTCATACGAGCTTACTAAAAAGTACGGTCCACTTGCTGGCCGAATTTTGATGTGCGTGATGATATTAGCCCTTGGTATCAGCTTTAATATCTTAATTGACCGGCTGCATATTCGTTAATAGGTTTGGATATGTTTTAAACATTGTGACCAACTAATTTGCGCATAGACCGAGCTGCCATCATTCCGCTGCCTGAGGCAAAGGCAATGCGGTCGTAGCCTGGCTGCACTATGTCACCACCGGCGAAGACACCGTCAATAGAAGTGGCAAAACTCTGGTCAACTATTACGTGGCCTCGTTCATCGCTTTTGAGTTGGTCTATAAATGCTTCTGTGTTTGGCGCATAGCCAAGTTTGGCAATTAACTCGTGGCAAGGTAATTCGGTTTCGCCGTCTGGATTTGCGACAACTACTGATTGAAGATTCGGCGCACCTTTCAATGTCTTTAGACTGGTATTTAGTAAGACGGTAATGCGAGGATGTGCATCAACTCTCGCCATAACATCTGGACGCGCCTTCAGTGTGGTACCACGCACAAGTACTTTGATATCTGGACAAATTTCTGCCATATCTAGTGCTGTAAACATGGCACTATCGCCTCCTCCGATCACTACCAAGTTCTTATTCGCAAGTTCTTTCTTGAAAGAACCACTATGGTAGTAAATGTCTTTCTCAAAACCAGTAGTTAGGCTAATATCTAATTCGCGCACGCGATAGCCGGTGGCCAAAAAGATGGTGCGTGCTTTCAGGGTGCCTTGATTCGTTTGAAGTGTACGCTCTGATAACTTGAAAGATTCGACATTTATTCCGGTCACTATGCGCTGGGGCAAAGCGAGGTTGGCAACCTTTTCCATCTCGTCGCGCAAGGCATCACCAGTGGCATAAAAGCCCGCTGAGAAATTTTGCAATGGCCCTGGTATCGATGACAGTTGCCCGCCAATACGCTCTGCTCGATCAAGAACAATAACGTCTAAAGCATTCTCGATGCATTCAAGGGCACAACTTATGCCAGCCGGCCCGGCACCAACTACAATGGCGTCATAAATATGATCAAGCTGGCTCATTTAGGTGGTCTCCATTTTTGAGATTCAATTCACGCTTCCTAACTCACTGACCGCATTTAAAACTGATTCTACGCTGATGGCCCACATGCAGCGCTCTTCCCATTTTTCGGCTGTGCACTTCCAGGTTTCCCAGTAGGTGAGATTCTCGTTTTCCTTAACAGAATCAAATTCTATAACCTTATTGGGAACGGCTGAAAATTCTAGGTCAATACAGCTCTGCTGGCACCGCGGTGCTGCTAATGAGCGCACATGGGGATAATCCCGTTGAAACATGGTGTTATAGCGAAACAAAGAAACAGTGGGAATATTTTGATGAATGGCCAGATGCATAAGACCTGTATCTACTGCTACGACAGATTTTGCGGAGCTAATCGCGTCAAGTGCATCAATGATTGTAGGCGTTGCTATATGCTCTAAGCCCGCTTGCAAACAATCTCGCACAATCTCCGAGCGCTGCGGTTGCCCCAGCACTGCTACTTTTTGCCCGCGCAATTGAAGAGCTTTGGCGAGGTCTAGCCAGTGCTTGGTTGGCCAACATTTGACTATGCCAGCAGAGCCAGGAATAAAAAGCACCGTGTCTTTTGCTTCACTGCGAGCAGTGAATGGAAGCGGCGTTAATTGATCGTAGTCGGCGTCAATACCGAAGTCTGCGCAGATACCCTTCAATACGTGGTTGATTTTGTATCCTGGGTATTGCCGCTCAAACTCTGGTGAGGCCCAAATATGATCGGTTTGCAGTGGATGGTTGCGAAGATTGAAATAGTTGTCATCGGCCTTGAGCTTGGCTGTGTCAAAATCGACCTCGCGAATAGACCCAGCCAAGCCCGCAATTCGCGCCTCTAAGCCTTCTTGAAAAGGTGAGCGGGTTATCAAGTAAGTTGGCTGGCCGGACTTAATCAACGCTTGCAAGGCAGGCAGAGAAACAATTAGATCACCCAGACCATTTGCCACTGGTGCCAAAAAATAAGCCACTTCAATTCCCTTGTCTAAGACTCTTTTTGCGCAAAACTTTTAGCGCTCGCAACCATTAGCGCTCACAACTTTTGATTATGATACAGCAGAGCAAAGATTGGCCGTTTTTTTAATAGGTGAGTGCTAGTAAACTCTGCAGCTCCTTTTGATGGCTACGGCTTGTTGCCGGGTGTCCAATCTCGTGACAGAGTAAGTAAAGTGCCTTCGGCAGTGGTTTTGGCCGCGACTAAGACGGAAATACCCGATTCGGTATCCATCAAAATATGAGGGCCGCCCGAGCTGTCCGGTCCCATGTATATTGGAAAGGGACCAAGTATCTGCGTTCGGAAGAATTGCACAAGTGTATCGGGAGAATTGTTAGACAGTAAATACTGAGATCCACTGTTGTCGGATGTTCTAAATTCGCCCTTAATTCGTGTGTCTTCTGGTATAGACAAACCAAAAAACTGTTCTAGCGATCGCAATTTCTCGCTCTGTTTAATTAGCGCATTGCGCGTCGCTAGCGTGTCATAGCTGACTCGCTTGACAAGGCGCAAGAGAGATTCTCCGCGTATCTTGCTGGGACCGAAGGTGACCTCTCTCGTGCATCCGGCTCCGTACAATCCAGTTTCGAAGAACGCACCTTGTTCAGTCTCTAACTGGTTAAAGCCTCCAATCCGCAGATTAGATAGGTAGAATTCTTGCAGTTCGCTAACCGACCCCGAGTAGATAAACTCGCATACTTGTGTGTTCGGCTTTTCGAGCGTAGAGCTGGTAGGTATGGCACCCATCGGAATAGGAAGAGACACAAGAATTTCGAAAACAGACAAATCGGTTTCTTCGAAACTTGTTTTCGCTGATACCAGTGGCGATTGCTCTGGCGGCATCTTGCCGAGTGCGGCAAGTTCCGCTGCTGAAGGGAATTCATTTAGATACCATCGACCTGGCTGCAAAATCGGATCTTTAGTAAGCTTTGACGCCAGTATCTCAGTCACTCTGGCCAAGGACGCTCTGGCCACGCACTCTTCCTGCCTCAGCCAGTTCTTTTTGAAGAATTCTACTACGTCGGTTTCGGGTATTACGTTCACGCTACCATCCAGAACACTTGTTTTGCTGAAGAGAAAGCCTCTCTCTCTATCATGGTCAAAGACGAAAGGCGTGATCTTAGAGCTGCGACCGGCTGGCGAAGATTGCTGCAGAAGGGCCTCTTGCTCTTTGTAGAGCATCCTCAAGACATTCTGTCGATAGGTATTTATGGTATCAAATGCGGGGTGGTCAACGGCGAGTTGAAATGATTCCCATGCGCCATCACGTAGCACCAATGGCAGTGCGGAGAGGCCGGAAGGACACTTCATCAAGGCTGCTCCCAGAGTAGTCATCAACTCAAGGCCGATTATGTCTTCTGAGCCAGTCACAAATAAGTTGTCTGCGGCGGCAGAGAGCGCAACCACTTCACCCTGTACTGAGAGTTTTGAGAAAATCTCAGGGAGCAGCAGGCGGCAGCCGTCGTAGGTATCTTTCCAGGGTGAAGTATAGAAGCCATGCTGGACGGGGCGCATAGAATCGAGGCTTAATTGCTTGAGATTTTGAACGGCAATGTCTATTGCCGCTTCGGCGTCGAGACCGATGCGCTCAAGTTCGAAATGTCTTGCGTGCTGAACCGTTTCTCCCTTATCGAAGACCAGTCCAACGGCCAGAACATCGGCGTAGGGAAAAAAGACAAGCTCGCCAGAAGAAGTATCTGGAGGTGCCATAGCGCGGGCTTTGATGTTGCTGGTCTGAAAGGAGGAAAGCGTGCGGAGGCAAGGCAACAAGCGAGCTAACAGATCATTTCTATTGGTTGGCAGAGGGGCAGGGTTAGTGAGCAATCTAATCTGCCGCTGCAACGCTAGTAAATTATCCGGACTGCTTGACTCTAGGTAGACTTGATAGAACCTTATCAGTGACAAGTTCTTCGGCCCGCCTGCGCCGGCAGCAATTAGCGAGAATTGTTCCAAGTCAGCCCGCCACGGATCATCGCTGTACTCGGATATTAACTTCAATACCAACGAGGCAAATTGCTCTCTGCTAATTGTTTCATTCGCAGCCATAGCCTACCTCGCAAAACTTTCGTTGGAGAGTAGACAACGTATCATTACATTCAAAATTCCAAAAGGCTTTATGAAGCAGCATTGCGATGGGTTGTCTTGCGAGGATGCGACTTTGCCAATTCTTCTTGAATCTTTGCCGAAATGATTTGATTTGATTTGAATTGAATTGAATTGCAACTTTTGCGAGATTCTAACTAGTAAGAATGCGAAGCAAGCGTCGATTTATATAATAGGTTTCTCTTCCAGAGCGCACGCTCTGCAGAATACCTATTTCTTCAAGTAAGCGCAGATAGTTTGAAGCCGTTTGTCTGCGGGCAATCTCGCGGTCTTCAAGAAATCGAATCTTGCAGTAAGGGTGGTAGAACAAAATTTCAACCAAATCTTTGGAATAGATCTTTGGCAATTTTTCTTTGATCAGCTCTTGAGTTTCGTCCATAGCCAATTTTATTTCAGCTATTTTTTCACGTGTATCACGAGCTGTTTGCTCGATACCGTCAAGAAAAAATGCTATCCACTGCTCCCAGTTCGAATTCTCGGTGACACCACGCAACCCTGCGTAGTATTCATTTTTGTGTTCGATGAGGTAGCGCGAAAGATACAGCACTGGCATTGAGAGCAGCTGCTGTTGTACCAGATAGAGAATATTGATTATTCTTCCGGTCCTGCCGTTGCCATCGGTGAATGGGTGAATCGCCTCAAACTGATAGTGCATCACTGCTAGTTTCACCAGTGGGTCTAAGTCTTGATGGTCATGGATGAATTGTTCTAGGTTTTTTAGCTTGTCGCGAATCAGCGCTTCACCATCTGGCGGAGTATAAATTGCCTTCTTGTTGCCATCGAAAATCTTGGTGCCCGGAATCTTGCGAACGTTCATATCGTGCTGCTTTATGAGGGAAGCAATGCTACAGAACAGATTTGTAGTCAGTATTGGCTGTTGAATAATTGTTTTGTAGCCAGCAGCAAGCGCTTCCTGGTAGCGCAATACTTCTTTTGTGGCAGGATTGGCCTTGTCGATAGAGTCTGCCATGGCTTGATAGAGATCGTCGGTTGTGGTGACGATGTTTTCAATCTCGGAAGACAATCTGGCTTCTTGCAGGCCGATCGACCGAATCAGAAGAGTCTGATTGGGAATAAGCCCTCCCGCGCCTTTGAGTTCGGCAAGCGCAGCCCGGGCCGCTATGCATTTTTTTAAGACAGTATGGGTTTCTAGCTCCTGGTTGGGAGGTAAATCAGGCAAGTGATTGAATGGTTTATTGCGGTCAAAAGCCATAATATCCCTATCTGTTTAAAATTAGCCCAAATTTCGACATATTTATATGATATGTCGATTGGATCGACAGGTCAAGGAAACGTGTCGAAAAAATCGTCTTTTTTCGACACGTTTTTTGCTGCTGGTAGTAAGATGCCGCGCTAGTGGCTTTTTTGAATCTTTTGGCTTAACCTGCGGACCGGCAACGCCCCTTTCTCTATAACCATTTACTTAGCCTCTGGCTTTCCTGCCATTGTTTCGCTAACTAATAATGCAAGCAAGTTAGCCAAGGGAACAATTTTCTGATTGACACTCGCGTCTTCCAGCGCGCTCAAGTATTCAGTTCGGCGGGCCACCGGCATGACCGTCCATGGGTAGCCACCGGCAGCTAGCATCACGTTCATCAGGAAGCGTCCGGTGCGTCCGTTGCCGTCCATATACGGATGAATGTATACGAACAAAAAATGTCGAAGCACGGCACGAACAGCGGGCTCTTTTTCTTCGCGCAATAATTCGAACAATGCAGGCATCAATTCTCGGACGGCGTCCTTGCTTGGTGGCACATGCTTAGAATGGCGTATGAATACTTGATCAGTTCTGTAACCTGCCAGGTCAGAGGGTTTGAGTAGTCCGGCTGTCACGCTTGGAGCAAATAGCTCGCGATACCATCTGCCATGATCATCATCTGCAACTTCTCCAGGATTTGCGCCACGAAGTACTAAGGCGAGGCTCTGGCGAACAGTCTGGTATGACTGCCAGTAGCCTCTTGCTGCCAGTGCATTTCTGAGCTCGTGATCTTTCTCATCAGCGTCTGGGTTCCAATTTCCCTTTCTGGCTTTCTCAATCAATTCGCGGCTAACTCTGTATCCTTCAATGGACAGCGAGTGGTATGCGTCTGTGACATAGTTGTCTTGTACCTGCTTTAAGTAAGCGTTTTTATCTTTTGGTAAACTGGGTGATGTCGGAAAGCGCTCTAGCACAGGGTCCCGCATCGTCTCCCACATTAGCTTGATGCGATTGACGTAAGGGCTTCGCTCTGTCCGCGAGAATATAATCGGTGCTGGCGCTACGAACGGGTCTTCTTCGCGGCAATCGTATCCAGCAACCTTCATTGTGTTCACAATGTCATCAGCAATCCGTGACCGGCCTATGTTTCTGAACGCGCCAGCAAGACGTCCGGCAACTACGGTGTGCCCTCCTGCAAGCAGCATGTTCAATACGTCTGAGGCGCTTGGGATGGCTGATAGTGCTGCGCGGGCGTCAGTTGGGTTTTGTCTGAAGAATGTTGGAGAGCAGAACATTAACGCCGCTGGCAGTGAAAAAACATTGAGTCCATCCACTTGTTGGGTGTGTTCTTTGGGAGGCATTGCGAGTTGAGCATCTAAGATCGATGTTCTGTATGGAAGAGATGTTGTATTGTTTTTTGCCTTGGGATAACGCACCACCAGTTGAGCGGGAACTGCGCGATTTCCAACGTGCAAAAGCAAAGAGTTTTCCGGTGAAAGGCACCAGTCTTCTGCGAAGCGGTCTCTCAAGTAGTCGGCGCAAAAATGCCAGAACGAGGCAAACCAAGCCGTGCTCTCGCCTTCTGGTTGATCTGGGCGGGTTGGAATATACCAACCTTTCATAACCTCCCCTAGAAAGCCGCTCCTAAGTAAGCGTTCGCGATCTGTTCATCTCTAGTTTATTGAGGTGTATTATTTTTAGTTTATCATGCCGGATGGTTTTTAGTTTATTGTGCCTCGATGATGACCGTCGATGGCTGCAGCCCGCGAGCTAGTTCGCAAGCATCTTCTAGGTGCTTTACGTTATTGCCAGTGAGCAAAATGGTTGTTCGCCCGGGCATAGCGGTCAACAGATGCATGATGGTTAGCGACTTGCCTGTGCCTGGTGGCCCATTTCTGGACAACTCAATTTTGTGCCATCGCTGAGCACTACGTCTTTGTATTGTATGGGGCCGACAGTGTGCTGGTCTAAATAATCTGGATTTATGATATCGCTGAAACTCAATTCGTCATCAGTGGATGCGATACCAACAATAGAACCTTGTCTGGGTCTGCGGTTAACGATGTAACTGAGAGCGCGGTTGACGCAAGTCTGCCGTGAGCAGTCGTACTGTGCCTGCACGATGGCATGCTTGCGAGGGTTGCGCCCGAAGTAGTTTTTCAGAACGTCGAAAATTGGTTTGGGCCGATTCGAAAGAAGGGCCAATACTGTTTTGGTCAGTAGTTCGTTCATGGTGTTTCTCTTGGATTGGTTTTAATCGGTTTTGTTATCGAAAAATGCGCGAGAAAATATACCAGTGAGTCGTTGGAGATCTAACTATCAGAAATCTGGCTATCAGAAATATGACTATCAGGCGAACAACGATATCTGCACTGGGACTGCTTCCCGTCAGCTATCTGTATTTGTGTGCACGTGATGTGCGCAAGCAAAGATTCAGAAGTTTTCTGAGCTCAGCACAATCAATAGCAGCATAATTAGAGTTGAAGACTTTTGCGCTCGGGCTGACAAAAATCTTGGACTCGTCGACGTGACGAACACGTCTGTTTTTTCTGTTATTTCTTACGCATAGGGCATAACTTCCGATTGACTGTTGGCATCTTACCTGAAATTGCGGAAGTTGCATACTTAAAAGTGTTCAAAAGAGGACTTTTGTGAGAGGGTTTTGTGCCAACCATCAGTTTCCAGCAGTGTTAAAGGGAATTTTGAGTTCTTTTGGCTGCTTCTCTTTGTCTTTTCTTTGAAAAACTATTCGAGCATTTTGAAGTATAGGAAAGTTAGTGCGCAAAGGTTCAATCTTCTCAAAGATTTCATCGGCACTCTTTCCTGCAAAGTAAATCAGGGTTTCTGATTTCCAGATGCCAGATCCTCTCGCTTCGCCAATGGTGCTTCCTGCAAGTGCTGTGTCAAAGGCCCTGTATAGACTTTGAGTGTCTGTGTTCTCGTATATCTCATTACTGAGGTTCAGGTTATCGACAAAGACATACAACAGCTCTAACTCGCCAATTGGTTCTGTAAGGAATTTGCATTCATGATTTTCGTATTCAATATTCGACCCGAAGGGTGCACCCAGTTCAATTAGTTTGCTTTTGGCTAGTGCAAGTGCTTCATCTAGATTTGCTAATTCGATATCGATTCCGGCATTTATTATGTTTTTCTCGTCAGGATGCGCTCTGTCTCCAAGCGTTGTGCCTCCGCCAGTTACGACGCCAATTTCTTGTTCTTCTAAATATGCAGCAAGCGGATCTGCATATCTTTTGTTTCGCTCATCTGGAGTAAGCGGTTCTGCAATCGTTGCGAAAACAAATTGGGAATATTTCTGCACCGCTTTATTCTCCGGGCGTTTTCCAGGTTCTTTTGCTTTAAAAAGTTTTCTAAGGGAGTTTAGAATTTCCATTTGAGCTTGGGCCGTCGTCGGAGGTTTGCTACTTTAAGCGTATTTGCGGTGTTGGCAAGAAGAACCCTTGCCATGAAGAAAATCTCTCAACGATCTTACCTTAAAATCTCATGGTATTTGAAAAGTAGGTAACCTTGCTAGTCCGCCACTCCCGTGATACTCTTCAAATAAGCGCCTTTTGAGACAGCTCAGCTTGCAGCGCTATATAAGTTTGCTAAAGCGAGGAAGTAAATGAATTCACAAGAGACTATAAACCGGCGGTCACTACATAACTGGTTCGCTAGGGCCGCATGGGCAGCTGCTGTCTGTGTGCCTGATGGCTTATCTAGAATCAATGGGTTAGTGACGCATCAGCAGCCTTTTGCTGTATTGGTGACGGCCACAGCAAATAGCGACAGAGAGCAATCAATTGCTGCCACAGTACAAACAATCTGTGCCGCCCACGAAGCAGGCTGGAGCTGTTCGCCGATAAAACTGTCATATAGGCAAGGCGCGGAACAGCTACTTCAGTCTGACTTGGCCCTAGCGATTTATAAAAGAGACAATGATACCGCTGGTGATGCAGTGGATATGACAGAGCCACTGATGGCTTTTGTTGTGCTGACACTGCAGAGCCTTGATCACAAAGTTGCCGTCATGGCGGGCGCAAAGCGTACAGGTAGCCTTGACGACAAAGGAGTCTTCTCAAATTCCTTTCGCACCGACAAAATGTCGACACTCCTGCTGCGCAGATATCTTGGTCGGTTGCATGGCAAAGATTATGCTTTGCTGGAGCTGTCTGTCGAAAGA
>JAUYRX010000036.1:0-8639 GCA_030696635.1 Candidatus Melainabacteria bacterium
CTTCTCAAATTCCTTTCGCACCGACAAAATGTCGACACTCCTGCTGCGCAGATATCTTGGTCGGTTGCATGGCAAAGATTATGCTTTGCTGGAGCTGTCTGTCGAAAGAGCTGGCATCTGGTCGAGAGCATCTTGGGAGTATCGTGGCACCCAGCCAGCAGTTTTGTATGGAGGTAGAGAGTTGTGGCGAAATCACAATCCAAAGTTTGAGTTTGGTAGTTTTGAATGTATTTGATTGTTTGCAGGGCCTTTAGGCCTTGAGCGTTTTTGAATATTAAAGAATTTGATCACTATTGAGCAAATCCGTTTTTGTTCGCTACAGCCGACCCCGGTTCCAAATTTTCTGCCAGGCTTCGTATTCAGAAGGTCTTATTCTGTATCGAGCAAAATTACCCTCGTGCAAGGCAAGTAGCTCAGTCTCTGCAACGTCAATGAATTCTGCCCGTTCGCTCAAGGGGAGATTTTCTGCGCTCCAGTCAGCTAAGAATTTAAGTGCTTCTTCCCTGCTGTGTTTGTCTCGCACGAATGTACCGATGGCTTCGCGTAGCGTCTCTTTGTGCTTGAGACGAAATGGATCAGGCTCACCAATCGAATGCTGTGCCGCTGCGTAGCGCTCTGCTGAGCGTTGATAAGCCCAGAGATAAACATCACGGAGCAGTTCGATGCGGTTCAGTTCATAGACACCTAAGATCGCTTGGGTGTAAAGATCCTTCGGCACATCTAAGAAAGTGAGAGGAATAAGATTCGCTCGAATCAATGGGATGTTTGCAGCAACTCGTGAGACGCGCTTATTCACGTCGTCGAATGGCTGGAGATAGGGTAGGTGAACCATAGCAAAGAATGATTGTTCAAAAGGGTCTTTGATTGCTTGTGCTGTATTTAAGATTTGTTCGAAGTATTCTTCAATTAGTTGTGGCATGGCAAGGGGCAGAAATGATGAGCCATGAATGCCCACTTCGATAGTTCGAAGCCTACCTTCTGCTTTGGTGTTAGAAAGAAGGTTGTTCGCTAGCAATGCATGCAAGTTTAGAAGCGTGTACTTGTTGAAGCTGATTTCTTCGGCTGAACTCACAAGAAATTCGATGGCATCTTTGTGATTGAGAATCATCTGCGCTTCAATGCGATCCTTGCCTTCTGCTTCTTTGCCAAATTCGATCAGGTGCTTCGTGTCTAGCAGCGTATAAGTATTTCCCTCTAGTCGGCTAGAGTTCCAAGAAAGATCGATTAGTAAGCGGTCAAGGATTTTTCGTGCGTATGTGCCGGCCGGTTGAGTGCCAGCTGGTACCGCCCCTAGTGCATGGAGGCGCGCGCGATTATCGTCGGTCAGGTATGTGCTTTTATTAGGTCTGTAAGATTCGAGGAATTCTCGGTTGTAGCCAACGATTTTTCGATTAATTACTGGCTTCGAGACAAGTTGCTGAATGTTGGTTGCCGCTTTTGACAAGTGTATAGTTGCACTTTCTTCTGAAGCGATATGTGTGCCCCTATCACGTTTTGCCAGGCGATACTTTACCGCTCGCACTTGGCCCTCTGTCACCACCCTTCCGTGGTCAACAAGGTAGCGCAAGCGAAGCTGTAGTGTTCTCCTAGGAACGTCATTGCCCAAAGCAGCGGCTATGAATGCACGCGAGACAGGCTCCTGCTGTGTAACCAGCACATTCTCTATAGCTCTTAGCTCTTTTTCCGGCACAGGTTTTGGCATTCTCGGTCTCTTAAGCGCAGTTATTCCTAATAATACTTCAACTTACCCAGTTGCGCGCGGTTATTGTCATTTATGCGCAGTTATTGTAGTTTAAGCGCGGTTATTGTGGTTTGCTTGCAAGGTGCTGTGGTTTACGCGCAAGGTGCTGTGGTTTACGCGCAAGGTGCTGCGGTTTACGTGCAAGGTGCTGTGGTTTACGCGCAAGGTGCATTGGTTTATGTGCAATGTGCTGTGGTTTAAGCGCAGTTATTGTGGTTTGCTTGCAAGGTGCTGTGGTTTACGTGCAAGGTGCCGTCATTTAAGCGCAGTTAAGTTGCTTACGCGCAGTTATTGTCCTGTAAGTGCAGGTGTTGTTCACTGCTGGCCTTTTTCGGCCCCCTATTTCTAATACGTCCATCAGCGACAATTAGTTCAATCTGTATGCTGGCACTGGGTGACCTTCACGATTATCTTCCGGTCCAAATTGGCATAGCTAGTTATGATTGCCCGAGAACCAAGCTTGACCAAAGACAGAGCTAACGACAGCGATGACAAGGCAAAGAAGGCAGAGGCTCCTTCGGCGTCTGATCGCGTCAGCGAAAGCGGCGTGGTTGATAGCGGCGACAAGGCCAGAAGATTAAGAGCTCAGCTGGCAGCCTATGGCGACCAGGAAGCGTCGGCTACGCATATCGGCAAGAGCGCAGCAGAAATTGCTCAGTTAAAAGCGAGCGGACTGGCCTCAAAGTTTGAACTGGTTGAGGACGAGAAGAGTGCAACCATTCTTAAGGGGTCTGTGCGAGAAACCGTTCCTACAGTGTTACTACTTGCTTGACTCCTTTTCGATCCTTTCATTCAGCCAATCGGTAGCTAGCTTAGTCATTGTTGTTTTCTTCTTCTCTGCGATGTTCTGTATTTTTTGTCCATAGCCCTTCTTTAGATCGATGAGAAAGTTGTCTGTGCTTCCATAATTCAACAAGTCATTGGTACAGATTATTTGCCCTTTGCATATTCCATACTTGGAAATTTTTCCCACCACCTCATCTGTTTTGTAAATAGCAGCTTCCGGGATTTTGATCTCTTCGAGCTCTCGTTGTTCTACTGCGTCCAACGTAATTTCCTTGTTCTCAGGAATGTCCTTTATGGCATACACGACGTTCGCTGTAGCCCCGAGCGGAGCGTCTGCCTCGGGCGTGGCTGTGGAACATCCGCTGAGAAGAAGAAATGAAAGAACAATCGCTGACACCGCAGTGCAGGAACGCAAATCACTTCGCAACTCTGCCCTTAGTAAATTCACGTGGTTCTGCAGCTTCTTAAAAGGCATAGTTCGTCCCCTTTCGATTCATCCGGCCCAATCAGCAGAGCGTGGAGCAAAGGTCAAGCTAGTGCTGTCCGGGCTCTTTCTGGGACGACATGCACAATTCTACATCCTCGTTACTTGATTGCCAATTCATGCAATTTGCTTGGTGTCGGATGCCGCCTCATTATGTCGATCATTGATGCTAACTTCATCTCCCTCTTCAGCTGCAAACAGAGTGGTACCTTATGACCAGTGCCCCATGTTTGAATCATTTTGCACGATTCTTGTAATTGTCTGTGGCGGTGTTACTACTACTACTACTACTACTACATCGGAATAGATTCGTGCTTGGTCAGAAGGCTTCCGCTAACTTGATGTTTGTACTTATTGTTTGGATTTGTTGTTTGATCAATTGCTCAGTTGGACTTTGATCTGCTTCTCAAAGATTGATTCTAGAATCGAACTTGACATGCGCTTGACGTCCGGTATATATTGGCATATTAGTTATCAATCGCTGACCGCGAAAGGGGGCGCTACATGGAAAATGTCATTGCTACACACGGATACGATGCCGTCTTCCGTTGCGCTTCTATTTCGAATCGCTAAAGCAAGTTTTGAGCTTTGTGAATTGACACACGTATCCCTTTGTTTGTAAGGCTGTGCTTAGGCACGGCAAGTTTTCACACAAATTAAAGGAATAGGACAATGTTGCCAAAACACATTGCGGCTCTCGTTGAGCCGCCGTTCGAATGCGGGCGTGTAGTCTCTCAAGATCGTGGGTCTTATTTGGTAGCCACGAATTGTGATGAATTGCGCGCAGAGATCACCGGTGCGTTTCGTTACGCTTCGCACGTCATCTCGGATTTTCCAACCGTGGGTGACTATGTAGCAGTCCAAACTGCAAGTGAAGATAGCGGTGAATCAGGTCTCGCCATGATTCATCGATTGTTGCCGCGCAAAAACTTTTTCGCGCGCCGTGCTATCGATGGTGGTGTCGATTTGCAACCGATCGCTGCAAATCTCGACACTCTGTTCATAACGATTGCGCTGAATAGAGATTTCAACTTGCGGCGACTAGAGCGCTATCTTATAGCTGCAGCAGGATGCGATATTTCTTGCGCGATCGCGCTCACAAAAATCGATTTAGTCGAGGATCCGGCCGAATTTATTGTGGCAGCCAAATCGATTGCCGGCGATTCGCCGGTCGTTGCACTGTCTGCAATTGAAAGCAATGGGGTAGACGAACTGCTCCCATTTCTGGGAATCGACAAAACGATTGCATTTGTCGGGTCGAGCGGAGTCGGAAAATCCACGTTGATCAATACCTTGCTTAATGAGGAAAGACTGACTGTAAGCGATATAAGTTCGCAAATTCAAAGGGGTCGACACACGACAACAAGACGATTGCTCATTCAGCTACCAGATGGAACATCAGTCATTGACACGCCTGGCATGCGAGAGTTTGCGCTGGCCGATGCAGGAGAGGGAGTAAATACTGTCTTTGGCGAAGTGGCACAACTTGCATCTGATTGCCGTTTTCGTGATTGCAAACACCAGAGCGAACCAGGCTGCGCAGTGAGAGATAACCTCGACACAGAGAAGTACTCTCGGTGGCGCAAGCTGGAACGTGAGGCGGCTTACGAAACTCGCAAAACCGATCGCGTTGCCGCCGAAGTCGAGAAGGCAAGATGGAAAACAATTCACAAAGCCAACAGGGGAAGAAAGAGGTTCACTATATAGTGGACGACGTTTCTGACGTGTTCGCCGAAAGTAGAACCGTTGCAACCGTGACAACTGCATTTAGTATTGTCTGAAATTCCTACTTGCCTGACTCCTGCTCGATCCTTTCATTCAGCCACTTGGTAGCTAGGTCAATTGTTTTTGCTCTCTTCTTGTCTGCGATCTTGTCTAATTTTCTTCCATAGCCTTTCTTTATATCAATGATAACAGTGTCCCTGCTTCCAGGTTTCACCAAATCATGGGTACAGATGATTTGCCCTTCGGATACTCCATAGTTGCAAAGTTTTCCAACCGCCTCATCTGTTTTGTAAATAGCAGCTGCCGGGATTTCGCTCTGTTCGATCTCGCGTTGTTCCATTGCGTCCAAGGTAATTTCCTTGTTCTCCGGGATGTCCTTTATGGCATACACGACAGTCGATTTAGACCCGGTCGGAGCGTTGGGTTCGCGCCTGGGTGTGGAACAACCGCTGAGAACAAGTAATGAAACAGCAATCACGGACACAGCAGCGCAGGAACGCAAATCACTTCGCAATTCTGCCTTTAAGAAATTCATGCGGTCCTGCAGTTTTTCAAAAGGCATAGTTCGTCCCCTTACAATTCATCCGACCCAATCAGCAGAAAGTAGAGCTAAGGCCTAGCTAGTGCTGTCTGGGCTCTTTCTAGGAAGGCATGCACAATTCTACATCCTCGTTACTCGATTGCCCATTCTTGCAATCTACTTGGTGCCGGATGCCGCTGCTGTTCTGGTGCTTGGAAACTGAAGTAACTTTAGGTATCTACAGCTTTCATATTTCCCCCCAACAGTTTGTCGGTCATTTGATCAGTACTCGACAACAGTCTCGCTGCCGCCTCGATATGTCGGTCGTTAATGCTAACTTCATCTCCCTCTTCTGCGGCAAACAGCGTTGCTTTCCTGAACAACTCACGAATGTATGCAGCGCTGACCCCCTCGGTGCCTTCAATGAACTTATTCATGTCGGCAACAGCGAGCGGCAATCCTTTTGAATACAGCTCGAACAAGCGCCTGCGACACTGTTTATCTGGAAGTGGTATCAGAACCGCCAGATCGATTCGCCCTGGCCTTGATGACAAAGCGGGCTCGAGTATCTCGGGCTTGTTTGTCGTGAGAAGAAATAGCACATCAGCGTCATCTGCCAGGCCGTCCATTTGATTCATGAGTTCAAAGAGCAAAGGATTGGAGTTCTTAGCGGTGCGGTCTTGTGCCACCAGATCGACATCGTCGATGATGACCGTGGATGGCTGCAGCCCGCGAGCTAGCTCGCAAGCGTCTTCTAGGTGTCTTACGCTATTGCCAGTGAGCAAAATGGTTGTTCGCCCGGGCATAGCGGTCAGCAGATGCATGATGGTGAGCGACTTGCCTGTGCCTGGTGGCCCATAAAGCAGCAGCCCGCGCTTTAGGTGGCGGCCACGCGAAACCAAAAGCTCTTTGTGTTTAGAGAAGCCAGCAGTGTGTCGTTCGATTTCTTCAATAACTTCGGGTTGTAGTATCAACTGCTCGCGCGCAATCTTGGGCATGTGATGAAATTGGAAACCAACTTCTCTTCCCTTGCCTTCTTTTAGCGTAACGACTTGACCTTTGAAGATGCTCTGACGGTCTGCCTCAAAGGCAACGCGATGCAAGAAGTTTTGCGCCGCGCGTTTATCTTTTGCCATAACCTCTAGCACGATGAAGTCTTCGTAAGATGGCTGGTGGAGGCAGGCCGCAAATTTGTTGGTGCCATCGTTGATTAGGTACAATGCCTTTTCTGGACAACTCAATTTTGTGCCATCGCTGAGCACTACGTCTTTGTATTGTATGGGGCCGACAGTGTGCTGGTCTAAATAATCTGGATTTATGATATCGCTGAAACTCAATTCGTCATCGGTGGATGCGATACCAACAATAGAACCTTTTCTGGGTCTGCGGTTGACGATGTAATTGAGAGCGCGGTTGATGCAAGTCTGCCGTGAGCAGTCGTACTGTGCCTGCACGATGGCATGCTTGCGCGGGTTGCGCCCGAAGTAGTTTTTCAGAATGTCGAAAATTGGTTTGGGCCGATTCGAAAGAAGGGCCAATACTGTTTTGGTCAGTAGTTCGTTCATGGTGTTTCTCTTGGATTGGTTTTAATCGGTTTTGTTTTCGAAAAATGCGCGTGAAAATATGCCAGTGAGTCGTTAGAAACCTGACTATCAGAAGTCTGACTAACAGAAATCTGGCTGTCAGAAATGACTATCAGGCGAACAACGATATCTGCACTGGGACTGTATCCCGTCAGCTATCTATATTTGTATGCAAGTGATATGTGCTAGCAAAGGTTCAGAAGTTTTCTGGAGCTCAGCAAAATCAATAGCAGCATGATTAGAGTTGAAGACTTTGCGCTCGGGCTGACAAAAATCTTGAACTCGTGGGCGTGACGAACACGCCTTTTTTCTGTTATTTCTTACGCATAGGGCTTAACTTCCGATTGACTGTTGGCATCTTACCTGAAATTGCGCGAGTTGCATACTTAAAAGTTACAACGGCAGCTATTCGGCGATTCTTTCCTGATAGAACTATTCCGGCTGATTGTTGTCATTTACGTGCAATGTGCTGTGGTTTACGTGCAAGGTGCCGTCATTTAAGCGCAGTTAAGTTGCTTACGCGCAGTTATTGTCCTTTAAGTGCAGTTGTTTTTTACTGCTGGCGTTTCGCGGCTCCCTGCTTCTAATACGTCCATCAGCGACAATTAGTTCAATCTGTATGCTGGCACTGGGTGACCTCCACGATTGATTTCCGGCCCAAATTGGCATAGCTAGTTATGATTGTCCGAGAACCAAGCTTGACCAATGACAGAGCTAACGACAGCGATGACAAGGCAAAGAAGGCAGAGGCTCCTTGTTATAACTACAAGGAGGTGAACATGGAAATAAAATTGACCGATAAGGACATTGAGCTGATACAAACTCAACCATATGACTCCACGCTCAAGCCTAATTTTGAATCGCTAAAAGGTTGTTTAGTCTGGAAGGATGAACGACCTAGAGGATTGTCTCTTGATGCAGGCAGAGTAATTAATAGTTTGCTTGTTGGCCGCAATCTTCTTCATCGTGGACTTACTCTCGACGATCACCCAATCAATGCAGAGTACTGCAAGAAAGTTTGGGCCGCAGCCCAGCTACAGATTAGCAATTGGCCAGGCTTTAAACGACTGACACTAAGTGATGAAGACAGAAAATACCTAAATGATGAAATCGCCGCTTCTTTCAGAGAAGACCTTTAATCAATCTTGCTAGTCCGCCACGCACGTGATACTCTTCAAATAAGCGCCTTTTGAGACAGCTCAGCTTGCAGCGCTATATAAGTTTGCTAAAGCGAGGAAGTAAATGAATTCACAAGATACTATAAACCGGCAATTACTGCATAACTGGTTCGCTAGGGCAGAATGGACAGCTGCTGACTGTGTGCCTGATGGCTTATCTAGAATCAATGAGTTGGTGACGCATCAGCAGCCTTTTGCTGTATTGGTGACGGCCAAAGCCAATGGCGACAGAGAGCAATCATTTGCTGCCACAGTACAAACAATCTGTGCCGCCCACGAAGCAGGCTGGATCTGTTCGCCGATTAAACTGTCATACAGGCAAGACCAGGAACAGCTACTCCAGTCTGACTTGGCCCTAGCGATCTATAAAAAAGACAATGATACCGATGGTGATGCAGTGGATACGACAGAGCGACTGATGGCTTTTGTTGTGCTGACACTGCAGAGTCTTGATCACAAAGTTGCCGTCATGGCGGGAGCGAAGCGTACAGGTAGCCTTGACGACAAAGGAGTCTTCTCAAATTCCTTTCGCACCGACAAAATGTCGACACTCCTGCTGCGCAGATATCTTGGTCGGTTGCATGGCAAAGATTATGCTTTGCTGGAGCTGTCTGTCGAAAGA
>JAUYRX010000004.1:0-12650 GCA_030696635.1 Candidatus Melainabacteria bacterium
TGCCGGTTAGCCAGCGTCAAGTTTTTAGATTTATCTGCTTCTTGCAAGTGATCAGTTTGACCGGAATCGCTGATCAGTTTGAATCGGAGAAGGTGATCAGCTTGCTCCGGAATCACCGATCAGTTTGGTCCGGAATACTCAAGCGCCAGATGCTTGCCGTCACCGCGTTTTTCCATTTTGTCCTGATGCCCAAGTACAAGACAGCCTGGTCGGCCAAGTTTCCTGTAGCTAGTCGTTGTTTCGGGAGGAACATAATCTTTTGCTTGGTCAGTTGGGATCAGCGAAAATGAGTGGACAAGCGGATTTCGCAGTGTGAGGTAAAGTTGTAGCGGCAAATATCGCCTAGTTTTTTTCGTGTTGTCATCTATATCAACAAGCAGTGTTTCAAATTCGAATTCTGCGTAATTAGGCAACCATTTTGTGACCATGTCAACAAAATAGGGCCTCTTTATTTGTGGCAATAGCCAAGAACGATTTGGATCTGGATCAGTTAAGTTGGCAATCCATTCCAAAAGCATCGCCCCGCAAACAAAGTCCCATGGAGTTCCGTGCTCAGAAAATAGACGTAAATCGTTGACTCTTGCTTGGTAGTAGTCAAGAACACCTTGTAAATCTGCCATAGTTCACGCTTACCTTGGGAGAACTAATAATAGCAGTCTGTCTTTGACACTAAGCCAGACAGTTGCGGTCCGCCTTTGGTGTGCCATAAATCATTAGGTTCTTGGTACACTTTTTCGAAAGGCGGAAACGACACTCCTGTCTAGACTAACGTGTGCCAAATTTTAAGAGGGTTTATGGTACAGCGAGTTGCGATTTATACCCGGGTCAGCACCTCCGACCAATCTTGCGAAAGGCAGATTTCTGAGCTGCAAAAGTATGCCGACCGAAGCAATTTTGAAGTGATCGGTATTTTCGCTGAGACTGCCAGTGGAGCGAAAAATAACCGTCGGCAGCGAAAATCAGTAATTGACCTGGCACGGCGGCGCGAAATCGACTTGGTTCTCGTCTCCGAGCTATCTCGCTGGGGTCGCAGTACACCGGACTTATTACAAACCGTTCAAGATCTTGCCGCCCGTGGCGTTGGCTTACGGGCTTTGAATGGTCCAGACCTCGACACATCTACTGCCCAAGGCGAACTTATGCTTGGACTGCTTTCAGTAATTTCTCAATTTGAACGCAGTCTATTGCGTGAAAGAATCAATTCTGGGATAGCTCACGCCCGTTTTAACGGTACTAAAAGTGGCCGGGCTATAGGAAGACCAGCGCTGAAGTACTTACATCAAATAGAGAGTCTTTTAGCCAGCGGCTCCAGCATCCGTAATGTCGCGCGAATTCTTGGAATTAGCAAGACAACCGTCATGAAAAACAAAAAACTCCTAAAAAATAGTGGAAAATAATACGGCTCTTCTAAAATCCCCGAACTCTTGGTGCAATTTGATGCAATATTGGCTTCTTTGTTTACCGCGCGCAGATCTTAAAACCTGCATAAACGTGGGCGTTTTTGGATTGTACCGATCTGCAATTATCAATCGCGTTAAAGAAGGCGATAAAGTGGTTTGTTGCGCCGGAAAAGGCGATTGGAAAATTATTGCGATTGGTGCTGCCAAGAGCGACTATTACGTGGACGACAAGCCGGTTTTTTTATCCCACTCGCATATATTTCCTGATAGGTTCAAGTTCTCGGCCGAGTTCCTAGCTGCGGAAATTGAAATTCAACCATTGCTTGAACAGTTGAAATTTGTCACTAACGTGGCTTACTGGGCTGTTTTCTTCAGAAACGGGATAGTCAAGCTGTCAAGAGACGACTGGGAATTTCTTGAACAAACAGTCACTGCCGCTCAGTCTGCATAATTTATTTTTTTCAATTTTTCAATAGTTTCGGTTTCTGCATTATAGCGAAAGTCCACAATCTCCCCAGTTTTCAGAAGATGAACAGCTTCGGTAATTACTGGTAGCGGAGCAATAAACCATTCTTTAGGTGCGTATCGTTTGCCATCAGGACCTACAATATTCACATCCAGGCACACTTGCGCGAAGAACCGGTGCAAGAAATATTCAAGTTTTTGCGGGTTGAGAGCATAACATTGAAACCCACTGACAATTTTCACCGGAGCCATTAGGTACGTAGGCTCTTGGGATGCATTAGCTAGCCTATCTTCTATAGCTCCTCTGCAAAATCCAATTTTGAAGAGATTTTTCAACTTTGCAATTTTTGGATCAGAACTTTTCGAGCGAAGAATATAAACATGCCCTTCGAGATGCTCTCCTTCACTCACTTCGTTTACGGAATTAAAAAGTTGATGTGTATTCTTTGATACTCGCTGGCCATCACTTTCGTAAAGTCTTGCGGCCAGGGACCTACGTAACATATCGCATTCAGTGCCATTTTCAAAAATGCAACGTAGCCGGTCGTTAAGCTTGCCTTTGTCAGCATTTGGTTGATGCTCTCGTTCCCTCTCACTTTCAACAAACACCAGTTGGCCTTTCAACACAAAAATATCACCTGGATCTATCGATGAACCTTCACGAAAGGGCGACATGACTCTAGCGGTAGCCCTTAGATCTTTCTGACATTGTTTGAATATTGGTTCGAATTTATTGAACTCATCACAGGGCCTTCTCTTCGCAATGTATTCAGATGCGTTTGCAATTACTTTTGACTCAGGTACATTCTTAAGCTTAAAAATGTCCATAGCTGAGTCACTCAAAATATTCAATTTGTCGTTGGCAAAAATATCTCTGATTGATTCAAGTTTCTTTTCTTCTCTTAAAAGCCCTAAATCATCCATGTCTATCAACGCAGCAATTTTTCCTGAATCGTGCCGGAGTCCGTTTAGCCGGCTATAGAGCATCATTTCTTTTATGTCATCCTTGTTCGGTTCCGGCTCTTTTCCCGATCTACGAACAAAGTCTAAAATCTCTTTGAACGACTCACGAAGGCGATTATTGGATGAAACTTCAGGTGATGGCCTGGCTTTCGTATTTAGAAGCCCCATCTCATCTTCATCTAATAATCTTTGTAGAGTTTCTCTATCCATCTACATCCCTTGCTCTCTGAGCTGTTTCTTCAAAAATATAATTGCTTCTGCCATGCGTTTTTCCAATGGATCAATTGCGTGTAATGCAGGCTGCCTATTGTTTGTCTGCACAAACAAATTTATTTTTGGCCAAAGATGTAGAGCTACTTCTTCTGTCATATCAATCCTTGATGCTTCAATCGTTTCTTGAATTAGCTGTAACACCGGGGATGTAAGACTTTTCGAAATTATCTCAAATGCATTTTGAAACGGATTTATTTTGTCGATCAAATCAATACGCAGTTCATCAATGTTGATGAATTGGTGTGCCATCCTAATAAAGCGCTGATCACCCACTTCTTTGATCTCACCATTTTTCATAACTGAGTCTACAACGACGTACTGCCTAAGCTCCTCGACCTCTTCTTCGTTAAGCTCTGGATAGCGCAATTGAATGATTTTGGGAATCATTACTTTATTAAGCACTTCCGGATCAACGTTGCCTGGTAGCACTTTAAGGACTTGGTCGTCTTGCAAAATACGAGCTTTTAGATCATTTAAATCACTTTCGACAATGTTTTTTATTTTTTCAGACGGTTCTTTAAACCCTTCGATTCTTATCTGTCCTGGCTCCTCATCATTTCGTCCGGCGCCATCAGCACTACTATCTTCCTCTGGATACTTGGCTTTAAATTTAAAATTGGGTGCCAGAACTTGCTCCATCAGAAGCGAGCAAGTAATAGCTTTTAGCATATTGTTAACAGAAACCTTTATAAGGTCATCATCCGCATCCGGCTGAGCGATGAGATTAGTGAATTGTGCATGAGATTTATTCGCAGAATCTCTCGTGCATCTGCCAATAATTTGAACAATTTCGGTAAGTGAGCCTCGATACCCAACAGTCAATGCATGTTCGCAAAAGGGCCAGTCAAAACCCTCTTTGGCCATACCCAGTGCGATTATTAGGTCCATGTCTTCGGGCTTTTTCAGCGTTCGAAGATAAGAAACAATCTTTTCTCTTTCTTTCGGCCGGTCGTCTACCAAATCGGCAACCTTTATCATTTTGCCATCTGACTTCCGTTTCACTAAAATGACACCAGTGGCTGGGTCCTGATGGTGAACCGTTCCGATAGCATCAAGTATCGTGTCAACTTCCTCATGTTTCTTCTTCGTCGATTCTCCAGAATTCACGTTTGGAATATGCAAGATTGTCTTTCTGTCAGTGTCCAAAACAGCACCAATCGCGCTTGTATAACGACCTTGATAAAAGTGATAGCCAATTCCCAACGACTTCAAAAACGTGTAACCGTTTAGCTGTTCGTAATAGTTGTAGGTGATTCTCGTGAACTTTGTTTCTTCTTCTGGATCCAAGACTGGGACATTGTCTCCTCGAAAGTAAGATCCGGTCATAGCAACAATATGAGCAGCTGATTTTGTCATTAAGGCTCTCAGTAACTCCCCGAGCCGATTATCTTCATCTGCCGAAATATGATGGAACTCGTCTATTGCAATCACAGTATCGTTAAAGCGACTTTCGTCAACACCCTCACACGCAAATCTCAAAGTCGCATGAGTACAAATCAAAATTTCTGAATCAGAGTCCATGAATCGATGAAAAGCCTGGACCTTATTCTTTTCTCCGCCTGCTACGCAAAGATTGTATTGAGGGTCTGGTTTCCAGTCAGCAAAGAAGCCCTGCTTTGTTAAAAGCGTCTCTGAAAAGGAGCCACCGATCGACATTTCAGGAACGGCTACGATAACCTTTTTCTTTCCTTGATTTTTAAGTTTGTCTAGTGCAACAAACATGAGCGCGCGAGATTTTCCAGACGCCGGAGGTGCTTTGATAAGCAGATACTGTGCGTCTCTTGCAGAAAAGGCACGCTCCTGCATTTCTCGCATGCCATACAAATTCGTGTGCGTGCTTTTGCCTGTTTGGTCATAGTGCAAGTCATAAATATTAGGCACGAACTGCTCCTTTCTGCATTTCTAGCATTACTTCGTATGACTTAAACAGGAAATCCAGCCGCTCACTATCATTCTGAAAGGGCTTTGAACGATAACATCGTTCAATTGCGAGGTCCAAGTCTGCGTGAGCTTGCTTTAATGCCATAGGCATCTTTTCGGAATCGTAGAGCTGGGCCAAAGTTCTTTCCGAGTGGTTTTCCCGCTCAGCCATAATGTTGAATACATGGCTGGAAAGAAGTTCCTTTTGCCTTTCGCTCAACTCTGGAATGGGAAAAGTGTTGTAGCACAAGACGATGGAATACCTAATGTCAGAACGCATTCTGCCAGCTACAGCATGTACCCACACATTGTGCATTTTTGACGACAACACACCTACAATCCATGGCTCCGGTTTATAAATCGCTTGATTTGGAGCAATGATCACATCATTCGCGCCTAAAAATCCTACTGGGATGTACTCACGATTTTCTGAGCTTACGGTTGGAATAATTACTGATGTGGTCTCCTGATGCCTTATTTCATCCCATTCCCAAGGAACAGAAGCTAATCTTTGAGTTGCCTCTTTAGGACTATCTAGCCGCGACGTGGCAACAGCTTTGACCCTCGCGGCTACGAATGGAATATGTTTTACTGTTTCGTACGTCGTTTTGTCCAGCCAAAGGCACCAGCGCTCAATGCCTTTAATAAACTCGTTAGCGCCCCATACGCGTTTGATTAACGACTCTGTTTCTGGAAATTGAGATATAAGCTTCGAACGCTCCTCTGCTGTTAGCATAAAGTTTCCGTCATCAGTTGGAGCGTTCCCCCTGGACATTTGAGGAAGCCTCGACAGCGGCTGCGTTCGTTTTTCAACAATAATGTCTTTGCCACTTGCAAGATAAGGGTTTATGTTCTCTACTTCTTGCAATTTTCCATCATCGAACAAAAGGCGGCTTCGCTTACTCCAGTTCCTTAAACCGATTATTACGACTGTTACTCCAGCATTATGTTTTGCATTGTTGGACCAGTGAAATGGTCGATGAGCAAAAGAAATTTCCAAATTCATTTCCAAAACAAGTGGCCACAATATTGCCACCAACTCCCCTTGGCAGATTGAGTTCGTCGAAACAAAAGCCAAGGACGCATTGTTGTTTCTAACGAATTGAGCGCCTTTGTAGAACCAGCATGCAATGTAATCTAGCTTTTTAAAATTATCAACACCTCGGAATGCTGCAATCATGTCCTTCTTCTGATTTTCAGTCTGATTTCTTGCACCGATGTACGGTGGATTTCCTAAAAGATAAACATCGCGTTTTTCATCAGCCGGGCAAACCGAATGCCAATCAATTTGAGTTGCATTTGCGCAAACAATGTGTCCACCAGCTTTAAGAGGCAAAGCTGGAACAAGAATTCCAAGATTTTGTTTGAACTTAACGTTCATTTGGTGTTCGGCGAGCCACAGAGACAGGATTGCTATTTCATGAGCAAAGTCTTCTAACTCTATCCCGAAGAACTGTGTTAGTTGGATCTGCGGCAATGTAAAAAGTGTCTGGTAATGCAGGTCCAGTTCTCGAAGACGCATGAAGATTTCCATTTCAAGCCTACGCAACTCTTTGAAGGCGATAATCAAAAAATTGCCGGATCCGCACGCTGGGTCAAAGATGCGAATATTGCCTAATCGAGTACGAAGTTTTTCAAGCCCTTTCTGATTGTCGAATGATTCGTCAAAAGAGAGACGCAAGTCATCCAGAAACAGAGGGCCAATTACTTTCATAATGTTGCTAACCGAGGTGTAGTGCATACTCCCTCGATCTTCGGAGTGCACAACGGCCTGCATCATTGATCCAAAAATGTCTGGGTTGATTTCTGACCAATCTAACTCGCCACATTCCAATATAATTTTTCTTGCCAGTCGTGAAAACTTAGGCGCAATCAACTTTTCACTAAACAAGCCACCGTTGACATAAGGAAATTTCTCAAAATAACCCTTTACTTCTTTCCGTTTTTCAGTATTTAAAATCGTCCAAAGTCTGTCTAAGTAAGACGAAAGATCACTTGCATCCTCTTGTGTATGCGATGCAATCGAATTTGTGAACATTCCTTTTACCGGAAAGATCTCGGTATCTTCTGCAAAAAAGCAAAACAGCAAACGCGCTAAAAATACGTTGAGTGAATGACTTTCGGTCGTTCGCATTAGCGGATTTTGACCACAAATTTCATCGTAAAGTTTGCCCATTTTGTAGGCCGCTTTTATATCTGCCGGATTTTCGCCCTGCGATTTATGCTTCTCTTGCCCAGTCCAGGGCAGAAAGAAATGTGCATGCCTCGCTAACTGTTCAATAGGGATGTCCAGTGTCTCACTGGTTTTCGTATCAATGGCTAAGAGTGTTTCAAAATCTGTGACTATGACGAATCGCAAATCGTGTTTAGTAATTTCATCTGAACGTTTCAATTGATCCGCTATTACGTGAATATCAACATTAGCTTTCTGTTCCGATACAGCCTTGTAATAGACATTTCTCTTCCAAATTATTTCGTCGCTTCTTTTGGAAAGGTTCAAATTACCCTTTTGCAGCCGAGTTATTGAAGCCTTTGGTTTGCCATAGGCACCTAACAAACCATAGATGAAGGAGTCATTATCAAAATCGGACAAGAGCACTCGAATACTGTCTTCAATCTCGGATAAGTTCACGAAAAATCCTTCTGCTCGTAGATCCTGGGTGATTAATAAGTTTATCGAGTTGCCGAAAACATCCACTATGCGACGTTTCAAGCCTTTAATTATGCACCAAATTACCTACTTAAAACCGGTGTGACTTTGCACGATAAATGCGACAGGTTTTTGCAACATAATTGCATCTTGCACGATATTTGCACTCCATCCATATGTCTGGTAATTGTGCGCTGTAGCCTCTTGTCGACTCTTCTTCCGGGCTTTACTCGCAAGTTTCGATTTACTCGGCTTCACCACTAACTATTTGGATGTCATATTTACCGTGCTAAAAAGTGCTGCAAATATCGTGCAAAGAGACAAATAAAGAGCTAAAGCTTTTGGCTTATTGGCTTCCGCTAAACCAACTAGCAACTTTTGACCAACCGCCCTTTGGTTCAGGTTTGGCTGGTTGAACAGGGGCTTCTTCTATGGGTTGGATGGCTTCTTTGCTTTGACGGTCTTCTATGAGCAGCAGGCGCTGTGTAAAGTTCTCTTTTTCGGCTTCGAGATAGCCGTTGCGGTGGCTAGCACCGGCGAGCTCTTTTAGGAGCTGCTCTATCTTGGCATCCTTCTCGCGGATCAAGTCATCCTTCTCGTCGAGCTTTTGTCTGAACCAGGCAATGGTTGATTCGGATGCTTGATCAGCTTGATCATTGTCGTCAAACCCGAAATAGCTATCGATATGCTCTGCTTCGACTGCGTTGTCAATAGCATCCTCTAGGTTGAGGGCTTCGCTGTTCCCTAAATCATCAGGTAGAAAATCGGGTGTGATGAAGACCTCGACCTTGGCGTTAACGCTTCGTCCAAGTCTTCTAGACTTAAGCTTTTTTGCTTTCATGTAGCGACGCAGTGTCGCCATCGACATTTGTGTGGCATTAGAGGCAGCCTGGACGGACATCCATTCACCCACTGGTGCGGCATTGTTCGGAAGTTCTCCTAATCCGTCTTTTTCAAAAAGCTCCTGCATATTCAGGTTTGCTTGATCAACCATTTTGAATCCAACCTTTCTCTGCTCACGACCAAATCATTATAAGGAAGTTTGCTTGATCATGCACTAGTTGATTGATCAAGCACCACCTACGGTTGTATATCTGGTGCTTATGCGTAGGCTATCGAATTGATGGATATTGCTGGGTTTGCTTGATCTGATTGATCGGAATTGGAATATTTAACGTCGGATAAACGATTTGCTTAGTCAGAGTAAGCAAATAATCTGCCTCGCTGATGGTGTCAGATAATAATTGTGGTGCAGTCTCTTTAATGCCGCAAGGGGTTTATTTCTCGGGATTTTGATTAAACAGTTGAAACTGCTCAATCAAAATGATATTTTTTAGGAGTATTTGGTTGCGCTGATTAACCACCTGTTGTATATTCAGTGTAAGCAGAGTTCGAAAAACCTCACAGGTTGCACCTTAAAGGGCTTGATCAATCAGCCCGGTTGTCCTAGGATCGCTGAACGAGACCACCAGAGATGGTGCCGTGAAAAAGGAAAAAACAGCGAAAAAACTGAGGATAAGGATTTCGAAGAGTAAATTGCTGACTTTTCCGACCGATTCCCACTTCTACTAGAAACGAGCCCGAGATTATTACTAGTTCCATATATGGTGCGCAGGGCAGTGCCCCTGTAGCAAATAATGGTGCAGAAGCCGCTCAGTTGCAGGCATTTATGCAGCTATTTCCGCTTCGCCTAAGCAGTTCTTTCAGAAGAGCTGCCGGTGATAATTGGCGTCAGATGAGCAAATTTCACTATCTTAGCAACCAAGAGATAGAAGCATCAATCTCAGATGGTGCCGAGCATTTGAGAGCTTGTTTGCTCGATGACACTACTAAGATTGCTGTAATATCTATTCCTGCGACGTCTAAATATCTAGAACTTGATCAAGCAAGCCGTTTAATCGACATGCTTACGCAGTACAAGCTAGTCCCGAATGCCTACAAGGCTGCCGGTTGCGACGACATCCATATATATCTTTCGTTCACTGAGCTAGTTCGTTCTGACGTTTTAAATAATCTACTGAGTAGACTGCTTAAACAAGAAGGCTTTGATCTAAGTCCAGAAGATTTACTTGTTTATCCAGCAGACGCACCAATTGTTTTGCCACTGCAAAAGGGCTTTGCGTGGTTGAATAAACAATTGCAAGTCAAGGTAAGCAGAGACGACATCTCGCTTGAGTCCGCCTTGCCTCTATTCCTCTCTGATCTCAACCGCTCGGCTGTTAGCTTTGAAGAAGTTGCTCAATCAGTTAAAGACATGGATCAATCAGAGTGTTTCATTGAAGTAGAAGAACTTCTGAAAGTGCCAACCCAGCCAGCATTAGAGGCATGCTTAATCACTGGCCAAGTGCCCTTGGAAACGCAAACAATTGATTACTCAGTAGATGCAGCTGACACAGTCGATGCATGTGAACAGAGTCCACTCATCGACCTTGACCCTGCGCTGGTTTTATTTGCTAACACTGATTATTCAGATGCCGCAGATGTATTGCCAGAAAGCTGTATAGCCGATTTTGATGCAGTCAATATGCTTGAAGTTGTCGCCACCGACCAGCAAACTTCCGAGTTTGAGATAAGGCTGCCCGAAGAGACCACTGAGATAGATATATACGCAGTAAGCGAGTTTGATTACTCAGTGACCGATCTGGCAGAAGGTACAACCGGAAATGAGTCAGCAGAAGCGGAAATGATACAGCCAGCTGTTTCTACTTCATTTGAGCAGAACACATCCGTAGATGCCAGCGCCTCAGATGATCAAGTTGAAATTGTCGTAGCTGCCAGTATGCAGTTATCACTTTTCCCTGAGTTGATTCAGCCCCAGGTAATAAGTAGCTACGAGGTGAAAAAGCCCAAGAGACCTGGGAGACCGCATGCTCTAAGTTCTGAGCGTTCACCACCAGGTGATACGTAATTCCGTATAAAACGCTAGCCTATTCAAATCCCTCAAAGAGCACTCAGTGAACGATCTAAACGTCTATAAACAGAAATTAGCTGAGGTCGGATATACCGACCAGGACGCCGCGATTCTGCTCCTGAGACTTCAACTAATACTCGCTATCAAGTCTGAGATCCAGAAACGAAATTGGACCCAGCGGGAAGCCGCCAGACAAATAGGAGTAGCCCAACCGCGCATCGCCGAACTAGTAGGCCTCAGGGTCGACAAATTCACAGTCGAACTACTAGCCAAATACTTGCGCAGCCTGAAAAAAGAAGTGACTTTGAAAGTCAGCTAACAAGTTTTACTCATACAAGCGGCCGAATCTAGGCCAGACAATCAGGAGGTAGTAAAGAAAGGAACTAACAAAAAACACCGCTTGCAGGCGGTGTTTTAAGAGATCACTTAGCGGATCAGTTATGCAATTTATTCAGGTGTTTGGCAACTCCCTCGAATAAAGCAAGCATAAAGCACTGATCCGGTTAGGTCAACTCGTCCTTCATTAGAAAGAGAGAGTAATATGACCGGACTTATATCATTGGCAGGCAACGGTGCCGCGCCAGTTAAATTTTCACGTCTAAAATACTTTCCGGCTCACACAAAAGAGACGGCAGAGCGCTTTGTCTCGTTGTTCCATCGATATGCGTATATCTATCGGCCATTCGGCAGTGGAGCGTGGATTTCAGCTAATGAGCAGTGGAGTCTTACTGATACTGAGATTCTCAAAGCTATTGCTTGTGTGCATCCCAAGGCTTTTATTGGCACTAGGTCGGGTAAGGCTAGCAAGTATGCTGTTTTAGATATTGATGCAGGCAGCCGCTATCACAGCAAAGAAGGGCTTCAGAAGATAACTAGCTTGCTTGAGAAGGCGGGGATTTCTGAGCACAACCTTTATCGATCTTCTGAGTCTGGCGGCTGGCACCTCTATATATTCTTTGATGCGCCGATTAGTTCTAAGGATTTGCACCGCCAGCTCTATCACTTGCTCAAGCTGCATGATTTTGAAGTAGCCAAAGGCACGCTCGAGATATTCCCGCATCCTGGTGAGAATTCGGTTGGCCAGGGCTTGAGGCTTCCGCTTCAGCCTGGGTTTGCTTGGCTCAATTCAAATAGCCTTGCTGTGAGCGAGGAAAGAGATGAGCTTAGTCCAGCAGAGGCGCTGAACAAATTTGTCAATGATATGGAGTGCAACGTCAATCCATATCATCAGTTCCACCGGCTTAAAGCTTATGTAGAACAGGTCGCTTCAACCAAGCAAGTAATTGTCGCTCGGGCTGCTAACAGCACCAGAATGGCTGAGATTATTCCGATCCGGCGAGATTTGCCAGAAGAGGGATCGGCCGAGTCGATTAAAGAAGTGAAGTCGGTATTTAAGAAGTTGCCGCCAGGTATCAAGTGTGATGTCTGGCTTCGCGGTCGACAATACTACAACCATGGGTTGAGTGGGCCATCGCAGAGAGCTGACGCTGTACTATCGCTTTCGCACTATCTTTTCTATGGCGATCCGGAGCGTATGGTTTCTCCGCTCGGATACGGCTATGAAGATGAGCGCAAGTGGTTAATGGAAGAGTTGCTCCGGGCTAAGCACCATGGGCAGAGCAAAGATATATCTGCCGGTCATTCAGACGGGCTAAAACAAATTGAGCGGGCAGCTAATTGGGTGCCACCACACAGGCGTGGGCAAGAAGCTCGCAAGTATGAGTTTGAAGTGCCGGTGGTCTGGGTGATGGCCAATGCCAAACGGAAGGCCACAGCCAGGCAGAACATTCAGGCGGCCGTTGCTGACTTCGAAGAAATGGGTCAGCCGTTCTCTTCTAGAGACTTGAAACTGAAGACTTGCTGCAGTACTGATACCTTGGCCAAGCATGCCGATTTATGGAAACACGTACAGGAGCGCTTATCTGGGGTCTGCTTGGCAGCTGATCCAGGCGAATATAACGCTGGGGTGCAGGCGACTGCGAAGCAAAGTCAGCCTGCCGCACCTCTTGATCCAAAAATTATGCCGCCCGGACGCTTGGCAGCTCGTCGAATAGTTTATGAATTGAAG
>JAUYRX010000011.1:0-108920 GCA_030696635.1 Candidatus Melainabacteria bacterium
GGTCCAGCAGGGCCGCTTGGTCCACCGGGTCCAGCAGGGCCACTTGGTCCACCGGGTCCAGCAGGGCCACTTGGTCCACCGGGTCCAGCAGGGCCGCTTGGTCCACCGGGTCCAGCAGGGCCACTTGGTCCACCGGGTCCAGCAGGGCCACTTGGTCCACCGGGTCCAGCAGGGCCGCTTGGTCCACCGGGTCCAGCAGGGCCGCTTGGTCCACCGGGTCCAGCAGGGCCACTTGGTCCGGCAGCAGCAGCTGCTGCCCCTGGAGACATCATGGTAGCTGAGGGCGAAGAAGCACCAGCGACACCGCCAGTTCCACCAGCATTAGACGGTCCAGCATAATCAGGATTTTCCATAGGTCTTTCGGAAGTTATAGAAAAGACCATTGGACCATTGAGGCCAGGTATATTGAATACAGGAAGAGGAATAGAGAGAAAAGGCGTGCAAGCCAGAGTTGTGGTGACGCTCACAATTTTGTCTGTGACACCGGTGGTTGATTCACCGTCCCGATAGCTGATTAGAGTTGACGGTGGGCTTGAGACCTTAACGAATTTTCCCATGCCATTTAGCCATTGATCGGGAATGCCCTTGCAGACCGTTCCGTTCGGACTGACGGCCTCGTGCCAGTCAACCAGAGAGGCTTCGTGAACCTGATTGCTGTTCAAGACTTGGCCGTTACAATAGGCCAGAGCCACTGCGAGCATATCTACGAGAGGAAAGAATATGCAAATCAATAAAATTATCAAGGCAGGGCCAAACTCTACCATTGAATTTGCTCTAGCCGAGCGTAAACTCAAATAAGTGACAAGCACTTTGCTCTGTGGCACATCTACCTCAAAATTGACGTTGCCAAATGATACCAATTGTCAACTGGTATCAGCGGGATCGTCGAATATATTCTCTCTAATGACCTAGTGGCATCTTGTCTAACTGAGTCCAGGTGCCACTCGAATTGATATTGGGATTGTAATTTGGATCATTTGTCGGACGATAATTGCCCTGACCATCACTCCAAATTGAGTTGTGATATCCATCATGCTTTGAGCCATCAGCTGCAGTTTCACGCCCCATCATCAAGTCACCGAAAGCCTCTGTCTGATTGATACCGCTACTAGCTGTGCCACTAGTTGGGGCATAACGTGCGTGCAGCCTCATTTGATCCGAAGCATACTCTTGTTCACGCCGGGCAGCCTGATTGGCAAAGAACTGTGCATTACCAGCTACAACCATCTGTCCAAGCTTGTTGGCGTTAGCAATAGAACTAGCAGTTTCCTGCAATCGCCAATTGTTGTGCTGTAGGGCTTGCTGCTGGACTTGAGCGCGAACCGCTTGCCAAGCTGGATTGGGCTTGAATGAAGTAACCATAGCAAAGAATTTATCGCGCTGTCCCTCTAACTCGCCCTGCGGGGCGCGAAAGCTAAAAAGAGTACCGAAGCCCCAGTTATATTGCACCATCGAACCAGCAGTATAGCTGCGACTAGGCACTCCGTTAAATGCCGTTTTAACTCCATAAATCTCTTCTTGCATCGGCTGGCCGTTCAGCACATAAGAAATTCTAGCGCAGACTGACTCTTGCACCCCCCCAGCCGGAGCTGCTATTTGCAGACGTTGAGTAAGATCTGGCATTGGGACAATTTGTTCAATTTTCAAATTTGGTGCAGAACCTCGGTGTTTTGCAATGATGAAATGCTGCATCGCCTCTTGGGCAGAGACTGGTGGAAGCAAGGTAGCTCCATCACCTAAAGGTTGACCAGGGCGAGCCATTGCTCTGGGCACCAACCAAACAAATTGCTCAGTAGGGAAAAATTCTAAAACCGATTTTCCATCGGCACTAGAGGCAACAGAATGTAGTTGCAGAGGCTGGCTAAAGTGCTCAAGGTTCCAAGCCACCTGACTCTGAGCTTGCCAGCCACTAGGTATAAGATAAGTGCCAGCTACCAGGTTGAATTTTGGATCGAAAATTGAATAAAGAACGCTTGGCTGACTGCTGCTATTAGGCAGCCCTGATTGCGCTTGCGCACCCCTAAATACGACTAGGCAAGCAACAAAAGCTATGACTAGAAAGACTACTAGAGATAGTTTGGTTTTTCTTGCCATCTATTCGCTTGGTGCCGCAGCGGGAGTAACCGAGTAAGTCCAAGTGGCATGAAGCTTTTCGTCTTTGACATTAAGTGTGGTTATGCCGGCTTTTTCAAAATACTCTTTGACCGGATCGATAATAGCCTTGCGTTCGCTTGGATCTTTAAGCTCAACTTGGGCTTCAACTTCGACGGGGCCTTCGCTGCTTTTATCCACTTCAGCACCAGCTCGTTGCCACTTAAAAGTAGACTTGCCACCGCCAGCGGCAACACCTTCAGTAATCTTTGTCTCAATTAAGTTTCGTGCTTCTATAAAAGTCATTTTGGCAATTGGATCTTCCACCTGCGGTGGTCGGTTAATTAACTGAGCAATCCAACTGTCCTTAAGAAGGAATCCAGCAGCACAAAGGGCAATCACCCCAGCGGCAACGAACGGCATCAAATTAATAGACGGCTTTTGAGCTGCATGCTCACTGCCGAAGAGCTTACTAGATCCCAGCTTAACTCTCTGCTTAGTACCACAAGAGGGGCAAACTAGCTCATGGCCGTGTAGGGGAACTTTGCAGGTAGGACAATCATGCATAAAATTAGACTCATTACAAGAAGCTCTTGGCAGCCTTTGCCGCCGCTATAATCTAACACTATGGGCACGAGGCCAACAAGGTGAAATCGCTCAGCCTTCAACAAACTTCTGCGTACCATCAATTACTTCTTTCGAAGGTGTACGAATGGAAGTAACTGCACCTAATGCGATACCAGCAATTAGACCACCAAGATGAGCGAAAACAGCAATGTGTGGAATAAATTGATCTATTACCACTTGCGATAAAGCTATTGCAACCATCATCCATAAATAGCGCTTGCGCAAAGACTCAGGCAATACTGCTTTCAACTTCCAAATGCCAACACCGACAGCGCCAAAAATAGCTAAGATTGCTCCAGAAGCGCCGACAGCAGGCTCGCCAGGACGCAGCATAAGGTGAGCAACCCCAGAGAGAACGCCGCCGAAAAAATAAATGGCAAGAAATCGATTGGTACCAAAAATATTTTCTGTAATGCGACCAAATGCCAGAAGACCAAGCATATTAACACCAAGGTGAATTACTGTCGTATGCAAAAACATGTAGGTGAACAAGCGATAGTATTCGCCATGCTTAATCACCGCGTCTGATAGCATTCCACCATTAAAAATAGACAGAGCTAAAGCCGGAGCCATTTTAAAATGGGGATCAGCCAGTAAAAAAACAGCCAAATTTATAAAAAGCAACCCATTTACGACTGGTGAGCGCCTACGGGGGGCCAATATCTCTTGGATGAATGCACCACGTTGGAAATGAGACCAAATGTCTTTCATTTCGGCCTTGCAATCTTCAAGAGTAAACGACACGCTCCCTGTATGAACAATCTCACTGTCAGCATTAGTGAGATCGAGGGCAAACTGAATGCGTTTTCGCAAAATCGGCACTTCAGTCTTCGATAATGCTTTCTCAAAGGCCGCTTGGGCCTGAGCAATTTCGCCTTCTTTGGTCAAACAGCGGCCCATCCAATAAAGTGAAAGAGCCTCAGGCAAAGTGGTTTTTGACTCACTTATGACCGCCAAAAGTTGGTCTACTTGATTGCGAGCACCACATAAAGCGAAGAATGGAAGCAAGGCCATGGCCAGTGAATCAAGGGGAGTAATTGACTCATCAAAGCGCGACTGTCTTAAACACTCGGCGGCCTTATGGTAAAGGCCAAGTTCGATATAGGCTCTTGCAGCAGAGAAATAAAGCATAGGAGAAGCTTTGCGAGCGGCAAAACGTAATTTCTCAAAATCATCTACCACTGCCTGCCACTGCCAGCAGAGGCAGTTGCCGTAAAGACCATATTGAATTGGTACATCTCTCAAACTATCAGGCAAGCTAGGCGAGTTCTGCCAACGGCCTAAAAGCTCTTCACCTAAAGCTGGGTTTTCTTTTGAATAGGCAATATAGGCGTCCACCATATCCTTCCAGAACTGGCCCGGCAAACCCCAGAATACAAGCGGCAATAGCCTGCCCCACTTAGCCATCTCTTCAGTGTTCATGCGCGTCATTGAATTTTTGGCCTGGCCAAAAATGTACCAGGCGGGCACATGGAACAAGATAAAGAGAAACCAACCGGCGATTTGAGCGAGCCAAATATTATGAAGCAGAACGCCGATCAGCACTGCCACCAGGACTAAGCAACTTTGCAGTACCAGCCCCTTACCCCAGACGAAAGGCGTCATTGAGCGCACACCCAAGGAAAGTCCGGAGAGAATAATGATCGGGAAGAGAGTGTAATACTGAAAAAGGCTCATTTATTTAGCGGCAGTTTGAAGCCAGGCATGCGAACCCTTCTTGACGGAATAGCCTTAACGAAACGCTCAGTTATTAATTGTGGTCTCGTTATGGCTGAGCCGACTACAACCGCATAGGCGCCTAACTCAAATGCACGGGTAAGCTCTTCAGGAGTCCAGATGCGTCCTTCAAGAATAATCGGAGAAGCAATATGGTCTACAAATTCTTTTAGCAAGTCTAAGCCAGGACCGTGTTCTTTAGGCAGAGCGGTCTCTTCGGTATATCCGAAAAGTGTAGTTGAAATAATATCAGCTCCTGCCTCGTCTGCGGCAATGCCCTCACCAAAAGTAGAGCAATCAGCCCAAACAGGCAGGTTCAACTGGCTGTGAATCTTCTCAACCGTCTCTTTTAAACTAAGCTGGTCGGCGCGCTTTCGGCCTGTTGCATCAAGAGCTATAAAGTCAGCACCAGCTTCTGCCAAAGCCTCAGCTTCGGCAAAGCTAGCGGTGATATATACAGATGACAACTTCTCGGCTGCCGGTATCTCAGATTTTGTTAGCCCAACGATAGGCAGATGGCCCTCAAAGAGTTTTTCTGCCGCGGCTCTTACGTGTCGGACGTTCTCAACACCTTCTAGACGCAGAGCACGGGCACCACCATTGAGGGCCGAAAGCGACATGGCCAGAATATGGTCAGGATGATTAAGCGGTTCACCGCTGCTGGCTTGGCATGAGACTACCAAGGCACCATCAATTGCCTGAATTGCTTCGCGAAACCGTTCTTCTATTTTGGCCATTTAGCGACTTCTACACATTAGGATTCAAATTGAGACAAATGAACTTCGGTTGAGTCATTTCGGTGAGTGCATAACGTATGCCCTCTAAGCCCAATCCTGACTCCTTTCGGCCACCATAAGGCATGTGGTCAGCTCTAAATGTAGGTGCATCGTTAACCATAACGCCACCAGCATCGATGCCGCGGGCGAGCTTGAAAGCTACATCTACGTTAGCAGTAAACACTCCTGCTTGTAGGCCATAACGCGAATCATTGCAAGAGGCAATGGCATCATCCACAGTGTCATACTTCATAATACTTACAATCGGCCCAAATACTTCGTCTGAGACTACTGACATACCACGATTGGTTTCAGTCAAAATTACCGGTTCAACTAAATTGTTACCACATTTTTTACCGCCGTGAACCAGCTTGGCGCCACCTTTGACAGCCTCGTCTACCCATTCAATTGTTTTGTCCACCGAACCCGAATCGATCAATGGACCAACATCAGTGTCATCACTGAGCGGATCTCCCACTTTTAGTGCCGCCACCAAACTCTTGAATCTGTCCAAGAACTGATCGTAAACCTTGCTCTGTACGTAGACTCGCTGCACAGAAATACAGATTTGCCCGGCATGGGCATAGCCGCCTCGACAAGCGGCCTTAGCCGCTGCTTCAAGATCAGCGTCAGAGTGCACAACAATACCGGCATTACCACCAAGCTCAAGAATAACTCTTACACCAGCATGAACTTCACCGCGCAATCTCCAGCCCACTTCTTGTGAGCCGGTGAAAGTCAACAGAGCAATTCTAGAGTCACGTACTAGGGCGTTACCTTTAGAACCACGACAAGGGGTGACGATCAAAGCACCTTCTGGCAGACCGGCTTGCTTAAGCAACTCAGCTAATTTAAAACTTGAGACCGGGGTTTGCGAAGATGGTTTAAGCACAACTGTATTGCCCGCAGCAATTGCTGGCGCCAGCTTGTGAGCCACTAGATTAAGAGGAAAATTAAATGGTGTAACTGCTGCGACTACGCCAATCGGCTCACGCAATATCATGCCAATGCGGGCTTCGTTGCCGGCATTTGTATCCATCTGTAACTGCTCGCCATCTAAGCGAAGAGCTTCTCGTGAGGCAATCGCGAAGGTGTTGGCGGCGCGTGATACTTCTACTCTGGCATCTTTTATTGGCTTGCCACCTTCTAAGGCAATGGTCTGAGCCATGTCTTCAATATTACTGAGAATTAGTTGTGAGGTCTTTGCCAGAATCTCCGAGCGCCTATAGGCCGGCATCACCTTCATTACGTTCTCGAACGTCTCTTTAGCCAAAGCAAGAGCGGCATCAATTGCTTTCTCATCGGCTTGACCAACCACGGCCACTACTTCGCCGCTATATGGGCTCTTTACCTCAGTAAACTCGCTTGTGACTAGTCCTTGAATGGACAGAGGATACTTGACAATCTCTTTCAACATTTTATCTTGCTCTTTAAACATTAGAGGGAATTAGTCGGGAATTAGTCGGTCAAATCGGTTCTGCTGCGTCAGTGGATACTATATGACAACATGTGACAATTGTTGAGATATAGCTCCAAGTGTTGAAGTTATATCAACACTATCGCCCTCAGGCTTGATTGGTGCCGAGACACTGGAGCCGCCGCAACCAGCAAGGCGAATTATAGCTAATATTCGGCATATCTTGCGGCTATAGACTTAAAGCATATTGAGGGTTCTTTGCCTCAGTCGGTTTTCAATGGTAGACTGCACTTCCCATCAAGATACTCAATTTCAGATTCAGATATTGCAGGCGTCCAGATTGGTTTCCCAAAAATTGAAATTTAAAAGCATTCACAGACCTGCAAAAAAATCCTTTTGGTTAGCAGTGTCTTTATCAATAATTACCGCGGGCGCAGCCAGTACATTACCGGCTAGTGCGACCGATGTACATTCCAGCTTGCATCATTCGGCAAATAGTGTTGTAGCCTACGAAAGTGGTAGCTCAAATGAGGCGAAGAAACGCCTCTTACAGCAAGAAAAGCAAAAGCTAGAAAGAGAAAAGCGTGAGTACCACAACAAGGCCCAAGCAATTAGAAAGAACGAACGCAAGGCCTATGAAAAACTCGGCATAATTCAAAGAGAACTAGCTGCCACCACTGGCAAATTGACCAACACAAAGCAGCAAGTTAGCCACACTGAAAACAAAATCAACGAAACCCAAGCAAAGCTAACAACAGTAAAAACAAAAGAAGCCAGCTTGCAAGAGTCGGCCGCCTTCCGCCTTAGAGAAATTTATGAAGGCAACCGTTTGAACTTTGTTGAAATGCTTTTCCAAGTAGACAATCTACAGACACTGCTAGACCGTCTCTACTATCAAGAGCGTGTGGCAGAACAAGATAAAAAACTCATTGATGAACTGCGGTTGCGCGAATCTGTGCTTTCACAAAACAAGCAACAGCTTGGTGCACAAAAGAACATGCTAGCCGATCTAGTCTCGCAAATTGCTGAGAAAGCAATGGCTATTGCCAAAGAGAAGATGGGTCAGCAACAGACTGCTGAACGCTTACGCAGCCAACGGGCGTTTTATGAACAGGCAGAACGTGAATTGGCTAACGAATCTGCTCGTTTAGAAAAGCAAATTTTTGTCATGGAAAGCTCTAACCGCAAAAAAGGCGGACCAATTACAGTTGGCTCTGGCAACATGTGTATGCCGTTGAGAGCGCCAGTAACATCACCCTTCGGTTGGCGTAAGCACCCCATATTTGGTGTGCGTAAATTCCACTCAGGAGTTGACTTAGCAGGACCTAACCGCTCAGCTATTCACGCTGCAGATGGTGGCAACGTTCTTTATACTGGTTGGTACGGCGGCTACGGAAAAGTTGTAATCATCAGCCACGGCAACAGCATGGCTACTCTTTATGCTCACTTATCTAGAGTGGCTGTGGGCGCTGGAGATAACGTCGCCAAAGGCGATGTCATTGCCTACGAAGGAACTACTGGATTCTCTACCGGTCCGCACTTGCACTTTGAAGTGAGAGTCAATGGCAAGCCAAATAACCCAATGGCTTACGTGCGCTAATTTCCAGCAAAAGTTAAGGGTTGCATACTTAGCTGAATAAAGCGGCGCCGCGAGCCGAAGCCACAAACCAGTTGATTAAGCCAGGAGTTGCTAGACCAGCGGTAACTCCACATGCTCCATACAATACCTTCTTTTTCGCATCATGGGTGCCAGCAGCAAGGTGCATGAAACCCCAAATCATGGTTGGGCCACCCCAAGCGACTCCTAATATTTCCATGCCGTTGGCGACAATATTGAGCAGAGCTTCCATGTTGGCCAGATTGTTGACTCTCACAGTTCCAGCCGTGCGCACACCTTGAACCACCGTAGCCTCAACACCTTGTGCTGCAAATTGCTAACGTTGGTAATGGCCGACAATAGCACTGCACAGGCCAAAAAATATTATGATAGTGGCAAGCACACTAATCGCGGTCCCACAAAGAGTGAGCCAAATCACTCCGCAAGTAAACAAAACAACGCTGCCGAAACTCCGGCTTGACCTGTCCCGTATTTTGCCATAGCCAGCGAACAAGGAATAAAAAACACCAATTGGTATCCAAAACAGCTGTAGCGCAAAGGCAATAAAGATAACTGTCTGTAGTGACTTTATAGTCATTGCAAGAATGAGCACCAGCACCAAATTTAGAAGCAGCACGATTTCTATGCCATGCAATAAGCGATCATTACCTTGCTTGTCGCTTTCAGGTAAAGGGCGCTCTTCTTCGTTGGCTGGAATGACGCCAGCCTGATAAAGCTCTTGACCAGTAGTGAGAGCCTTAACAATCTCGTCTCTAGTCTCCTGTAGTAGTTTTTCAGATTGACCGATGTTGACCATCGGAGTAATCGCATATTGCATGTCTAGACGAAGTGCTTCACCAATTTGCGAAAAAACCAGCTCTAGAGTCAAGTGTTGCTTAACCTGAAAGGCACTGCCAAGATCCATGGTGGCAACAATGCGCTTAGCCGCCTTATCAGACTCAATTTGCCAGTCGAATTCGGGCTGAGAAGTCGCCGCCAGAGCCTGAAGAACTAGCTCCCAGGCGGGCTCGAACGAGTGCGTAGATTCTATGTAATTGCCGTCAAGTAGGCTCATAATCTCATCTAGACTTAGCTAAAAACCACCGCGAGAAACAAATGATAGGCCAGTGCATAAGCCCAAAAGAATTATTGGGCAAGCAATGGCAGAAACTAGCATGCCGCTGGTAAATGCCAAAGAGCCATACCAAAGACGGTCTAAAGCGCCAATTGTCTTGCCCCTTATCAATAGCGGCCTAGTAAGCGAGCGATAAAAACTAGTGATAATACCAACGGGCACCCACAAGACCTGCAGGCAGATCACAATGCCAGCAGCCGCAGCCATACCGGCGAAAACGGAAATTAAAGCAAAAAGTACGGTATTGCCCAATAGAACAAACTCAAAGCCCTTAAGCAAGCTAGTGCTTGAAGCTATTTGCAATTCTAAAGCGGTCGATGCCGACTCATAGGCTATAAATTCTGCACCAAAGCTCGACTCTAATTGCTCTCTAACTTGCTGAAAGATAGCCAGCGCTGGCTTAAGGTTGCGCATTGGAATAATCATGTAATGCAGCTCTAGCCTCTGTTTTTCGGCGTTATCTGAAAACACCAATTGCAAAATCAACTGTCTTTGCACCTGAAAAGCGTTACCGATCACAGCAGTGGCAGCTATCCGTTTAGCTTCTTTGTCGTCTTCTATCTTCCATTTAGTGGTCAAACCAGAAGTACTAGAAGAAGAAAGACACTGCATTGCTAGCTCCCAGGCTTGATCAAAAGACTGGTGATATTCCAGATAGTGACTATGAAGTAAGCTCATCTCAATTGCTTTTGCTCTCGCTGGTATTTTTAACGTGCTTTGAAAGAGCTTCGACATCAAGATTACTACGATAGAACATATTGTATGTATCAAAGGGTATGATTCTGCCGTCAGGATGAACTATATGCACACAAGTGCGCTTTACCGATCTAACATCAAAATTGTATTTGTCTAAAAACTCCATGATAATTACGCGAAAAATATTTTTGTATGAAAGCTCAGAAGGAAACTCTAATTTAGGTAGGCAGCACAAAAGGTCGCCTATGGCGTGCGAGACAGTGCCAGTTGTCTTTCCGAGCGAAAACAATTCAAATATTTTGGCTCTGACTGCCGGGTCAGATTCATATTGAATAGTATTGCCGGCTTCTTTCAGCAGTACATCAGAACCAATTACCCCTGACAAGGGCACCACCTTATCGTCGATTTTTATGGCATAGGCCATAGCAATACAATCAGGGTGACAAGGTACAGGAATAATGTCATCGTCAGCAAAGACTTTGGATTGCTTTAAAATCTTTTGCCTAACTTCTGCTAGTGTCAACCGATCAGCTGGGTCAAAGCCCAGTACTCGTCCTTCAGCTTGAATTGGTTGGAACGTCACTCCTCTAACACATGGCTGCTTCAGGGCAAACTCTATGATTTCGCCGATTTCGTCATCGTTCAGCCCACGAGCCAAGGTAACCACAAGAGTTGTGGCAATATCAAATTCGTTCAGGTGAGCCAGGGCCTGCTGGCGAACAGCGGTCAAGTCTTCACCACGCAGCTCGGTATAAGTCTTTGGTCGCAAGCCGTCAAACTGTAGATAGACCTCAAAGCCTGGCATATAAGTAGCCAAACGTGCGCAAAAATCTCGATCCCGTGAGATGCGCACACCATTGGTATTGATCATAAGATGGCGAATTGGCTTGGTTCTGGCTAAATCAAGAATTTCAAAAAACTGAGGGTGAATAGTAGGCTCACCCCCACTAATTTGCACCACATCTGGTTCGCCCTCGTTTTTGACAAGCTCATCCAGCATAAACTCAATTAGTTCAAGGGAGCGGTGAGCGCCGGCATTAGGGCCTGATTCGGCGTAGCAGACAGGACATTCAAGATTGCATTTGTCAGTCACTTCAATCAAGGTCAAACAGCTATGTTGCTCGTGATCTGGGCAGAGGCCACAGTCATAGGGACAACCAAACTTGGTTTCTGTATTGAAGCGCAGAGGCAGCTGACCTGGTTTCAAGAAACTACGTGAAAGTTTGAAATACTCAATATCAGTTGAAATCAAAACCTTCTCACGGCCGTGCTTGAGACAGTTTTTGAGGAGATAGACGCGTTCGTCTTGAAAAACAATCTTGGCTTCTATTTTTTCCAAACAAGTAGAGCAGACACTATTAGTTAACTCAAAGAAGAGATATGGGCGATCGGCCGTTTTCATGAAACAGCTCCTTGCGTTTTTTTCGCTTGGAGCTTAGAAATTAAGTAGGGCGTGTAATAAATAAAGGCGCCAATAGCCACCACTTGCTCTATATCTAAACCAAAATAGACATGAGCCACTGGCTTGATAAACTCAACGCAAAATCTGAATGACAAATAGGTCAAAACAAAAATCTTCCACAACTCGCCCTGCTGCAGGTTTCTTTTAACAAGCTGAGTGAAGGCCGCGAGCAGGCTAATCAAGAAGATAATTTCGTAGAGTTGAGTTGGGTGGCGGCGAATACCATCACCGAAATCGATTGCCCAAGGCAAATCAGCTGCTAATCCATAAGTATGATCAGATAGACCACAGAGAAAACAGCCGATTCTACCAATTGCCATGCCAACTATGAGAGGCACCACAAAGCTATCACCGGTGGCCGACTTTACTCCCACTAGTTTTTTAGCCACTTCAATTAGAATCCAGCCACCAAGAATGCCGCCAACTAGAGACTTACCAGCCAAGAGCAGCTGCCAGTTGTTGATATTTTGCATAAAGAAGGCAGGGTCTTCAAGCCAATAGAGGGTCTTGCTGCCAATGGCCGCACCGAGCATGCCGCCGAGCAAAATTGGAACTCGTTGTTGAAAAGTTAGAGTATCTCGCTTCTTTAGCTTGAGATAAAGGCGAAAAGCAATCCAAAAGGACAAAGCCTCAAGCACTAAGTGATAGACCGGAGGGAACGTCCCAATGTGCATACTTAGCCCTATTTATGAGATTTTCAAGAAAACGGATTTAGTTGATCGATACCCGGAATGGCTACATTCTCAAGACAATATTGTTGCAAGTAATGAAAAGCCACAATCACCAATGCATGCGTAATCATGCCATTTTTAATCAAGCGCGGAATATCTTTGATAGGAACTAGGCGAATAGCAACTTCTTCAGTTCCGTCAAAGCTAGGCACCTGAATCTGTTTAACATTGAGTGAAAGATAGGTATCGCAAATATTACTTTGAATGGCCGGATTTGGATGATTTCGACCAAGAAAGACTAAATTATCACCACAACAACCGGTCTCTTCAAGCAGCTCTCTGCGCCCCGCGATCAGCGAACCGCCATCCTCTTCATCAATCATACCGCCTGGAATTTCTAAGGTGACTTGTTCAATTCCGTGACGATACTGCTCAATCAAGACAACCTGATAGTCAGGGGTAACGGCAATAACATTTACCCAATCGGTGGGCTGGAAGACATAAAAATCGTGAGTCTCACTGATACCTGCAGTGGTGCGTTGTGAAATTAACTTATGCACTGTGAATACTCTACAGTCCGCAACCAGCACTCTATTAATGGTTGTCCAGTGCCGTACCTTCACATTTAACTGACTGCTAGTACTTGGCAAATTAACTCCGTGGTCATAGACCGCTGCATCTATCTCGATTTATAAGACTACCTTGTCAATTATATCGGTAAACAAAAAAATGTTGCCATCCAAATAGGGATGGCAACAATATAACTTCTGGCTGTAATGCTAGATTTGCTGAAAATTTAGCAGTTAGGCTATTTTAGAAGCCTTTCTCTTGAGCTCGCTGACTAGATCTTCTTGGCCTAGAATATAGCCACGGCGGGCTTGATCGTCTGCATAGTTGATAATTGATTCGGTCAAAGCATTGAGCATAGACATAGGCACGAACTCACTGACTTGATTGAGTAAGCGCTCGGTGGCAAGCCATTCTTCAGTATTCAGTGGAATGGCATCATCGAGACGAGCAATTACTGTGTAGTTCTGAAGTTTGTCTACTTTAGCGTTCATTGTTTTCACCTTATTGAGCTGTGCCAGAAGAGTTTTAAAAAATGTCAGTTGAAAACAAGACCCTCAGCTGGGGCCTTCGTGTTGTCTACTGTTCTTGAAATCCTTACTACTCCGCTCAGACTAGGTCCGAACGTTGCGTTTGTTTCTCTGCATTTCTTATGCCCGCTAAACTTCCAATTAACCCTGAAATATAGTTATCAAGCGGAAACTTTCTTTTTTACTTGTTTTCCGAAGCACGGTAAGACCTAACAAAAGCCTCTGCCTGAGCCACGTTCACTACTTCCTTAATTTCTTGTGCTTCAGTAAGGGAATTGAGAATTTCACCAATAATTGGCCCTGGTTTTACACCCAGTATCCTCATTACATCCGCTCCGTCCATCAATTTGGGTAATTTCTTAGTGTTCTCTATATAGGTCGGATATCCGTTCATCAATTCAACCAAGCATTGCTCTAGGTGATCGCGTTCAGCAGCAAGACCAGCGCCACAGGTAGCGCCAAAGTCAGCAAAGGCAAGAATCATTAACTCAGGCACTTCTTCACCAACAGTTCGATAGAAACGATTGAGAGCCTTGGGGGTAGGGGCACCGGTATGGAAGAGATGTCCCGGTCGCAAGTGCCAGAGCACAAGTCTTTCCACAAAACGGGTCATGGTCTTGGACCATTTTTCGCGCTCCGCCAAAGGGCGAATCATCTCAGCACCAAGCTTGTCGTGACCAATAAAAGTATGGCGCCCTTCAGGCGTGATCTCCCAGGTGTCGGGCTTACCAATATCGTGCAGCAATGCCGCGATCTTAGTAGCTGCAAGCCTGGTAACCCCTGGAACCAGAGGCAAATTAGCAGACTGCTGCACCCAATCAGGTAGCGCCTCAAACCTATTTTCTAGCTGAGGAATAGTTTCTACACTGTGATCGAACAAAGCAAGATGATGAAAGCTGTTGGCCGTTACTCTACGGCAATCTTTTAGTTCTGGATAAATCTCTTCTAGCAGGCCAATTTCGCCCATCTCAACAACTAGACGAGCGACTTTTTGACAGTTCATCAAAGTGAAAAATTCGTATGAGATACGCTCGCGTGCAACCCGTCCCAGCAGCTTGACGTGCTGTTTTAAGTAACCACGGGTAATTGGCTCAATCTGAGCACCAAGATAGGCAGCGAAGCGATAAGCCCGAAGAACACGCAAGGGATCATCAATCAAGACATCTTCAGAGACCGCCCGAATAATGTTGTCTTTGAGATCGCTCAAACCACCAGTAGGGTCGATCACCTGGTCAGGGAAATCGGGGTCGAAAACCATGGCATTGACAGTGAAATCACGCCGCAAAATATCGAGCTCAAGACTGCCATCAATACAAGCAGCAAAATCGAGATAGGTCTGCGGCTCTGAAGTCTTTCCCGATTCTGAGTCTGGCACAGGCAAGAGAACCACACGTGCAATATCGTTAGACTGGTCAAGCAAGACAAAGTGACCAGATAGAGCGTCAGCCACTGCCAAAGCCAAACTGATAGCTGGGTTGTCCTGGTTGTTCTTAGTAGAGTCAACAAGTACAGCGAAATCGAAATCTATGGCCCCAGCTTCGCCTTTGAGTGACTGAAGCGGTTTTCGGCCGATGCCTAGATCAATGGCATCACGAATAGCACCACCAACAAGATAGGCCTTTACGCCCTCTGACTTAGCTATAGCAAAAGTCTGGCGAACAACGTCGGCCTCAAGCGGGCTGCGACCGGGCAAAAAACTGACTTTAGTGCCCAGCATTACCATTCCAATTAATTTAGCGAGTCCATTTTCCCAGACTCCAACATCTCTTTCTCGGCCTTAGAAATCTTGAAATGACCAAGCACATAGACGAGGCCCCCAACCAAGCTTGACATCGTCGTTAGCCCCAACCACATAATTGCATAAGTAAGCGCGGGGGCACGATCAACGCCAGCCAGAGTGAGAAAATAAGTGTAGGCCCACTCGCGAATACCAATACCGTTAAAACTCGGAGTAATAAAACCGAGTACAGCGACTGAGGGATAGAAGACAAAGTAATACCAGAGGGGAATGTTGGTCAGACCAAGGGCAAGACCAACAGCCACGTGGCACATAACCAGAACCACTTGAAGAATCACAGACAAGCCTATGGCAGTTGCCATAAGACCGCGATCATGCCAATAAATTGCAGCAGGCGAATTGTTCAGTTGCCTGGAGACCCAATTTTCTGGGCCCAAGAAACGCTTAGCAAGTGCCGGCAAGAAAGGCAAAACAGAGAAGATTCCTACTGTGCCAAGCAAAATAGGCAATTTGAGCTGCATAGGCAGACCACCGCCACCTGGTCCAAGCAATATTCCTAATGAGGCAAAAAGGAAAAGTACTGCAATTCCAACCGTGCGGTCAGCTAAGACTGAATAGAAGGCATGGGCATATTTGCCAGTGCCTTTAGATAAGTAGTAACAACGACTAAAATCACCGCCCACAGTGGAAGGCAAGAATAGGTTGAAAAACACTCCAACAAAACAGAACTGCACCATCTTCAGCAAGCTCTGGCTGAGACCAGCTGCACTGGCGAGCAGCTTCCAGCGATAGGCATTTAAGAATGTCGATCCTAAGAACAAACCAAAAGCAGCTAGAAGGTACCAGGGATTGGCTTTGAGGGCAACTTCAATAGATTTTGACAGGTCTACTTTGCCAAACAAGAATAGGCTAGCGAACAAAACTACTGAAACTGCAATTTTTGCCCGCAATTTTGTGCGTTCAGAGATTTTTATTGAGTTGATTGCCGCGGTAACAGAGAATTGGCGAGTTTTACTGTCTGTATTCAACTGAGATTCCATATTAGCCAAAGACTCTGCATCGACATCTAAAATATCTGTTTTGCCTTTCTCCAGAACTGTTCCCTGCTTGGCCATCATTCTAGAGCCGCCTCCAAATTACCTAACTTAAGTGAGCACTCGCCATCGATATGTTCTAGATTAACTATCGATAGGCCATAGTGGATGCTTCTCGATATACGGTCAGCGAGGGGCAAGGGCCGGTTGTCAAAGAGGGCCAAACTTCACCCTAACTGACTGCAATCATAGGGGAAATGCCAAGATACTTGAAACCTAAAATAATTAACTTCTGGATGAGAAAAAGAAATCTCAGGGCTTTTGCCACAAGAAACCCGCTATTTGTCGACGCGCAGGCCGATTTGGGGCTACAATTAAAAATTCCCAAGACTTCATCGTATTGATGATTTTGCTTCAGCATTCTTAAGAGAGGAAGCGTAGTCTGGGCGAGCCTGGGGCATAGTGATCTAAGATTTGTATTAATGAATACTCGAATCAATACTCGAAGGTAGAGGTAGAAAGTTGTTGGATAGGAAAGTAATAGCTCGGGTCGGAATACCGCTTGCATTCTGTCTCGCTTTCTTTGGCTTACAAAGCTGGCTATTTGCCAAAGGCAAAGGCGATGCGATTTCACAGACTTTAATTGCCGATGGCGCAGCTGGCATTTCGCACGAAATGACTAGGCAGGTTGCCCTAGCCGGTATGAATCCTCAAGACTTGTATCGGCGGTCCTGGAAACTGATTAAAGAACAGTACTATGACCAAAAGTTTAACGGCCAGAACTGGAACCGCTGGGAGCACAACTATGACGGCAAGCTCAAAACTAGCGACGAATCACACAAAGCCGTAGAAACCATGCTGGCTTCGCTAAACGACCCATATACTCGTTTTCTAGATCGCGAAGCCTTTACTGAAGAGAAAGACCAAATTGAAGCTCACCTCTTTGGGGTTGGCATGCAGCTTGGTATGAACAAAGAGCATAAAGTTGTAGTCATTGCACCAATAGAAGGCACTCCGGCTTATAACGCTGGCATGATGTCTGGCGATGAAATTATCGAAGTTGATAACAAACAAGTTAAGGGTCAGTCTCTAGACCAAGTCGTCAAACAAATTCGTGGCCCAATTGACACCAAAGTTGTTATTACTTTTAATCGCAAAACCGAGCGCAAGAAAGTAACACTGCAGCGCGCTGAGATTCCTATTAAAGCAGTTGGTACATCTGAAATATTGCCAGGCAATATCGGCTACATACGCCTTGAGAGCTTCATCTCAAACAAGGCTGATAAAGAGATGGTCAAAGCTCTCAATACCGTTTCTAAAGCTGATGGCATCATCCTCGACCTAAGAAACAACCCTGGTGGACTACTTTCAAACGCAGTGCAGATTGCCAGTATGTTCTTAGAGAAAGGTATTATCGTCAGTACCATTGATGCTGAGGGTTATAAACAGTCGCAAGTATCGGCAGGCTCTCCAATCAGCACCCAGCCCTTGGTTGTGCTCATCAATGGCGGGTCAGCATCAGCTAGTGAAATTCTAAGTGGTGCACTTCGTGACAACGGCAGAGCAAAACTAGTTGGTCAAAAATCGTTCGGCAAAGGTCTGGTGCAGGCCATCAACCGCCTTGATGATGGCTCAGGTATCAACGTCACCATCGCCAGGTATTTAACACCAAACGATACCGATATCAACAAAACCGGCATCATTCCTGACTTTAAAGTGGAACTGAAAGAAGAAGATCTAAAGGAAACAAAAGGACCTTGGTGGTACGACCCAACACTCTCTAACTTCAAGCGCGGCCCGTCAGACGGCAAAGACATTCAACTAGCTAAAGCTATTGAAGTGATGAAACAAGAGATTGGCAAAAACACCAATACTTCTTCAAACACAGTCTCTACTACCGGTGATTTCAAGAAAGTTCCGTAGATAGCAAGCTGTACGAGTCCATCGATTATGAAAAAGGGGCCGATGGCCCCTTTTTCTGTTAGCGATTTAGTCTCTATTTAGCAATCAATACCTTCAATAGCCCGGCCATGATGCTTCAATTGAGTGGTGGCAGATATGGTGCTAGCCTCAGCCATTAGCCAATCCGGAGCACGCCGGCCAGTTAGCACCAAAATAGTTGGATCTTGACGCTGAGCTAAAGTGAATTTAACCCCATCCCAGTCAACGAGGCCTACACGCGCCACATCGAGCAGCTCATCACCAATGACTACATCATCTTTACGCTTAAGACCCTCAGCCAAATATGTTAGGCCTAAGGCCGCAGCATCCTTATCTTCAGGCAAAATACCATTGGGAGAACTATAGAGCCGAAAGCTACCCTTAGGCCCGGTGCCTAGTCGATTGACACCTGTGTAATTCATTGTCAAACGCCCAAAGCCCTCAACCTTAGACTCTGCTAGCAGCCTCAGCCCCTTACCCTCTGAAGAATTCTCTTCTAGCTTGTCGAAAAAGACCAGGGTTACATTCATTCCTTTACTTAAAGCCCTCAAGGCCAAACCAAAAGTAGCTGTAGTTTTACCTGCGCCAGTGCCTAGATAGAGACGAATCTTCTCCACACTAGCTTTTTCAAATACGGGATCGATGGTTGTCATCAGGAAGGCTCCAGATCATGTCGTCATATTTAGCTTGATCAACTAGGCACGACTGGTGTCGGCTTACCGTTTTGGTCGAGACAGACAAAAGTCAGCTCCGCAGATGTTACGCGAACTTGCTCATGACCTCGAGTTGATTCAACTTCAACTGAAACGGTGACCGAAGTACGGCCAATTCGTAAGGTCTTAGTGTAAAAGCTCACCACTTCGCCAACCAATACAGGAGCTTTAAATTCTACTTCTTTAATCCCTACAGTGACTATTCTTTGCTTAGTGGTCTTACCAACCTCAACCGCACCGGCCAAGTCGATATAGCTTAAAATAATGCCGCCAAAAATTGTGCCAGCATTATTTGTGTCTTTAGGCTGCAAAACTACCCTAATTGCGGGGTCTCGAAGCTCTTGAGAAGTATCGCCATTGGTTGAAGAAGACAAAGAAGACAAGTGCTAAACCCCATAGCTCCAAAGATGGTGCCTATCCTAACACTGATGTTAGAAAGTGAAGAATATATGCTATTCAAGTGATAGGCACTGAGATATAATCGCCAAGTGGAAATTGCATTTGATCACATGGCAACCCGAATTTACTAAGTCCTGGAGCGGGAAAGTTGACCCAGTTTAAGTACAGACAATTATTGTTGTCGGGCCTAACATTGTCGCTTTTGAACACACCAATGGCGATGGCAGTTGAACCGTCTACCCCAGCGTTGATTGATTCTGGTAGTTTTGCCCGTGATACCAGTGTTAATTTAGAACGCATTTCGCTTCCGGGCCAAGAAACAGAAGCTGCTAAATCTAGCCAAGCGGTTGTCTCAGAAAGCTCAAAGAAATCAGAGAATTCTGAAGGTACAGACAAACCAGTAGAAGCATCGGCCTCCTTTACAGAAGAGGCACCTAGAGCAATTGCTCAATCAGCACCTCAGCGCGATGCTGACATCGTGCCAATAGACCTCACACCAGTTCGTCTACCAGAGAGAACTAGCGCCTTCACCGGTCTTGATTCTTTCAAATCGCAAGCTCTCTATAAGTTGCCAGGCCGGGTTTTCTTCAATGCTTCAGTCGAAAACTCATTGCGTTTTGAAGCCAATACTTTTCAGACCAATCGCCACTATTTGTCAGACATGGTCTATCGGGTGCTGCCTAACGTCACGTTGGGCTATGCTTTAGACAAGAAGACTAGAGTTTCGGCCAACTATTTCTTCTTCCGCGATCAATATACTCTGCGCAACAATGCCTTAAGCAGAAATATTCACTCTATCGGCGGTCGCATCGATAGAGACGTAAAAATCAACGATAAAACCAATGTTACTTTTGGCTTGATGCCCAGAGTGCTCTTTATCAACACCGTCAATTCACCACAAGTGCTCTTCAACGACTTGATACCATCGGCGGTTATCTCTAGGCGTGTTGGACAATCTGGCTTGATCTATGGCAGTGTCATGGGTCAGGTGAGATGGCACGGAATTGTTAGTGGCTTCCAAGAATTCGACCAATTCTATTCATTCGGTGGCGCTTGGCGCAAAGGCCCGTATAATTTCTTAGTCGACAATACTTTAGTAACTAACTTTGGCAACCGTCGCCTCAGATTTGGGCCAAACAACCAAGTAATCATTACTACTCTAGAAGTCGGTCGCCGCATTCACCCGCGGCTACCAGTCACAGCTTTTGTAAGAGCAGAGCCGATTTTCAACATTGGTGCCAATACAACCCCAGGCTATTCCGGCTTCAACTTCCGAATTTTCGGAGGCTTGAGAGCTGAAGTAGCTAAACCACCAATCTTCCCAATCAAGCTCAAGCACGGTTAGATTACGAAATTCACTGTACTTTCCATTTCATCAAATGCTTCTCTAATTGCTCCACAAGAGACGTTAGCAGCAGCGCAATTACAATCAGGGCGATAACACCCACAAAGACTGTGGCCATGTCATAAAGCCCGGATGCTTTGACAATCATGAAGCCCAGGCCTTGCTCGGCTGAAATGAACTCGCCAATGAAAGCTCCAAGCAAAGCTAGACCAATATTGAGCTTCATGGCATTCAATACCCAGATTAGGGAAGACGGCACAACCACTAGCCTGAAAATCTGCCCTCGGCTAGCGCCGAGTACGTGCATCAAGCGCAAGAAACGCGGCTCAACAGCCATCGCGCCCTGATAACTTTGCACAATTGCCACGGTTACCGTTGAAAGAAAGGCCAGGGCAATTTTAGAGTAAATATCAATGCCGAACCAAGAAATCACAATTGGTGCTAGGGCGAAGATGGGCACCGTGGCAAGAGCCGTAATGTAGGGCTTGGCGATCTTTGCTACCAGTTGCGAGTACCAAAGCGAAAGTCCAATTATTGCACCACTAGTGGTACCGAGCAAGAAACCGCTCAAGGCTTCAAGAATAGTAACTTTGCAATTCTGTAGCAATTCTCCACTCTGCACTAAGCGCAAGAAGGCCTCTAATACTTTTTCTGGACTAGAAAATATAAATTGCCTCTCCTGACTGCCTTGCGTGGCAAAATACCAAATCAGAATGAAGGCCAAGAGCGGCAGCGGATAGAGCAGGAGTTCAAAAATCTTTGACTTAGAGTTGCTCTTGGTCATTGAATTTCACCCACCACCGACTTCAACTCAGACCAAATTTCTCTATATTTTTCAGCAAAGTCTCTGGTTCCTCTCTCCATCACAGCAGCTTCGGAGCGAATGAGAAACTCTTTTTGCAGCTTTCCAGCGTTCATTATTAGGGCGCGATTGCCAATGGCCACAGCTTCTTCGATATCATGAGTAACCAATATGGCAGCCGTTCCGCGTTCTTTGACGAACTGCGAAAACTCAGATTCTAGTTTTAGCTTGGTATAGTAGTCGAGAGCCGAAAAAGGTTCATCTAGCAGCAAAAGCTCCGGATCAAACATTAACGACTGAATGATGCTCACTCTTTGACGCATGCCACCAGAAAGTTGAATTGGATACTTAGTAAGTATCTGTTCGTTCAAGTGAAATATTGATAGATACAGGAGCATCGATTGCTCTAGAGCTTTCTTGTCGAGACTTCTATCGATATCAGCAGCCAAGAGAAGATTGTCTTTTACTGTACGCCAAGGAAAGAGCGCGTCAGATTGAAATATATAACCAAGTCTCTTCTTTGGTTTCTGCGAATTTAGCTCAATTACTCCTTTAGTGGCAGTGAGCAGACCAGCGATCAAATTAAGTAATGTAGTCTTGCCACAACCACTGGCACCCAAGATACAGACGATTTCACCCTTTCGCACAGTCAGGCTGACTTGATTTAGTATTTGATTACCAGGCTTCTCAATTGCTTGAGCCTGACTAGAAAAATCAAAGCAGAGCCCGTCAATAGTGAGTAAAGGCTTCACCTCACTGCTCATTTAAGTACAGCAGCCTTATTGGCAAAGCTCATGTCTACATTGTCTTTGTAAGAACCAGCACTCTTCAGATCACCAATCTCTTTGCGCATATTAATGGCATTATTCCAGGCATTCTCAGGCAAGATCACAGACTTGGGTATAGTTCCCTCATCGGCCAAGCGCCTTAAGGCAGCACGCACCACCGGCTCTTTTACTTCAGGAAACTCAGCACAAGCCACTTTAACCGCACCCTCAAAGTCTTTGTGAATATAATTCATAGCCTTATTGATGGCATTAACAGCCTTCTGCACATCGGCCGAATTTTTCTTCAAATAATCATCAGAGACAGTAAGACCGGTAAAAGCGAAATCGCCAAGAACTTTGGCCGGTGAGTAAACGATGTGTGCACCCTCGTTTATGGCGATGGAGACAATCGGTTCTATATCAAGAGCCATGTCGGCATGATTGGCCTTTAACAGGGCCAAGAGAGTGCCAAAGGCGCCTTGCACAATCTTGGCGTCGACTGGCTTGCCATTGTTTTGCAATACTTTCTTCATTACAGCAAAGCTAGTAGAAGGTGCGGTGTATGTGGCGATACGACGACCTTTAAACTGCTCGGGTGTACTAATTTTATTGATATCGTTCTTGAAAGTGACCACCCAAAACGGCACGCCACGAACAATACCGGCAACAACCTTACCGCCCTGGCCACGTTCTCTAGCTATAGCTGTAAAGGTTGGATCAGACACTCCAAACTGAGCATTGCCAGTAATTACAGCAGTAAACGTCTTCTCGTCGCCCCCAGTGCTCACCAGCCTGACATCAAGACCTTCCTCTTTGAAAAATCCTTTTCTGACGGCGACATAAAGAGGCATATAAAGGAAGACATGACCAAACTGGGCAATCGTAATTGGCTTAGTTTTTGCAGCCCCTTGCCCAAAAGCCCTAGGGGTATTGGCACAAAGCAAAAGCAGTGACAAAACCAAAGGCACAATTACTCTTGGCATCGAATCTCCAGAATGAAGTGTACTGATTTTCGCACATTGCTTGCCACCGAGAGAGGCACTTGCCGGTTCTCGTTTATTTCCACATCCCAAGGTGAAACATCTGACGAAACAATGACCGAGGACGACTTCATTTGGCCATTCAGAATACTGCGAAGTGAAGCATAATTTGTCTTATGACAATTCTTCCAGAATGACTATGACTATTCAGCTCCCCAAGAAGATGTCTGAGGTTCAGGGCGCCTAACATCAAAACCAATAATTTCACTACGGAGTACGTAAGCCTTTCTGTGATCATAAAGACGAGCATCCTCATGGGCAAAATAGCCCTTCATTCCAATGTCGTAAAGTGTCTTTTGAATGTCGAAATGCGTCAACAAAATATCAGTACCCGGTTCCATTTTCTTACCGGCGTTCCAGCGGGCTAGATCGTCAGCATATCTAGCGACATGCTCATTATCTGAAGCATATCCACCTTGCTTCAGAACACGCGAAGCCAGGTCCCAGAGGCCTTCTCCAGGCAGAAGAGTGGTATGTGAATCTCTATCGATGCGATCAAGCAATCGTTTCTCGTGGTCATCGCGGTGATCATAAGCAAGAGCAACATAAGCGTTAAGGTCGGCTTCTTTCTCACGATAGAAATTCTGATGCCGTCTGACCTGTTCAACGTCCGCGCCAGTTATAAAATCTTTTTCCTGTCCATAGGTGTCTCGATCAAAATTGGCATTTTTGAAAGTATCGAAATTCTGTACGACTTCCTTGGCAAAAGTAGGGTTCATTCCTATGCTGTCTTTGGTAGCGCTGCCAGAAGATTTATCAGAGGCTTCTGCCAGCAATTGTTCTCTAGTCAATGCTCCGCTGTTTTTCACTTTCTCCTCAGCCCAGGTAATGGCAAGATCCGGCAGAGCACCAGACTGGATCAAACCAATCCTTACCTGCTCCAGGTAATTTCCATACTCCTGCCTAGACATCGAATTTTCAGCCTGAGTCAGGTCACTATTTAAATTCTTAAAGGCTGCCTGCGGGTGCTCAAGGTCACTACCATGTTTGACAGCAGCTTCAACTGAGACTCTATTACCTAACTCTGCCATTTCATGCTCCTTCCATTTAGTTGATGTTTCCGGTGCCTACTGTAAAACCATAGTGGTCAATCAACTGCTCACCAATGCTCAGAAAATACGTTGTAACCTTTGAGATCTCTTAAGGCCACTTGAGCCTTTGCTTTTAAAACTAGTTCATCAGGATTAAAGACTGGTACTTCTCTAGTCACTGGAGCACCGGAGAGAAATGGCCTATTGTAAGTACCGACGCTGCCAGCCTGTTCGCGAGCTATGACTGAGACATTTAACGGCTCTTGGCGTGGCAGTGCTGCTCGTGCTCTCTTTGCCTGCGGTGATATAACCTACACCAGCGGCCATACCAGCTCGCAATATGGCATCATCGGAGCGGTTTTCATTGTACTCAAGTTCATAAACCCCACCCTTTTTAAAGCCAGTCCAAAAATCTGAAAACAGATTTTGACAATCATCAGCCGTTTGAGTTCTTGCTTCTATCCCAAAGTTCTCTGCGGGCATAGTCGATACTCCTCAAGGTGGATAGAAAACTAATTAACTCAGTCACTGCGAGTTCGTGAAATGAGCTTATGAGAGCGCTGTGGCGGAAAAGTGGCAATCCCGTGGGGAAACTACGCATTCGTCAGGTAGTCACGCCAAAAGAAATTAACTAGATTGTTACTGGCTATTGCCAATCAACTGAAAAGCAGCCCAATAGCGTGGATTAGCGCGAATCTTAACAGCAGCAGCGGCGCCGGATACAACCAAACCTTTTTCCATAAATGCAATTGTCTTAAGTTGAGCGTCTCTCAGTGCTCGGGCTTTGTGCTCGCCTTTTAAATACTCGCGGTAGAAAGCTTCCATCTGATATTCGGTCATAACGTCATCGACGTTCCACAAAGTTACTAGTACTGACGGAGTACCGGCAATAATAAAAGCACGAGAAAGGCCTGCCACACCATCTCCCGTGATTTTGCCACGACCAGTCTGGCAGGCAGAGAGTGTCACTAATTTAGCCTTTAATGGCGGCAGTTGTAGAATATCTTTTACAGAAAGAATACCGTCATCATCACCACTGGTGGCAAGTAGAACGGCCGAATCCATTGGCCGCTCCTCATCAATGAGACCGTGAGTGGCTAAGTGGATAACACTACTCTTCGGTGCAAACTGGCGCAGAGTATCCTTAGTTGCTTCATTCCCGAATTTGACAAATGATTTATCAACACCAAACAGCTCAGAAATTTTCTTCACTTCACGCTCAGCGTAAGGTAGGGCACCTAAACCTGAAACAATATTGATCTTAGGGTTACCAAAGGCAAAGAGACTATCATTGCTAGTCGACAAGTCAGACGCCAGTCTTTGAGTTGCTCTAAACACACCAATGGCAGGTACTACAGCCAAAGTGTGGTCTTCAATAAACAAGCGACCAGAAGGGTCGGTAAGCGCGGCAAAGGGAACTTTAAAAAGCTCAGCCTGTGGTATCACAGTAATGACATCGTCAGCATTCTTCGGCAACTTAGCTTTAACTGGCTCGATCAAAATCTTATACAGATCAATCAAGTACTGCTGCCTGCGCTGATTAGAAGCCAGCAAATCAGTAATCGACTTAGGTGGAGTAATTATGGCTTGATAGGCAGCCGTAACCTTATGCACCAACTCCTTGCGACTGATCGTAGAAACAGTAGCTATTTCCACTTCCCCTTGGGGATTTACGAGCCAAATATAGAGCTTGTCACCAGCAGCGAAATATTCAAGCACATAGCTTTGTGAGGCTTTGACTAGTTCCTTAAGCTCTTTTAGATCCGGTGCCTTGGCATTAACAGGCGATAGTGCCGTTTCAAGCGATAAACCATGGGCCGAATCAACAGCTGTAAATTCGCGCGGTACCACCTGCACGCCGCGCATGGAAGATTCGGCAGCACTAACTGTGGAAGACTCAATTGCAGCTTTACTTTGGCTATTTGGTTGACTAGCGATTTTTGCTGGCAGCTGTGCCACAGCAGCAGTGGTTTGACCGGCAAAGACGTTCTGCCTGCGTCCTTCAAGCAAATCGAGGAAAGCTCTAGCTCTGCCTCTTTCGGCAATCTCAAGAGCTTCGTCAAAGCGCTTTTGCTCAAACAATAGAGCAACTAATTCTTCAAATGAACTTCCGCGCAAATCAAGAGTGAAGGTCTTAGAATCGTCGCGGGAATACTGGCCTTTTTCTTTTTCGAAGAGAGCAATAGCCTGACGCAATTTGCTTTCGGCCTTAGGGCTCTGACCGAGTAGTCGAAGAGCCGATCCCTGGCCAATGGCGCAATCCCACTCGCCTTCTAACAAGCCTACGGCACTAGCTAACGGTTCAGCTTTTTGGTAATAGACAATGGCCTGCTCTAAATCAGCCTTGTTGTTCGATTTGGTGCCTTGTACTAATTTACACAAACCAAGACCAATATAGGTGCGCACCTGACCTTTGCGATCACCGCTGGCGGTAAAGTCTGCCAAAGCTTTCTCATAGCTAGCTAAGGCTAGATCATACTTATCTTGCATAACAAGATATTGAGCGTAGTTATAGTCAACGAAACCAATTAGCCGTTTGTAATCGCGCGAGGTCTTCTCTTGCGGGCTAGTGGCTTCGAGCAAACTGACGACTTTTTTGTATTGAGTAAGATAGTCGCTGCCTTTGATTTGCACATCAAGGTAAACGCAAGCAATACTATTCTCGGCTGAAGCTTCACCAACTTTGTTTCCATTGGCACGGTAGTTCTCAGCCGCTTTCTGATAGAACTGCACAGCTGCTTCAGCTTGGCCCTGAGCGCGATAACAAAGAGCGATAGAATTATTGCAATCAGCAAGCAAGTCTCTATCCTGCAGCTTTAAACCTTTAAGCTTAGCGGAGACTTCAACGAATTTGTTCAAGGCCTTATCGGTATTACCGGCAAGATACTGATCGTAGGCAAACTCATACAAAGCTGCCAGATAATCGTCGACTGCCTTCACTTTGTAGGCAGTATTTGCCGCCTCAGTGTGCAGACGCTGCGCTTCTGTAAAATTGCCACAATCAGCCTGGGCCGAGCCTAAACGCAAAAGAGCTTGGGCCAATTTGCCCAAATTTTCGTCCGCGCGAAAAACAGTCACGGCCCCTTCAAGCACCGCAATTGCTTCTTTGGCCTGACCCCGCATTAAATACTGATTTCCTAGGGCAACTAAAGCAGATCCCTGGCGCTCCCCTTCACCGGCACCCTCAAAAAACTGTGCGGCCCGCTTGTAGTCAACTAGAGCACCATCAAGATTGCCAGTTTGTTCCTTTAGGCTAGCTAAATTTAGGGCTATCTGACCAGCCTGCATTTGGTTCTCTGGATCTTTCCCCAACAGGTCTTGAGCCGCTTCAGCCTCGGCAATACCTTTTTCAGGCTGGCCCGCGCGTTGATAGACAAGACCAAGATTTAGCCTGGCTTGGGCTTCTCCGACAAAATCTGAATTATTCTTAGCAGCGTCCCGTGCTTGCACATAGTATTGCTCGGCTTTGTCGAACTGCTTATTGAAAATACAGAGAGCACCAAGATCATTCGATAAACGAATAATCCACTGCTGATTGTTGGTACTTTTGGCGTCAGCAAGTGCCTCTAAATAAGTAGCTTCAGCTAGATCAAACTTTTTTGCGAAGCTCTGCACAAGGGCAATACTAACAATATCTTCAAAGACATCAGAAGGCCTGCCGAGCTTTCGATCTATGGCCAAGGCTTCGCGATAATACTGCTCGGCTTGGTCAAACTTGCGCGCTTCACCGTAAGCCTTGGCCAAATTAAAGAGCGCACGAGCTTGTGCTTCAGGCTTGCCAGAGCGAACCTTTGCTAGTTGTGCTTCTAGGTCTTCTATATTCTCGTTTTTAGAACTGCTGCCAGATACCTTATCATCAGCTGGCGCGTTGAATAGAGCACTATTATCAGAACGGCTATCTGTCTGAGCCTGACTCGACGAATTCTGCTGATTCTTCGGAATTACCGTGGTCTTACTCTGTACACTAAGCAGGGTAATCTCAGCAATTGATAAAGATAAAGCAAGGGAAAGTGATAAGAGACGTTGCAATTTCAAAGCGTTGTCCTATTTATTGTTTATTACTATTTTTGATACTACTGACAAAACCTTGTTGGCCGTTCATGTAGTTTAGCACTGCAGCCATTTTCGAAAGGTCACCCATAATGCGTCGTTCTTTTATGCCGCTGGTTTTCTGACTTAAATCAACCAAGAGGTCAGAGCTAGTTAGCAGCGATTCAAGCGAAAATTCGCTGACAGCCAAAACATTTGACTCAACAAAACCAAAGCGTCTGCGACCGATGCCATCATGCGGGTGCAGATCGGTGCGGGTAAGAGCATGGTCACTAGAAACGATCTCGTGCCCCACTTTGACCGCAATGGCTACAGGCTGACTGACTATTGGTTCATGACTCGGCTCTGGCTTGGTCTCTAGCTCTGTGTCTAGCTTAGGTTCTGGAGCTGAGCTAATAATTTTAGAACTGACGTTTGAAGCGTGCACTTTGACTTTTACGGCCTCACCATGACCAGTCAAATTAAGCACCCGCAAGAGCCCGTCGTTGTAGGTGATAATCACATCAGAGTCAGCTGAAACCGAGACATCACCTTGAGGGGTGCTAATCACACCCAACCTTGAAGGTCGGCGCACAGACACTAAAACTGAACCACTTTCAAGCTTGACTGAGGCCAAGCTAGGTCTAGTAAAGCTGGCATTCTCCAAGCATCTAACCAAGATTCCTTCTTCGTCTTGCTGCAATTGATCAAGACTAGGAAAAGGGCTAGAGAGTTTCTGCACGGCCGTAGCCGGATTCAAATTTGGCATGCTTACTGAGCTATTAAACATTCCCATACTAAAATTTGTGTAGTCGGTAGGGATCAGCGGCACTGTATCTCTGCCTCCATGGACCGGAAGTACTGGCATTACTGGAGCTACCGGAAAGTTGACCGGCATAGCCTGCGGACTTTGAATTGGGCCGGGGCTACTTGGTAAAGAAAATGAACTAGGTTGAGCGAAAACATTGCCAGCAAAACCTACGCTTAAAATTGACGCGCTGACGGCGACTATATTAGCTAATGCTAGTTTTCTCAGGGTATTCATGAGTTTATCTACTACTAGAAAACAGCATATTAGGAAGGGCTGTTTTTCTTCAACAGTACAGCATTGAGAGCGTGCTCGACATCAAGTCTTAACTCTGTAGCTGTTTGATAACGCTCATCAGGATTCTTTTTCAGCAGTTTATCTACAATTGGCTGGAAGAGATTGTTCTCACCCAACTCAGGACGCACTTCCGCCATTGTAGGCGGATCTTCTAGCAAGTGCTTCATCAAAATAGACTCAGCACTCTCGCCATCAAAGGGTACACGACCAGTGAGCATTTCAAACATCATAATGCCAATGCCATAAAGATCTGTACGCATATCAATCGGACGATCTTTCAGCTGCTCAGGGGCAATATATTCAGGTGTTCCTACCATTCGGCCAGTCTTAGTCAACTTCTTGCTGCCATGAACGAAGTTTGAAATACCAAAATCGACGATTTTCACCCAGTCTGGTCGGTCTGACTTGTGCTGCAACAACACGTTGTCTGGCTTAAGATCTCGGTGAATAATTCCTGACGAATGGGCTTCTTGCAAGCCTCGACAAATTTGAATAATGATATTAGCGGTGGTGGCAAAGGGCAGAGCACCAGAGTTATTAATCTTATCGGCTAGAGACTCGCCCTTGATGTATTCCATTACCAAATAAGGCTCTTTACCATTAATCAAGCCTACATCGTAAACCGAAACAATATTGGGATGATTGAGTTTTGCCGTCAGTTTGCATTCTCTCTCGAAGCGCTCAACTGAGTTGCGATTTGAAAGCAACCACCCCTGCATAACTTTAATAACGACAGTGCGCTCCATCTGCACATGGTGAGCGCGATAGACTACAGCCATGCCCCCTTCGCCCAGCACTGACTGAACTAAATATTTCTTGTCGATGGTTTTGCCAATCAAGTCTGAGTAAGGCTCATCGGCGTTGGTGCTAATTAATCGATCGTCTGCGGCAATTTGAGCAGTACTTGTGGCGGGCGGCAAGACCGGCACAACCTGAGTCTCTTGAGATTGGTTACCTTCTAGATCTCCAGAAGTAGTTTGATTCAGTTCTCGCTGAGTCTTCATCACTTGCAACGAGCTGCGGTCAAACGCACAAAAGCTTGCATAACCAGGATAAAAGCGGCCACAAACTGAACAGACTTTGCGCGAGGCCTGGCCTTCTTTTGCCAAAGATAGATCTGTACCGTCAAAGCCACAGAATTTAGAAGTGCCCGGCAGAGCCCGGGAGCATGTTGGGCAACTGATCTCAGAGGCGGTCATATCATTTCCCTAATTTACCAGTGGCATCAACTTTTTTATCATACCCAATGACATTCAACTTCGATTTGAGCAAGTCAACAGTTTCTACAATCGAGTTGCTGCCTGGAACAGTCAGTATGACGCGATGAAATCCAGGGTCGATATCTGGTATCACCAGCGAGCCTTTATTGGTTTGCCCAACAGTGTAATGAGTACGATCTTTCGATTCCACCACCACTCTCACCGTGGGTTGCTTGGTATAAATCAGCAATCCTTCTTTTTGGGCGCTCAAATTCAAAATGTTATAGGCCTCTGCTAAAGTCGGGCCGTTAAATGAATAGGCTAACAAAGAACCAGAGAGCAATCCGAGCACGATAAAGCTGACGATAGTCAATGGAGAATGGCTAGGCTTGCTGACCGACTTAGTCTTATAAACAGTCGGACTACCAGCCTGATTACCTGTTTGGCTTCCTGTCTGAACAGAGGGCGAGTTGTTAATCTGTCCCGACCGCTCTAGGGGTTCATCGGGTCCCAAGGCATCGACCGACTCAGCTTCAAACTGCGACAGTTCACTGGTAAAACGAGCCAGAGCTTCAGGGTTTGCTGCTTTAGCAACAAAAGTCTTGATGTCGGCGCCACAAAAAATGCAATAGCGGTTATTGAGCTCATCTGCTCGACCACAACTCTTGCACTGACGCTTCTTGACGCCTTGAATATCGCGCTGGGCTTGAACACTTGACGACAGCACCTTGCCGCAATTGAGGCAAAAAGCCATATCAGAGCCGTTTTGCTCTCCACAACTTTGACAGTCAACTAAACTCGGGCTCGCTTGCATGTGCCGATTGTACCGAACTTAGGGCCAAACGGGAAATTGGCAAGCCCTTTAAGAGATTACCAATTACTCGATTTTTACCTAAAGTTCTGCCATTTCAAGGTCGCAAGCTTTAATAGTCTCGGCCATGTCAGTGGCGGTAAGTAGCGCCAATGCTTCATTTATAGAATCTACTCCAGAATCACCGGCGCTATGGGTTGCGTAAGCAGGCTGCAAAGCAAGTTGCTGGAAGGCCATACCAATTTCATCAGCAGTAGCAGCCATGAAACCAATAGTAGCCTGGCGCTTATTTTTAATAGATAAAGCTAAATCAACCGCCACGGCGTTCTTTACCAATTGCTTAACAGCATCAGCGGCACTTACACCAGCCAAAACCTTAGCTAAGACAGACTGAGCTACATTGACAGGCAAAGTACTTGAGCGAGCCAACTGAGAAGCAGCTAATTGCTGCAACAGTTCGCGGCGAAAAGCTGGCGCTTTGATTTCGCCACCGAAACGCTCACCTACAGACATTACTTGACCGCGAATCTCATCTTGCGAGAGCTTGGTGAAGCGTACGGCTAACTTTTCGCTGGCCTTTTCCACAACTGCATTCCAACGACCAGCCGACAACAAAACTTTTGTTACACGAGATGCAGGAAGCTTGTAGCCAATCGCTTCTACAGCAGCCAATGTTTCTTCGGACCAGTGAGAACAAAGATAAGAAAAAATCTGCTTCTGGCGAGCAACAATTAAGCGACTCTTGTCATTGATGAGCTCATTGACATCACTTTTAAAATTAGCTAACTTGCTGGCAGAAGGAAGATTGAGAACAGCCTTATTAGTCAATTCGACCATGAACTCGGCAAAATTAAAATTACAGTCACCGTTTGGTGCACTTACCCGGATGGGATCAGCGTCTCTCAAACCATCTTCGGCCTTAAGCCAGGCTCCAGCGCTGATGTGCCCTACGACAGTACCACCGTGAACACCCTCGAGCTTGACCACTAAGCTCCCCATACTCAAGTAGGGTGAGCCCACAAGGGCACGAGTGATCACGACTTCACCATCATCATCTATTGCCCTAACATCAAGGCGATGACCATTCACAACTATATCGCTGACGCCTAGGCCAGCGGCCAATACGTCAGATTGATTCATAGACAGTTCGTTTTCGAGCAGTAAACCAAGTTCGCAGTCAAGGTCAATTACGGCTTCTTCAGCCACCAACCTAGCCAACTCTTGACGAAACTGAAGCCCCTGGCGGCTTGCGCGCATTTGCGCCATTCTTACCACTTCAGGGCTCAATTCTATTTGCTTCTGGTTGTTTGCATTTTGGCTAGACATTGGATTTCTCCCACAGACAAAAAAAATTGAATCTTCACATTGCCATCAACGGCAGGTTGAACAAAATTAGTCGGAAATACCAAGACAAGTTTTTTGTCGCAGAATTAGCCACTCACGGTTGTCAGGCGAGAGATATTCTTCAAGCTCAGCCCAAGTAGAAAAAGGACGACCACGCATAATGCGCTCAACCATCTGCCCGGCCAGACCCAAGGTAGTCAGGTTTTCACTTTCTGTGGAATTCAGATCAAGGCGTTGGTCACCAGTCGACGGCGGCTTCAGGGCCGCGCCACGTCTGACAGCTTCAGTCAAAATGGCTTGAGTAAGAACTTGTGCGCGGATAGCCTCATCAAAGCTCGTAAACGGCCTTTTCGCAGCAAATTTTTGGGCCATCTCTTTAGGCAGCCCTAAAATGTCGATTAAGTCGCGGGTGGTGCATGAATTTACTTCTAGTGGCACAAAGGCTGCCACAGCACCGTTCTTAGCTATGTCTTCTAGGCGATTGGCCTTGACCACGCCAGCATCGACTAGCTCAGCAAGGCAATAATACTGGCGATTGGCTAGAAGTCTCTCAACTTCACCTTCAGTCAAACCAAGTTGGTGAGACAATTCTCGTCGCGAAGCTGTATTTACGTTTACGTCACCTTGCCAGCAATCCGCCACACCAGGTAGCTTTTTGCGCACATGCGAGCGAATCATATCTAAGCCTTTATCAAGCAAAACCTGACAACGTGCTATTTTTCGCGCTTGGGTTTCGCCCGCAATCTGCAAAAGATCACATACTTCCCGCATTGTCAGCTCAATACCAGCCTTAGACTTTTCAGTAAGACCAAGACCAAACATACAATCGACCACCACCAAAGGCTCGCGTGCCTGACTAGAATCGGCCAACATAGCCTTTAGCTCTGCTCTTAGCTGGTTGAGCTGAGCCACTTGCTCAGCAGACATAGCCTTGCTTTCGGGAGCGTACTTAACGTCATCAGCTGCAGCAGACCGTGGATCTTCTTGCTCAGGGTCAAGATTCAAATCTTGCAGTGTTTCTCGCTCCCACTGCCACTCATCTTTGATGTAATCAACCACAGCATTTTGCACAGAACGTTGCACATAAGCTGGCAGCAATACCTTAAAACCATCGGCGCTTTTGTTAGTTAAGTGGCGTTCGAGGACCCCTTCCATTTTGGTTGAAAGCTCAACTGCCATAGAAATTGCTTGACCCTTTTGCCAATCAAAGGGGTGCTTACGTTGAGCCCAAAAACGTTTCAAGTTTTGGTTATTACCAAACATCTTGGCAATCATGGGCTGGTAATAATGGTCGCGTAGTAACTTATTCAAAATCAGGCGCTGACCACCAAGAGCCGAAGCCTTCATATATATCGCCTTGGCCCCGAGACGCTCAAAAAGTTGATAGGTGCTGACGTTGCCATCGCTAGCCTTACTCAGCACGCTATCTAGGACAGGTTGCCATTCAGGAGCAAGGGATAAAATTTCTTGTAGTTCGGTACGGCTGCTTAACAATGAATTCCTGACGACTTCGATTTTTCTTACCTATTAAAATAATTCCTACATCTAAATAATTACATCGGCGCTTGCAAGCCCGGTAGATTGGGCACCAAATCATAGACTTGCTCATGGGCCATACAGAATACGACACCAATGCCAACCCAACATACCCACAACACCATACCGAGTATATGCACTAAGGTCTTGGCCTGAATATCATTTGAGTGACGCAGTAGCTGCTTTGCGCCAAAGCTACAGTCAGCCCGCCAAAGCAAGTAAATTAAGGTAGCTACAGCCAGGCCAATCAGGCCCATGTTATGGCAACGCAGCATAGTTTGCTCTGCCGTATGGGCCGGAACCGCATGAGTGACCATGTAAGGCACGCAATATGAAACTGGAAGCCACCAGTACGACCGCAAACGCATAGCTATGCTAGTCTTTTCTGGTGTGCTAACTAACGTTGCTCCTCCTGCAAGAGGAGGGTTTTCAACAGGCTTCTCGTTTGAGATAGTGGACGAATCAGAATCGCTCATTTGATTATTGTATAAGATTAGTTAGCCATTCTTAGTAATAGTAGATTCTCAGGTATATCAAGTGGCAACCAGCCAGAACGCAAGCCAACCTCTTATTCCGCTGAACACTGAAGCCTACGGCGATGCTTTGGCCCACGTTATTCGCGTGGTCACCAGCGAAGAAGGTAACCAAGAGCAGGTGCTCGGTCAGGCTTGGCTTTGCGGTTTTCATAAGCTGATCACTTGTGGCCATGTCGTAGACGCTCACCTAAACGAGCTTGAGACACTGGTTGTGCGCTTCCCCCAGTCGGGCAACCGCTATCCAATCACTGAAATCAAGCTGCACCCAAACTTTATGCGCGATCCCCAGCTCAATCAGCTGGTTAAGTTCGACGTTGCTCTATTGATAGTAGATCTTGGCTACCCCGAGTCAGAGGCCCGCCCCCTACCTATTGCCTACGATCGCAATCTTCCTACCCAACTAGCCCTGACAGCGGTGCGCTTTCCCACCCACCTAGGGCAATTCAGCTCAGCTCTAAACCCACTGGCACAAATGGGCCGCCTACTTGGCCGCTTGCGTAAAGAAGACAACTATCACTTACTTCATGATCTCGCCCTATCTCCGGGAGATTCAGGTTCTGCAATCTTTGACGATTACACCGTAGTAGCTTTGCATTGCGGAGACACAGCTTCGCTCCCTGGGCTCAATTTGCCAACTACATCTATCAGACTAGCTCTTTGGATCGATGCCCTGAAGGAACTAGGAATCGAGCCTAATGCCATCGTGGAGGAACCAAGCAATACCCCCTCTCCTGCCCCTCTGATCGTGGCTTTCGTTGCCATGTTCATAATTTCGCTAGCTGCTATGGGCTCGTTTTTGGCTGCTAAAGACATCGAAGGCCACAAGGTTGACAAAGGCCAGGTCGAGCCAATCAACCTGCAATTTAACCGCCCCAGAAACGGCTATAAATTTGGCGAAGAGGCAAAAATCATTCTTACTTCGCGGTCGAGCTGCAATGTCTATGTATTCGGTGAAGTACCGGCTGATCAGATAAAAAAACCAGAGGACGTCAAAGTCTACCGCTGCTATCCACCAGAAGACTTCAAAGAGCTGTCGCTAATAAACAAAGGCCAGATCCGTTCAATTGACACTCTTGGGCCTTTTCCCTTCAAAGTAAATTACCAACCAGATAAATTGCACGTCTTCGCCCTAAATTTATCGGTTCCCAAGTTAGAGCTAGAAGCTGCCTACAAGCACGACCGGGAGCATCCGGAAAACTCCAAAATAATCGATGACAGCAAGACCCTAAAGGCTGCGATAGAGCTGGAAGAGAAGTATCCTGAAGGAGTTATGCACATTATTATGGATGGCCCGGTAGCCGACCCTAAAATAAGTGAACTGCCAGTAGAGCCAAAGTAGGCATCCGAAGGGTATCAATAAATTAGAGCAGCATTTAGTTCGAGGACCAAGTAATGATTACCAAAAAGCGCACAGCGATTACTGCAGTCTTGTCCTTTACCCTCGCGCTTCCACTGCTCTGGCAGCCGGCCGTTGCCGCTGACAGTGACAAGTCAGAGCCGACCTTCGATGAAATGAAAAAGGGTAAGGATCGTGGTCTATTTATTGAACCACCGACTTACCATAAAGATGCCACGGTAAAAGCACCTAAGACAACCACAAAAGAGCCACCAAAAGAGGCGACCAAAACTGTTCCAGCAACAAGTGCTGCAATTAAAGTTTCACCCAAGGCAGTCATAAAGCCAGCCCCTAAAAGCAAAATCAAGGCCGACCTTGTCCCTGTAAAAGCAGCGCCGCAGGCCAAGTCAACATCTAGTTCTAGTTCGAGTTCTAGTTCTAGCTTGCCAAAACATGCAGTGGCCAAAGCGGGTGCTAAAAGCAAAAGTGACAAATCAAAAGTAACCAAATCTAGCAGCCACATTACTGTTATAGCCAACGAAAAAAGCCAGGAATTTAAGAATGTCTCTTTAGAAGCTGCTGACCCAATTATCAAAGCTTGGTTGAACAAACCGGGCAGCTTGCCTAAGTACCGCGACGGCGAGAAAATGGAAGTTAACGTTACCGCGAGTCAAGACTGTAACCTCTCTATCTTTGACTACGACGGCAAAGGTAAGTTAACTCAAATATTCCCCAATGAATACCAGCAAAGCAGCTCGGTAAGAGCGGGCGAGACTGTCACCATTGGTGGTGCAAAGAGTGAATTTGAATATCAGGTTTCAACACTGCCCGGGGAGTCGAAGATCAAAGAACATATCTTTGTCTTCGCTTATCCAACCAATGAAGCACCAATTTCAATTGCCATGACTCGCGCATCAGACAGCCCATTTCGCTCTGCCGATATCACCATGGAGCAATACCGCAAGCTTGTAAATGAATCGAAGTCATATTTCTCTCGTGAAGTAAAAATTACACCCAAAGGTCAGTCGCAAATCAAACAAGTTGCCAATGAAATTTCGAACGCTAAATCTTCCCCTAACAAGGTAGAGCTGTCTTTTCAGATTGAAAAATAGTCAGTAACAACATCCTCGAATAAGCAAAATGGCAGCAGCAATGCTGCCATTTTGCTTAAAAATGGAACTTTGCCCAGGCCTTTCAGTCTATAGCGGCGAAGGAATCAAAAATAAGGGTTGAGTTGTGAACCTAACTCAAATTGGCCTAACTCAAGATCTTCCTTCTTTGAGAGGTATTCAATGTCTATTCTAAGTTTCATTCTCTTTCTAATCGTAGCTGCATGCTGTGCCTACATCGCCGAAAGACTAGTGCCCGGTTCAGTTCCTGGGGGATTCTTTACATCAGCTATTGTTGGCATTATCGGAGCCTGGATAGGTGGCAACCTGATTGGTCACATCGGACCAGACCTAGCCGGTATTTCGCTAATTCCAGCCATCCTTGGCTCGGCACTATTTGTTTTTCTTCTATCACTGCTATCCCGTGGCTTCAACCGAAGAGCTGTGTAACTAGCTAACAAATCAAACAAAGTCTCAGTCAATCGAACAAGGAGCCATTCATGAGTTCTGAATATATAGAAGAGTTGAACGCATTTTTGAGTGGTGAAATCTCATCAGTAGAGACCTATGAACTAGCTCTAGAAAAAATGGACGATGCTGATATTCGTCAGTCAATGCTCAAGTGCCAAATGTCTCATGCCGATCGCGTAGCTAAGCTGACAGCTGAAGTACGCAACCTAAACGGCGAACCGGCAAAGTCGGCGGGTATATGGGGCGGATTTGAGAAAATGACCCAAGGCAGCGCATCGACAGAACAAGACGCCCTTGCACTGATGGAGCTGGCAGAAGCTGAGCGGCTAGTGCAATATGAAGCACAGCAATCTCTTGTTAGCGAGTTCGTCCGCGCAATAGTGGTAGATACATTGCTGCCAGCTCAACACGAAACCCACCTGACAGTGAGCACGCTGTTGAAAAACAGAGAGCCGTCTTCTGTAAGCTAGGCTGAAGCTTTTCGTCAAAAGTTTTAGCCAAAAGAAAGAGGAAAGTCCAGACAGTGGACTTTCCTCTTTCTCTCTATCTTTACGTCTAGACTGTTGTATCAGCACCGCTTACAAGTTTTTTGGTTGCAGCCAAGCGCTTAGCCACAACCTGCCAGTCAAGGTTTTTGGCAAAAGCATCGAGATACTTAGCTCTGTCAATACCGTAATCAACCATGTAGGCGTGCTCGTAAACGTCAAGCACCAATAGTGGTACCACGTTTTGTGGACTCCACATATTGTGCATATCGAGACCAAACGTGTCGATGTGGTTGCCGCGAGTGTTGTAACCTACGACGACCCAACCACGCATACATTTGCCTGAAGCTTTGAGGAAGTCCATAAATTTGCCAGTCGAGCCATAGCGCTCTTCTAGCGCAGCCTTAACATCTCCAGTAGGGTCACCACCAGTGCCACCCAAGTTGCCAAAGTAGAACTCATGATAAACCATGCCATTAACGGCAAAGCTTTGCTCAACCAACAGCTCTCTTAGTGGAGAATAAGTAGCATTGGGGTTGGTCAAATCTGCAGTTTTAAGCTGATTGTAGATTTCGTTCGACTTGGTGACGTAACCTTTGTAGAGCTTCAAGTGCTGCTCTATTTGGCTCGGAGACAAACCTTCCATGTTTTTTGAAACCAAAGCACTAAAGTCTTTGGCCGAGTATGGGTCTTTACCAGCAGCGGCAGGGGCACCGGCAGCAGCGGGGCTAGCGGCAGCAGTAGTGGCTGCTACAGCAGCATTGACAGAAGCCAATGACGTCGCAGCCACGGCACCCATCATTAAAACTTCGCGTCTGGTTATCACTCCTTGTTTTGTTAACTCGAAGTTGCCAACCAGTTCTTTTTCGTTCGATGTCATTCTTTACTCCTCAGTACAGCCTTCAATTTTAATCTATTCGCTATCTATGCTCTGATTTAAGACATTATTTTCCAACTGGCAAGTTTTTGCCCAAAATAGTTGCCAAAGTTTTAATTGCCAAGCTATTAAAAAAAAGGAAGAAGCTTTCCGTTTTGGCCTTGGTGCAGCTTAACATACTCCAACTGATGCAAATTTTGAGGGCCATATCCTAATTTTGATCAGTCGGCGTTTCCAAGTACCACTCAAAGCGTGAACACCATGACGACAAAAACTGAATCGACTAGTAAGCCTGACAAATCATTAGATATTTTAGCTGGCGCAGTGAAACCCAGTGCAAGTTATAGCCTAACTCTGAGGCTTAAAATCACTAACCAACCAGGCATGCTCGGTAAAGTCACTTCATTAATTGGCGAAGTCGGTGGGGATATTGGCGCCATAGACATACATGGCTTTGAACAAGACGCTATCATCCGCGACTTAACTGTCAAAGTGCGAGACCAAGAGCACGGTGAGAAGCTAGTCGCTCAGGTTAAGGCCATTGCAGGCATCGAAGTAGTTAATGTCTCAGACCGCACCTTCCTGATGCACTTAGGCGGCAAAATTAGAGTCACTAACAAAGTGCCCCTAACCACCAGAGACGACCTCTCAATGGCCTACACACCAGGTGTTGCTCGGGTCTGCATGGCCATTCACAACGAGCCTGAAAACGTATACAAACTAACAATAAAACGAAACACTGTGGCTGTAATTACCGATGGCACTGCCGTGCTCGGTCTTGGCAATATCGGCCCAGAAGCTTCTCTCCCTGTAATGGAAGGCAAGTGTATGCTCTTCAAAGAATTTGGCAAAGTCGATGCTTTCCCAATTGCATTAGCTACCCAAGATGTCGAAGAAATCATCCAAGCATGTAAGAACATTGCCCCTGTATTTGGTGGCATAAACCTAGAAGATATTTCAGCACCACGTTGCTTTGAAATTGAAGAGCGACTGAAAGCTGAACTTAACATTCCAGTCTTCCATGATGACCAGCACGGTACAGCTGTGGTTGTTCTCGCAGCCCTTCTTAACGCCGTCAAAATCGTCAAAAAAGATATCAGCAAACTAAAGGTAATCGTCAGCGGAGTCGGAGCAGCTGGCGTTGCTTGCTCGAAAATGCTAATGAATGCAGGCGTTGTAAACATAATAGGCTTTGACCGTATGGGTGCTATCTACAAGGGCCGCGGCGAGCACATGAACTACATGAAAGACTGGTTTGCCGAGCACACCAACCCAACTACTTTCAAAGGTACAATCGAAGACGCTCTTGAGGGTGCAGATCTCTATCTAGGCTTGTCTGGCCCAGGCACCATCGAAGCTAAGTCGCTAAAGAGAATGGCTAAAGACCCAATTGTCTTTGCTATGGCTAACCCCGTGCCAGAAGTAATGCCTGAAGAAGCTGCTCCATATGTTCGCATAATGGCTACCGGCCGCTCTGACTACCCGAACCAAATCAACAATGTCTTGTGCTTCCCTGGTATCTTCCGTGGGGCCCTAGACTGCCAAGCCACCGATATCACAGAAGAAATGAAACTAGCTGCAGCCTATGCTATCGCCAACGTAATTTCAGACAGCGAGCTGAACGAAGACTATATTATTCCAGGTGTCTTCAATCCGCTGGTCGGCCAAAGAGTAGCTGAAGCTGTTGCCCAAGTGGCAATTAAGTCTGGCGTGGCAAGAAAGAGCAAGCTAGAAGATGCCAGCCAATAAATTCTGAATCAATCAAAATCAGAAAGCTGCGGTCGTTTCAGACCGGTCCAGGTAATGCTCTTGCTGGGCACAGCAGCAGCATTGGCTTTTAGTAAGTGAGGTGCCGTCAGGCTGGCAGAACTCATAAAGACGGCTATAGAGCGCTCTGGTATTGTCACACTATTTGTGGCTACCGCAGGCAAGTTGAGAAAATCTGCAATAGTAGCTACGAAACTGAGACTAGTATCAACTATGTTGTGAAAGCGTTCTGACCCTTTGGTAGCTGGCAATTGAAAAGTAAGGGGAGACCAGTAAGAATTGAAAACCACATAGGCGTGTTCCTGCAAAGCTCTGTTTTGAATCTCAATTGCAATGCTATGAGATGTGGGGCTGAAATCTGGTTCGTTGAGATTGACTCCGTGACAAGTGAGAATGGTAGCGCTTGGCTCCCAGGTTTTGTTCTGGCTATGCATATGTATTCTGTGGGCTGTATCCTGCCTGAAGAGATTAAAATGTCTAGTCAGCTTGATCAGATCTCGAGTGAAATTGAAGAGACTTCTGTGTTTTGAAAACAAGCTCCAGTCAAGCCAGTTAGTTTCATTGTTCTGGCAGTAGGCATTGTTGTTACCACTAGTTGTGCGCCTTACCTCATCACCCATTGAGAGCATCGGTGTGCCGGAAGAGAGAAAAAGAATTGTGAGAAGATTGCGAATCTGCTTCTCTCTCAATTCTTCCACCGCCGCTTCTTTGCATTCGCCCTCATAACCGCAGTTCCAGCTGTAGTTGTCATCTCTGCCGTCTCGGTTGTTTTCACCGTTGGCTTGATTGTGTTTCTGGTCATAGCTGACCAGATCGTTTATGGTAAAACCGTCATGACAGGTAATGAAATTTATAGACTGACTTGACCTACCAGCTCTTTCTCCATAGATGTCTGAACTGCCGGTAAGGCGCTTTACCAAAGGAATTACAGAATTGTTGTCGCCTTTGACAAAGCGTCTTACATCATCCCGGAAGGGACCGTTCCATTCGGCAAAGCGGGAGCCCTGCCCAACAAACCAACCCACCTGATAAAGCCCTGCTGGATCCCAAGCTTCGGCAATCAACAAGGAAGCAGCGAGTACCGGATCTGACTCTATGGACCAGAGCAATGGTGGTCTTTCTAGAGGAACACCAAATATATCGCGAGAAAGTATAGAAGCTAGATCAAAGCGAAAACCATCAACATGCATTTCCTCGACCCAGTAGCGCAAGGCATCGAGGAGCAGTCTTCCCACCACTGGGTGCTCAGTGCGCAGGGTGTTGCCACAACCGCTATAGTTCTTATAGTTCTTCAGGGCTTCGTCAAAAATGTAGTAAGTTAGCCTGTCCAAGCCCTTCAATGAAATTGTGGGGCCAAGGTCATCATTCTCAGCTGTATGATTAAACACCACATCCAGTATCACTTCAATACCAGATGCGTGACAGGCTTTGACCATGTCGCGAAATTCATCAATTATTCCCTGTGCCGATTTGGCCGAACTGAAATGAGGATGGGGAGCAAAAAAGCAAATCGGGCTATATCCCCAGTAATTCTCCAACTTCTTCCCTTGCGACGGTGCATCATCGCGATCAAAGACTTGCACCGGCATCAACTCGATAGTTGTAATTCCAAGCTCCTTAAGGTAAGGCAGCTTCTCGATCAAACCAGCGAAAGTACCGCGTTTTTCCGCGCTAACACCCGAATTGGCATTCCGTGTGAAGCCCCCTACGTGCAGCTCATAAATAACGCGCTTATCGCTCTCAATGTCGGGAAATTGATCACCCTGCCAGTCATAATGATTCTCCTCAAGCACCAACGCACGAAGACTGACCTCGCAATTGTCTCCAGGTGCAGAAGCAGCCTTGCGGCAATAGTTCTTCCAGCCCACAACTGCCCGACTGTAGGGGTCTAGAAGAACCTTCTCATGGTCAAAGAGCTGTTGGTTTTCTGCCTCTATATTGCCGTACGCACGCCAGGCATAAACCAAATTGGCAGATGCACCTTCTAAAAAGATATGCCAATAGTTAGCCGAGCGATTCTGAGCTGAGAGCTTGTATATAGCGAAAGGCAACGGGCTTTCTTCACTATCAAAAAGCAACAGCTCCAGATAGGCAGCTCTCTTTGAATAAACAGCGAAGTTTACGCCCGTTGCCGATAAGCTGGCCCCCAGCGGATAACTCAGTCCTCGATGGGCTTTGTATATCAAGGGCTGGTCAGCCAATTTTTGTCTCTACCTCAATCAATAAGGCCATTTCCAATTTGCCATTTCTGGTTTGTCCACACCATGCTCGTGAGCATAATTGCGACACTCTATCTGCATTTTGCGAAACTTAGACTTAGCATGGGCACCGGCCACTCTCAATTTCTCAACTCTATCGATGACATCTATGGCCAGACTGAATCTATCAGTTTGGTTATTGATGGCAAGCTCAAGAGGTGTATTGATATTGCCTTTCTCTTTATAGCCGCGCACATGCATGTTGTTGTGATTAGTGCGTCTGTAAGCCAGGCGGTGGATGAGCCAGGGGTAGCCATGGAAATTGAAAATGACAGGTTTATCAATAGTGAATAGACTGTCAAAGTCTTTGTCCGAAAGACCGTGCGGGTGCTCACTCTCTGGTTGAAGCATGAGCAAGTCAACGACGTTGACGAAGCGCACCTTCAAATCTGGAAACTCTTCTCTTAAAAGAGCTGTAGCAGCAAGCGCTTCTTGAGTGGCAATGTCTCCGGCCGAGGCTACCACCACATCCGGTTCCACACCTTCATCATTGCTCGCCCAGTCCCAGATACCGATGCCCATGGTGCAATGCTTAACGGCATAGTCCATGTCCATGTACTGTAGGTGTTTTTGCTTGTCGCAGACAATGACGTTAATGTAGTCAACACTGCGCAAGCAATGATCAACACAAGATAGCAGAGAGTTGGCATCTGGCGGCATATAAATGCGCACCACTTTCTGCCCTTTATTTACTACCAAGTCAAGGAAGCCTGGGTCTTGGTGAGTGAAGCCGTTGTGATCTTGCCTCCACACAGTAGACGTAATGAGCAAGTTGAGGGAGGCTACGCTGGCGCGCCAGCCGAGATGATTGCATATGTCTAGCCATTTTGCGTGTTGGTTGAACATCGAGTCTATGACATGAACAAAAGCTTCATAAGTGGCGAAAAATCCATGGCGTCCGGTAAGCAAGTAGCCTTCCAGCCAGCCTTCTAGAGTGTGTTCGCTAAGTATCTCCATCACCCGACCGTCACTGGCCAGCTCTCCGCCATCGGCATCTTCAGGGAAGTAATTTGCCAGCCAGAATTTTTTTGACACAGCATAGACATCATCTAACTTATTTGATGTTGTTTCGTCTGGACCAAACAACCTGAAATTATCAGGGTTTGTTTTCATGATGTCGCGCAATAAAGCGCCAGTGGGCCTGGTGTTTTCAGCTTCACAGGCACCAGGATTAGGTACTGGAACTGCATAGTTCTTGAAGGCGGGCATGCGCAAAGACTTTTGCAAAAGTCCACCATTGGCATGGGGATTGGCGCTCATACGCCGTTTGCCTTCTGGAGCAAGCTTCTTCAATGCAGGCACCAATCGACCATTTTCATCGAAGAGCTCTTCAGGCCTATAGCTCTTCATCCAGTCGATCAGCATTTCCAATTGCTGCGGATTAGACTTAACTGCAGTAAGAGGAACTTGGTGAGCCCTCCAGCTGCCTTCGATTTTGTGCCCGTTCAACTCCTTAGGACCAGTCCAGCCCTTTGGAGTACGCAATACAATCATGGGCCATCGTGGTCGTTTGATGGCAACTCCGCGACTAAGATTCTCTCGTGCTTCTTTCTGGATAGAGCGAATGTCGGTGACGCATTTTTCTAGAGTCGCAGCCATGGCTTGGTGCATACTCTCGCTTTCACTGCCTTCTACGAAATAAGGCGTGTAGCCGTACCCATGGAAAAGAGCTTCCAACTCTTCGTGGTCAATTCTAGCCAGCACCGTTGGGTTATTAATCTTGTAGCCGTTCAGGTGCAGTATGGGCAACACAGCACCATCTCTAGCCGGATTGATGAATTTATTAGAGTGCCAAGAAGTGGCTAATGGTCCAGTTTCAGCTTCGCCGTCACCGACTACAACTGCGGTAATCAAGTCAGGATTGTCAAATACCGAACCGTAGGCGTGTGAGACACTGTATCCGAGCTCTCCACCTTCGTGAATGGAACCAGGTGTCTCTGGTGTGCAATGGCTGCCGATACCACCAGGGAAGGAGAACTGCCGGAAGAAGGCGGCCATTCCCTCTAAGTCCTCACTTTTATCTGGATAAATTTCTGAATAAGTGCCCTCAAGGTAGACTGGGGCCAAAACGCCAGGGGCGCCATGACCAGGCCCAGCCATGTAAATCATATCTAGATCATACTTTTTAATGAGCCTGTTCAAGTGAACATAAACAAAGCTCAAACCAGGGCTCGAACCCCAGTGACCAAGCAATCTGTTCTTAATATGCTCTACTTTCAGCGGCTCTTTCAGAAGTGGATTTTCTGTGAGATAAATCATGCCCGCCGCTAGGTAATTGCAGGCACGCCAATAGGCATCTGTGTTTTGGAGCTCTTCCTTGGCTAGTGGAGCATTGGACGGCTCGACTTTGATGGTTGAGCGGGCAACACCGTAGGCACTGATTTGAGCTACCGTTGATTCCGTAGTTTTTCGATCTTCCGACGCGACTGTCATCTCTTATTACTCCGGTGTGGATAAATTGCAACAAGAGGACAAACTAAATTGCCTTGTCCTGAAGTTACTGCATAAGCTTACAGTCAAGATGGCAAAAGAATCTCGTTCCAGAGGATGAATGTCTATACTGCTTGCGAATGAGGGCAGAATCGCACACCGGGACTACACTATCCAAGGTGGGAACGCTCTTTCAACCATAGTTGTTTGTTAAGAAATCGCAACCGTAGAGTCTCGGGTGAATAACCCAGAGGAGGAATCGTGGAGGAGGGCCAAAAGCGCAAAAGAGGCGCAGACACGGTTGAGATGAATGCGCTCAATACCAATGAAGCAGTGCGGAAGCACCTGCTAGAGAATCTGCGCTCTGATCAGGGAAAGTTTGCCCAAGTTGCTTCTACTAATGATTACTATCTGGCCCTTGCCAGAGTTGTGCGCGATCGTCTGATGCGCCGCTGGACAAGCACAGCCAAGACTTATTTCGAGAAGGGCAGCCGCACAGTCGTCTACCTTTCGGCTGAGTATTTAATTGGCCCACAGCTTGGCAACAATCTAATCAATCTTGGCATATACAACGACACTGAAACGACCTTGCTTGGTCTGGGCTTGAGCCTTGATCAATTGATGGAACGAGAGCCTGAGCCCGGCCTGGGAAATGGCGGTTTGGGGCGCCTAGCTGCCTGCTATATGGATTCGCTGGCGTCTCTGCAGATTCCAGCAATCGGATACGGCATTCGCTACGAATTTGGCATATTTAGCCAGGCAATTCGAGATGGCTGGCAGACTGAGATGACCGACAAATGGCTCAAGTACGGTAACCCCTGGGAAATAGCCAACGCTGATGTCTGCTACGATGTCTACTTCGGTGGTCATACAGTTCATGGACCTGATCATAGTGAAGGGCACAGCGAAGCGAACTCTGCAAAATGGATTCCTGATCGTGTAGTCACCGGCGTCGCTTACGATACTCCTGTTTTGGGCTATGACGTCAACACCGCAAATGTACTGCGTTTGTGGAAGGCAGAAGCGTCTGAATCTTTTGATTTCCAGGCCTTCAACGTCGGTGACTATTACCGCGCCGTTGATGCCAAAGTTTATTCTGAAAACATCACCAAGGTTCTATACCCTAATGATGAGCCCCTAGCCGGCAAACAGTTGCGCCTAGAGCAGCAATACTTCTTTGTCACTTGCTCGCTGCAAGACATGATTCGAATTTACTTGCAGCGCGAAAAAACTCTAGATCGCTTCCATGAGAAATATGCAGTACAGATGAACGACACGCACCCGGCACTAGCTGTTGCCGAACTGATGCGTTTGCTTGTCGATGTGCACGGTTTGCCCTGGGAGAAGGCCTGGTTTATCACCAGCAACACCATGTCTTACACCAATCATACGCTTCTACCCGAAGCGCTCGAAACCTATAGCCTCCCCATTTTCCAGAAGCTCTTACCCAGACATCTCGAAATAATCTATGAGATCAATTCACGTTTTCTCAGTGAAGTTAGCAAGCGTCACCCTGGCGATGCGGCTCTTCTAGAGCGCCTCTCACTAATCGGCGAAGGCGGTGAGAAGCAAGTGCGCATGGCTAATCTCGCCTGCGTCGGCAGTCATGCCATAAACGGTGTGGCGCGCTTACACAGTGATTTGCTCAAGACCACAGTGCTGAAAGACTTTTATTTACTCTGGCCCGACAAGTTCACTAATATCACCAATGGTGTGACGCCGCGGCGCTTCATGTTGCTTTCCAATCCAGAACTGAGTGACCTAATTAGCGAAGCAATTGGTGGAAACTGGCCCCACCAGCTTGATCAATTACAGATGCTAGAAGCCCTAGCGGGAGATAGTAGCTTCTGTACCAGATGGGCAATGGTCAAGCTCAAGCGCAAGCAGATTCTTGCCGCCCGCATTAAAGAAGTAACCGGAATTGAAGTTAATTGCTGGAGCCTCTTTGATGTACAAACCAAGCGCATTCACGAGTACAAGCGCCAGATCTTGAATGTGCTGCATGTTCTTACTCTCTACAACCGCATTAAACGAGGTGAGACCAAAGGGTTATCGACCCGTACCTTCATCTTTGGTGGCAAAGCCGCACCGGGATATTATATGGCTAAGCTGGTGATCAAACTTATAAACAGCGTCGCCGAGCTGATTAATAATGATCCCCAAGCACACAGCCACATTAAAGTTGTCTTCTTCCCCGATTTCAATGTTAAGAATGCCCAGCTAATCTATCCAGCTGCCGACCTATCAGAACAGATATCTACAGCCGGCTTTGAAGCCTCTGGCACCGGCAATATGAAGTTCTCTATGAACGGTGCTCTGACAATTGGCACTCTTGATGGTGCCAACATCGAAATTAGAGAGGCGGTAGGCGAGGAAAACTTCTTTACTTTCGGTCTAACTGTGGAAGAAATTGCTAACCTCAGAAGTTCTGGCTATCAGCCTGCACAGCTCTATAATGAGAACAGTGAGCTGAAAGAAGCGATTGATTTGATTGCTAGCGGCGCTCTCAGCCCATCAACTCCTGGCTTGTTCAAACCTCTGCTCGACGCCATGATCAATCACGACCACTATATGATTCTGGCCGATTATCCGCACTATATTCGGTGCCAAGACGACGTAGCTAAGCTCTGGGAAGAACCTAGGCAATGGGCTCGCAAATCTATATTGAATGTGGCCCGCATGGGTACTTTCTCTTCTGATCGTTCTATCAAGGAGTATTGCCAGAAAATCTGGAAGGTACAGCCAGTACCTGTGGAATTGGATATTATTCAACCGCTAAAGATCGATATATAAACAATTCCACTAAGGTCTATTCGCCCGGTTGATAATATCAGCACCAAGACTAGCTCCATAAGTTTCTTCTATGGCTCTGGGATCTTTTTTGATTTGCGCTCTACTTATAAACGTAGCTACTCTGAACTTATTTTTGTCAACAGCATCTACCTTGGCAAAGCCCTCTGAAACAATCTTATTGCCATCGTAGACGTAAACCCAGAGAAAGTAGTGAGGGTAGCCCCTGCCGGTTTGATATACACCCTCGTGGCCCTTAATGAACTCATGGCCCACTGACTTGGAACTTGATGCTGGCAATTTGAAATATGTACGCAGGTCGCGAACTAAATACTCGTGAAAATGCGTGTCTACTACTTCATTTTCAGAGACGTGCCCGTTCGGATCAGAGCCACACCCCGCCAAAGCAATAACGAGAGAGCAGAGCACAATTGCGGTCTGCGCGGTCCGCGCTGTCTGCACTAATTGGCACTTCAGTCTGACACTATTCATGGTCTTCACTCGCATTTTTCTTTGTCCATCAACCCCGAGGAGTTGGCTCCTCTTACCATAGTACTGCTCTGCTAAACTAAAGCAAGTAGATGAGGCGCTAAATGAGCGACGAAAAGCAAGACTACAAGCTTACAAAAGAGCACAAAGAGCAGTCGGGCGGCTGGTTTACTTCGCCTCCGAGCGAAGCCTGGAGTGGAACCCCTCAACAAGGGAATAATTTCTTCGATCGTCCGCCGTTATTATTCGCTGCATTCGTTTGGCTATTTCCATACACTCACATGGTTCTCATTGGTTTCACTGCTGAATTTCTGGTCTATTTGGTTCAGACCATTGGGGTCAGGCCAGCTGACTTCTTCCCACTCGAACTGATAAAAGCTCAGATCTTTTGGATGCCATTTTTATTCTTTTTGTATATGTCAACGAAAGGAACTTGGTTCTTAAAAAGACTTTTCTTTTTGCTTCCAGTCTGGTCCGTCCTTTACTGGACATTGAGATTTACCCAAATCTCTATGATGGCACCCCTAAACAGACTTTACGGCGTTGGGCAGTAAGAAGCTGTCGTGAAGCAGAACACAAGCTTATTTAGGTTTTGCAGCAATGTGAGAAAGCAGCATGTAGCTTCTTCCGCCAGCCCAGCAAACGAAAAAGTCTATGACTTCAGAGTCGACACTAAGGGCTGCAGTCGTTTGCAAAAAGCCATGTTCTCCAGTTTTTACTGTAGTGACGAAATAGCCTGCAGGTGCCTCTTCTAGCTTTGATACCACTTTGCAAATCACATACTGCCCCGGTCGATAGCGAACGGGCTTGTCACCATGACCCGACTCGTATTCAGCTGCCATCAATTCATAACCGCTAACTCTTGTTTTGGACTTGTCCCAATTCTGCCACTGCTAGTATCAAACGGATAGGTTGCTCTAGCCCGCTCTTCAAGCTTGAGCGCTTCAACAAATCTGTTGGTTTTGCGCAATAGAACCGCGTAGTTAGTCAAGGTAGCACCAACAAAAGGGCTGCGAGCCCCAAGCACTTTGGTCCTCGACGCTAAAGCGCGCTGATAAAAACCTTCAGCTAGTGCAAACCGGCCCTGACTAAAATATAGCTCCCCAAGATTGTTGCATGCATACGAAGCTACAACACTGTCTGATTCGCCAGCTCTATCAAGCATTGCCAGCACCCTTTTAAAAAGCGGCTCTGCTTCATGCAAATTATCTAGCCGGCGATAACACTCAGCAACGTTACAAAGATCTCGACTAACCGCAATGTCTGATTGAGGCAAATCTCTCTCATCGATTGCTAAGGCCTCTTTGTAAACTGTAAGTGCTCTTGCGATCTTGCCCCACGTTATATAACAGCCTCCAAGATCGGTTAGGGTCAATGCCATTTGAGCTGACTCTCGACCAAATTCTCTCTCAGCAATTGCAAGGGCTTGCTTGAGAAGTATCTCAGCATCTTCAAAGTCGCCCACTTGTTTCTTTGCATAGGCAAGATTGGATTGCCAAAAGATTAACTTCTCTTTTTCAAAATCTGATTCACCCTGGAACAGAAGTAAAGATCGCTCCAATAATGGAATGGCTTGAGAATTCTCACCTTGTCCTTGGAGTGCCCATCCCACATTGCCCAAAGCAATAGCCAAGTCTAATGGTCGCGATTTAGGATTCCTCTCTAAGCGACTAACCCACTTCTCAAAGCATCGCTGGGCCAGCTTGTATTTGGCTTGCTTCAGATATTTAGCACCCAAGCGCTCTAAATCTAGGCCGTCTACAAAATCTTCTGCGGGGCAGCTAGGCTTAGGTTCCGCAGCCACAACCTCTCGCGATAGCAATTGTGACGGCGACGAAAAAAGCGCCAAATGCGCGACGTCCTCTCTCAAATCCAAGAGGATGCCAAAACAAAGCGCAATCAACAGACACGAAAAAGTGCCGACACCCAAGGCTAATCTTCGCTGCGGGTATTTCAATAGAGTCACTCCCAATTAACTCCATTATGCACCCTGGAGAAAGCTGCCAAGGGCCTTTTATTTTTGCTGAATTAGGGTAAATCTAGAATATTGAGCGCTTATTCAGGCAGGAGAAAGACTATGGCTTCACAGGATAAAATGCGAAGACAGCGCGAAGAAGACGCGCTGCGCCGGGCTGACCAAGAGCGAGCAGAAAGAAAAAGAAAAGAAGAAGTAGAGCGTCGTAGGCAAGCAGAGGCCCACGAACGCCAACGTTGGGACCAAATGGCCCAAGCCAAAATGATGGAAAAGAAAAGCGGTGAGATCGAAGAAGCAGAAAGAAAACAGGATGCCTTCCTTCGGTCTATCGAAGAGAAGCAATATGGCAACGGCAATAGCGCCTGTCCAAACCCCAGCGTGCCGTCAACGCCCACCCCTGACCTAATGTCAGACAACTAGAGATTCTTGAGCCAATACTGCCTTTAACTTTTGCAGTCCAGCAACATGGCCAATCAGCTCTGTTTTCAGGGCTGATTTTGCTCTGTTTATGACTAATCCGCCCATTAGTGGCCTTTTTGCAGCCTGCTTCAGGGCCAGTGTGGAGCTCGCCGAAATTAATTTAGTTGGTAAAGCGAAAATTGCAGCGGCATCTAAGGCTAGCTGATAGCGACTGACTCTGGTAGCGCCAGCTACATTAAAGAGACCTTGATTATAAGAATTGCAGAGCTCTATGGCCGCATCTGCCAGAGTTTCATTGTAAGTCGGATTAGCAATCTGATCGTCAGGGACAACGACTGACTCGCCTTTTTGCAGTGAGGCCAGCAAGCGAGCAATAAAGTTTTTGCTTTGAGGATCACGGCCAAACACAGTGCTTGTGCGAATGATGACATTGCTCAAACCACTTGATGCCACAACTCTCTCAGCTTCGACTTTGTGTTTGCCGTAAACGCTTGCAGGTGACGGCTTGGCTTTCTCGTCGTAAGGTCCTCTCAGGCCATCGAAGACAAAGTCGCTAGAGAAGTAAACTAGGCGGCAAGAGGATAGCTCACGGGCCGCAGCAACTACGTCGCGCACACCCTGGACATTTATGGCATTAGAACGCTCTGGCTCTAATTCACAACCATCCACGTCAGTGTAAGCTCCCGCAACGTAAATACAGTCTGGTGAAAAATCTTCAATGACATCGCTTATCTGCCCACGATCGAGTAAATCCAGTTGCACCAATAGCGGTTGCTGACCAGACTTTACAAGCTCTAGCTTTGAAGAACTTGGCTTTTGCTTTTGAACAGCAGAACCGTTATGGCAAAAGGTACCACGAGTGGTGACACCGCTATTTTCTAAGCGCTCTAACAAGACTGCGCCTAATTGCCCAGAAGCTCCAATAACCAAAGCCCGTTTGATATCAGTAGAACTCATCTGTCTTCATTTGTCTGTATTTGCCAAGGCATGCGATATGATTTCGACTTCTTGTAGCATACATCTTCTGAGGCAAATAGTTAGTTAAGCATGAGATAGTTGACCTTTTAGAGCCTCAGCCCTAGCCATTAAGGCCTTTTTGCGACCTTGTAGCTGATCAGGCACATCACTAGCATCATTAGCGTCAGCGGCTTCAGCGCTAGGCTTGTCGAAGACACTGAGACACATCTCTACGGCACTTTCAAGAAAAATCTCGGCCTCACCCACGTCTTTCTGCAGTTTGCAAACTTGGGCCAAATTGAGCAGAACATCAACCATCTCTTCATGCTCAGCAGGATAAACCTTGTATTGAATCTCTAAAATTTGGCGATAGCATTCTTCGGCCAAATCGTATCGGCCCATGGCCTTGTAAACATCAGCTAGTATGTTTATTGGTACCACAGTCTCAAGGGATGCATCTCCATGCAAATCGAGAGAGGCATCAACTAATTTAGCGCCAGCAGATGCCGCTTTATTATGATTGCTAACAGCCATAAAAATACCAATTAGTCTCTTCAGCATGGCCATACCGTTCTGATTACGACTAAGATGCAGTTCATCGACTGTAGCGAGAATCTCAACGGCAATGAAATTGAAGCGCTCTTTGTTCTCGTTATCGACAGCTAAACGTACACCATCATCAAGAAGCGCTTTGGCAACTACTAAAGCTCTCTCGTCATCTTTATCTCTTTCACAGAGCCTGAGCAAGCAAAGCTGCAGAGCCTGTTTGTCAGCATCGGAGAGAGCCATTTTGGCCGCCAAGGCATTGTCCAAGAAGGTAATGGTATCGTTGCCGAAAAATTGGAATAATTCTCTACTAGAACCCGTTCTATCAACCAGACTAGAAAGCGCTCGTGCCATACCTTGCCATAGCCGACCAGCGCTATCGCCTTTATAGACTGACTCGGGAAATACCTGAGTAGCTAGATCTATGACCTGCCGAAAGAGAATGCTGGCACAGTCAAAACGCTCTTCATTAAGATAGAATTCAGCCAACTGCACCGCCGGCAATGCCATCGTTGATGGCTTCGACTCCATCAAAATGCGCAAATGAGATGCGGCCTCTTGCTTAAGCATATCTGAAAGTGCAGCCCGATCGCCATGAGCGAGCAGTCTAGCCAGTCCGCTAGCAATAACGTAGAGACCTTCGCGATTTACCATACCAGAATTACTTGCATTAGTATTTGTATTAGAAAATGATAGGCGGGCTGCCTGATACAACTCTTCTGCTGTTGCGCTAAATGCTGGCCCCTTGCACGCAGTCAACTCCGCACCAGCAATCAAGGCCCAGCCAGCGATATCGCTCACCACACCTCGGTCGGCCAGCTCTTTTAATATTAGCCAAGAATTAGCACATGGGTAGGCAACAGCAAGCTTACCAAAAGTGACAGTATCAGGCACCGACTCTAATGACGCCAAAAGACATTTACGTCGATCATTGACATCTTCTAGTGATGCCAGGAAACGATCAATCACAGAAGCCGCAACCAAGCTAGCAACCTTAGACTCTAACTGAGTATCAGCTGCTGGCAGCTTTTCTACATCAGCAGAACGAGATACGCTAGCAAAGTTGTCGAAGTTATCAAAGTTATCGATTCGTTTAGCCAATTCTTCCTGTTTTTGATCAAGCTTGTTGACTATTGCAGAAAGGGCGCGATCAAACTCATCAGTAGCAGACTCTAGCTCTTTGTGCATCTCATCACTGAGAGCCTGCTTAATTGCTTGCTCTTTTTCAGCCATGTTCTCACTAATACCAGCTAAACTCTGCGCCCTAAAGCGGTGCACAGTCTCGGAAAGCATGGCAAATTCACGTTTCAAGTTGGCCAAGTCTGCACTAATCTGATTGTTATTGACACTATTGCGACCACGCTCAGGAGGCAAATCAATTCTCTGGCGAAGACTAAAGTAACTCCAGGTAGCAACGATGAGAGCCCCGGCGGCAAGGGCACAAGCAATCATCAAAAGAGTGTCACTACTTATCATTTAATATAAAGCCTCAAATAATCAATAGTTTGATCGAAAACTTGTTTTAGGCTCTCATATTTTGTCTCTGCCACTAGCCAATTGGGAGCATTGGACAGCTCTTCTAGTTCGCTAGCTGCATTCTCAAGCTGTTTTGCTGTGATAATGCGAGAGGCACCTTTGAGCATGTGCGAAACTGATTTCAAGGCAGCTGCATCTCGGTCAATGATGGCAGCCTGCATTTGGTCTAGTACACAATCGGTATCTTCAAGATATGCTGAAACTAACTCCCGTGCCATTTCCACGTCGAATTGCTCTTCCAAGTCACTAAGATTGGCTATTTCAGTGTTATCCAATTAAAGGAGCTCCCTCGGCGAAAACATCTGGACAGAGCTTGCGCAGCTGCTCTTGCGAGCGCAGATAGACAGTCTTAAGTTTGAGATATTTTAGACGCACTTGGGGCCAATCTTCAGCCTCAGAAAAGGCAAGAATATCATTACTTACTTTGGTGATTAGGGTCAGGCCAAGAGTGGCTGACGGACCCTTGATAGAACTGGCTAGACTGGCGACAAGAGCACCGTCTCTAGAGTCAATCGCCTTCTGCATTGAGTTGACAAAAATTTCCATCGCTGTCAGAAACAAACGAACTACTTCGTTCAATTCTTCTTGGCTATAGTTAGCAGCCATAGCAGCAGCATCAAACGGCTCAGTTTCAGACTGCAAGCGATCTAAGCCGTAGCTTGAATCTTGCTCTCTTGACTTATCGCAAACACGCTCAATAACGCGAGATAGAGAAGATGCATTAACGCCCTTGGTCAAATAGTCATCCATTCCTGAAGCCAGGCATCGTTCTTTGTCGGCCTCACGATCGTATGAAGTCATGGCGACAATCGGAATATGTCGACCACTTTCCACTTCAAGCTTGCGAATGGCTAGCGTGGCGTCATAGCCATTCAAAATGGGCATATCGCAGTCCATAAAGACCACGTCATAATCGAAATTAGCCAAACGATCGAGAGCCTCTTGCCCATTGTTAGAAACGTCAGTGGCAAAACCTAAACGCTTTAGCTGTAAAACCAAAAGTTTTTGATTGACTGGAATATCATCAACAACCAGCGCACATTTTCCTGGGGCAGCACGCACAGTATCTACTTGCGGCAGTGGAGCTTCCATCATGGTGACACTAAGCTCTTCGGCGTTAACCTCAGCATTGCCTTCGCTCTCTGCTTCAGAGTCAACTTCAAGCTCAGCTTCACTGACGACCTCGTGTTCTAGTTCGGCTTCTGCTTCTAAATTGACATTCTCCTCACTATCTAGTTGACCTTCAGAGATACTGGACTCTAATTCTGCTTCTGTTTCTAGTTCTGTTTCTAGTTCTACTTTTATTTCTACTTCAGCTTCTATTTCTGACTGTTCCACTGCAATAGATTCTGTGTGCAGTTCTGACTCTGGTTCTGGTTCGACAGCAACAGTGCTTAGGGCAGGAGTCGATTCAACTACAACTTCTGCCTCTTCTTCAGCTTGATTGATAGCATTGGGCATTTTTTCAATTGAAAAATCAGAGAATTCTGACCACAGTTCCGAGTCGGCGTCTTCACTTGGTATGTAGGCAGCAACAATATCAAGCTCATCAGCCAACTGACTTTCTACGAGTACTTCAGGTTCAGGCAAAACTTCAATTGGAACAGTGGCCATCTGCTCCAGATCGAAATCGCTGACAAGATCGTCAACAGTTTCTTGGCCGGCAGGCTTATTGTCACCCAAATCGATGTTGAAACTTTCTTCAAATGCCTGAATAGCTGAGGCCGCTTCACTAGAAATGGTCTGTTGCTCTTGCTGTTGGTTATGTTCTTGTTCTTGTTCTTGTTCTTGCGGTTGAATAGGCTCTGGGACAGCAAAACTTGTTGGGCTAGGAAGTGCGGCATCTAGCTCAAGCAGTTCCCTGTAGTGTTCTTGATCATCAGAAAGTGAATCTTCTAGCGCTGCAGTCTCAATAGACAAGACTTGGCTGCTGGGGAGAAAATCGTCTAACCGTCGCACTCGCTCCATCAGAGCGTTGAGTCGGCGAGTTGGCTGCACAATTGAATCTACTTGTTGAGTAAGCAAGCCAATCACAGAAGTCAATCGGTCTTCAATCTCAATTTCTTCGCTGGCTTCGGCGACGATACTCAAAACACCCTCTAAGGAACCGCTTGCTGATAGCAGAGGCTGACAGCAAAATTGAAGCCAGCGCAAGCGCTCTCCACGCATCCCATCACTGAGAGCCAATCGCTGAGTTCTAAACTGACCAGTCGACAACACCTCACGCCACGGTAAATCTTGATTGCGCACCATACCGGTTCGGACACCAGACAAACCGCGCTGTTCACGATAAAGTTCTAGCTCGTCACCACTGGTAGCACCAGGCTTATAACCAGTAAAATCATAGAAGCTCTTATTGGCCATTAGAATTTCGCCAGTAGCGTCAGTCAAGAGCGCTCCCATCTGCCGATTGCGAGCGAGCTTGCTCAAAACTTTAGGCACTGAAGGAAAATCAATGGCACCACCATCGGTGAATAGTGCTCGAGTTGCTCGCTCTAAACCAGACTGTGAGTGTGTTACTCTTCGCACTTCTTCTATCGCGGTCTTAAGCAGCACTACTTGGCTATCAAGGCGAAGCACATGCCCTGTAACTTGCTCACCAGAAAGATTCCATTTATCAGACATGAAGGTTCCCCAGAGAAAGCAGTACCGATTCACTCACTTTCTATACCCAGACCGCTGTGCTATCAACACAAGAACCAAGTCCGGACACAAAAAAAACGGCAAAACGCTTACTGAGTGCTCATTCACAGGCACAAGGCCGTGAAGTTACCCGGCCAGTTGACCAATCATCCCATCGGTAAAAATGCGCTTGGCATCGAGTATTATCAGCAGGTCGGTTGTTATTGTCACCGCAAACTCAGCAAGCCTGTCTGATAAGCCAAAGAAGCCATGAGATAGTTCGCCGTTGTCTAACTGGCGCACCCCAAGCACCTCATCAACACAAACAGCTAAACGAAGGGCACCAAATCGAAGGATGAGACCATCGGAAGCTAAATTGACTGCTTTGCTTGTCGCCCCCTGCAAATCAAACTCACCTGCCGCCTCTTTGATATCAAACAGCACTGATAAATCTATTACTGTAACTATCTGGCCACGAACATTAGTAATACCCCGCACAAGGGGCGACGTTTGCGGCACCAGGCTAATGTCTTTGACAGTAATGGCCTCATCAACAAACTTTGTTTCAACAGCAAACCTTCGACCACAAGCCTTAAACTCAACAAGCTCAAAAACAATTTGTCGATCTTGCTCCATAACCACAGGCCGGGCAAGAAGCCGAGCCCTACTGCGAAGAATCTGCTTTGACAAAGCACTATCAACAGTGTTTTCTTTATCTTCTTTCATTGAGCACCACTTATTAACTGTTCAACGATATTTAGTAATTCCTTTACTGAAGTTCCATCAGTAGACTCAACCAATGATTCTGGCGACAGTTTAGCCAAGACATCACGAACCATTAGCAAGTAGCGATTAGCCTCCAGATTATCACCATGCTGAAGAGCAATGGAGGCCAGCATAAAAATAGCAGCGGCAAAATCTGACTTTGCAGCAATGGCTTGTTTTAGCAATGCGCTGGCTTCGCTCATCCGACCAGCCTCACTCAGAACCACGGCATAGAGATAGAGATAGTCATACCTGTTGTCAATTTTCACAAGTGCCGAGGCATGGCTAACAGCTTCGTCAAAACGCCCAAGGTTGCTGAGTGAACGCACGAGTAATTCTAAAAACTGCTTCTGTAAGTCGCTATCGAGTTTTCTGCGCTCTTGGCCGAACTGCTTAAGCTGGTGCAGACCCTTAATGAGAACTTTTTCGCTTGCAGCATAATCGCCTTGTTTAAGAAGTTTTCGACCATATTCAAGTTCATTCTTCAAACTAGGCACCACACTAAATTCGGTCGCAATAGTTCTAGGCTGATGCCGTTGAAAAAGATAGACTTCATTCTGCAGCCGAACCTGTAGATTCTGAGCGATCTCTTTTCCACCAGCGCTAGGAACTTCGGTGGCAGCCAACAATAGCCAACCACCAGGAGTCAGCATTCGGTTAAGCCGCTGCAGCACAGCCTTGATCATGGCCTGGTCAAAATATATTAAAACATTGCGACAGAGAATTAAATCAAACGGTTGGCTACCAAGCTGCTGTTCATAGTCCTGAAAGTCATCAGCTAAGTTGAGATAAACAAACTGCACCATAGCCTTTAGCTTATCTATTATCTCGAAATTCCCCTTCTCTTGCTCTTTAAAAAAACGAGCCTTAAAGCGATCGGATGGCTCACTCAGCACCCCACGAAAGGCCCAGGAACCGTAGACACCGAGCCTGGCCTTAGCCAAATAATCTTGATTGATATCACAGCCCAATATATTTATTTGCCAGTCATCGATATCGCTAATTAGACGAGTCAAAAGCATGGCCAACGAATATGCTTCCTCTCCAGTACAGCACCCGGCACTTAAAATACGCAGTTTCTTACCTTGCCCGCGTCGCTCAACAATCAGCTCAGGAAGCACTGCTTCCAATTCTTCAAAAGCTTTGGGCTCACGAAAAAAATAGGTTTCAGCAGTAGTTAGGTGGCGAGCAACGGCCTGCAACTCGTCAATCGATAATGTGCTTTGAAAAAGCTTCAGCGCAAATTGCCGCGCATCAGAAAACTCTAGATCTTGAGCGGCAAGTTCAATTGCCTTCTCTAAATCTGAGAGGCGATCCGGACCATGATGAATACCAATAGACGCGCTGATTACTTCATTTAGCCTGACAATCAGCTCTTGGTCAAAAAGACTCAATATGACACCGTAAGTAACCTGATTATTCTATTGTATAGAGTCTGGCAGAGCGTTAAAATGCCAATGAGTTTAAGAAAGTGGTGAGCAAATGATTGGCGAATGGGAAGCACCGGTACAGAGGCTGTCGCAGCAACTGGATGAATTGAAGCTTACCCTTAAGAGTATCGATCAAAGTAAAAATCAACTGCGGCCAGAGTTGGAGCGCATGACCATTGAACTCACCAGTCTACTCGGAGCGCAAAATTCTAAGGTTGAGCCACTTCTTGAGTTCCCTAAAATTCTCAAGTCAATTTTGTCGAATAAAAAAGTAGGAGCTATGGTTTTCGGTCCTGATGGGGAGAAACTGCTCTATAACGAACGGGCTCAGCATCTCTTGTCTGGTCTGGGAGATTTCAATGAGAAAGGGCCTAACCGCGACTCTGGCTTTTTCAAGGCCGACGGTGCCACTCAATTTCAAAGCAAAGAACTTCCATGGTTCGAAGCCTTGAGCGGGCACGCAAAGAAGCTGGAAGACACCGAAATGATTGTCAAACGGCCCGGCAAAGAAGACCAACCAGTTTGGCTGAGAGTGACAGTATCAACACTAGCTGGTGCTGAAAGCGGAGAGATCGGTGGAGCAATTGCCTTTCTTGCTGACATCACCGAACACGTAGCGGTTGTCAATGAGTTGTCAGCAATCTGCAGCGAGCTAGAACAAAAGCTCAGTAATTTTACTCTTGCTAGTAAAGAGCTAGAAATGTTAAGTCGCAAGCTCAGCCAGGTCAGAAGTCAGGATATGGAGTTGGCCAATCAAGCAAGTAAAGACAACCAAAATCGTCCAGCAAACAAAAGAGTCATTTCCAGTAACGGCAGGGTCTTAGTGGCAGATGATGTCGCCGTAAACCAGAAGCTTTTGAAGTTACAGCTTGAGCGTATGGGTTTTGAAGTGACTCTTGTGAAGAGTGGAGTAGAAGCCGTTGAAGCAGTAAAGGCATCGCATTTCGATTTAATATTAATGGATTGCGATATGCCTGAGTTAGATGGCTATGAAGCTACAGAACAAATCAGAACTCTTGGCTCAAACAAATCTGGAGTGCCGATCATCGCGGTGACAGCATATGATCGCGAAGGTGATCGAGAAAAATGCTTGGCCAGTGGCATGAACGACTTCATCACCAAAGGTTCGCCCGAAAACCTACTGAGACAGGCAATTTCTAAGTGGCTTAATGCTGCGGCGCTAAGCAACTCTGAAGAAGACAGCGACAGTGTTAGCCGCGCTCGGGTAGTTTTATTTGATGAAGACAAAGGCGAACACTCTAGATCTTTAACGGTGGACATCAATGACCTAGAAGACACTTATGGTGGCAGCGAGACAGAATCCATTTTGCGACTCTTTTTGGGTGTGTCCAGTACATTTGTTGATTGCCTAGAACTAGCAGTTGAATCTAAAGATGCAGAGGCTGTGAGCCACTTTGCTTATTCTCTAAAAGGCCCCTGCGCCTCCCTCAACTTGACTCACCTGGCTAATTTAGCAACTCAGCTAGCTCAATTAGGAGTTAATTCTAAGTGGCACTCTGCTGAAGAAATATATCAGCAACTAAAATCTGCCTATGCACCAATACAAAAACAGGTTTCAGAAATACTGACTGATCTTCCCACAAGCACGCCAGAGGGCAGTAATTGACCGATTCTGACGACTTTGCTAAACGATTAAGCGAAGCTTTTCAGGAAGAGGCGAGCGAAATACTGGCTGATGTGCGCAAATTATTCAGTCTTTTAGAATCAACTCAACATAGCACCAACACTGCTTTTAGTGAACAACTTGTTCATATAGACCTCGCCTTAGCTCGCCTGCACAGCCTCAAGGGGTCTGCTAGAGCCGTTAGCGAGCAACAAGCAGTAACTATCTGTCAGTGGCTAGAAACGGCTCTGTCAAGTGCTAAAGCAGAGGCGAAGAGCATCGACAGAGTGCAAATTCACGCCTTGAGTTTCAGTATTGAACTTCTAGATGAGCTACTGGGTCTAACGGAGAGTGAGGTCAAAGGGAAAGAGCGCATTCAGACTGAGATCGGCAAATTATTGGGCTTCGCACACGCAGCAGAAACGCAGGAAGGCAGAAGAGAACAAGCAGAACCAGCAGCACGAGAAGAAGAGAATACGGCTCAGGCGCCGACCAGAATCAGTATAAAAGCACCTTCCCAGCCCAAGGTCGACAATTTAACATCGGTCAGGGTGTCAATCGAGAAGCTCGACCGTTTGCTCTCAGAATCAGAAGAACTTTTGACGATTAAAACAAAGGCAGCAGAATATTTAGAAGATCTATCTCAGCTAAAGTCTCTAGTTAACGACCTTAGTGATGGGCTGAAAGGTTTCTCTGATTTAGAACCCCCCTCAAAAATCAATGAACAGCTACAGCTCTTGCAGTCCAAAGTCAGCACCATGACAAAAATTGCTTCTCGTGATCAAAACAGTGCATCGCTCTTGATCAATCGCTATCTTGAAACAGCAAAAACACTGGTTATGCTGCCAGTTTCAACTTGCTTTGAGGGATTTCCGCGATTAATTCGTGAACTGAGTAGGGAGCTAGAAAAAGATGTTGAGCTAACTATCAACGGTGGTCAATTAGAAGTTGATAGACGCGTACTTGAACGACTTAAAGATCCCTTGATACACATTCTGCGCAACGCCATGGACCATGGCTTTGAAGCAGAGTCTGAGCGGATCTCGATCGGCAAGAGCCGTGCAAAACTAATTGTTTGCGCTCGGCAGCTCAATGGTGAAACCATCGAAATCACTATCGAAGACAATGGTCGAGGTATAGACGATCGAGCCATTCGGGCAACGGCCGTAAAAAAGATGTTGATTGGGGCTGAAGAAGCAGAGAACCTAAGCCTTGATGAAGTCTATGCTCTGATTTTCAGGTCTGATTTTTCCACCAGAGAGACCGTAAGTGAACTCTCAGGTCGAGGACTAGGGCTTGCTATCGTTAAAGAAAAAATAGAAGAATTGAACGGTCGCATCGAGTTAAGCAGCCAAGTCGGCAACGGCAGTACCTTCCGCATCATCGTACCAACGACTCTCGCCACCTTCATGGGAATACTAGTTGAGGCTGCCGGCCAAAGATTCGTTGTGCCAATTTCTGGCATGAACCGGGCCATGCGGGTTCACCCTTTGGCCCTCGAAATAGTGGATGAGCGCGAGACCTTCATGGTAGATGGTCAGGTATTACCAGTTGCAGCCTTGACCAAAGCGCTCAATTTACCCGCCTTGAGCGCCGCTACATCTACAAGCTTTAAATATCTAGAGATGCTGGTAATAAGCCATCGCGATAAGAAAGCTGGCGTGATTGTCGATCAGATTCTAACTGAGCAAGAATTTCTAGTAAAAAAGCTCGGATTTCCCCTTGGCCAAATTAACAATTTCGCTGGCGCCACCATACTCTCAGATAGCAAAGTAGCCTTGGTTCTAAACTTAGCAGAACTGGTTGAAACTATTGTCAAAACACGTTACATGCAAGATCAGAAGCCACTATTTGGCTTAGCGGCCATGCTCGATAGACAAGATGCCGATAGACAAGATAGTGCAATCGAGAAAAAGGCTTCAATCTTGGTAGTCGAAGATTCTTTGACTTCACGCATTTTTATGCGCAACATTCTTGAAGCGGCTGGCTATGAAGCAACCTTAAATGTTAACGGTCGAGAAGCGCTTGATACTCTAAAAATGTCAACGAATTTTGACTTAGTCATCTCCGACATTGAAATGCCAATTCTTGACGGGATAGGACTAGTAAAAGCGATCAGAACAAATAAGCAAATGAAGCAACTACCGATAGTTTTAGTCACTTCTCTTAACAACGAAGAGATCAAAAAAGAGGCCATTGATGCCGGTGCCAATGCCTATTTCGTTAAAGGAGACCTCAATCAAGCAAATCTACTTTCAGTAATTAAAGAACTGATATGAACAAAAGAATCAAAGTCTTAGTAGTAGAAGATTCACTAACTGCGCAAAAAATACTCATCAAAATTTTGAGTGCTGATAGTCAAATAGAAGTAATTGCTGTAGCCTCCAGCGGAGAAGAGGCTCTAGAACAGCTAAAATACATCTCTCCTGATCTTATTACCATGGACATTCACATGCCTGGTATGGACGGGTTAGAAGTGACCCGAAAAATTATGGAGTCTAAGCCTGTACCAATAATTGTAGTTAGTGCCAGTTGTCTAGTGGAAGACATAGAGAGAGCCTTTCAATTAATCGAGGCTGGCGCTCTCACTGCCATTGCCAAGCCAGTTGCCGTCGGCACTGGTGATTTTGAAGCGACGGCTTGGCGCTTGGTTCAGACGGTAAAAGATATGGCTTCAGTAAAAGTGATTAAGCGCTGGCCGAAACGAAATAGAGACAAGAATCAGGAAATAGAATCAGACTTACAAGTTCCCGAACTTAGACCATTTAGGCTAGTTGCCATCGGTGCTTCCACCGGCGGACCTCAAGCCATAGAGGCAGTATTGAGGAAACTACCGAGCGATTACCCGGCTTCAATATTGATCGTGCAACACATCGCCCCTGGTTTTCTTGCCGGGATGGTGGAATGGCTAGACAATGTTCTTGCTCTGCAGGTCAAAGTAGCTCATGATGGCGAGAGTCTCAAGCCTGGAACAGTTTACCTATGCCCTGAAGGCAAGCATATGGGCATCAACAAAGAGAGCCTGATTACACTTTCGAGTGCAGACCCAATAGGCGGTCACCGACCGTCAGTTTCATATTTGTTTCAAGAGCTCACTCAAAACTATAGCGATTGTTTAGCCATCTTACTTACTGGTATGGGTAAAGATGGCGCCGCTGAACTCTTACAATTGAAAGAAAGAGGTGCCACCACTATTGCGCAAGACAAAGAAAGCTCGGTTATACATGGCATGCCAGGAGCGGCTATTGCTCTGGGAGCGCACTGCCATATCTTAAATTTAGAGAAGATAGCTACTGTCCTCCTGCAAAACAGAAAATGAGGTAGACCGCGGAAATGGAATCCAACACCCATGAGAAAAGTAAAACAGAAAGCACTCTGCTCTTAGTCGAAGATACATTGACTCAGTCTATGTACATGAGTCACGCTCTAAGCCAAGCCGGTTACAACGTTACTGTTGCGCGCTCAGGTGAAAAAGCTCTAGAAGCACTGGCATCGTTCCAACCTGATGCTATCCTGACCGATATTAATATGCCTGGTATCAGTGGTTTCGATTTAGTAAAGACACTCAAAGAATGCGATTCGACCCAAGCCATTACTACCATCCTTTTGCTTACGCCAGGCCACTTAAAAGATGTCGTCGAGATACTCAATAGCGGTGCCGACGGTATCGTATTTAAGTCAACACTAGCTAAGAAATTTGTTGACCAGGTAAAGCTTGCACTGCAGCAAAATCAGCCAAATGCCTTATATATTGACGGTCTAAGCTATCCGACAAAATCAGTTCAAGAAAAAAGCAATCATCTTTTTCTCAGTGCTTATCAGCAGATATTAGATCTGCAATCTCAGTAGATTTGTATTAAAATTGTCTAGAAAAAAAATACGCTGCAAATTTACCATTCACGAGAAATCAATGCCAAACGATAGCCTCGAATCTCAATTGTCAAACCAGCTAGTAGTATCTTCTCTATGCTTTAGCGCAATTACCTTATTTGTCGGTTGGCAGTGGTGGTTATCAGAACAAGCCATTGCTCTGCTGGTAAGCTCTGGCCCACGTGATCCCCGCGAATTTCAAGAAACCGCTCAGGCCCTCAAACAATCTAACTTCTACCTGGGCCTAGCGTATGCACTAACTATTGTCATTGCCACCTTCACCACATTGAAATTAAAACGGTTTATGGACAAGAGTGTAGTGCAACCACTAAAAGCACTAACAGCAGCAGCACAAAAAATTGGTCAAGGCGATTTAAAATACGAGATACCAAAATCATCACAAAACGACGAGCTTGGCGCCTTATCAGACACTTTTGAAAAAATGGTATCAAGCCTGCGCTCTGATACCCAGCATATAGCTGAGGCCGTAAATGTTCTAGCTAGTTCAGTCAAACAAATTGTAGTTTCGACTAGTGAATCGGCAGTCAGTTCAACCAACACAGCAGCGACTGTCACCCAGACCACTGTATCAGCCGAAGAGGTGAGACAAACAACACTGGTGGCCACCCAGAAAGGCCGCTATGTTGCAGATTTAGCTCAGCAAGCCGCGCATATTTCGATGGCGGGCAAGGCCGCCGCCGATGATACAGTAGAGCAAATGAATGAAATTAGAGAACAAATGAGGTCTATTGCTCAGAACATGGCGGGACTGACCGAAAAAGGCCAAGCAATTGCTGAGATAACAGCATCAGTGGACGAACTTTCGCAGCAATCAAATTTGCTTGCGGTCAATGCGTCTATTGAAGCAGCCCGAGCTGGTGAGCTTGGTAAAGGCTTTGCCGTTGTCGCTCAAGAGGTCAAGGCCCTATCAAACCAGTCAAAGCAAGCCACTGCTGAAGTGCGAAAAATTCTCAATGACATTCAACTTGCAGCACAGCATGCTGCTGTATCTATCGAACAAGGCACCCGCACCGTAGAGTCGGCTGTGAAGCAATCAACTGAAGCTGGCCGGTCTATAGAATCTCTGGCCAATAGTGTCAGCGAAGCAGCCAGCGCGGCTGTTCAAATCGCTGCAGCATCGCAAGAGCAGCTCACTGGCATCGATCAAGTTGTCACCGCCATGCAGGGCATTCAAGATGCTACCAAACAACACGTGGCGTCGAGCAAACAAATCGAACAGGCAGCCTATAGCTTAACTGCTATCCAAGATGTTCTAGAAAGCCTTGTCGCAAAATACAAGAAATAGCAAAATACAAAAAACAGGCTAGTTCTTGCTACGCTCAAGCCACTGCCGTCCCGTCTCAGTTAAGTAGTCTCGCATCTCTTTAACAACAATCATGCCATCAGCTAAATTTATGACACTGACATTGGTTTTTGCATAGAGCAGAGACTCTGCAATAATCATCTGCTCGGCGCTGTATTCCAACACATCAGCCACGCGGTCAACAATCATAGCTAGTCTATGACTACCGTCGCGCGCCACTACCATCATGTCAGACACGGCCAGAGTCTTGTTAGGCAAGCCAAAACGCGCCCGAGCATTAACCACCGGAATCAGCTCACCATGTACGTTGACAAAGCCGAGAAATTCAGTGTCATTCTCAGCCTCACACTGTGTAATTTCTACAGCAGGATAAACTCTCTCTACGCTAGCAAGAGGAATAGCATAGCGATTTTCATCAAGGAAGAAGAGCAGCAGTGAGACTGATTTGGTCATGGCATTTACCTAAAGTTCAAGCCTGTTAGAAAATTCTGAGCGATAGAGCCTATCTCGATCGTAGCGGCGCAGTTGCATCTTAAAATCGTCATAGTGCTGATACGAACGCTTAACCACCCCTAGTGGCAGACGTGAATCTTTTGCTAGGTATGGAATTAATCCTAGCTCAATCGTCAAATCATCAAGAAATTCAATAAATCTGGAACCAGCAGAACAGCGCGGAAAATTCAAGGTAAAACAAATTCCCTCACCATCAAAGCGCATCAGACTCTGAGTGCCTTTGAATGCCCTACCTTGAGCCAGAGTAACAGCCAACTCATTCTTATCGAGCCATCTCTCCATCGCCCTAATAAACAAGTCGAAACGGTCAACGGGAACGATCAGCTCACTTTCATGAAACCCTGCCCGACCAAAGAATTTATAGTAAAACTTTCGCCTTGTTCGGGCCGGGAAGAAACAATCATGAGCTGCACTTAAAACTGGCTCAGTAGAGAAGCGGTTGTAGCCTGCATATAGAACATTAGTTAGACGATTAAATGGCAAACTGTAAAGGGCTAAGTCGGTATTTTTGTAAGAGCGCAGCGGCCCATTTAATGGCCAATAGGTTGCTAGCTTCGCCTTTCTCGTAGCTAAACTCAGGTTATATTCAGAACTAACAAATTTTCCGACAAGAAAAAATCCGCGACCAAATGCAGCTCCTCTAGCACTGAAATCGTGCCAAGACAAAGCAAAATCGCACTCCTCTGAGGCCCGAAGCAGCAACTCAGGCATGGCTACAATATCATCAATAGGCAGTCGATACAGAGCCATCAAGGGCGATGGCAAAGCCCGTGTTTGTAACTTAGCACTAATGATGTGACCGGTCAGACCATAGCCACCGCAGGTGAGTTCAAAGATATCATTGTTAATGGCACGACTGGCAGATACAATGCCTCGAGATGGGTGAAATAGCTTGAGGGAATGAACTTGATGGCGAAAGTTACCATCTCTCAGCTGGCTTTGCCCATGAACATCTACGGCAATACAGCCGCCTAGCGTAATGGCTGGATAATCTGGCTGAACAACAAGATAACGTCCTATCTCCTGTAGATAGTTATGAATATGTGCCATTGTGGCACCAGCCTGCACTTCTAACAGACCGGTTTCAGGGTCATACTCAATGATCTCGGTAAACCTTGCGTTATCGACAGTAACAATACCATCACCAAAATGATTAGCAGCAAACGAGAGCCCTGCACCACGGGTGATGCGAGCCTTCTTACCTGAAAGAATTTTCTCCTCAATGTCTGAAAGCTCTCTCAAAGCACTTTGAGATGGCTTTGCAAGTGCTCCCCTGGCCAATACTCCGCCATCGAAACTAATAAAATCGACCTGCGAATCTAGTTCAAAAGTAGAGATCATACAAATTATTCAGTTATCTTCTGAACTAGGAGAAGAACTAGGAGAAGAACTAGCAGATGAGCTAGTAGAAGCACCAGCAGATGCACTGGCTGACGACGTCGAATTGTCTAAATCACTACCCTCTGTCTTTTTAGTCACCGTCTTGCCCCGCTGACGATGTCGGTTTAGCACTTCAGCAAAGAACAAGGCCAGAAGCAGTACTGAGCCAAACAACTTCAAAAAATACTCTTCTTGGTGAACAAAACAAGCAGCGATAAAGCCAAATACGGTAGAGGCGGCATAAATTATATAGGCGACTTTCTTTTGATCGAGCCCCGTATCGAGCAGGCGGTGGTGAATATGTAGACGATCTGGGGAGAAAATAGAAACCCCTTTGGCAAGACGACGGACGATAGCCCAGGATGTATCAAGAAGAGGAAAGGCTAAAATGAAGAGAACGAGGAGTGAAGTTGGCACCATCACCGTCGAGGCGGCACCTTTAATCACACCAGTAATTGAAACGGCAGCGAGAATGAAGCCAGTTAAATAGGCCCCTGAGTCACCAAGAAATATACGAGCAGGGTTGAAATTCCAACGCAAAAATCCTAAAAGAGCCCCAGCGATTACAGCAGCCATCAATGCAGCAAATGGCTTGGCCACACCTAAGGCAACAGCCCAAATAGTCAAAGCAGAAATGGCCGAAACTCCTGCCGCTAATCCATCCATACCATCAATAAGATTGACAGCATTGGCAACACCAACTAGCCATAGAACAGTGATGGGCAGGCTAAGTATGCCTAGGTCAATCGGCACTCCACCCTGTATGTGTATAAAAGCAAAATCGAAATTCCAGTCTTGCGGTATCGGAATAGCTTTAATACGCACACCTAGAGCATAGGCAGCGCAGCCAGCTAATATTTGAGTAAAAAGCTTGTACTTAGCTCTAATCGACTCAAGGTCATCCATTAGGCCTAAGACAAAAACAAGCGTGCCACCAACAGCAATTGCTAATATTCCTTCTTGTCCACGAGCATTTTGCGGCAATCTACCAGCGATTGCTACCAATGAAACAATGGTGGCTAAAACACTTATATAGATAGCCACCCCGCCTAAGCGTGGCACTGCTACTTTATGGATACGACGATCTTCACCTGGTTTATCAACGAGACCAAGGCGCATAGCTCTGGCTCTAATTTCAGGTACAAGCCACCATGAGATAGAAAGGGCAATCAAAAAGCCCGGGATCTGCATCTGGCTTAAATCACAACCGGCCGGCACATAGGCCCACCAAACGCCAACTGCCATCAGCAGAAACTGACAGAGGTGAATCAAAAACTTAGAGGCACGAGACCTGCCACTTTTCTTCGACTCATCACTTGGCAATTCGAGTGTTTTCATCTAACAGCAGCAAGCTTGCTCTCGTAAAGTGGAAACTTCTGGCAAAGTTCTTCGACGGTTTTGCGTGACTGGTTTTTGACAGCCTCATCTTCTGGCGCCTTCAATGTAGAAGCAATGGCAAGGCCAATTGCCTTCATTTCAGCAGTACCCATACCGCGACTGCTAACAGCCGGTGTACCCAGCCTGATACCACTTGTGACCATTGGTTTTTCAGGATCGTTAGGCACGGCATTTTTGTTGGTGGTGATATTCACTTCTTCAAGAATGGCGCTAGCCTTTTTACCTGTCATAGCAATGGGGCGCAAATCGACAGTCATCAAATGGTTATCGGTACCACCGGAGACAATCGCTAGACCCTCTTCTACAAGAGTAGTGGCAAGGGCTTTAGCATTGTCGACAATTGATTTTTGATAGACTTTAAATTCAGGCTTTAGGGCCTCGCCAAAAGCTGCGGCCTTGGCCGCAATAACATGCATCAACGGCCCACCTTGAATACCAGGGAAGACGGCCTTATCAACCAAAGGTGCAAATTCTTCTAGGCACATAACCACACCACCACGAGGACCACGAAGGGTTTTGTGAGTTGTAGTGGTAACAAAATGGGCATGCGGGAATGGATTTGGATGCAGGCCCGCCACCACTAGCCCGGCAATGTGGGCAATATCAGCCATCAAGTAGGCGCCAACACTATCGGCAATTTCGCGCATTTTCTTAAAATCAATAATGCGGGGATAGTTGCTAGCACCACAAACTATTAGCTTTGGCTTAACAGCATGGGCAGTTTTTGCCGCCATGTCATAGTCAAGCAGACCAGTTTGGGGGTCCACTCCATAGAAATGAGCATCAAACCACTTACCCGACATATTCACAGGCGAGCCATGGGTGAGGTGACCACCTTGATCTAAAGCCATGCCTAAAATAGAATCACCCGGTTTGAGCATAGCGAAAAACACTGCCATGTTAGCCTGAGCTCCGCTATGCGGTTGCACATTGGCATGGGGGGCAGTAAACAGCTGTTTTACTCTCTCAATAGCTAGACGCTCAACAGCGTCTACATTCTCACAGCCACCGTAGTAGCGCTTACCGGGAAGTCCTTCAGCATACTTATTTGTCAAGACCGACCCTTGAGCCTCAAGAACTGCTTCACTGACAAAATTCTCAGAAGCAATTAGCTCGATACTGTTTTGCTGGCGCACTAGCTCTCTGTTGATGATCTCAAACAGGGCTGGGTCGCTATTGGCCAGATGGCTATTAGTTAAACTCATTCTTCTCTCCAACGGTCTTGTACCGGCTATTTTAGCTGCTTTTCAAGCACTTTTCAAAAGTGCCCCAATATTACAAAAGAGTAGAGCGAGCCGCTAAACTAAGTCCCCAAGCAGGTCAAGAGCGCGCATTCGCCTACCCGACTTGTACTCAATATAGCTTTGCATTACACGCCTAGCTGCACTTGTCGCCATTTTTAGCTGGGCCTCTCTACCTTCCGTAGAAGGTCCATGCTGGCCCTCATTAACATCAAGACTGTCAATGTTGATACTGTCCGAACCAATCCGAGCCAAAACCATTCTCTTCCACACTAATGGCGTGACATAAATGTTAGTGCGTTGAGTCTCAATGGCATCAGCGCGCTGATAAATCGCCGAGCTTACTTCCTCTAAACTTGCATCTTCATGCACCACTGAAGTCTTGTTATGACCAGCCAATGCCCGAATTTTAAAGAAACATTTCTGGCAGAGCAGCCCGCCTAACTCATGGTTGAAAGCACTGATATTGCGTTCATTAAGAGCGTCTCGACAGGAAACGCAATGGTTAAGTTCTGGCCTAATACCTAGCAACTCTAATAGAGCAAATTCAAATTCTAGACAAAGCAAGGCTGGATCTCTTCCACTAGCTGCCATTAAGCCAATTGAAAGGGTCAGTCGATCAAAATAGCGGGCGCTCTCTTCTGTCAACTCTAAGCCAAATACCTGAGTTAGCTCAGCATAGTAGAAGGCATAGGTCAATCGCTTCAAATCATGACGCAGATTGGGATAGGTCTCGATGCTCTCACTCTGAGTAATGATATCGAGATTCTTCCCCTTGGCCAGAAGTAACTTATTGACATTGAGCAGTTCAGCCTTGCCAGCAATTTTAGCCCCAGGCTTACGCGCGCCTTTCGCTACAGCACGATGTATGCCCTTTTCTCTAGAAAAGAGAGTGATGATTTTGTCGGCCTCTCCTAGATTGAAAGTACCGACATTAATTGCCGTGAGCGAGAAGGTGGCCAATTACTTTGAATTGATTGGCTGCTTAATCAATTCCATCCATTCAGTGTGGACAAATCCAACTTCTGGCTTGTCCACACGCTCATATGTATGGGCTCCGAAGAAATCGCGCTGAGCTTGAGTGAGATTCTGGGGTAGTTGGGCACTGCGGTAGCTATCAAAATAAGACAAACTGGCTGTCAGAGCCGGCACCGGGATGCCACGTTTGACAGCTTCTTGCACAACCGCTCGTAGCGACTCATGCGAGCTTGCCATCCAAACAGCAAAATCAGGGTCAATCAGCAAATTCGGAAGATTATTGTTGCGGTCAAAGGCCGTGCGAATGCGCTCAAGCAGTTGAGCTCGGATGATACAGCCACCTCTCCAGATACGAGCGCACTCAGAGAGATTGACACCCCAGTTGTATTTGTCAGAGCCGGCCTTAATCAAGGCCATACCTTGAGCATAGCTACAAATTTTGCTGGCATAGAGGGCTTTTTCTAAATGGCTGATCAAGCTCTTATCAGCAGGTGGCACTTTTGCTAGTTCACTGGTGACTGAAGCAAATACTGTAGAGGCAAGTTTTCTCTCACCTTTCATGGATGAAAGCACCCGGCCTGTCAAGGCAGCATCGATTGTTGGAACTGGAACGCCCAAGTCAAGAGCTGCTTCAGAAGTCCATTTACCTGTGCCTTTTTGCCCTGCTTTATCTAAAATAAGATCAACCAAAGGTTTTTTGGTTTCAGGATCCACAACCGAAAGTATTTGCGCAGTGATCTCAATTAAGAAAGAATCAAGCAGGCCCTTATTCCATGTTGTGAAAACTTCAGACATTTCAGGGGCAGACAAATTTAACACGCGCTTCAGCACATCATAAATTTCAGCAATCAACTGCATGTCACCATATTCGATACCGTTGTGCACCATTTTGACAAAGTGGCCAGCACCATCTGGGCCTAGATAAGTAACACATGGGCTACCGTCTACTTTGGCAGAGATTGCTTCCCAAATTGGTTGTACTTGCTTGTAAGCCTCAAGATTGCCGCCCGGCATGAGGGAAGGCCCCCAAAGGGCACCTTCTTCACCACCAGATACGCCTGAGCCAACAAACTGCAAACCATCGGCAGCCAATGCTTTTTCCCGTTTCATGGTATCAGTGAAATGCGAGTTGCCTCCGTCAATAATGATGTCGCCCTTCTCTAGATAGGGTTTCAGCTTATCGATTGTTTGATCAACAGCTTCGCCGGCTTTGACCAACAAAATTATTTTTCTTGGTTTGGCAATTGACTCGACAAAACTCTTCTCATCAGGGCAGCCAACCACATTTTTGCCTTTGCCACGGCCTTCAACAAAATCAACGACCTTGGCATGACTACGATTGAAAATTGAAATCTTGAAGCCATTTCTCTCGATATTGAGAGCAAGGTTTTCGCCCATGACACCCAGGCCTACTAGACCGATAGCACTTAAGTTGCTGTCGCCTTTCTTGTCATCACTAGCCATTGCTACTCCTTTAAAATTAGCCTTGCACAAGGCTCATCTACAAACCACTCCACTGCTCCTGGCAGGCAATCACCAATCACTAACTGAGAGGGATAGCCTTGGTCAGGATGGGACACAACATCGTAAAAAATTTGGGCTTTACTATCACCAGACACCAAGAAAAAGACCTTTTTGGCTCGGGCAAACACCGGTCTGGTAAGGGTCAATCTTGTGGTATCAAGAGTTGCAGTCTTTACCCTATTTGCAACACAGAGTCTCTTCTCTTCGCTAAGCGCTTCACTACCAGGAAACAATGAGGCAGTGTGGCCGTCTTCTCCTAAGCCCATGAGAGCCAGAGAGAAGTGCGGAAATTCTAGCTGTGTCTGATCTTTTGGCTTAAAAAAACGACGCAGGGTCTGCTCATAAATTTTTGCCGATTCAATAGGATCTTTATCTTGATTGATAGTTGGGAAAACATTAGTAGCCGGAATAGAAATATGTGACAAAAGAGTGTCACTAATCATTCTATAGTTACTGTCTCCGTCACTATGAGGGACACAGCGTTCATCACCCAAAAATAGATAAGTCATATTCCACGGAAACTGCTGCTCTGAAAGCAAAGCCATTTGTCGATACAGCCCTTTCGGAGTGCTACCGCCAGAAAGCGCCATGGAAAACAAACCATCTTCGGCAATACACTCACGAGCAAACTGAGTAATTCTCTCAGCTAACGCGACAAATAGACCGGCCTGATCGACAGCGACATTGATCGCCTGATTGCGGGCAACAACAGTCTTCAAAGCGCTCAGCATTGGCAACTCGCAAGTAGCTTCACTGCGCTCTGCGCTGCCGCCAAAAATACTGCGTCTTTAGCAAAATGCTCGAAAGCAAAATCAACCAATTCGTTTAGGACTGGTTCAACAACTCCCTCTTTATCGCGCGCGCTAGACCATGGTAGCTCCATATATTCAAAATTATCAGCATTGCTAACCCGCAGGGCACCACTAGCAAAATCAACATTGAGCTTGTCAGCACCATCACGGAAGGTCATTTCAAAGCTGGCAATTCCTGGGCCAGAATCTGGCACTGAAACTAGATTTAGAGCAATAGTCTCGGCTGAACCAGACTTACTGCATCTAGCCTGAAAACTCGTCGCAGCACTAGTTATACTAGAGAGGCTAGCGCCACTAGGCTCAAGTTTGATCCTCGAAGACAACCAGCCTGCCAATAGCAGAGCCTGGCTAAAGCCTTTGGCGGCACCACCATACTCAATGGTTATTGTCTTTACAGCTTGCAATCGACTCGGTTTTATCGAAACATCAGTGTCATCAAACGCCAGAGCTATGGCTTTGCGCCAAGCAGATAAGGTCAACCAAGCAAGATCGACTACGACAGCACGATCAGCTAAATCTAGAGCAATCTGCCAATTTGCTCTAAGAGTTTCTATTCGCTCTTGGCAGACGGCATTGCTTTCTTCCTCGCTAAAGCGACTATCGATCAGTAGATGGTCAAGATAAGCTAAGAAAGGCTCGACCACAGAAGCAGTAAGATGATTGCCACCGGCAAACAGCCATGACGGCAATTCTGGTATCACCAGAGGTGTAACTACACTGGCCAAACCTTCAGATTTGAATGACCGACCAGACCACTTAACTGTGATCTGCTCGCAGCACATTTGTTTATCAAGGCGGCCCGGCAAAAAATGGCAGCGAGCCGTGACCCAGGCCTCAACTTTCTCAAGTTCTGATTGAGCAATGACAGCCAAAATAGCGCGACAAGGATGCCGTACTGTAATTTCTGCCAATAAATTCTCAAACTCGCGCTCGTTGCGGCCCTCGTCACAGAGCAAGACCACGTTCAGAGCGCAGGCACGAATTACAGGTGTCCAGCTGCTCTCTTCCTGCCTACCGGCAGAATCCCAGAGTCGATTGAGTTCGCGCTCAATTTTCGCTACATCGACTTGGGCCAGGTTGCCGGAGAGAAAAGACAAGGTGCGCCCGTCTTCTTGAGAATTCTGCGAATTTTGCAAACCAGACAAACTAGGCATACTCATAGCTTTCTCCAAGCATGCCCGGTTGAGGCTATGAGATCATCAGCCGCCTTAGGCCCCCATGTACCAGCTTTGTAGTTAGGAAAATCACTTGGCTTTTCTTTATCCCAGTGCTCTAGCAGCGGTTCAATATATTGCCATGATGCTTCAACAAAATCAGTACGAGCAAAAAGTGATGGGTCGCCGATAAGGCAGTCGAGAATTAAACGCTCGTAGGCAGTGGGCGTGCGCGCGCCAAAAGCTGTTCCATATTTGAAATCCATGTTGAGCCAGCGCACCATCGTGGTTGGTCCCGGCTGCTTGGTAGCAAACTTAAGCGAGATGCCCTCTTCTGGCTGAATCTGCATAACCAAAACGTTATCATGGCGACCACTAGCATCAGCTTCACCTTGATCTCCCTCGAACAATCTGTGGGGTGCTTTCTTAAAGTGCACAGCCACTTCGGTAATGGACTTAGCCAAGCGCTTACCAGAGCGCATATAAATTGGCACTCCAGCCCATCGCCAGTTATCTACTTCTAGCTTAAGTGCGGCAAAAGTTGGAGTTGGAGCATCAGGAGAAACGCTCTCTTCTTCACGGAAACCGGGGACGTGAGAGCCAACAATGAAACCTTCACCATATTGACCACGCACAGAATGCTTATCAATTGTCTCCGGTCTCAAAGGCTTAAGGCATCGCAAAACCTTGATTTTCTCATCACGAGTGGCCTCAGCACCCATTGAAATTGGCGGCTCCATAAGCACAAGAGCGAGCAGCTGCATCAAGTGGTTCTGCACCATATCACGCAAAGCGCCTGCTTCCTGGTAGTAAGCGCCACGCCCTTCCACACCGATAGTCTCAGCGTTAGTAATTTGAATGTGATCAACGTGGTTGCGATTCCAGAGCGGCTCAAATATACCGTTGGCAAAGCGAAAAACCATAATATTCTGAACAGTTTCTTTGCCCAAATAATGGTCTATGCGATAAACCTGATGCTCGCGCATCACCTCATGAATACTTTCATCTAGGGCAATTGATGATTTAAGGTCGTGACCAAACGGCTTCTCAATGACAACACGGGGCCAAGCTTCGTTAATTTTCGCCTTAGTCACAAGCCCAGAAGCAGCGAGTCCTTTAATAATCGGCAAGTAGAGACTAGGCGAAGTTGAAAGATAGAAGACATGACGCCCTTTAGTGCCATGTTTAACATCAAGCTCGCCCAGGGCACTCTTGATTACCTCGTAACCTTCAGCGGTAGAAGAATCTGTAGCCCGGTAGTAAAGAGATGCGGCAAATCTTGACCAAGAATCTTCCTCATAGGGGAGATCTGAAGCAAACTTGATCAACGAGTCGCGCATTAAATTGCGAAACTCGTCGTCGCTCATCTTTGTGCGCGAAGTACCTAGCAGAACGAAGCCCTTCGGCAAAAGGCCCTGAAGGAAGAGAGCATACATCGCTGGTACTAGTTTGCGCTTGGTTAAATCGCCGTGGGCTCCAAAAATCACGAAAGACAGCGAATCAACGTGCCGATCAAGCGCCAATCCCTCAAGAAGTGGATTATCAAGCACTTTCTCTTCGATCATATGTTCTCCTCGTCACCTGGCAGATCAGGTTTTAAGGTCGAAATTTTAGCACTATTGATTGCATTAAGTTATTGCATTAAGTTATAGCCCTATTGGCATTTGCTGCCAATAGTAACTTCAAAGTAGAAGTAGCAAATGCCGGCTCATCAACGAAGTGAAGCAATGGTTTGCACCACATGCAGTGGCACTCTGGTCAAATCGCCGACGGTAGACAATCATCTGATTGTACATTGATAACTCTTACGCCCCGCCCGTCAAGAAAGTCGACCACATCTTGTGCCCGGTCTTCTCCCATGGGCCACAACGGCACTTCCATTTGCGAGTAATTAGTATGAAATATGATCGAAGCTGAGTCATTGTAAGGATAGTACTCAGCGTAAGTAACATCAGCGAGAAGCAGCATCAGCGTTCCCTTCTTCCTGGCCTTCCTGTCGGTTACTACCAAGACAACTTCACTTTCTGTCAATTCTAGTAAATACTCACGGCGAGAATCGCGAAGTAAGCCTAAACCGAACAAAGTTAGTAGGGCACCAAAAGTAACACTACTAAGACCAATCAAAAGGCCCCATGCGGGCCATTCCCACAATACAACAACAGCCACTATGAACCACATCGCCACAAAGGCCCAGCCAAGACAAATGGCTGTGCATAATGGAAAAAGGCCAGCCCGATGTTTATGGGGCTGCGAGGCCAGTGTGATGCCACAACGGTCAGTTAGGAGCATTTACTTACGCTTTTGAGAATTTTTCTCGTCTTACACAGTGACTATATTCCCTTTATAGCAGAACAAATCACCGACAGGTCCTAGCTCTTAGCCAAAAATAGACAACATGAATATGAACGTGCCTGTATTCCACATGCAGTGAGCAATCATAGAAGGAATCAAGCTGCGGGTGCGTTCAAAGACAAAAGCAAAGGCAAAGCCAAGCACAAAGAGGGGGAGGAAAGCCCCTGGATCCATATGTACCGCTGAGAATAAGAAAGCAGATAACAGCATTGATTGGAAAGCGCCAAAGCGCCAACGCAGCGAAGTATAGAGAAATCCACGGAAGAGAGTTTCCTCACATATGGCGGGCAAAACTCCCACAGCCACAACAAAGAGAATAGCGGCCATGGCATTGTGAGAGCGCACAGCTTCCATAATAATCGTTAAAACAGGGTTAGATGAGCCCTCTGCGCGCAAAAGGTTCTTCGCAAGTACTGATGAGGCTAGCACCATGGGCACGCAGGCGAACCAGGTTAATATCCCAGCAAAGACAAGGCCAACCGGCCCCCTAGTCGGGGTACGCCAGCGCAATTTTACTGCTTCGAAAAATCCGACACCTGTTGGTTTTATAGCAATCAGCCAGGCCAAAACAAGAGACGGCAAGTTGGTAACAAGATAAATTGTCATTGTCAGCAGCGCCAACATTAGAGGATCTTTGGCACTGCCTTTAAGGTGTGGCAGAAGAAAACTGACAGCGGGGGAAAGAAACGACTCAAGGGTGAGCCAGCCAATCAACACACCGTAGACCTTAGTAAAACCGTATGGGGCGGGAGCTCTGATCTGAGCCAGGGTTACCTGGTCTGAAAGATTGCGAGGCAATTTAACCAGTTGCACGGCCAATACAATAATGCCAACTAATCCCGAAAAGGCCAAAATAAGCATTAAGCCGACAAGTCGTGCGGCAAACAGCCGACTACTATCATTATATTCAGTGGCCGCTTGGTCATAAACTTTCTTTTGGCCGCTGACTTTATAGACTTCAAGCTTGAGTACCTCTCGGTAGAAGCCCGAGCTAATCAACTCATCTATCAGAGCCAGGGCGCTTACGCTCTCGCCTGCTTTCAGGGTCTTCTTTTGATAAATAGCATCAATTAAGTCAGAAGACTTTCCCGCCCTCTGATCCTTATAGCCGCGCATAGCAGCAAGTTCATCAGCGAAACCAACCCCAGTTTCGGCAGCAAGAACCACTTGCTTAAGGCGTAAAGACAATGATTGTGGATCATGATCAACAGCACTCTCCATCGACTTGGCTGCTGACTTATACAATTCATCGGACGACTTTGAACCAGCCAGGGGTAAACCACTGGAAAAAGCCTTGAAACCGGCAGCCATTCGCATCATGAACTCGGACTGACCGGCTTCCATAACGGCTGCACCCTTGCCATCTTTGACACGATTGGCAGCGTTGCTGGAGAAGACAACGACGACAAGTATCGTACAAAGAGCCAATAGGGCAGTTACTAGGCGGGGCTTCAAAGCAGATTTATTGAGAAGCGCCCCAAGACCAACTATTACGATAAGCACTTGTAGTGCTTCAACAGCCGTATGAAGTGAAGGATTAGTTGGCAAAATTGAGTCTCAAAAGGCAAGCCTGTTCTTAGACTCTAAATCTTACAGGATCTCAAAGAGATCAGCCGCACTGACACTCTAAAAGCAATGGCAAAAGGAGGTATTCCTAGTCAGCTCCGCCGCCACCGCCACCACCGCCGTCTCCACCGGTGAAAGCGCTACCATATTCGCCCAACTGGCCGAAGCCGCTAAACTCACCGTAATCGCCAAAACCTTCAGGTCCACCGAAACTTGTTCCGGTGTCGTGGAGAAAGTCGTTACTGTTTCCAGGGAAGAGATTAGGATCGCCCTGAGGCACTTGGTCAGCGTAATAGCCCCAAGGGAAACCCTTAACCAGTTTGCGTTTCATCAAAAAACGTGGCGCTTTTATAAGACCAAGCCCAAGCATAACAATGCCTACAAATATGGCTTCATAAAAGCAGATGCCCCAAAAATTCATGAACCGAACCTGATGTCTATTATCCACCCTACTGTGCAGTAAGAGCGTAAGCCTAATAGCCCAGGACGTCAACAGGTAGAGTGGGAGAATTACTCAACATCGGTCAATAATGCAATCTTTTGTGAACCAACACTGCTAACTTGCATGCGCGGCCCCTGATTGCGCTTAAACGCGTCGATGTAACGGCGCAATGCCTCGCGCATCAAATCTGAGCGAGTTCTATGTTCAACTTGAGCAACAAAGTCAATTTGTTCTAGTAGGCCTGGTGGAAGAGCCACAAGTACTTTCTTAGGCATGCACGTTCCTTTTTGTAAATTCCAAAAAAGTATTAAAACCAAAATTTACGAAGACACTTTGAATGATGCGAAACAATACCAGTAAACTAGTTTTGGCTAGTAAACTGGACGGACGCAAACTCACAGACTATGCTAAGTGTGTCCTTCGATTTCCAAAATACAATTTACACTTATCACTGTAGTTTTTAAAGAGCTAAAACAGCCATAAGCAGTAGAAACCAAACAAACTAATATAAAAGCTTTCTCGACTTCGACCATTCACCACTGGCGGCACCACCACTTTTCAAAAACCACATACCATGCGGATATTGAAAGAACATACTTCGTAAATCCATATGACTACCAACCCTGAAAAACCGATCGGCAATAACCAACTCACCAACAACGTCAAAGCCGGCGGTTGCTCCGCGAAAATTAGTTCATTTGAACTAAAGCAGATACTAGCTGGATTGCCGAAGACTAAACATGCCAATCTGCTAAGCGGTATTGACAATTTTGAAGATGCTGCCGTCTACAAGTTAAATGATGAGTTAGCAATTATTGAAAGTGTTGATTTCTTCCCGCCCGTAGTAGACGACCCATACCTTTATGGCCAGATAGCAGCCAACAATGCCCTCTCTGATATATACGCGATGGGAGGCAAGCCAATTATGGCTCAGGCAATTTTTGCTTTTCCAACCTGCGACTTCCCTCTTTCGATTGCAGCGGAAATCTTACGTGGAGGAGCTGATCAAGTAGCGAAGGCTGGTGCACTACTAACCGGTGGTCATAGCATTCAGAGTAGTGAAACTATATACGGATTGGCAGTTACAGGTTTGGTTAAACCAAAGGAAATGCTCACCAATAGTGGTGCCCGTCCTAATGACCGAATCATTATGACGAAAGCTCTTGGCACCGGAGTCAGCCTGCTTGCACTTAAAGCTGGTTTACTCTCGAAAGCAGAGCAGTCACTATTATTTGCAGCCTTGACCACTCTCAACGATCGCGCACTTGAGGCGGCCCGCACAGTAGATATCCATGCGTGCACCGATGTTACAGGTTTCGGCCTAGTTGGACATATGCATGAGATAGCAAAAGCCAGCAAGCTTGCTGCGCGTATGTTAATTTCGGCATTGCGCTTCTTCCCTTCTGCACAAGAATTTGCCAAACAAGGACTGGTACCAGCCAGTGCTTATGGCAACAGAAAGTCTTTCGAGGCCAACGTTTCCTACATCAAAGACTTACCACTAGAAATCAGCGACCTGCTTTACGACCCACAAACTGCCGGCGGTCTGCTCTTGGCTGTAGCAGCGCGTGACAGCACCAACCTTATTAATGCAATGAGTGAAGTCGGCATCGAAGCAACCGATATCGGCGAATTTACGGAAGGAATCCCTGGTCATATCGACGTCTTAATTACTTAGAAGAATAAAGACTATATAGAAGGGCGAAGCATGAAAAAATCTCTTGATCTCAGGGGCCTTACTTGCCCCGAACCAGTTTTAAGAACGAAGAAATTAATTGACGACCAATCGCTGTCTCGTATTGAAATTCTGGTTGATTCAGAAGTAAACGTGCAAAATTTAACGAGACTGGGCAATTCACAAAAGCTATCGGTACAAAGCCAAGCGAAGGGCGAACACTTCGAAGTGGTATTGCAGCGTGCTGCCACCATAGCCAAAGATGAGCATGCTGCACATAGTCATGAAGCCGACAACAAGCAAAGACAACCGTCTCACATGGTGGCTGGTGGCAATCAAAACCTGTCATCAACAGGGACGATCATTTTGATCAGTCGCAATACATTTGGTTCAACTTCTGGCGAAAGTGACCGCAATTCAGACAAAGTCAAAGAAGACCAAGACTTCAGCTCAAATTTACTCAATCTCTTTCTACAAACTTTACTGCAGTCTGGTCACGAACCACGGGCGATATTAATGGTCAACAGTGGCGTTCAATTGATGGACCCGGATGGACCATATATAAAGGTACTAACTGAGCTAAGAGAAAAAGGCATAGAAGTTCTAGCATGCGGTCTCTGCTTGGACTACTATGGCTTAAAGAGTAAAGTACAAATTGAGCAAGTAACCAATATGTTTGCCATATGCGAGTATCTGTTTTCAGCCGACCGCATAATTTCACCGTGATTAATCTTGCTCAAAATCACTCTTAAATACCTTGGCTAGCACAGCAACGACGACAACTCCAAAAACAATTAAAGCTATCACGGCGATCACTGTAAGCCAGTGAAAAGCTGAAAAAATGTCATCTATACTCATTTTTTCAGTGTAGCAGGAATATTCAAGAGGAAAAGAGATAACGCCCGAGTGCATTGGTGCTTCTACGATTTTTTTGCGAACTAATGTCTGTTAGCTAGCAATTGCTCTATTTCCAGCACTGTAGCTAAACCTTGTGAGGCACTGATAGTTCTGGTCGCCAAGGCGCCAGCAGCATTAGCACGCAGAGCAATATCAGCCCAATCAAAATAATCATTACCGAGAACCTGCGACCAATTCAGCTCACATCCTCCAGCCGTAACCAAGCGACTAAGAACATATGCCACATAGGCATCACCGGCTCCGACACCTGCCCCTTCATGAGCGGATAATTCGAGCTTAACTGCTGGCGCAAAATAGCTACCGCCAGAAACTATTATGGAACCTCTAGCCCCTAAAGTGAGCAGCACCACCTCAGCCCCAGAACAACTACGCAAAGTTTGAGCATACTGGGTCAAAAGTGAAATGTCGGTGGTAGCGCGATCTTCAGCAAGCAAATAGTTATCACCAAGGCCATAACCGTCACCAAGCCAATAAAAGAGTTCAGCCAAATTGACCTTGATCATATGCGCTAAGGCCATCGCTTCAAGAGCATGTCCCTTAGCCTTCTCGCCTTCTCCAGTGGGAAAGCCGGCGTCAAAGGAAACCAGGAGGTTGGAATTTCGAGCCCTTCTCATCGCCTCGATCACAGCACTACTGCGTGGTTCTACCGTTAGAGATATACCAGTGGCATGGAGTGCTACCGCCCCCGCAAACAACTCATCACTCAAATCATCGAGGGTGAGCTGGTGACAAGCATTAGGTTTGGGCCAATTAAAGAAGAGGTTCTCGTCAGAATGATCTGTTAGCACATAGCACTGAGCTGTAGCAAATGCAGAAGTGCGTGAGACAAAAGTGGTATCAATGCCCGCTTGTGCTAAACCCGATAAGAGATAACTGGCATGTAAGTCATCCCCTACCTTGGCTACTAGTCGAGCATCTGTGCCAAGTCGACTTAGGGCGCGAGCGACATTGGCAGCGTTGCCTCCCGCACTACGCAAGAATGTATCTGGTTCGTCCCAAACTGCACTCTTCTTGATAGCGATCCAGTCAACAACCAATTCGCCAATTGTGATCACATAATGAGAAGGGAGATCGAAAGGCTCTGGCACTAAATCGAGCCCCTATTAGCTGATCGACACTTTCAAACCATTCTTTTCGATAACCGATGGATAAAGACCATACGCGGGCTTAATAGCAGGAAGCAGGGCCAAAGCTTTGTTAACTGGACCCTTCGAAACAATCTTGCCTTGAATAAGCGCCAAAGGAACATTTACTTTCCCTAACCAAAAATCATGGGCTACGCTTGATTTCATAAACATTTCCACAACCGGTTTTTTATTGCAATCCCCAACGGTGATGACCATTTCTTTTCCGTCAGAACAATCGACTGTCAAACGACCATCAGGCTCGCGGTAGTGAAAAGTTACAATCAGCCTTGATGTCAAAAGCTGGGTTGCCATTTCTTTGTCATTCTTAATTGCCGCCCAAAGATCACTCATTACGCGGTGCAATTCATCTGTGTCTGTAAAGACAGCCATTAATAAGCCCTCTTCAAAAGTTGGGTGAGGTCGTCGCTGGAGGCTTCTCGAGGATTAAACATTATGGCAGGATCAGCAGCTGCTAGATCGACTAATTCAACAAGGTTTTCGTCGGTGAGCTCGGGCACACCCAATTCTCTTAGGGTGAGAGGTAATTGCAGCTGCCTAAGCAATGCTTCTACTTTATTCACAAGCAATTTTGCAAGAGCTTTCTCATCACTGTCACTGTTTTTATCGGCAAATCCCAAGAATTGAGCTATTCGAGCATATCGGGGATAAACAGTATCAAGGTTAAAACGCATTCCATGGGGCAGGAAGACAGCATTGGTCATGCCATGATGGGTGGCATATTTTGCACCAACAGCGTGGGCTAGGGCATGAGTGATACCAACTCCAGAATTGGTAAAAGCGACCCCTGCCATGCAGCTAGCCACAAGAGTAGCTCCCCTGGCTTCAAGATTCCCACCGTCAATGGTGGCTTGGGGCAAAAACTCAAACAACAACCTCAAGGACTCCAAGCAAATTGCGTCAGTAAAGACCGAAAAAGTGCCAGAAGCAACATAGCATTCAATTCCATGAGTAACAGCGTCGATGCCAGTTGCCGCCGTGAGCTTGGGGGGCAAAGAGACAATCATAAGTGGATCTAAAATAGCCACATCTGGTGCGAGAAATCGGCTGCCAAACATAAGTTTTTTGCTCTCGCCATGGTCTTTGACCATCGCCACAAAAGAGACCTCAGCCCCCGTTCCAGCAGTTGTTGGTACGGCAATCAACGGAAAAAGCTTGCGCTCGATGATATTGAGACCTTGATAGTCCATCACCTCGCCACCAAACCTAAGACAAATATTGATCACCTTGGCAGTATCTATAACTGAACCACCACCAACAGCCACAAATGCATCGCACTGATTGCTGCGGGCTATTGAAGTAGCCTTGTTAACACATTCAATATCTGAATCAGAAGGCACATCGGTGAAGAGAATGGGCTCATTGCCAGTGGATTCTCTAATGCTGTCAATCAATGGGATCAGGGCGCCGCTCTTCTCAAGAAAGGCATCAGCAACCATCAAGACTTTCTTCCCGCCAAGCTCAAGCAAAAAGTCTCCGCACGAACTGGCTGAATTTTCTCCGAAATAAACTCTGGTAGGAGTGTGAAAAACAAATGGGTTCATGAACAGTAAACTCTACTAAATTTAGTTCATTCACTCACATACCGACGAGAAAATCAAACTTTGGGATCTATGCGAAGCAGTGAAGAATCGATTAAACAAGCTTAATCAGGCATGGGCTTGATATCTTTTTTTTAATAGCGCTGCAACCACTCAACTTGACAGCACCCAGAAAGTGCCGCCAGAAGGGGCAATTGACCTCTTTTCAGGACTAAGGCCCAAAAATCTTCTTTTGCTTGTACAGAAGCGGCCAAACGCCTTTGACATCCCGGTTGTCATAAAGATGCAAATTAAGCTATAACCTTGTTGCGGGGGATTCTTAATCATTGGTAGTAAGTAATAAAGAGAATCGCTTTTGCTGCGACAATAACCGAGGAACGTCGAGGCTAATTTGTGCGTCAGATCTCGTAGAGCGAAGCAACGTGAAAGCGAAGCCCCGAAACGAAGAAAATGGACTCAACAATAGGAATTTTATGACTAAAGGCAGCGGAAGTCAGAATCTAAAGTATGTAGCAGTGAGCCTATCTCTGTTGATAACTTCTAACTCTGCTTTGGTTCCCGTTTGGGCTGCCGCCAGCAAGTCAGACAAACCCTCTGGCACTTTGCTATTGCCACTAACGCCAAAAATAGACCAGAACGATGTTGAATCTCGTCCACTGCAAGCAGAGCCCGCCGAGAAATCTGACAATCAGGCTAACACTTCGGCTAACACCGAGGCTAAAAACCAAACTGACAATACCGCAGATACTCAGGCTAACAGTCAATCACCCACTCTCACCCCAGAAATTCCCCAGGTAGATGCCTCCGTTTCTGGTGCTCCAGACAAGATTGCCCCCGAAAGATCAGACACTTCATCGTTGCTTGAAGCCTCTGCCACGGCAGATGATCTTCAGCTCAGTGAGATGGATAGTGCTGTCAGCGAAGACACCACTCTAAAAGGCACAATTCAAATTGTCGCTGATGATACAGAATACGACCAAGAGAAAAACACTTTCCTTGGCACGGGCAATGCCGTGGCGATCATCGGTGGACAGAACTCTAAACTCGAAGCCGACATGATTCTCTACGACCAGAACAGCCAGACCATTGATGCTCGCGGTCACGTAAAGATCTTGCGCACGGGTCAAGTAACCACTGGTAGTGCCTTCAAGTTTAAAGTCAATTCAGACGAGTATCTAATTACAAGCCCAGATACAGAACTAAATGGTACCCAAGTTATCGCTCGTGGCGCCTATGGCACAAACCGCGGCATGATCTTCAAGAATGGCACGCTAGAAAATCCGACACCATTCCACCTCGGCAAAAACATGCTGTTCGGACCGCAAAGCTCCGTCACTGATATCATCGACAAGCTTCAACATCCAGACGCCTACATGACTGACAAGCCGAGCTTTGTCTTTAAAGCTCGCAAGATGATCTACGAAAAATACAAAGAGAGTGGCAACCTCACTGTTCTAGGCGGACGTCTTCAGTTCGCTCGCTTCTCTGTACCCGTGCCTAAATTCGTAGCTACGGTTGGCCAGGATAACAATATTATGTTTCCTGTTACACCAATGTTGAGCAGTAACATTCAAAGTGGTGGCATCAACGTCGGTCCAAGCTTCAACACCGCCATGGGGAAAACCGGCAAGTTTAATTGGGCTCCGATGGTTCAGTTTGGCGGCAGAACCACTTCAGGAACAACTGGTGGCAGTGGCATCGGTCTATCAGGCCAAGTCGGTTACAGCAATAACAAATTTAGCACTCACTTAGCCTATGGCTCTGTCTCCAATTTGCTAGTGGCCGACTTCAAGAGTCAGCTGACCAAGAAAACTCTATTTCAAGCTGGCATAAATAGATTTCAAAATGATGGATTATACGGCTTTAGACGAGCTCGATTGAATGCTGAGCTAGTGCACAACCATGCCGTGGGCAACATTCCTTATCTATCAAGCCTCAACTTCCGTTCGTCAGCTGGCTGGGCCCAAGACAATCCACAGTTGATCAATGCCACCCCAGGAATGGCTGCTCTCTATGGTGGCACAACCCAAAACACGACCTTAACAGGTGCCTTCAGAGTTCAAGAACAAATTACCGCAGTATCCCAGCCCCTATTTTCTCTCGGCAACGAAAAATATGGCGCTCGTGGCTATGTCTTCGGTGGTCTCGCACTAGGGGGTTACTCCACTGGCGACGCTCGGGCAATGGGACAAATTGGTCCGACTATTCAGTTCAGGGCTAACCGTTTTACTTTCAGCACAAACTATACTCAATCGGCTGTGCGCGGTAGTTCCCCATTTTACTTCGACCAATTCTTACAGGGTAATAAATCGGCCAACATACAGGGCGACGTCAAAATCAATAAGTGGCTTACTGTTGGCGGCGGCTATGGCTATAATCTCGACTCGAAACTCCCGTACTCAAAGTCTATTTCAGCTGCAATTGGCCCCCAAGACTTCAAAGTGCTCCTGTCTAGAAACATGATTCAAGGTATCAACCGCTTTGGCTTCGATATAATCTACGGCCAGCCAATTCCATTCAAGAGCCTTGTACTTAAGGGCTCACCTGACCACGGTCAGATGAGTGGCATTCAATAATTTACGGCTTGTATCTAAACAAGCGGCTCTCTAAGACAAGATCGTCAGTAACAGCAATGGCGACTGCTAGAATAAGCCGTTCATAATTATGTTGTCCAAGAATATTTTGGACAAAAGTGCCATTACCACATCAAATCGGGACTCTTTCAAGTGAAAGAACTAGAAAGCACAGCGCTAGACAACCTTGTCAAGAATAAAATGCCAGCAGTTGGAGTAGATCTTGGCGGTACCAAGATTCGAGCTGCAGCAATCATGGACAGTCAACTTGTCTCAGAACCAAGACAAGTTCCCACCCCAAGTGGACCGGAAAACATTGTTCAAGCGGTTCTCGATCTCGTTGTTGGCTTTCAAAAAGAGTATGTCCTCTCAGGTATCGGCATTGCCACAGCTGGCATAGTCAACTGTGATACTGGTGAAATCGTCGGTTCAACTGGAAATCTTCCGGGCTGGACAGGCACCCCCTTAAAGCAAGTTCTTGAAGGGAAAACTATGCTACCTACGCTGGTAGACAACGACGCCAATGCAGCAGCTTATGGCGAAGCCAGCGCCAGACATATGATGCACACGACCTGTGTGTCGGTGGTAACGCTAGGCACCGGTATCGGTGGCGGATTGATTCTCAAAGGCAAACTCTATCGCGGTGCCCATTGGGGCGGCGGTGAGATTGGCCACATTCGAATTGCCATGGGCAACAAACGCCTGTGTACCTGCGGCCTTTTTGACTGCTGGGAGGCATATGGAGCCGGTCGAGGCCTAGTGACTACGGCAAAAGATATTCTTAGTGGTTTGAGCAGCAATCAAACGCCACTGTGCAGTAAAGGTGATGCGTTAACCACCTATGACATTGTCGGCGCTGCTCGCAGTGGCGACATTGTCGCTCAAAGAGCAATGGAAACTTGGCATGAACACATTGCCGCCGGCATGATAAATCTTTCCCATATACTTGATCCAGATGCCTTTATTATCACTGGCGGTCTGGCAGACTGTGTCGATTTTGGTCTATTGCACGAGATGGTTACAGATAGGTGCCTACCGAGAATTGGTGAGAGTCTCGAGATTTATAAATCAGACCTTGGTGGCATGGCTGGTATCATCGGCGCGGGCCAACTAGTTTTAGATAGCATCCTCGAAAACAAATAGAATTGCAAAACTGAAAACTGAAAAACTACAAAGAAAATAGCTATCAGGCATTATGAGGCTGCCGTCAGCGGGTCTCAATGGTATAAGTGACTAAAGCTGAACCGTTAGCAGGAACTTTTACGGCAAACTCAAAAGTATGTGAGTCTTTCTTTTCGAAAGGCTGACTTGAAGTAGTCACCTTCCAATCACCATAGGCATGCTCTATTGCAGTAACTGTAATAGCCGATTCTTTGTGATTGCGAAACTCTATAGAATAGCTCAAACGCTGAACTCTATCAGAAACTTGAACCTGGTTTGTTTGCTTACGATCGGCCACCACGTCAAAAGCATCACCTAGATAGACTCTAACTTTTTCGTCGCGAGGGGTGTGATCTATGAGATCTTCTCCAACAAACTGAAGAGCACCGTCAAGATCTTTTTTATATACCCGCACTTTTCCCTTAGGCATGGGCATACCAAGATTATTATCCTTGCTGTTTGCCAACTCCAATTTAACATTTACCTTCTGGCTTTGCTGATTTCCACCGCCACCATATAAATTGCCAGCACTATTGCTATCAAAGACAAATAGCTTCTTCACCGGTACTTTGCTAGCGTTAAACAAAGTCAACTGCTTTGTCTCATTGTCATTGACGTCAGTTTTGCCTTGAAGAGAATAGAGGTGATACTCAGCGAAACTTTGCTCTTGAAACTGAGGCTCGGCCACTGAAGACTCAGCCATTCCACCCATCATAGCCATGTCGGCAGCTGGGGCTGTCACTTTATGTACATCGCCGGCCATCAGTTTGAGGGCCGCCTGGCGATAAGTAGCACCAGATTTATTGTCGAGGGTCACCCAACTAGTCAAGTCACAAAGGCTATCGTCAGCGTTGGCCACAGCAACATAGTCACACTTCCAATTGAGGCCCTGAGTCTGATAGCTAATTTCACTTTCTTCAACACCACTTTTATCGCTTTCCAACTTCCACAACAGTGATGGTTTTGAGACAAGACCAGACGGCAGCTCGGCTAACTCAAGCTCACCTTGTGGCCCAACAACAACACCAGAAGCAGTTTGGATAACAATAGATTGAGAGCGTTCAGCTAGATTGCCATTAGAATCAGCCACAGTTACCATAGGGCTCGAAAGCAGAGTGCCTGTAACTTCGCGCACCCCACCGGTACTCAAAAATTGGCGAAATTTGACTTGCTTGCCTATCGAGCGAGATAGTATGGTGTTTTGATCCATCAAGTCATACTGATAATTTTGCTCGCGCACAACCACAGAATTCGGATTAGTTAGTGCAGCAAAGCTCACGGTTGTAGGATCGATAGCTGCCGCCACGTCTTCAAAGCGCAGAAAATTGACACCACCATTGAGCCTAATGTCACGAATGTCTTTAACCAAACCAAAATTCTGATTATAGATAGTCAAAGCCACACCCTTAGAGGCCGAAACCACGGGCATATCAGCTGCTGTGGGCTTAGATACAGTTAAATCTGAGGCCTCAGCAGCAACGGCTCTAGCAGATTTCGCAAATGCAGCCGAAGATGTAACAAGAAGAGCGCAATCAGCCGCAGATATCACCAGCGATAGGGCAATCGCCACTGAGGGAACCTTTGAATTGGCAAACAAGAGAAGCTCCTTTTTGTAGCATTGCTTACAAATACACTATGGATTTCGGGTTTCAGATTTAAGGTTTCAGATTTAAGGTATTAGATTCTAGTAGCGCACTTCGATTTCGTAGGTAACTTTAGTTTCTCCGTTAGCCGGCACTTTGGCGGCAAACTCAAAAGTATGAGAGTCCTTTTTGACGAAGGGTTGGCTTGATGAGGTTATTTTCCAATCACCACCACTATGCTCAACACAATTTACAGTGATAGCTGTCTCTTTATGATTGCGAATGGAAATCTCATAGGACAATTTCTGAACTCTTGAAGATACTTGTTGCTGACTGAGCTGCTTACGCTCACCGACAATGTCAAAGGCGTCACCAAGATACAGTCTTACCTTCTCATCTTTGGCCGTGTGATCTATCAGGTCTTCTCCAACAAATTGCATGGCGCCGTCTTTGTCTTTTTTGTAGACTCGCACCTTACCTTTAGGCATAGGCATACCTAAATTGTTTTCTTTGCTGTTGGCCAACTCCAGTTTGACGTTGACTTTGGTGCTTTTATTGCCGCCAGGATAATAGCCGCCATAGTAATGAGAAGCTCCACCATCGAAAATAAAGAGCTTCTTGATTGGCACAGCGCTAGCGTTAAAGAGTGTCAATTGCTTAGTCTCGTTATTGTTGACGTCAGTTTTTCCCGCCAAAGCATAAAGATGATATTCGGCAAAAGACTGCTCGGTAAACTGAGGAGCGGCGGCGGCCATTGCCGATTTGTACATACGGATACCTGACGGCTGCGGAGCGACGTTCTGTACCTTGTGCACATCACCCGCCATAAGTTTGAGAGCGGCATTTTTATAAGTAGCCCCAGACTTATTATCTAGAGTAACCCAGCTTGTTAAATCAGAAAGCGTATCATCAGCATTTACGACTGCCACATAGTCGCACTTCCAATTCAAGCCCTGGGTCTGGTAGCAAATCTCTGCTTTCTGCGTGCCTGCCTTATCAGACTCAAGCTTCCACAGCAACGACGGCTTAGAAACTAAACCTGGTGGCAGAGCGGCTAACTCAACTTCGCCAGTAGGACCAACCACAACTCCTGATGCAGTTTTGAGAACTATGCTTTGGTTGCGCGTAGAGAGATTGCCATTACTATCGGCAATGGTTACAACAGGTTGATTTAGAAGCGTGCCTGTGGTTTCGTGAACGCCACTAGCTGTGAATTGTCGCACCTTAATCTCTTTGCCAACTGACTTGGAGAGAATGGTGCCAACATCCATGATGTCATACTGATAATTTTGTTCGCGCACCACCACACTGTTGGGATTTGATATAGAGCTAAAACTAACAGAGGTTGGATCAATAGCAGCCGCGACGTCTTCAAATCGGAGATAGTTGATACCGGCAGTTAAATCGATATTGCGAGTATCTTTGACCAAACCAAAATTCTGATTATAGACTGTAATAGCTACAGCTTGAGAAGCACTCGGCGAGCCATTAGGTGAGGCTTTAGCGCCACTAGCAAGAACATTTTCAGCGGCGCTAGCCGGCTGGTCTAAACTACCAAAAGAGCTGAGAAAAATGCTAGCTGCCAAGGAAAGACAAACTTTGGCAGAAGATACTCGCTTTTTCAATTTATTACCTCAACTCTTGATTTCGATTAATAGGCGGAGAATTTAGTTCTTTAGATTCAAGACTGCAAGCAACTTTCTTGCCATCTCCACATCTAATTCGTGACCACCCTTGGTGCTAATAAATCGCGCTTTAAGACGCAAAGGATTGACACCAACCAGAGCCAAATCTCCTATTAGATCCAAGAGTTTGTGCCGCACCGGTTCATCAGGCGAGCGCAATGGCATTGTGAAATCATCATCAGTAATGCTGACTACATCGTCGACCAGTCCAAGCATTTCGTGCTCTTTCAGCATGCCAAAGGTACGCGCCTCATAGACAATTCTTGCGTCCTGGCTTGGCTCCCAACTCTTCCACACCTGGCCGATTTTAGGATGCTTCCAATCCATTAGGTAGGTGACAGAAAAGCTGTCAGCCGGAACCGCTAAAATCGAGCGGTCGCCCTTGCCAACACTTACAACTTCAGGCAACTCAATATCGGCAACAACAGTCTTTTTTTCAATTCCTGCACCCTGGAAAAGTTCAATCCAGAATTGCGCACTACCGTCGGCCAGAGGCATCTCAGGGCCGTCGACCATGACATAGAGATCGTCTAGGCCCCAGAGTGTGACTGCGCACATAAAATGCTCAACTATGCAAAGCCGTGTTTTGCCAGCACCAATCACTACATTCCGCAAAGTGTTAACAACCGAACTAGCCTTAGCCGGAACGGCAACCAAATCTTTGTTCTCACCACTCACGCAAAAGAAAGTGATACCACTACCTTGGGGGGCTTGATAGACCTCTACCAAAACTTCCTGTTTAGATGTCATGCCTTTTCCGCGATATGAAACCAGCATAGGTGCAGAATCAAGCACACTTTTGAAATCACCACTGAGAGAAGCATCAGAAATAGTGAGATGCGACATTTATTTGCCTCCCAAAATTCGCTCCTCCAACAGAGCGATACGACGTTTCAAATCTTTGACATCATCTGTCACGCGGGGCAGGCGGCGTAAGTTAGCATACATTACAAAGAACTCGCGGGCAGGCATGGCAGGAGTTCCGGCATGAATTTCGCCTGGATCAATATTTTTCATCGCCCCAGCAGCACCCGATAGGACAGCATCATTAGCCAGCTTTAAATGGTCGCTCAAATTGGCACTGCCACCAAGCACGGCCCGATCACCAATGGAACAAGAGCCACCAATCGAGGCATTGGCAACAATCAAACATTCACGACCAATACGATTGTTATGAGCAATCATTACCAGATTGTCGACTTTGGTACCTTGACCAACGACAGTGGCACCCATGGTGGCACGGTCTATGGTGGCATAAGAACCGATTTCAACATCATCTTCGATAACCACAGTGCCGATCTGTGGAATTTTCAACAGCGGATTAGGAGCATCAGAAAAATCACGACTACCAGCCATATTCTTCTCAAAATTGCTAGGTTTTTCCGTTACGTAAGCAAAGCCATCAGCACCCATGCTGGCGCCCTGTTGCAAGATAACGCGGTTGCCAACCTTGCAATAGTCAGCAATTAAACAGCTAGGATAGAAAAGTGCATCTTCACCAATTTCAACTGCACCACCTATGACGCAGTGGGCCATAATTATGGACCTAGCTCCAATCTTTGTCTTAGGGCCAATTACTACGTAAGGGCCAATTGCCACATCCGCCGCTATCTCAGCTGAACTATCGACTATGGCAGTTGGATGAATTCCTTTTTCTGGATAAAAACGCTTCGGCGCAAGAGCTGTTAAGACTCTCTGAATAGCGAGATTGGGCCTCTCAACCAAAATCATGTTGCGGTCAGGAAAATCGACTTCAGTTCCGAACGGTGCCACAACTGCAATGGCTTTGCATAGAGCCAACTTACGCACCAGTTTCTGCTCAAAAACAAAGGCCAAATCCTCTGCCTTGGCATTCAACGGAGAGGGAGAAACGCTTTCTACAGTGATCGAAGAGTCGCCATGGACGCGGCCACCGATTAATCCTGCTATTTGACCTAAATTCATCGCTTGAGGGAGGCGCATAAATTGCTGTCCTTCTATTGGGGAGCTGGCTAATGACTAAGAACCTAAAAAACAACTATACCCGCGCAGAGCGCGGGCAGAGTTAACCAACAATATATGAGCCAACAATATATGAGCCGACATTGGCTGGCCGTGATCTTTCACTGTCAAAACGCTGAGGCAACATTAGTTATCTCAGTAGATATCATCTACTTTTTACTTTGTTACTGTCTTAGACGCAGCACTAGCGGAAGCACCGAGGCGCTTTACAACACCTTCGGTAATATCAGTCCCACCAAGAAGAACTGCGCCCTTCATCAAGACAGTATCAAGCTTGCGGCTAGCAGCTTCAGCTTTGATAGCGCTATCGATGTCTGTTTCAAGCTGTGTCTCAAGGTTTTGAGCCTTGGCTTGGGCCTTTTTGTACTCATCGTCAATTTTTGACTGAAGACGCTTTTGCAAACCTTCCAACTCAGCTGGAGGCTTTTTGGCGTTCTTGGCTTCTTCGTACTGTTTGTTTGAATCTTCAAGAAGCTTGCGCACTGACTCTTCAGTTTTCTTGAGTTCCTCAGCAGCTGACTGAGCCTTATTGAAGCTTGTAATCACTTTGTCGCGATCGACAACACCAAGAGTTGCTGATTTAACAGCAGGTGCAGTCTGGGCAAGAGCACTGGAGCCGATTGATACGGCCATTACGGCGCTAACCAAGGCGAAAGACTTTTGAACGTTCAGCATTCATCTCTCCAAAAACTATTCAAGTATCACTTGTCAGGTCTCACCTAATCATGTTAAGAGGCCCAAGGGCACAGTTTACAACATTCAGGCAAGTCAAACTAGCCAGACTAAACCGCTGTAATTAAAACTTCTCTCCAAATCCCACTGTCATCCGTGGAGTGCGGTTACCCAAAATCGAGCTGACTATGGGCAAACCATAATCTATACGCACCAGACCTACCATTGGCATGTTTATGCGTAACCCTAGGCCCACAGAGGCACCGAAGTTAGAACGCGAAAGCAAACTATTTGTGCCAGAATTGCCTACAACCTGACCGTAGTCAAAGAAACCGGCAATCTTAACGTTCTTCTTGATAGTACTTGTGATCTTGTTGTCATCAGGTAGGAAGGCCAGTTTTGCCCGGACCTCAGCGGTACCCATCAACATACCAGCGCCTGTTCCAAGATCTGAGAATGAGCGGTAACCGCGAACACCATTCCATCCACCCAAGCGATATTGCGCAAACTGTGGCAATCCACCAACCGAAGTGCCAGCTTGGGCATTCAGAGCCAAGGTTATATTCTTATTCTTGCCAAAAGATTTAAATTTGCTGGCACTCAGGCCCGCTTTCATAAAGCCACCACCAATTCCAGCTGAAGGACTGATTGAAGCCTTTAGAAAAGATCCAGTGGTAGCATCCATAGCACTATCTCTAGTGTCACGAGTTAGTGAAGGATTAACCGTAATAAAAGTGCCACCACTCAACTGCTGGGCCCGTGACTGACCGGCCAGCGCAGCAGCCTGAGCATCGGTGCTAGCCATACCAGTAGCCAAAGCGCGGGCCTGCATTGAATTCAAAATATCTTGATTAGCAGCAAGGCCGGCAACGTTCTTAAGAGTAGTATTCTCACCAATGAGACCTAGATTGGCATTCCAACCACGAGCGAGTGGCTTAGAGAAGGTCGTGCTGACACCAACGGTGCGCTGCATCGCCTGGTCAATAAACATACTGCCCATATTTCGCCCAAAGCCGGAAACGGCCATAGAAACATTGGAACCACGCAAGCTGGGCTCAACCCAGTTGGCTTCAATATTGTATGTACGCCCTGTAGGAAGAAAAGTATTGCCAGCATTGTTGATTGAATTGGTGACACTATTAAATGTTCCGGAACCAACCTGCGAACTGAACGAAAGGACCTGTCCACGGCCTCTAAAATTGCCATCAGAAAAATTGAGCGAGCCAAATGGTCCCGCAACAGAGTCGACGCCGCCACCAAGGCCAACGGAACCTGTTCTCTTCTCATCAACTTCGACCTTAAGAGTGTACTTATCGGGATTCGTAGTTGAAGGAACCAAAGAACGTCTAATGTCTTGAAAATAGCCATTGGCATACATCTTTTTCAAGTCATTTGTTAGCTGCTTCTCGTTGTAGACTGCACCAGCTTTAGTTTTTATGCCATTCCTAATAATAAAGTCTTTGGTCTTTTTGTTGCCTACAATTTCTATATTATCGATAGTGCCTTCGTTGATGACTAGTTCAACTGAACCATCCGGGTCATCCTTTACGTCGGTGACCCGAGCAAGGACAAAGCCTCTTTCGTGATAGCCCTGCTCAACCTTATCTATGGCTGTTGAAAGTGCGTTCAGGTTTTGCGGTTTGCCAAGCTGGTCACTAAATAGCTTGGTAATCTCCTCAGTAGAGATAGCGTCGTTCCCACGAATCGAAAACTGTGTAATCGGCGCATTCTCAGTCACACGTATCTTAAGCAGAACACCACTGCTAGTCATTTCAGGGTTGACTTGCAGGCTCTGCTCGTCGAAATAACCCATACCATGAATGGCTTTAAGATCTTGCATAACGACATCGCGGTCGTATTTATCGCCCTTTCTTGTTTTTACTACGCTATTAATTTCTTCAGTCGAAACCAGACGATTGCCTTCGATCTTAACGTCGTCTACAACAATGTCGCTGGCAAGTGGTGCAGCAGTTGCCTGACTGCCTCCTAAAGCTGCTGAGCCACCAACTCTGAAATTAGGTGGTGTAGGACTGCTCTTATCGTCTTCTGACCCCTGAGCACAAGCTGGTAAAACTGGCGCAAAAATCAAAGAGCAGGCCAACATAGCTGCCACTAACGATGTTGCTTTTGTTTCGGGGAGAAGTTTTAACTTCACTGAAAACCTATATTTGGGGCAGTTCGCCGCAGAAAACTCGAAGAAAACGAATAATGGCATTTCTACAGGCACACCATCGGCCTGTATTCTAACAGACAACGCAGCATGCCAAGGTGTTCCGTAACGCCAGACTTGTGAGCAAACTCTAATCACTTGACAGCTTCGTGGAAAATAGTTCCTCCTAATGAGTCGCCGTGCCGCGCTTTGACCGATATCGGCCAAGCTACAGTTGTCGCAACTTGACCGATATCGGCCTCGCTGAAATTTACAAGGATGGCATTAACATTTTGAACTTTCTGGCTCAAAACACCGTTTATAAAAATATGGGTGATGAGGCGAGGTTCCAATGCAATTCAGCGGCGAAGAAAGAAATGCAAATTTAGAGCTCATAGAGAAACTGTGGCCAATTTTTGAAGCGCGAATTCCAGATGATGAAGCCGCGATGGAATTTGTTCTTCAGACCCTGTTAACGAGTAGCGCACTACATTGCCAGTGTGGTGTGACCGTCAAAAAAAGGCAGCCATCAAAGAGACCACGCACATTGATTTGCAAAAACTGCAAAAAGGAAATTTGGTTCACAGCAAGAACACCTTTTAGAAGAGCCGAGAGACTCAAGGCATGGCTCGGTGCAATCTTTCTCATGGGAAATGGAGCAATAGTCACATCAAACAAGCTAGCCGTTCTTGGGGGCACGGCAATTTCTACGGCATTAAACATTGTTAGAACTATTGGCCTTGTAATAGAGAACGAAAGACACAAAGAAACAGAAGACAATTCTATTCAGGTGCCATCAAGCGAATTTGATTCTTTATTCTGCCGACGCAGTTTACTCACGCTACCAAAAGTTCATCCATCAACTGAAGTCAAAGCACCCGATTCTGAACCTGATTTTAAACCCGCTACAAAGCGAGAGCAGAAAGAAGCCCAAGCTGACGCAATTGAGCATTTGAATGAAGCTGAACTGGAAATACTTGAGTTGATATCAAATGAACCGATAACAGCAGATCAAATATGTCAGCGCACTACTCAGCCAGCGAGTGCTGTTGCTAGCGCTCTCGTGGTACTTGAGATCGAGGGTTTAATAGAATTCCATGAAGGAGGAAGATTCTCTCGACGAAGAGAGCACGGCCACAAAGAGGAAGGAAGAAAAACCACTATGGCTTCGGCTATACCGTTGGTTGGAAGAGCCATCGACTCGACTAGGTCGATAAGAGGCGGAATAAGCAGAAAATATCTACAGGTTTATTTAGCGGCAATCTGGTGCCAATCGGATCGTGAGCGATGGAACGAAGAGAAACTACTTCTTACTTTCTTGCAGGCACCAGAAATCACTTACCAAGATATTCTGAACTATGAATCTCCTGCTATTGCCTCAATGATGTGAAATTCATAGAGGTCATTTCACACGCAGCCTGATATTCAAAACACTAGCGGGCCTCTAAAAGAGACCCGCTAGCAAAACAAGGAGGCAAAATAAAATGCAAGTTAAGCCTCGAACCAACCGACGGCTTGAGGATCGAGATTGATATTTATTTGCTTAACTTCGGTATAGGCTTCAAGACCAAAAGTCCCGAGCTCACGGCCCCATCCACTTTGTTTGTAGCCACCCCATGGGCACTCGGTATAGGTATTGTGGTAGGCATTGACCCAAGTAATTCCAGCTCGCAACTGCTTTACCACGCGATGGGCGCGAGTAATATCATTTGTGAACACGGCTCCAGCCAACCCAAAGAGAGAATCATTTGCCAATTCAACAGCTTCTTCTTCACTGCTGAACTTTTGCACCACTACAACTGGTCCGAATATCTCTTCTTGGACAATGCGCATGTCAGATTTTACATCCGAGAATATAGTTGGATTGACATAGTATCCACTTCCGTATTTTTCACCCTTTGGTTGATCACCACCGGTGACGAGCTTGGCTCCCTCTTTCTTCCCGACCTCAACATACTCAAGAACGCGCTTCATTTGAGCTTCACTTACAAGTGGCCCCATCTCAGTTTCAGACTCTAGACCAGGACCAACTCTGATTTTCTTTGCTCGTGCGGCCATTTTCTTAACAAACTGATCGTAAATAGATTGTTCAACAATCATTCGAGAGCCCGCAGAGCAAACTTGACCAGCATTGCAATAAATTGCAAAAAGAGCATAATCAACGGCAATATCTAGATCAAAATCAGGGAACACCACCATTGGTGACTTACCGCCAAGCTCAAGGGTAACTTTCTTTAGGTTAGTGAGAGCCGCTGCAGCAATACGCTTACCCGTGGTGACACTGCCAGTGAAGGCAATCTTGTCGACCAATGTGCTTTCCGCGATTGGTTGGCCAACTGTTGGTCCATCACCCAAAACAATATTGACGACACCTTCAGGCAGCTTCAATTCGTGCAACAACTCAGCTAGGCGTATTACTGTAAGCGGTGTATATTCCGAGGGCTTAAGCACACATGTATTGCCAGCAGCTAATGCTGGTGCAAGTTTCCAGGCTGCCATCAATAGTGGGTAATTCCAAGGGATAATCTGGCCACAGACTCCTATAGGCTCTCTCACTACAGTAGTGACTGAAGGCGCTGGCACTTCAATTGCTTGGCCGCTTGGTTTAGTAATCAAACCGGCATAATAGCGAAAGCAATAAGCAGCATCAGCTACATCGTAGGTTGTTTCGCGCAGTGGCTTGCCACCATTGAGGGTTTCTAGTTCAGCCAATTCTTCTGCATTGGCATCAATAGCATCAGCAATTTTATTGAGAAATTGCGAACGTTCTAATGCAGTCATGCGGGGCCATGGGCCGTGATCGAAAGCCTTTCTTGCGGCCTTAATTGCCTCTTCAACATGTTTTGAGGAAGCCTCTGCCACCTTTGTCAAAGGCTTACCATTTGCTGGATTTACGAGAGTGCGCTCACTAGCTCCGTCCACAAATTTCCCATCAATAAACAGTTGCCACTTACGATCTACTTTTACTTTCGGAGCCGTTAAGGTTTGAGCCATGAATTTATCCTCTCCAATATAAAATTGTTGCGCATGCAAAGCGACGCAGCACTAGAAAGCACATAGATTAGCGCTTGTCAAAGAACAGAAAACGTCCCAATCGGGTGGCAATCATATCATTTGTGCAACAATATTAACTATTTAATCCTTAGTTTCGATTGGAGACCTCAAGCGCATGGCTCACGGATATCCCGGCACCTTCCTCACCCTTGAAGGTCCGGAGGGCGCTGGTAAGACAACACAAGTCAAGCTGCTTTCCACAAAACTTGATGCCATTGGCATTCCTCATTTGATTACTCGCGATCCAGGCGGCACTCCGCTTGGAAAGCAAATTAGGCGTGTCCTTCTTACTCCAGGCAACCCTGTCAGCCCGATGGCCGAACTCTTGCTCTATTCAGCTGACCGCGCTCAACATGTGGACGAATTGATTATCCCTGCACTTAAGGCCGGCAAGCTGGTCATATGTGATCGTTTTACCGACTCCACCGTGGCTTATCAAGGATATGGTCGAAACTTAGATTTAGAGCTGATCGATCAACTCAATAAAATGTCTACCCAGGGTTTAAGACCCGAGCTGACTATACTTTTTGACTTAGAAAGCGAGAAAGGTTTAGGTCGCCTTCACCCAGGTGGACACGACCGTATGGAAAGAGAAGCTATTGAGTTTCACCACCGAGTGCGCAAAGGCTACTTAGAACTATCAAAAAAAGAACCTGACCGATGGCAGGTAATTGACGCTAGCAAAGCTCTCAGCGCTGTCCAAGATGAATTGAAGCAGATAATCAGCACTGCCTTCGACAAACGTTTCGACTTCTCTCAACTATAGACTCAGCCGGTTTTGGCTGTTTTCGACCTAATGGTCTTAACTCTTCTTTCGACCTAATGGTCTTTGACGTGCGCACTCATTTCTTTTGCCAAGCCATCAAGATCGCGACGAATCTCAGCTTCGCTGTCGGCATCGAGTTCTCCACCTTGCGCTATCCTCATACTCCGCTCTTTTCGCTGAAGATCGATAGCCCGCTGTTTCAAATGCTTGTAGTGAATCTCAGCGACCTTTTTATCCTTGTTCGAATCATCGAGATACTTCAAAGTATCCGCCAGCTGAATAGCCGGAGGTGGCAACTTAGCCTGAGGCGTTGAGCCGGACGAACCTACAAATATAATTGGAGCGTAGAGAAAACTATTGGACAAAAAAGGATAGTAATAACCAGAGCTTCCCCGCCAAAAATTACAGTTAAAGTTTCCTACTCTACAAGTGAATGCCGCGTCGCCTGTATATTGAGGGCGACTACCCGGCCAGACATACGGAACGAGCGGATTGAGAAAGACCTGCTGACCATATGGATTGAGGTAAGCTCCATTCATTCCGTAGCGATAGCCTCCGCCGATCACATAGTTGCTGGCTTGCAAGGCGTTGACGTTTCCAGAGAATCCACCACTTTGAAAGCCACCATAAGGATAGCCCCCATTTTGGAAACCAGCAGCTGGTAAACCAGAAGAACCGCTTCCCGGAATAGAAGATCCAAAAGCTCCAGGAGCCCCATAAACATTACCGCCAGTATTATTTGTCTGAGCGATAACCGGAGAAAATTGCAAGGCAACAGTGACTATAATTCCCCTAATTAAAAGTTTAGAACCAAGCGATAGCGGCCTAGACTTTGACCAACTATTCTTGGTCATTTTCACTCGGACATTCTCTTGGTCGGTCATAAGTGCTGTCATAAGTCCTTTGATAGGTTCTCGCATTGGCACCTGCCCCAGAAATGATTCCACCTTTACCAAATGCTGCCAACACTAGTCTAGATCAACAACAGGGCAGCCGCCATTAGTCTTCGCTTTGTTCCTTAGAAGCTGGCTTAACGAACCACTGATAGTTGGTTTCTTCACCCAGCGCGTGAGCACAAATCAAACTCCACAAGCAAAGGAAGCCAAGAGAATTGACATTGTAGACCCCGACCGGAGGCAAACTGCCTGTAGTTAATAGGGTAATGAGCCCGGGAGCTGCCACAATGCTACAAAATATGCCGAGTTTTTTGGCAATGCCAAAGAACGGTTTGGAGAGCTTGTTCTTACGAGCAAGGAGAACTAGACCAAAAGCAAAAAGGAAAAGTGCCACAGCCAAACCGTGCACAGCCCAGTCAAAGATAATGCGGCAAAAAATATTGACTACAGCCTCTTGTACTGTATGAACAGTCTCAGAGTAACTAAAATTGTCGGACAGTCTTTCCATTTACATGATTTCCATTTCTAGGTCTGGTTCTAGTTATAAATTCTAGTTTTTAGTTCTAGATTTTAGATTTTAGTTTTTCTGTTCTAGTCTTATACTTCAATCAAACTTACTAATTTTCGCTTTTGCCTCGAGTGTGAAGGGCTCTTCCTAAATTCGTAAAGGCTTCAGCCATATTGGCATCACAGTCGATTGCCTTTCTCCACTCTGCAATAGCTTCACTCTTTTGCTCGCTTCGCCACAAAGCCAAGCCTAGATTATTATGGGCATTTGCATCATAAGGTGCATATTTCAGACACTCTTTATATGCTTCGGTCGATTGTTGTAGCAAACCTGACTGATATAGTGCCACGCCCATATTGTAATGTGCCTCAGGATAATCTGGTTTGAGACCAATTGCCTGGCGCCAGACATCAACGGCTTCGTCGTAGCGTTTTAATTGATAAAGAACAATCCCTAAATTGTTGCGAGCTTGCGGATAACTGGCATCGACCCTTAAGGCCCGCTCGAGCACGAAAACAGCCTCTGGTAAATGATTCATTTTCCACAGTACAACACCGAGGCAATTTAGAGCATCTGTGTCATTTGGATCAGCCTCAAGCAAGCCTGAGAGTATTTTGTGCGCCAGAGTAAACTGACCGAGGCCTTCATAACACTTAGCAAGCCGCAATTCTATGTCGCGCGGCAGTATGCCTTTCTTTCCCTGTAAAGCCTTTTGGGCTGTCTTGTACTCAAGCAAAGCCTGTTCATAGCGGCGTAAGGCTCGCAACGAATCACCCATATCTACCCGAACTTCTTCCATCTGAGGATTGTCACGCAGTGCCTCTTGAAAGGCTGTCACAGCAGCATCGTTGTCGCCTTTCAATGCCAAGACATGACCTAAATTACGATGAGCTTCAGCAAAATCAGGCTTAAGCCTGAGGGCTCTGTATAGAGCCTCCACAGCCAAATCATACTGACCCGCGGCAATATAAGAATGTGCCAGGTTGTTAAACAATTCACAACGAGTGGGATTATTCTCGATTGCTTTCTTAAACTCTTCAAGAGCCGCTTTATTGTTACCTTGCCGTTTAAGACAAACAGCTAGATTATTGTGAGCAGAAACATTTTGCGGCTCCCTTCGAATTACTTCCTCAAACTGCTTAATAGCTATATCGAGCCTGTCGGATTGAGCATTCTCCATACCGGAAAGCAGTAACTGGCTAGCTGACAGAGTATCAAGATTGAGATTCTGAGCTGCATCCTTAAAATCTAGGGCCCTAGTTGGTAAATCGGACACTGGAGCACTCATTTCAAAGCTTGATTCAATAAATGAACTTGAGCTCTCAGCGGCCGACTGTGCAGAATTTGTCTTTAAGTTTTCAGGGCTTTGAGCAGGATTTGACAAGCCCTTTGTTGCAGAATTATCAGCATCAACACTAGTATTGTTCTGACAAGCGGCCCCTAAGGGGAATGCCAACAGTGAAACAGCAGGAATCACTACAGCAAATAGAAACCGTCTTGTAAACGTGCACCAATGACTCGTTGTCACTTTCTCCTCCAGCCACATTTGAGAATATCAGGATGAGGCCAAGTCTTGTAGACTCTTATCTTCAGCCAAAGAGGTTTCCAGTAGTGCAAAAAGAAGTAAAAGTCGTGCTGTCTTTGAAGGCTTGCATCAAGCTAATCATGTTGCCTAGCCTTGTCTTTGCAGGTTGTTTGGCACAGCCAATGTCACAACCTTGCCAGAGCGCTGACGAACTTGCTTTTGACCGGAAATTTACAAGAGAAGAGCTGCTGTTGCTCAACTTAGGGCACGGTCAGGGCTCGGCGGGATTTTTTCTATTGGAAGCTCTTAAGCAAAGCAAAGAAACAACCCACAATCTACAGAGAGCCATGTCTCAGATGCGCCAGGTTGAAGCTACCTACGCCAAGTCAAAAGGCAAGCCTGATGACAAGTATCTGCAGAATTCCGAGCTTAAGCTAACTCAGGCTCGGCAACGCTCAGAGGAACTTTCAGAAAATATCTCCGATGGTTTCCGTGAGATGAAGCGCTCAGTAAAAGAGACTCTCTTGCGGAATCCTTAACTAGACAAATGTTGGCCTGTGGATACTAGCTCTGCAACGATGGGCAAGGTGCCAATAGGTTCATGGTTAACCAGCAAGATAATTTTGTAAGAACCAGCGGCCGGCAATACTAAGCCTGGAAATGCAGTAACCAAGCGATGCAAAGAATCAGTGGTCGGCAGTGCTTCTACCTGCCCTGGGGTCGACGACACTATGATCTCATCCGCTGGACCAACAACATTAAACTGATAGGTAAAGGCTTCGGGCAATCCTCGCAATTGAGCAAAGGCATAGACGATAGGAATCATCGCCGGAAAAGCCGTTGAAGTGAATGAGTTATGGACGTTGACCAAGGTTACAGCATCGGTTCTGAATATATCCTGCGACACCCTTTCGCAAAGACAGATACCAACAAGTTCAGGACGATCAGACATGGCTTCTCCATTTGGCGGCAAATTACAAACACCAACGATGCTAGCAAATTTTGCACCTCGCCCTCGGGTTATCACCCATTAGGATTAGCTTAGTCACACATATACTGCGAAACTTGTCTCTTCGGGTGATGAAGAAATAGCCTTATAGCGGGATGGAATCGCCAGCCTGCTCTGTCATATTAACATCAGGCAGCGGCTTGACCAAAAGACGGTCAGGTTAGGTCATCACCCTGGCTTACCAACAATACTAGGCCTCACCGTTATCGAGTGAGGGCAACCTTTTGTGCCTTCTTAGGTCAGGGACAACCATTAACGTAGCAAATCGAGTTAGGGAAGGAAGAGCCATTAAGATTCACACTCCAGCAGCCATAAGGATTTTTGTGAGTGCAACGCTTGTCTCAGCTATAGCCTTAGCTCCACTTGCAACTCCACTCGCAACTCAAGGTGCAGTTTCACTCGCCGCTCCCTCAGATACGTCTGCTGCCATGGCCTATGACAAGCCTGAGCAGCATAATTATTCGGGGCACAAGCTAGCAAGAGCGAGCACCTTGAGCAAGGCTGACAATGCCTCCAAAGTGCATGCCGATCAGCTGCGACTGCAAGCCGATCAGCTTGCCACACAAGGCAGACATAGCCAATCACTATCACTGTTAATCGAAGCTCTAAAACTTTACCAGAACGGTCTTGAACCCGACAGTCCAATTATTGTTTTGACAATCAACGATATTGCCCAACAATACTTTTACATGGGTGACTTGAAAGCCGCAGAGAGATACTACAAATTGCTGTTAATAGTTAGCCAGTCTTCCTTCTCAGCACTGTCTCAACTTGAGAGCAACGAAAAAAATATTCCAGCCTTTGTCGGCACAGAATTGAATAATATTGGTGCTCTCTACTTCAAACAAGGAAGATGGAATGATGCCGCAGCTCACTTCGAAAGAGCTCTAGAAATTCAAGCCCGCACCATTGGCAGTGCGAGTATTGAATATGCCCGCACACTAAGCAACCTCGGCGTTGTAGCGGCCAATGAGAACAACTTTGAAAAAGCTAATCAGTACTACTCTCAGGCTTTAAAGATTAGAATTGATGCACTCGGAGTACACAACAAAGATTATGCCCTTAGCCTGCACAACATTGGCAGACTGAGAACCTGCCAGGGTAAGCATGAAGAGGCGAGACGCTACCTATTCAAGGCACTAGAAATTCGCAGAGAAATTCTGGGAGAAGAACATCCTGAAACAGCAGCTAGCTATTTTGGCTTAGGCGAACTGTGCTCAAGTCAGGAGGATAACTCTAAGGCTATAGAATATCAAACTAGAGCATTGGCGCTTAGGCTAAAAACGCTCGGCGCAGCAAATCCGGAGGTTGCCGCTTCATACTTTGCCTTAGGCAGCTATGAAGAGAAGCTCGGCAATAGAGAAAAAGCACACTCACACTATGCCAAATCCTTAGAAATACGACAGTCTGTTCTAGGTAGCAACCATAGAGACACACTCAAAGCTTTGGTGGCACTGTCAGTATTAGAACAAAAAACTCTTGCTCTAGCCAACTACTGACTCAAGTCAGCTCCACTGCGAAAAGGTCCAGCTCCATTAGTTAACTCACCTAACAAAGCTGAGTTTTTTAACACTTTATCAAGGGTAAGTCGATCAAGTCGATTGCTTGATGCCAGCAAGTTCTTAAGGGGAATGACATTAGTTAAAGCTGAAGGGATAGAAAAATCCATTCCGAAAGCCTTTATTTCAGAGTTAATATCTTCCTCCCTCGGGTTACGATAACCAATCCAGCGATACGGCCCAACGGTGCGTTCAAAATCACGCGCCGACTGCTTAGTCAGAACCACCAAGCGACCAGGATCTAGTGTAATCAACTTCTTCTCAGCGACTACATGTACCGCGCTCTGTTTACTCTGGTGCAAGTCGAAAACAGCCACATCATCTGCCGTTTTCATAACAAATACCACCGCCCCAGAAGGAATTATGATTGAAGTCTCTCCAGCATGAACAACAATATCTTGCTCTGGAGCAAACACCATATTGCCATGCTCCAAACCAAAACTGTTACCGCTCGTGTCACCGAGCAGAATAATTCCTTCTTCAGCCAATTTAGCAATATCTTCTTTACTCATACTGCTCTTGTATGTAATCTGACCATCAATTAAGACACGTGAGTCCACACTTTTCCGCACAAGTTCTTCATTCTCTTGATTGATGTCTACCGTCAATTGCTCTTGATCTAAAACGGGAGTGAAATCTGTTGGAACGCGCAGCCACAAATCAAAGTTCTGTTGTGTAGGCAAACTCAGTGCTAATGCAGCAAAATCAAAGTTCCTTGCCGCAAGCGGATTAGTGGTTATAGCGGTTAAAGGAGGCGGACCAAGCGAGTTGCCATTGTAGACAATTGCAGGTGTGTTGAAAGGTGCAGCTGGCACAGAGGTGGAAGGAGTTGGTGTGATAGTAATCAAACCAGATGGTAGACCTGCTGGTAGACCCGTAACGGTGTTGAGGTTCCCAACAGTAAGCTGTTGACCAGCATTAATACTGCCAGCGCCGATGTTCAAAGTGAGCGGCTGATATGGCCCCGAGCCAAAACCCACTACTCTGTTGATGGCGCCAGCGCCTATTGCGCTGACAGCCGAATTGACGTTAAAAACTGGATTAGTAGCCGGATTGTTAGCCACAATTGTCACTACTCCACCGCTTCCTGTGCCGCCAATAGCAGATATCGGAGAATTTATAGTCGCACCATTGCTGGCGATAGTGACGCGGCCACCGTTGTTGAATCCATTTGAGGCAATACCGGATGCTGTACCGTTGGGGTTGGGAGTACCAACAACAAAAGGATTGTTTGAGGTAGTATTGATGCTGACAACCCCACCATTGCCGTTGGTAGCAAATGTTGAAATACTGTTGCCGCCTGGACCAATGCCAAGTACACTCAAATTAGCACTGTTGGTGGTGATTGACCCACCGTTCCCTGAGGACCCACCAAAGGATTGAAGGGTATTGACCCTAATGTTGGCATTGCTACTGAGTGAGATAGCACCGCCATCACCGGCTCCAACCGCAGAACCATTTGAACGAATATTGCCACCACTGAATATTCCAACAGAACCGCTGATGTTTATATTGCCACCACTACCAGTAGCACCACCACCATTGGCACTAACATCAAAACCACCTAAGCCGACACTGCCACCATTAGCAACGACATTAACAATACCTCCGCTGCCAGAGGTGTTTGAAGTATTGATTGCTGTGGTGAAGTTGATAGAACCAGCCTGAGTAACAATTCCCACAGCGGTGGGATTACCCAAAGAAGAAACAATGTTATTGTTTCCAGCCAACTGACCTAAATTGACGTTTAAGCTATTAGGGCCAACGTTATAGTTGATCGCAGGTGCCTGCACTAAACTTCCGCCAGCGCCGCTGATTGTAATTGGCCCTTGGTTGGCAGCGCCAGTAGTATTGAAATTAATACTGGTGGTGCCGAGTAACGTCGAATCTGCTGCTAAATTCACGCCCAACGTGTTACCGGATGAGTTGCTGTCCACCGTTAAGGCACCACTAGCTGCTCGGAGCTGGGCGTTGGCTCCGAGATTCAAGGCTGGCGCATTTACTGTTGTGCTGCCAGCGCTGACGACCGCTGCGGCCGACACAGTGACATCAGAGCCCGCTGCCACGCCAGCGACCACTGAAAGCAAGCCACTAGTAGTGACATTATTATTGATACGCACATCAGAGACACCAGAGCCAGAGCGCAGAGTAAGATTGCCCGCACCACTATTGATGGCACCGGTAGTGATCAGATTTGCTCCGGCTCCATTCGCTCTGAAGCTGGTAAGACCAGCCGAAGTGAAAGGTCCAACCCTAAGATCGCCACTCGCCGTCGTCACTGCCGCTGTGCTGATAGTCGCTCCATTAGAGACTGCCGCGCCATTAATTTGATTGACATTGGCTGAAACTGTTCCACCTCTAAACGAGACTGTACTACCAGCGTTCAAAAGACCATTTGCAGCACCACCGGTGACCGAGACATTGCCTGCCGTTAGAGGATTGAAGAATATATCGCCGGTTCCTAAGGAAGCAGCATTAATCTGAGAGCCCACTCCCATAGTCACTTGCAGGGCATTTCCAACTCTATTGCTCTGAATGGAAACGTCGCCATTGGTAGCTGTCACAGTATTGCCGCCACCGGTAAGTAGCAAATTGGGCGTAGTCAACGAAATACTGCCCGTAGCCAACAAGTCTGCATTGGCTGAAAACGAGGTAGAGTTAGCCGCAGCCGCACCAGAGGTGAGACTGATATTTCCCGCATTCGAGACGATATCATTACGCACGAGAATGTTTGCTGGGCTAGTGAAACTTAGCCCTCCATTCGAAGTGATCGGACCTAGTCGCAAATCACCCAAGACACTAGCCTGACCTACCGAAACATTAAAAGGAGTTCCAGTGCCACTGACGGTGCCATTTATCTGTCTGACGGAGACATCAACAGGATTACTCAAACCGCCATTGAAATTGACATTACCTGAACCGTTGTTGGCTGTAAGTACTCCATTTAGAGGCCCACCGCTAATGGCAATAGACCCGGGTGCTCCCACAGTATTGAAAGATAGATTGCCTAGAGTGGACCTTAACAACGAATTGGACCCGTTCAAAACTACAGACAAGACACTGGCTGGGGCATTACTAGAAATCTGAAGATTGCCGCTGCCAGCCAGAACTGAGCCCGTTCCGTTGACGACTAAACTAGGAGTGGTGATATTAGTGCTGCCACCTGACAAATTGACCGCATTAGCCACAGTTACCGTCGAATTGGTACCCGCGCCTGATACCACAGAGAGAGTACCAGTACTAGTGACACCATTGTTAATGGCGACATTGGCGTCAGCTCCACTACCAGCCTGAAGAGTGAGATTCCCAGCACCAGAACTAATCGTGCCAGTAGTAATGATGTCAGCGCCCACTCCATTAGCCGTGAACGAAGTCAGCCCTGATGAGCTATAAGCACCAACTCT